>JAYZWL010000072.1:0-53857 GCA_036154955.1 Pseudomonadota bacterium | reverse complement strand
TGCGGAACACCCGGTCGGTGGTCTCGGTCAGCGGGAAATTGACGTTGGCGCCGATGTTGAAGATGCAGACCTCCAGCGGCGCGACCGCCTCGGCCTCGGCCAGGAAGGCGGTCACGTCCTCGGGCTGGCGGGCGTCGAGACCGCGGCCGGTGGCGCGGCCCCCCATGGCCTCGATCTCCTCGATCAGGGGGACGAGCTTGTCGCCGCCCCGCCGGCCCAGATGCACGGCGAAGCCTTCGCGCGCGAAGCGCTTGGCGATGGCCGCGCCGATGAAGCTGCCGGCGCCGATCACGGCCACCGATGCGTTGCGTTGTTCCATGTCGCTCCCCTGAAACCTGTCTGCTTGGCGGCCGGGACTCGGCGGCCGCGGACTCATGCGTAGTGAGTTCTAAAACAGAATGCAATGGACCTCGAACAGGGCGCCTCCGGTCGGTCGAAATCGGGCGCGCGACGTAGGCGGCCAGATCGCGCTGGACAAGTTCTAAATTAGAATGCACTCTGCCCCCCGATCCGGAAGCGGCCCCCGTCGCCGCCCCCGGGACCAACGAAAACGACAACGACAAAGATAACGACGACAGGGGAGGACCGCGTTCCGTGACCGGGATCGAGTTTCACAGCTACGCGCCGGCGGACGGCCACGGCCTCCGCCACGACCCGCTCAACGCCATCATCGCGCCGCGGCCGATCGGCTGGATCGCGACCCGCGACCGGCAGGGCCGCCGCAACCTCGCGCCCTACAGCTTCTTCAACGCCTTCAACTACGATCCGCCGATCATCGGCTTCTCGTCGATCGCGTGGAAGGACAGCGTGCGCAACGCCTCCGAAACCCGCGAGTTCACCTGGAGCCTGGTGACCCGCGAACTGGGCGAGGCGATGAACGACAGCTCCGCCCCCGTGCCGCCGGGGATCGACGAGTTCGGTCTCGCCGGGGTGACCGAGGCGCCGGGCTGGAAGGTCGCCGCCCCCCGGGTGGCGGAGGCGCGCGCGGCGATGGAATGCAGGGTCGTCGACATCGTGCGCTTCCGGAACCAGGCCGGCGAGCCTGTCTCGGGCTGGCTGGTGCTGGGCGAGGTGGTGGCCGTGCATATCGACCGCCGCCTGCTGGTCGATGGCGTCTACCAGACCGCGGAGGCGCGCCCGATCCTGCGCGGCGGCGGCCTGCACGACTATGCGCAGATCACGCCGGACAGCATGTTCCGCATCCGCCGGCTGCCCGGCGCCAGCCTCAAGGCGCATCACGGCGACCCCGACGCGGCCGCCTGACGCCCCGCGCGCCCCTCCCGATCCTCACCCATCCGCCGGCGCCCCGCCGAAAGGAGACCCCATGGACCTCGCCTACACCCAGGAAGAGGAGGCGTTCCGCACCGAGGTGCGCGCCTTCCTCGACGCCGAACTGCCCGCCCGCCTCTCCGACAAGGTCCGCGACGGCCGCCGGCTGAGCAAGGCGGAGACCGAGGAATGGCACGCCATCCTCGCCCGCCGCGGCTGGCTCGCCCCCCACTGGCCGGTCGAATACGGCGGCGCGGGCTGGAGCGTCGTGCAACGCTTCATCTTCGAGATGGAGACCGCCCGGGCCTGCGCGCCCATGGTGATCCCCTTCGGCCTGAGCATGCTGGCGCCGGTGCTGATCAAGTATGGCTCCGAGGCGCAGAAGGCCCATTGGCTGCCCCGCATGCTGCGCGGCGAGGACTGGTGGTGCCAGGGCTATTCGGAGCCGGGCGCCGGCTCCGACCTCGCCAGCGTCCGGACCACGGCGCTGCGCGACGGCGACCACTACGTCGTCAACGGGCAGAAGACCTGGACCAGCTATGGCCAGCACGCGAACATGATCTTCTGCCTGGTGCGCACCGACGCCGGCGGCAAGCCGCAGGAGGGGATCTCCTTCCTGCTGGTCGACATGACCTCGCCGGGGGTCGAGGTCCGGCCGATCATCACCCTCGACGGCGACCACGAGGTCAACGAGATCTTCCTCACCGACGTCCGCGTGCCGGTCGAGAACCTGGTGGGCGAGGAAGGCCGCGGCTGGACCTACGCCAAGTATCTGCTGACCTATGAGCGGACCTCGATGGCCGGCGTCGGCGCCTCGCGCGCCGCGCTGGGCCGGCTGCGGGTCATCGCCCGGACCGAACGTTCCGGCGGCCGCCCGCTGGCCGAGGACCCGTTGTTCGCCGCGCGTCTGGCGCGGGCCGAAATCGCGCTCGCCAATCTGGAGACGACGACGATGCGCGTGGTGGCGGCGGCGGCGCGGGGCGCGGCGCCGGGGGCGGAAAGCTCGATGCTCAAGATCAAGGGCACCGAGCTGCGCCAGGAGATCAGCGCCCTGACCCGCCGCGCCGTCGGCCCCTACGCCCAGCCCTTCCCGCCCGAGGCGCCGGAGGGGACCAACGCCGCCCCGGTCGGCCCCGATCACGCGGGGCCCGTCACCGCGCAATATCTCAACCTGCGCAAGCTGACGATCTATGGCGGATCCAACGAGATCCAGAAGAACATCGTCGCCAAGACCCTGCTCGGCCTGTGAAGGAGACCCGGAATGGATTTCACCCTCGGCGAGGACCGGCAGGCGCTGGTCGACACCCTCACCCGCTTTCTGCGCGACCGTCGCGGCCTGGAGGCGCGCCGCGCCGCCGCCGGCGCCGCCCCCTGGCATGACCGGGAGACTTGGGCGGGACTGGCGGAGCTGGGCGCCATCGGCGCGCTGTTCCCGGAGGAGGCCGGCGGCTTCGGCGGCGACCCGTTCGACGTGACCGCGGTGTTCGAGACCCTGGGCGCCGCCCTGGCGGCCGAACCGATGCTGCCGGCGCTGATGGCGGGGACCGTGTTCGCGCTGGCCGCGCCCGACCGGCTGGAAGGGCTGATCGCGGGCGGGCGGCTGACGACCGTCGCCTTCCACGAGCCCCATGCGCGCTACGACGTCTCCGACGTCCGCGCCACCGCGGTCCGGACGGCGGAGGGCTGGAGGCTCGACGGCGCCAAGGCGGTGGCGCTTCATGCCGAGGCGGCGGACGACGTGATCGTCTCGGCGCGGGAGGCGGACGGCGACATCGCGCTGTTCCTGGTCCCGGCCGCTTCCATCGACATGCGCGGCTACGCCACCCATGACGGCCGGCGCGCCGCGGAGCTGACCCTGTCCGGCGTCGCGGTCCCGCCGCAGGCGCGGCTCTGCGGATCCGGGCCGATGCAGGCCGCTGTCGCCGTCGGCGCCCTCGCGCTCTGCGCCGAGGCGCTGGGGGTGATGGAGCGGCTGAAGGCCGACACGCTCGACTATCTGCGCACCCGCAAGCAGTTCGGCGCCCCCATCGGCCGCAACCAGGCGCTTCAGCACCGCATGGCGGAGCTGCTGGTGGAGATGGAGCAGGCCCGCTCCTCGGTCATCAACGCCGCCGCGGCGATGGGGGCGGATGCGGCGACGCGCGACCGGGCCCTGTCGGCGGCCAAGTTCACCATCGGGGAGGCCGCGACCCGGACGGCGGAGGAGGCGGTGCAGATGCATGGCGGCATCGGCATGACTCAGGAGCTGGACGTGTCGCATTACGCCAAGCGGGCGATGATGATCGACCACCAGCTCGGCGACGCCGACTTCCACCTCGGCCGCTACATCGCGCTCTCGGCCGCGTAGGCCGGACCGCGGCCGCGCCGCATCGGCGGAACATGCGCCCCGGGCTCGACCCGGGGCCTCGCGCGGGGGGCCGCCGGCGGGGCGTGGCCCGGGGGGAGGCCCCGCGTCAGGCCCCGGGCGCGCGTTCCGCCGGCGGCCCGCCCTCCGCCGCCGCCCGGCCCACATCGGCGCGCGCCACCGCCACCGACTTGACCACGCACCAGCAGCGGGCGCCGGGGACGAGCGACAGCGCCTCCGCCGATCGCCGCGTGACCCGGGCCAGCAGCAGGTCGTCGCCCGCGCGAAGCTGCACCATCGCGCCGCCGCCCTCGCCCAGCCGCAGGGCGGTCACCTCCGCCTCCAGGATGTTGAGCGCCGACAGCCCCTCCGGCCGGGCGCGGGCGAGGATCACCTCCGACGCCGCGATCCGCACCCGCAGCCGCGCGCCGGCGGGCGCGTCGAGCCGGGGCAGCAGCAGCGGCCCGGCCGAGGTCTCCACCTCCGTCAACCCGTCGGCGTGATGGCCGGTCACCCGCCCGCCCAGCACCGCGCCCGCGTCGCGCACGCCCAGCGCGGGGACCGCGGCGGGGTCGGACAGCACCTCCGCCGCCGGCCCGGCGCGGACCACGCGCCCCGCCTCCATCGCCACCACCGTGGTCGCCAGCCGCGCCACCTCCGGCAGGGCGTGGCTGACATAGAGGATCGGGACCCCGGCCGCGTCGCGCAGGCGTTCCAGATAGGGCAGGATCTCGGCCTTGCGGGCCTCGTCCAGCGCCGCCAGCGGCTCGTCCATCAACAGCATCCGCGGCCGGGCCAGCAGGGCGCGGCCGATGGCGACCCGCTGGCGCTCCCCCCCCGACAGCGCGCCGGGGCGGCGGGCCAGCAGCGGGCCGATGCCCAGCATCTCCACCACCCGCCCGAACTCCCCCGGCGCCGCGCGTCCCGGCGCGAACCAGCCGCCGAAGCGCAGGTTGGCGCGCACCGTCAGATGCGGGAACAGCCGCGCCTCCTGGAACACGTAGCCGATCCGCCGCCGGTGCGGCGGGGCGCAGCGGCGGGCGGCGGCGTCGAACAGCGCCTCCCCGTCCAGCGCGATGCGGCCCGCCTCCGGCCTCAGCAGCCCCGCCACCGCGTTGACCACCGTGGTCTTGCCGGAGCCCGAGCGCCCGAACAGCGCCGTCACCCCCGGCGGCGCCTCGAAACGCGCGTCCAGCGCGAAGCCGGGGAAGTCGTGGCGGATGTCGACCGCGAGCATCGCCTCACGCCCCCCCGACCCGGCGGGCGACCCGGGCCGCCAGCGCCTCGGAAACCAGAAGGGCCGCCATCGACACCGCCACCGACACCGCCACCAGCCGCAGCGCCGGCCCCTCGCCGCCGGGCGTCTGGAGGAAGGCGTAGATGGCGGCGGGCAGGGTCCGCGTCTCTCCGGGGATGGAGGAGACGAAGGTGATCGTCGCCCCGAACTCCCCCATCGCGCGGGCGAAGCCCAGCACCGCGCCGGCCAGCACGCCGGGAAGGATCAGCGGCAGGGTGACCAGCGCGAACACCGCCGCGCGCGGCGCGCCCAGCGTGGCGGCCGCCTGCTCCAGCTTCGGGTCCACCGCCTCGATCGCCAGACGGATGGCGCGCACCATCAGCGGGAAGGACATCACCGCCGCCGCCAGCGCCGCGCCCGTCCAGCGGAAGGCGAGCACCAGGCCGAAGCTCTCCTCCAGCCAGCCGCCGACCGGGCCGCGCCGCCCGAAGAGCACCAGCAGCAGATAGCCGGTGGCGACCGGGGGCAGCACCAGCGGCAGATGCACCGCCCCGTTCAGCAGCGCCCGGCCGGGAAACCGCCCGCGGGCCAGCAGCATCGCCACCCCCACCGCCGGCGGCAGCGCCCAGAGCGTCGACCACAGCGCCACGCGCAGCGACAGGGCCAGCGCCTCGCGCCCTTCGGGGCCGAGCCCCCAGTCTCCGGTCAGGAAATCCCCCACAGGTCGGCCCGCCCGCTCGTTCGCTCGCCCGTCAGTCGGGGATCGAAAAACCCTGACGGGTCAGCGCGGCGCGCGCCTCCGGCCCGGCGAGGAAGTCGAGGAAGGCGGCCGCGGCGTCGGGCGCGTCGCTCTCCGCCGTCGCGGCGGCGGGATAGACGATGGGGTCATGGCTGGCGGCGGGGAAGGCGCCGACCACGGTCACCCGCGGCTCGGGCGTGGCGTCGGTGGCGTAGACGATGCCGTAGGGCGCCTCTCCGGTCGCCACCAGCGCCAGGGCGGCGCGCACGTTGTCGGCCTGCGCCAGATGCGGCGCGACGCCCTCCCACAGCCCCAGCGCGCCCAGCGCCTGCTTGCCGTAGATCCCGGCCGGCACCGCGTCGACCAGCGCCATGGCCAGCCGCCCGCCCTCCAGCCGACCGGCCAGGTCGAAGCCCGCCGCCAGGTCCGCCTTCGGGGCCGCGGGGTCGTGGGCGATCAGCACCAGCGCGTTGCCCGCCACATCGCGCCGGGTGTCCGCACGGATCAGCCCGGCGGTCTCCAGCCGGTCCATCCAGGCGGCGTTCGCGGACAGGAACAGGTCGGCCGGCGCCCCCTGCTCGATCTGCCGGGCCAGCGCCGAGGACCCGGCGTAGGAGATCGCCAGCCGCCCGCCGGTGGCCGCGGTCCAGGCCCCGCCGATCTCGTCCAGCGCGGTCTTCAGGCTCGCTGCGGCGAACACGGTCAGCGGCGGCGGCGCGGCCTGCGCCTGGGGCGCCGCCTGGGCGCAGAGCGGCAGGCTCGCCGCCAGCGCCAGCGCGGCGAGAAGGCCGGAGCCGGCGCGGCGCAGGGCCATGCGGAACACGCGGCGGCGGTCGAAGCTGAGGGGCGCGCGGCAGGTCATGGCGGGTCTCCCGGTTCAGGAGGTCGGCCCGGAGGGAAGGTCGGCGGGCCGGCGGAACGGACGGTCTGGCGGGCGCCGCGTCCCGGATCGCGGGCGGGCGCTGGCTGCGAGGGAAGAGCGGGCCGAACGGGCCCGCGGCCCCGGGGAAGGAGGGGCGGTCGGAGGGGCGATGGGTTCGAGCGGAAACATCGCTCCGTCCGGGGCGTCTTGGCAAGCGTTATTTCCGTCCGGCCATATCCTTCGCCGCCATCTCCAGCGATTCGGCGTCCCCGTCCCCGTCCCCGCCGGCTTCGGCGCGACGTCCTGCGCCGCCAGGCAGCAGGGCCGCGATCGCCTCGATATCCGCCGCGCCGGCCAGCGCCGCATTGGCCTCGAAGGCGCGGTAATGGGCCAGGGCCGCCGAACCGGCGCCGGTCAGCGCCGCGCCGCCGCCGCGCGCGCCGCCGCGCACGCGCTCCACCAGCGGGGTGCGGAAGGCGGCGTTCATCTCCTCCACCAGGGTCCAGGCGCGCTTGTAGCTCATCCCCATCGCCCGCCCCGCCGCGGCGATGGAGCCGCGGTCGCGGATCCCCTCCAGCAGCGCGGCCTTGCCGGGGCCGAGCATCGCGCCGCCCTCGAACACGAGGCGCAGGGTGATCCGGCAGGGGGGAAGGGGCGGGATGCTCATGCGCGCGAGGCTCGCCCCGGGGGCGCGGAATGGCAAGGGGCTTGGCCGGTCCCGCGCGGGCGAGGCGGCGGCGGCCCGGCCCCGCTCCGGCCTCGGCCGGGGCCGCGCGGCGGTCCGCGTCCCTGGCGGGCGGCGTCCGGCCGCCGTCTCCCCCATCTCTCCGCGTCCGTCCTGCCTCGTCCCCCGCGACCCCGCGCCGGTGGATCGTCCGTCCCGCCGCCTCTAGGCTCCCGTCCCGACCCATCCGCCGCTCCCGCCCCTCCGGAAGGCCCGAATGCCCCGCATCCTCACCGTCACCCTGAACCCCGCCCTAGACCAGACCACCGAGGTCGCCCGGCTGGTGGAGGGCGCCAAGATGCGCTGCGCCGCCCCCCGGCTCGACCCCGGCGGCGGCGGGGCCAACGTCTCCCGCGCGCTGGGGCGGTTCGGGCGCGACAGCCTCGCCTTCATCTGCGTCGGCGGGGCGCTGGGCGGCAGCTACCGGGCGCTGGCCGAGGCGCAGGGTCTCGCCGCCCATTGGCACGAGGTCGCGGCCGAAACCCGCCAGTCCCTCGCCGTGCATGACCGGGCGGGGGGCGGGCAATACCGCTTCGTCCTGCCCGGCGCGCCGTGGTCGGACACCTGCTGGCAGGGGGCGCTGGCCGCGCTTTCGGACCTCGCGGGGGCCGGCGATCTGGTGGTCCTGTCCGGCAGCCAGCCCGCGGGCGTGCCGGCCGACTTCCCCCGCCGCCTCTGCGCCGCGCTGCAGCCGCTGGGCGCGCGGGTGGTGGTGGACACCTCCGGCCCCGCGCTCTTCGACGCCGCCATGCCCAACACCGGCGCCCATGTGCTGCGTATGGACCGCCACGAGGGGGCGGAGCTGATGGGCCGCCCCGAAATCGGTCTGGCGGAGGCGGCGGAGCTCGCCCGCGCCCTCGTCGACCGGGGCGCCGCGCGCATCGCCATCGTCACCGTAGGCGGAGACGGGGCGGCGGCGGCGACGCCCGACGGGGCCTGGCGGGTCTCGCCGCCGCTTGTGGAGGTCGTCTCCTCCACCGGCGCCGGGGACAGTTTCGTGGCCGGGCTCTGCACGGGGCTCTCTCAGGAATGGCCCTTCGAGGACGCGCTGGCCTTCGCCATGGCCGCCGCCGCCGACGCGGTGACCACCCCGGCGACCGAGCTTTGCACCCTGTCGGGCACGCAGGCGATGTTGAAGGGCGTGACCCGCGCGCGGCTCTGACCCGCGCGGCCGGGCGCCTCGCCGCCCTGCGCCGCGGGCGCCCGGCCGCGGCCCTCGTCCGGGTCGCCGCGGCGCCCGCCTCCCTCACATTCCCGCGCGTATGTTCCCGCTGGCCCTGCGCCCGCCCCCCCTGTATCCTTCGCCCCGAACGCCGCCGCCCGAGCGGTGCGAACGGATCATAGGGAGGATCGGCATGTTCGATCCGACCCGAACAAAAGGGAGGATCGGCATGTTCGATCTGGAGGATTTCCGGGCCGAGACCCGGGCGTGGCTGGAAGAGAACTGCCCCGCCTCGATGCGCGAGCCGGTGCGCGAGGACGCCGACCGCTGCTGGGGCGGCCGCAATCCCGAATTCAAGTCCGAGGACCAGCGCCTGTGGATGGAGCGCATGGGCGAGCGCGGCTGGACCGCCCCCGAATGGCCCGTCGAATACGGCGGCGGCGGCCTGTCGAAGGAGCAGGCCAAGGTCCTGCGCGAGGAGATGGCGCGCATCCACGCCCGCTCTCCCCTCGACAGTTTCGGGATCTGGATGATCGGCCCGGCGCTGCTGAAATACGGCTCCGAGGCGCTGAAGCAGCAGCACCTTCCCCCCATCGTCCGCGGCGAGATCCGCTGGTGCCAGGGCTATTCCGAGCCGGGCGCGGGCTCCGACCTCGCCGGGCTGCAGACCCGCGCGGTGGACCAGGGCGACCACTACATCGTCAACGGTCAGAAGATCTGGACCAGCTACGCCAACAAGGCCGACTGGTGCTTCTGCCTGGTGCGCACCGACCCGGCCGCCAAGAAGCAGCTCGGCATCAGCCTCGTCCTGTTCGACATGGCCACCCCGGGGGTCGAGACCCGGCCGATCAAGCTGATCTCCGGCGCCTCGCCCTTCTGCGAGACCTTCCTGACCGACGTGCGGGTGGAGAAATCCCAGCTCGTCGGCGAGGAGAACGTCGGCTGGACCTACGCCAAGTATCTGCTGACCCATGAGCGCGAGATGATCTCGAACATGGGCCGCACCGCCTCGGGCGACAAGCCGCTGTGGGAGATGGTGGCCGACGCGACCGGCTTCGACGCCGACGGCAAGCTCGACGATCCGATGATGCGCACCGATCTCGCGCGCTGGGACCTCGACGCCATGGCCTTCGCCCTGACCTCGGAGCGCATCAACGCCGAGGCCAAGGCCGGGCAGGGCGTCGGCGCGGCCTCGGCCATGCTGAAATACTACGGCACCGAGCTGAACAAGCGCCGCTACGAACTCGCCATCGCCGCCGAGGGCGCGGACGCCATGGTCTGGGAAGGCCAGGCGCACAAGGGCGGGGCGCTGCCCCGGTCCTGGCTGCGCACCAAGGCCAACTCGATCGAGGGCGGCACCTCCGAGGTGCAGCTCAACATCATCTCCAAGAACATTCTCGGGCTGGGGTGAAGACCATGGTCAATCTGGTTCTCGACGACGACGCCCGGATGCTGAAGGACAGCGCCGCGCGCTTCATGGCCGACAAGCTGCCGGTGAAGGAACTGCGCCGCATCCGCGACGCGGAGGACGCCGACGGCTTCTCCCGCGACGCCTGGGCCGAGATGGCGGCGATGGGCTTCGCCGGCGCGCTGGCGCCGGAGGAATTCGGCGGCGCCGGCATGGGTCACGTGGCGATGGGGCTGGTGATGGAGGCGGCGGGCCGCAACCTCTCGCCCTCGCCGCTCTTCGCCACCGCCGTGCTGGGCGCCTCGGCCGTGGCGCTGGCGGGCTCGGACGCGCAGAAGGCGGAGATCCTGCCCAAGGTGGCCGAGGGCGGGATGCTGCTGGCGCTGGCGGTGGACGAATTCCGCCGTCATCGCCCCTCCCAGGTGGACACCGAGGCGACCCCCTCGGGCGACGGCTTCACGCTGCGGGGCGCCAAGCTCAACGTCGCCGACGGGCATGTGGCGGACAAGATCATCGTCTCCGCCCGGACGCCCGACGGGACCGTCGGCCTGTTCCTCGTCGACGCCGGCGCCGCGGGGCTGGAGGTCGAGCGGACGGTGATGGTCGACAGCCGCAACGCCGCCATCCTGCGCTTCGAAGGCACCCCCGCCGCGGCGCTGGGCGACGTGGCGACCGGGGCCGGCGCGCTGGCGCAGGTGCTCGACATCGGGGCCGCGCACCTGGCGGCGGAGCTTCTGGGCCTCAGCCTGGAGACTTTCGACCGCACGGTGGCCTATATCAACGAGCGCAAGCAGTTCGGCGTCATCATCGGCACCTTCCAGGCGCTCCAGCACCGGGCCGCGCATCTCTTCGCGGAACTGGAGCTGGTGAAGTCGGCGGTGCTCGCCGCGCTCTCGGCGCTGGACGAGGGGTCGGAGCGGGCGCCGCTGCTGGTTTCGCTCGCCAAGGCCAAGGCGGCGCAAGTGGCGGACCTCGCCACCAACGAGGGCATCCAGATGCATGGCGGCGTCGGCATGACCGACGCCTTCGACATCGGCCTGTTCATGAAGCGCGCCCGCCCCGCCGCGCAGATGCTGGGTGACGAGCGCTTCCACACCGACCGCTTCGCCACCCTGCGGGGGTATTGAGCGGCCCGGCCCCCCGGGCCCGGAGAACAACGCGGCCGCCCCGTCAGGGGCGGCCGTTTTCGTCGGAATTCCCGAGTCTTTCACCCGGCATACGCGCAGCGCACGCCCGGTGCACGCATGTCACCCCCGTGACTCAGACGTCCTCGACCAGTTCCATCGTCAGCCGCTGGGCGCCCTTCTGCAGGGTCATCGGCCCCAGCTCCGCCAGCTTGTCGAGGCCCGAGACGATGGTGGCGAACGGGTTCCCCGCCAACTGCCCGGCCTTGGAGGCGAAGCGGCACGGCCCGTAGGCGAGGAGGATCTCCGTCTCCGAAATCCGGCCCTCGCCCCCCGGGAACAGCAGGAACTGCCCGGGCGCGGGATAGGAGGTCGGGTCCTCGTAGGGCACGCCGAAATCCAGATCGCCCAAGGGCGCCCAGACCGCCTCGCCCGACCAGCGCACATGGATGACCGAGCCGTCGAAGGGCAGGGCGGCGCGCACCGCGGCGCAGGTGCGCGGACACTGCAATTCATTGAGAACGCCGAGGAAACGGTAGGGGCCGGCGGTGATGGCGAGCGAGGTCATGGGTGGGGGGGCTCCTCAGCGGGGAAAGGCGGTTCCGGCCCCCGCCCGCCGCGCGGCGGCGAGCGCATGGGCCGCGATGGCGGTGTCCTGCGCCCCGGTCCCGGTCAGGTCGCAGATCGTCACGGCCTCGCCGTTCAGGCGGCCGGAGCGGAGGCCGGCGACGATCTCGCCCAGTTCCGGCGGCGGCCCGGGCAGATAGCCCGCCTCGCGCGCCGCGCGCAATTCCCCCAGCGCCGCGGCCTGGCTCACCCGGTCGCAGACATAGAGATCGGCGGCGGCGAGCGCCTTCGGGTCGATCTCGTTCTTGCCGTGCTGGTCCGAGCCCATGGCCGTGACATGGGTCCCGGGCGCCAGCCACCCCGCCTCCAGGATCGGGGACGCGGCGGGGGTGGCGGTGATCACCAGCCGCGCCGCCGACACGGCCTCCTCCGCGGTCCCGGCGACCCGGATCTCCGCGCCGGTGGCCGCCGCGATCTCCGCCGCCGCCTCTTCCGCGCGGGTCGGGTCGCGGGCCCAGACCAGCCCGCGCGCATAGGGGCGCACGAGGTGGGCGGCGATCATCTGCAGCCGCGCCTGCGCGCCCGCGCCCAGCACGGCGGCGGTCTCCACCCGCTCCGGCGCCAGCCAGCGGGCGGCGACGGCCCCCGCGGCGGCGGTGCGGACATTGGTGAGATAGCCGTTGTCGAGCAGCACCGCCTCCACCAACCCGGTCTTCGCCGAGAAGGCGCACATCAACCCGTTGAGGCTGGGCAGCCCCAGCTTCGGATTGTCGAAGAAGCCGGGGCTGACCTTGATGGCGAAGGCGTCGAAGCCGGGCAGGAAGGCGGTCTTCACATCGACCTCGCCATTCGCCTCCGGCAAGGCCATCGACAGCACCGGCGGCATCTGCGCGCCGGGCCGGGCGAGGGCCGCGAAGGCCGCCTCGGTCGCGTCCACCGCGGCGAGGTCGAGCGGCACGGCGGCGCGCAGCTCCGCCTCGGTCAGGATCAGAATCGGCGGCTGGGTCATCTCGGAGCCTCCACTGTCAGGTCGCCGAGCCGGACGGGCGCCCGCGCGGCGATCGCGGCGATCTGCTCGGGCGGGGCGTTGCGCCCCGTGAGGATCGCGGCGGTCGGGCCGGTCAGGCGGATCTTGCCGGCGAGGAGCGCGGCATGGGCGACGGCCGAGGCGCCCTCGGCCAGGATGCGTTCGCCCTCCAGCAGCGCCAGCATTCCGGCGTAGATCTCCGCCTCGTTCACCAGCACGACGTCGTCGAGCAGGTCGCGGCACATCGCGAACGTCAGCCGGTTGCCGAGCCCGATCCCGCCCCCGAGACTGTCGGCGAGCGAGGGAACCTCCGTCGTCTCGACCGGCCGCCCTTCGGCGAGGCTCGCGGCCATCGCCGCGCCCCGGTCCATGGAGATCCCCACCACCCGGACCGAGGGCTTGAGCGCCTTCGCCGCCGCGGCCACCCCCGCCGCCAGCCCGCCGCCCGAAAGGGGGACGAGGATCGTCTCCAGCTCCGGCGCGTCCTCGATCAGTTCGAGGCCGATCGCGCCCTGCCCGGCGATGACGTCCGCGTGGTCGAAGGGGGGGACCTGCGTCAGGCCCTCGGCCGCCGCCAGCCGGTCGGCCTCGGCCTGCGCGTCGTCCTGCGAGCGTCCGGCGCGGATCACGCGGGCGCCCAGCGCCTCGGCCGCGCGGACCTTGACCTCGGGCGCCAGCGCCGACAGGCACACGGTCGCAGGGATCCCGGCCCGCCGCGCCGCCCAGGCCAGCGCCCGTCCATGGTTGCCGGTCGAACAGCAGACCACCCCGCGCGTCCCGGGCGCGAGCCGCGCCACGGCGTTCAGCGCGCCGCGGATCTTGAAGGCGCCGGTGGGTTGCAGAAGGTCGAGCTTCAGCCGCAGCGCCCCCATCCCCGGCAGGGCGGAGGCGACCAGAGGCGTGCGGATGGCGATGCCGGCGAGGACGCGCGCGGCGGCGCGGACGTCGGGCAGGCCGGGCGGGGCGGAAAGGGGCGCGTCCATCGCCCCACCCAACAGGGCCGGGGGCGGGGCGGTCAAGCCTCGGGGCGGTGCAGGACCGGCGCCGGGCGGGTCACGGTGCGCCGCCCGTTCTTCACCACGAAGAGCGGCTGGGCCAGCGTCGCCACGGCCTCCGCCTCCGATCGCGCGTCGAGCGCCACGAGGTCCGCCTTGCCGCCGACCCGGATCCCGTAGTCGAGCCCCATCAGCCGCGCCGGCGAAGCGGTGACCATGTCGAAGCAGAGCGCATGGTCCTCCGCCGCCCCGAGCTGGGCCGCGTTGGCGTAGAGGTTCGCCATGCGCAGCAGGGAGCCGTCCCCGAACGGCGTGAACGGGTTCAGCACGTTGTTGGTGGCGAGCGAGCAGGTGACGCCGCAACGGTGGAAATCATGGGCGGGCGCCACGCCCCGCGGGGTCAGGTGGCGCGTCTCCCGCCCCATCAGGAACAGGTCGGTGGCCGGCAGCACGGTCAGGGCGACGCCCGCGTCGGCCATGCGCCGGGCCCATGCGGCGGCCTCCTCCGGCGGCAGGGCCGACAGCGCCGAGACATGGCCCGCCGCCACCCGCCCGCCATAGCCATGCGCCTCGGTCATCCGGCAGATCTCGCCCAGGTCCATGCGGGCGGGGTCGAGGTGGAAATCCAGGTGAAAGTCGATGTCGAGGTCGTATTCCCGCGCCATCGCGAAGATCCGGGCGATCTGGCCCTTGGGGTCGGTGTCGGCGTAGGGGCAGCCGCCCAGCAGGTCGGCCCCCTCCCGCGCGGCCTGGTCGAGCAGGTCCTCGGTTCCCGGATCGTTGGTCAGCCCTTCCTGCGGGAAGACGCAGATCTGCAGGTCGATGGCCCAGGCGAATTCGTCCCGAAGCGCCTTGATCGCCTCGAACCCGCGCAGGCCGACGCGGGGGTCGGCCTCGACATGGGTGCGCATGGCGGTGGCGCCGTGGAGGACGCAGCGGTTCAGGGTCTGCGCGGCGCGGGCGTGGATGTCCTCCACCGTGAAAGCGCGCTTCTCCCGCGCCACGGCGGCGATGGCGGAGGGCAGGTCGGGCGCGCCTGCGCAACGGTCGGTCAGCGCGGATTTGTCGAGATGGACATGGCTTTCCACGAAGCCGGGGAACAGCAGCCGGCCCCCCAGCGCGATCTCCTCCGCCCCCTCCGCTTCGGGCAGGGCGGGGGCGATGGCCGCGATCCGGTCGCCCGCCACGGCGACGTCCGTCGGCGCGGCCCCGCCCGAAAGCCGCGCCCCGCGCAGGATCAGCGACGGGCGCTCGCTCATCACAGGGCCCCCATCACAGCGCCTGGGCGTAGAGATCGGCGAGGATCGCCGCGTCCAGCGGCATCGGGTTGCCGCCGCAGGACGGGTCCTCCGCCGCCATCAGCGCCAGCGCCTTCAGGTCGGGGTTCGACACCCCCAGCGCGGTCAGGGTCGGCGGCACGCCCAGATCGGCGCAGAGGCCGATCACCGCCTCCATGAACCCGTCGAACCCGCCCTCGATCCCCAGATAGGCCGCGGCGCGGGAGATCCGTTCCTCCACTGCCGGGCGATTGTAGGCGAGCACGGTGGGGATGAAGACGGCGTTGGTCATGCCGTGATGGGTGTTGTGCACCGCGCCCACCGGATGCGACAGCGCATGTATCGCCCCCAGCCCCTTCTGGAAGGCGACGGCGCCCATGGCCGCGGCGCTCATCAGCTCGGCGCGCGCCCGCAGGTTGCCCGGCTCTGCGGCGGCGATGGGCAGGTTCTCCATCACCAGGCGCATCCCCTCCAGCGCGATGCCGGCGCTCATCGGATGGTAGAAGGGGGAGCACCAGGCCTCCAGGCAATGGGCGAAGGCGTCCAGCCCGGTCCCCACGGTGATCACCCTCGGCATGCCCGTGGTCAGCTCCGGGTCGCAGATGACGACCGAGGGCAGGATCTTCGGGTGGAAGATGATCTTCTTCACATGGGTTTCGGAATTGGTCAGCACGCCCGCGCGCCCCACCTCCGATCCGGTGCCGGCGGTGGTCGGCACGGCGACGATGGGGGCGATGCCGGCCGGATCGGCGCGGGTCCACCAGTCGCCGATATCCTCGAAGTCCCAAACCGGGCGGGACTGGCCCGACATGAAGGCGATCAGCTTGCCCAGATCGAGGCCGGAGCCGCCGCCGAAGGCCACCACCCCGTCATGCCCTCCGGCGCGGAAGGCGGCGACGCCCGCGGCCAGGGCGACGTCGTCCGGGTTCGGGTCGACGTCGGAGAACAGGGCCCGGCCGAGGCCCGCGCCCTCCAGCAGGTCCAGCGCCGCGACGGTGATCGGCAGGGACGCGAGGCCGCGGTCGGTGACCAGCAGCGGCCGGGCGATGCCGGCGGCCTCGCAGGCGGCGGGGAGTTCCGCGATCCGGCCGGGGCCGAAGCGGATGGCGGTGGGATAGCTCCAGTTGGCGGCGGGGGCGGGCATCAGGATTTCCGGAAATGAAAGGATTTCGGTCGGGTCAGGGCGGCGTAGCCCAGCGAGGACAGCGCGGCCCCGCGGCCGGTGTCCTTGCAGCCGGTCCAGCACAGGGCCGGATCGAGATAGTCGCAGCGGTTCATGAACACGGTCCCCGTCTCCAGCCGCGCGCCGATCTCGGCGGCGGCGTCGGCGTCCTCGGTGAAGATCGCGGCGGTCAGGCCGAAGTCGCTGTCGTTCATCAGGGCGACGGCGTGGTCGTCGTCGCGCACCGGCACGACGCCCACCACCGGGCCGAAGCTTTCCTCGCGCATGATCTTCATCCCGTGGTCGACGTTCACATAGACCTGCGGGGCGAGATACGCGCCGCCGTCGTCGGCGGGGAACAGGGCGGGGTCGATCAGGGCGCGCGCGCCCCGGGCCAGCGCGTCGGCCTGCTGGTCGCGGACCACGGCCGCGAAGCGGGCATGGGCCATCGGGCCATGGGTGGTCTCGGGGTCGAGCGGGTCGCCGAGGCGATAGCCCGACACGATCTCCTCCGCCCGGGCCACGAAGGCGTCGAAGCGGCTTTCATGCACGTAGATCCGCTCGATCCCGCAGCAGCACTGGCCGGAATTGAACATGGCCCCGTCGATCAGCCCGTCGGCGGCGACCGCCGGATCGGCGTCGGCGCGCACATAGCCCGGATCCTTGCCGCCCAGCTCCAGCCCGACCGGGGTGAAGGTCCCGGCCGCCGCCCGCTCGATCGCCCGGCCGCCGCCCACCGAGCCGGTGAAGTTGACGAAGCCGAAGGCGCGGGCGGCGATCAGCGCCTCGGTCGTGGGATGGTCGAGGAACAGGGTCTGGAACACGTCCTCCGGCACGCCCGCGGCGACGAAGGCGCGGACCATGCGCTCCCCCGCCAGCAGGGTCTGGGTGGCGTGCTTGAGCACCACCGCGTTGCCCGCGATCAGGGCGGGGGCGACGGTGTTGATGGCGGTCAGGTAGGGGTAGTTCCAGGGCGCGATGACGAAGACGACGCCGTGCGGCTCGCGCAGGATGCGGCGTTCGAAGGCGGCGGAGGCCTCCACCACCTGGGGCGCCAGCGCCTCGGCGGCGATGTCGGCCATGTGGAAGGCGCGCTCCTTCACGCCGCCCATTTCGCCGCCGTAGCGGATGGGGCGGCCCATCATGCGGGCGAGCTCGGGGACCATCTCGTCCGACATGGCGTCGAGCGCGGCGACCCCGGCGCGCACCAGCGTCACGCGCTCCGCCAGCGGGCGGGCGGCCCATGCGGTCTGGGCGGCGCGGGCGCGGGCCACGGCGGCGGAGGCCTCCTCGGCGGAGGCCGCGGGGCGCTCGGCGACGAGGGCGCCGTCGATGGGGGAGATGCAGCGGAGCGTGGCGGTCATGTGTGGCCTCTCAGCACGGCACGGCCTGGACGAAGCCGGCATCGGCATAGGACAGGATCCGGCGATCCCGGGTCATCACCCTCAGGCCCTGGGCGCGGGCGGTGGCGATGACGATCCGGTCCGCAGGATCGTTAGGCGGGGCGCCGGGCAATGTCGAGGAGTCGAGCAGCACCTCTGGCGGCATCTCGGCCATGCGCACGCCCGGAAGGTCGAGAATGGCGCGGAAGATCGCGGCGGGCGCCATCGCGGCGGCGAGCCGTCCGCGCGCGGCGAGCAGGCCCAGTTCCCAGGCCGTGATCGGCGACACGCGCAATCCGGCCGGGTCGGTCGCGCGCGCGTTGATCTCGTCCTCCGCCTCCGGCGCGATGCCGTCGCCGGAGACGATCCAGAGCACCGCGCAGGTGTCGAGCAGCAGCGCGGGCGTCATTCGGGGCGCCGGAACGGGGCGGGGCTTTCCGCCGCTTCGGCGGGGCCGTCGCGTTCGATGCCGGCGATGCGCGCCCAGCGAGGCTCCGCCGGCTCCGTCAGGTCGACGCCGGGCGCCAGGCGGAACATGCCGGCGAGCGCGCCGAAGATCGGGTGCCGCGCAGGGCGGGCGGGGGATTTCGCCCCATCGCTCGGGGCGTTGGACGCCGGGGCCGCTGGCGCGACATCGGGCGGCGAGGTCCGGACGAACACCAGCTTCTCGCCCGCCATATCTACCTGACTGGTATAATACCCCGCATTAAGCCAGTGTTGGGTAATGGTCGAGCTGGTCGTCGAATTGCTCCACCACGGTCGATGGCGACGCGCGGAGTTCGGCAGGGGGAACCCGAGCAGGCGCTCTATCTCACTGAATGTCATCCGAATTTCGTTAAGTTTGCTGGCTTTGAGATGAGATTCGAGCGGAGCGTATTTCGAGGTGGACATCTGCGGACTCCAATTCTTCATCGCGGCGGCGCCGCGTCCTGATGAAGAACATGACATACCTCAGGCCGATTCGGAAGTATGAAATAGGAATGGTATATTTTACTCATGTAAGGCTCACGCCCTCTCGAACCCCCGCTTCAGCTCCCAGTCCGTCACCCGGCGGTCCATCTCCATCTGCTCGATGCGGGCGGCGTGGACGTAGTGGTCCACCACCGCGTCCCCGAAGGCCGCGCGCAGGAAGGCGGAGCCGTCGAGCAGCGCCATCGCCTCGCGCAGCGTCGTGGGGATCTCGCCCACGTCGCCGGCCCCGTAGGCGTCGCCGGTGAAGGGGGCGGGGATGTCGAGCCCGCGCTCCACCCCGTCCATCCCCGCCGCGATCAGGGCGGCCATGGCCAGATAGGGGTTCAGGTCGGCCCCGCCGATCCGGCATTCCACCCGCACGCCCTTCGAGCCCTCGCCCACCACCCGGAAGCCGGCGGTGCGGTTGTCCATCGACCACACGGTCTTGGTCGGCGCGAAGGTGCCGGCCACGAAGCGCTTGTAGGAGTTGATGTAGGGCGCGAGGAAATAGGTGATCTCGGCCGCGTGCTCCAGCAGCCCGCCCATCCAGGCGCGCATCATCGCCGACATGC
Source organism: Pseudomonadota bacterium (assembly GCA_036154955.1). Classification (GTDB taxonomy): domain Bacteria; phylum Pseudomonadota; class Alphaproteobacteria; order Rhodobacterales; family Rhodobacteraceae; genus Albimonas. The sequence goes on along the minus strand of JAYZWL010000072.1, from coordinate 35,055 downwards.
CATGCTCCGCCGTCGGGTCGAAGAACAGGTTCGCCCCGTCCGCGTCCGCCAGCGACATGTGGATATGCGAGGAGTTCCCCGCCCGGTCGTAATCCCACTTGGCCATGAACGAGACCGAGCGCCCGGCCTTCCAGGCGATCTCCTTGACCCCGTTCTTGATGATCGCATGCCGGTCGGCCATGACCAGCGCCGGGGCGTAGCGGACGTTGATCTCCTCCTGCCCCGCATCGGCCTCGCCCTTGGAGTTCTCGACGGGGATGTCGGCGCCGTTGAGCCCGTTGCGCACGGCGCGCATCACGTCCTCCTCCTTGGTGGTCTGGAAGATGTGGTAGTCCTCGTTGTAGGCGCTGATCGGGGTCAGGCCGAGATGACGCTTTTCCTGCGCCTCCTCGTAGGTCTCCCGGAACAGGAAGAATTCCAGCTCGGAGGCCATCTGCGCGGTCCAGCCCTTCGCGGCCAGCTTCTCGACCTGCGCGGTCAGGACCGAGCGCGGCGCATGGGGCACGAGCCCGTGGGTGTGGTGGTCGAGCAGGTCGCACATCACCAGCGCCGTGCCGTCGAGCCAGGGGATCCGGCGCAGGGTGCTCAGGTCCGGCTTCATCACGTAGTCGCCGTAACCCCGCGCCCAGGAGGTGGCGGCGTAGCCCTGCACCGTCTCCATCTCCATGTCGGTGGCCTGGAGATAGTTGCAGGAATGGGTCTCCTCCCACGCGCCGTCGAGGAAGAAGTCGACATGGAAGCGTTTGCCCATCAGCCGGCCCTGCATGTCGACCTGGACGACCAGGACGGTGTCGATCTCGCCGGCCTTGGCCAGTTCCGCGAGGTCGGTGAGGGTCAGCTTGCCGGGCATGTCGGGCCTCTTCTTCTCCGGGACGCGCCCGGTCGGGGATCGGCCCCGCGGCGCGGGGGCCGTGAACGCGGCGCGCCGCCCCCCGGGAAAAGGGGGCGGCGGCGAGGGTCGGGCGGGGGCGGCCCCCCCGCGAAGGCGATCAGCCCAGCGTGTAGGGCGGGCCGGCCTTTTCGAGAACGGCGTTGTAGTCCTCGAAAATCTTGACCACGCGCGCGGCGCGGTCCGAGGTCTCGGCCATCTCCTTCCAGAAGACCTTGGCGGCCTCCTCGACCTGCTTCCACTCGGCGGCGGGGATCGAGGTCAGCTCCAGCTTCTCGCCCGAGGCGCGCAGCTTGGCCTCGCCCCCCCAATACCACTGGGTCCGGTAGAAATGACCCTTGTCGATGCAGGCCATGACCAGCTCCTGCAACTCCGGCGTCAGCTTCCCCCAGGCGTCGGGGTTCACGTAGAACGACCCGATCCAGGCGCCCGAGATGTTGTTGAGCAGGAAGTAATCGGTCACGTCCGCCCAGCCGACCGTGTAGTCCTCGGTGATGCCCGACCAGGCCATGCCGTCGAGCTCGCCGGTCTGCACCGCGACCTCGGCGTCCTCGTAGGGGATCGAGACCGGGACCACGCCGAACTGGCTGAGGAACCGCCCCGCGGTGGGGAAGGTGTAGAGCTTCAGGCCCGACAGGTCCGCCAGCGAGGTGATCTTCTTCTTGGTGTTGAAGTGGCAGGGATCCTGGCCGGCGGCCGACAGCCACTTGACCCCGACCTCATCGTAGGCCTCGGTCCAGATCTCTTTCAGGCCGTACTGGTTGAACAGCACCGGCACGTCCATGATCTGCTTGGTGGCCATGGGGAAATAGCCGCCGAAGACGGCGATATCCACCGGCGCGGCCATCGAGTCGTCGTCCGAATGCACCGCGTCGATGACGCCGTTCTGCAGCGCGCGGAACAGCTCTCCGGTCGGGACGATCTGGTCGGCGTAGAACAGCTCGATCTCCAGCGCGCCGTTCGCGGCGGTGTTGATCGCGTCGATGATCGGCTTGGTGACATGCTCGCCGAGCGCGGCGCCGGCATAGGTCTGGAAGCGCCACTTGATCGGGCTCTGGGCCTTGACGATCGACGGCGCGGCCAGCGCGCCGACGCCGGCGAGGCCCGCGCCCTTGAGGAACTGGCGTCGGAGATTGATCGGGGTCTTGGCGGTCATCGGGTTTCTCCACTGTTGACGGACGGCCCGTTTGCCGGGCGCTTGTCGCTCGAACTACTTTCCATAGACCAGTCCCGGCAGCCAAAGCGCGATCTGCGGGAAGGCCATCACCAGCGCCAGCGCCAGCAGCATCACCCCCACGAAAGGGATGATGGAGCGGTAGATGTCGGTGAGGGTGATCTCGGGCGGCGCCATGGCGCGCATCAGGAACAGGTTGTAGCCGAAGGGCGGCGTCATGTAGGCGATCTGGCAGGTGATGGTGTAGAGCACGCCGTACCAGACCAGATCGAAGCCCAGCGCCTTGACCAGCGGGATATAGAGGGGCGCGACGATCACCAGCATCGCCGTGTCGTCGAGGAAGGTGCCCATCACGATGTAGCTGAGCTGCATCAGGAGCAGGATCTCCCAGGGCGTCAGGCCAAGGTCCTCGGTGAAGAAATCCCCCACCGCGCGCACCGCGCCCAGCCCGTCGAACACCGCCCCGAAGCACAGGGCGGCGAGGATGATCCACATGAACATGCAGGAGATGCCGAGCGTCTTTCGGACGGTCGCCTCCAGCACCGCGTAGGTCAGGCGGCGCTTGGCCAGCGCGGCGACCGTGGCCGACACCGCGCCAACGGCGGAGCTTTCCACCAGGCTGGTCACGCCCATCACGAACAGCCCGGTCATGAAGAAGAAGATCAGCAGCGGCCAGATCCCCGCCTTCAGCGAGGCGAGCTTGTCGGCGAGCGTGATCTTCGCGCGCTCCTCCGCCGTCAGCGTCGGGCCCAGATGCGGCTGCAACCGGCAGCGCACGACGATGTAGAGCACGAAGAGCGCCGCCATCATCAGCCCCGGGATCGCCCCCGCGAGCCAGAGCTGCCCCACCGGCGCCCGCGCGATCATGCCGTAGAGCACCAGCACCACCGAGGGCGGCACCAGGATGCCGAGGCTCGATCCCGCCTGGATCACGCCCGTGACCATGATCTTGTCGTAGCCGCGCCTGAGAAGCTCCGGCAACGCGATGGTCGCCCCGATGGCCATGCCGGCGACCGACAGCCCGTTCATGGCGGAGATCGCCACCATCAGCCCGATGGTCCCCACCGCGAGGCCCCCGCGCAGGCCGCCGGACCAGACATGGAACATCTCGTAGAGGTCGTCGGCGATGCCGCTCTCCGACATCATGTAGCCCATGTAGATGAACAGCGGCAGCGTCAGCAGCGGATACCACTTCATCAGCTTCATGGCCGAGGAGAAGGCCAGCTCGAACCCGCCCCCGCCCCACAGCGCGATGGCCGAGGCGACCGCCACGACCCCGATCGCCGCGAAGACCCGCTGCCCGGTCAGCAGCATGACCATCATCGAGGCGAACATCAGCAGGGCGATGGCCTCGTAGCTCATGCCACGGGGCTCCGGCGCAGGCGGGGAAAGGTCATGCGGGCCCTTCGGTCGGGGTGTAGGCGGGCAGCGGCTCGCCCCGCGCGGCGGCGATGTCACGGATCAGCTGGGCGATGGCCTGCAGCAGCATCAGCAGGATGGCCGCGCACATCACCACCTTGATCGGCCACATGTAGGGCCGCCAGGCGGAGTAGGAGCGTTCGCCGAATTCGATGGCGTATTGCGTGGACGACAGCCCGCCCAGCAGCAGGAAGGTCAGGTAGAAGATCAGCGCCAGGCAGGTGGCGCTGTCGATGATCGCGCGGGTGCGCGGCGACCAGCGGGAATAGAGCAGGTCCATGCGCACATGGTCCCCGGTCTGCATGGAATAGGGGCCGCCCAGCAGGAAATAGGCCACCATCAGGAACTGCGCCGTCTCCAGCGTCCACAGGGAGGGCAGGAACGCCGCTTTGGAGATCGCGGACCAGAACAGCACCCCGATCATCGCCACGATGCCCCACATCGCGACCCGCCCCACGGCGCGGTTGATCCGGTCGATCCGGCGGACATAGGCGCGGGCGATCGGCGGCATGGCTCCTCCCGGCGGCGATTTGATGCGGCGCAGCACGACTATGACCAAGCCATGACGCGCCGGGAAGGGGGAAATTTGAACGTTCGGGAAAAACGCGGCGCGGCGCGGAGGGCGTGCTAGTCTGGGCGCCGGGGCGGAACAGGGAGGGCGGCATGGCCGACGCAGGCGCGCTTGTCGGAAGCTGGCGGATGCTGGCCTGGACGCGGGAGAGCGTGGCGACCGGCGCGGTCACCGACGCCATGGGCGCCGAGCCCATCGGCTACATCGCCTATCACCCCGACGGGCGGATGATGGCCACCGTCATCGCCCGCGCCCGCCCGACCCGAGGCGCGGCGCCCTGGACCGAGGCCGAGAAGGCCGCGCTGTTCGACACCATGCTCGCCTATGTCGCCCGCTGGACGCTGGAGGAGGGGCGCGTGGTCCATCATGTCGAGGCCGCCTGGAATCCGGACTGGCAAATCGACCTCTCCCGCCCCTTCGCGCTGGAGGGGGACCGGCTGACCATCTCCGGCGCCCCGGGCGTGGACCCGACGACGGGGGAGGAGGTGGTCTACCGGATGGAGTTCGCGAAGGTCGGGCCCGAGGGCTGAGCCCCCGCCCGGCCGCGCCCGAGCGCCCGGCCGGTCGAGCGGAAGGCGCCCCGGACTTGATCCGGGGCCTCCCGCTCGCCGCCCGCGCGAGGCCCCGGATCAAGTCCGGGGCGCGGAACCGGCGCGCCTCCCCCCGCTCGACGCAATGGCGGGGCGGGGGAACCGGATAGACTGAACGGGCCTCATCGCCCGTCCGCCCCCGACCAAGGAGCCTCGCCCATGTCCATCGCCGGTCCCGTCATGGACTTATTCGACGCCCTCGAAACCGGAAAGGGCTGGGAAACCTGCCGCCGCTGGTGCGCGCCCGACGCGAGCTTCGCCTGCCAGGCGAAATCGCTGGAGGAGGTGAAGACGCTGGAGGGCTATGCCGAGTGGATGAAGGCGCTCTGCGTCTCCGTCCCCGACGCGCATTACGACCTGAAGCATCACGCGGTCACCGCGGACGGCGCGACGGTGCTGGCCTTCGCCGTGTTCCTCGGCACCGCGAAGACCAAGGCCGGCGACCCGGTCCCCATCGCCGCCGACTACGTCTATTCGATCGAGACCGAAGGCGGGCTCGTCCGCCACGTCACCAAGATCTGGAACGACCGCCGCGGGGCCTGAGCGGGGGCGGGGGCCGGGGTCAGCCCCGCGCCTCCCGCGCCTCGCGCAAGGCGGCGATTTCGGCGCGCAGGGCGCGGAGCTCCGCCAGGATCTCCGCCCGCTCTCCGGTCGCGGCGACCTTGGCACGGGCTTCGGCCTCGGCCTCGGCCGGGTCGATATCCTCGCCGGCCTCGTGATGGGTCTGCATGGCGTCGACCATGATGCCCACGAACAGGTTCACCACCGCGAAGGTGGTCAGCAGGATGAAGGGCACGAAGAACAGCCAGGCATGGGGATGCGTCTCCATCACCGGGCGGACGATGCCCATCGACCAGCTTTCCAGCGTCATCACCTGGAACAGCGTGTAGGCGCTTTCGCCCATGGTGCCGAACCAGTCGGGATGCGCGCCCCCGAACAGCTTCGTCGCCATCACCGAGAACACGTAGAAGATCAGCGACAGCAGCAGCACGACCGAGCCCATGCCCGGGATCGCGCGCAACAGCCCCGTCACCACCCGCCGCATCGACGGCACCACCGACACCATGCGCAGCACCCGCAGGATGCGGAAGGCGCGCAGCACCGACAGCGGGCCGGAGGCCGGCGCCAGCGCCACCCCCACCACCACCAGGTCGAAGATCCGCCAGGGGTCGCGGAAGAAGGCGGCGCGTCGCACATAGAGCCGGATCGCCAGCTCGACGACGAAGGCCGCGAGGATCGCCCGGTCCAGCGCGTCCAGCACCGGGCCGATGGCCTGCGAGGCGGCGGACGAGGTCTCCAGCCCCAGGGTTAGGGCGTTGATCACGATGAGGGCGATCACCCCGCGCTCGAAGCCCGGCGCGTCGATCAGGGTGCGGAGGCGGTCGCGCAGCATGGGCTCTGAGGTTCCTCGATGACGTTTCGGGCGTCGGGAGACGGCGGGGCGGCGGGGCGGCGGGGCGGCGAACGGTCGACCGCGTTTCAGTTAAGGGGTCGGCGCGGCCCGCGCCATGCGGGCGCCCCGGGCGCGCGGTCGCAGGGGGCGGGCCGAAACGGAACGGGGCGGGGGGCCTGCGCCTCCCCGCCCCGTCCATAAGTGCCCGCCGGCCGGCGTCCGGTTCATGCCGCCCGCGCGAAATCCCGGGACAAAAACCCGGACGCGGGCCGCGCGGCTCAGACCTGCGGCGCGGTCTTCGCCGCCCGCGTGCCGGTGGCCCGCGCCGCCAGCACCGGCAGCGCCGCCAGCGCAAGCCCGGCCCCGTTCAGCGCCCAGCGGTCGAGGCCCAGCAGCCCGTCGCCCGGCATGGCGAAGGCGAGGCCGGCGAAGAACAGCAGCACCCGCATCGCATAGCCCTTGGCGTCGTCGCCCAGGTCGCCGACCAGGCTGACATGCCCCTGCAGCGAGCCGGAGATGAAGAACACCCCGATCAGCGCCGTGGTCATGGTCAGCGCCACCTCCCAGGCCGGGGCCTCGCCCACCAGCGCCGGGTTCAGCACGAAGAAGAACGGCGCGAGGTAGATCACCCCGCCCAGCTTCATCGCCTCGAACCCGGTGCGCATCGGGCTGGCGCCCGCCATGGTCGCGGCCGCGAAGGCCCCCAGCGCCACGGGCGGCGTGATGTAGGAGACCATGCCCCAGTAGAGGATGAACATGTGCACGGCGAGCGTGTTGAGCCCCGCCTGCTCCAGCGCCGGGGCCAGCACCACCGCGAGGAAGATGTAGCAGGCCGTCACCGTCATCCCCATGCCGAAGATGAAGGCGGTGATCGCGCCCATCACCAGCAGCGCGAAGACGCTGTCGCCGGCCATGAACACCAGCTCGTTGACCAGCGTCCCCGCGAGCCCGGTGGCCGAGAACGCGCCCACGATCAGCCCCACGCCCAGCAGCACCGCCACCAGCTCCGCCAGCGCCCGGCCGATGCCCACGATCAGGTCGCCCAGCGACTTCAGCGTGAAGCGCTGCTTGGCCATCACCTGGTTGATGACCAGCAGCAGGGCGGTGGCGTAGAACGGCGCCAGCGTGTCCTGGCGCAGCGCCACCATGAAGAAGATCAGCACCGCGAAGACGGCGACATAGGGCCAGCCGTCCTTGAAGGTCTCGCGCAGGGTCGGGGCTTCGCCGGGGGCCAGCCCCTTCAGGCCGCGCTTGGCGGCGTAGGCGTCGATCTGCGCGAACAGCCCGAAATAGTAGAGGATCGAGGGGATGGCCGCGGCCAGCGCGATCTCCACGTAAGGCCGGGACAGGAACGAGGCCATGACGAAGGCCGTCGCCCCCATGACGGGGGGCATCAGCACGCCGCCGGTCGACGCGCAGGCCTCGGTCGCCGCCGCGTAGCGGTTGGAGAAGCCGGTGCGCTTCATCGCCGGGATCGACACCGCGCCGGTGGTCAGCACGTTGGAGATCACCGAGCCCGACATCGAGCCCATGAAGCCCGAGGCGAAGATCGCGACCTTGGCCGCGCCGCCGCGGAACGAGCCGACCAGCGCCAGCGCCAGGTCGTTGAAGAACTTGCCGCCCCCGGTGTGCTGGAGCACGGCGCCGAACACGATGAAGCCGATCACCAGGTTGCCGAAGGCGTTCATCGGGATCCCGAACGAGCTTTCGTTGGAGATCATGTGATAGGGCGCGAGGTCGAGGAAGGGCGAGGCGAAGCCGGTCAGCGGGTCCGGCATCACGTCCGCGAAGGTGGGGTAGAGCGAGAAGGCCGCCACGATCAGGAACAGGACCAGCCCGCCGGCGCGCCGCGTCGCCTCCAGGATCAAGAGGTAGAACAGGACCGAGACCCAGACCGCGATCTCGGGCGCCGCGTATTCCCAGCCCTCTTCGAGGCTCTGCTCCGCGGTCAGCGCGAAATAGCCGCCGGCGAAGGCGGCGAGGGCCGCGGGGATCCAGTCGGGCAGTCCCGGCCCGCGGGCGCGGTTCGCCGGGAACACTAGGAAGGTCAGCGCGAGGAACACGCCGCCGAGGAGATACATGTATCGCCCCTCGATCAGCACGATCCCGAACAGCTGCCAGTTGAACAGCTGGTGCGCCGACAGCGCGATGGCCGCGATCGTGCCCGCGATGACCACGATGCGCGCGGCGAGCGGCAGGGGGGCGGGGGCGGCTCCTTCGAGCTCGCGGCGTTCGGCCTCGTCCATGTATTGTCAGCCTGTGCTTGCCGGGGCGTCCATGCGCGATGCGCCGCGCGAGCCCGGGCCTGGATGTTTCGGAGCGGTCTGATGACGCGCGGCCGGCCCCGTGAGGCCGGCCGCGTCCGCGCTGGAAAGACGATCCGCGTCGCGGATCAGAACACCACTTTCAGGCCGGCGGCCTTCAGGGCCTCGCGCCGGGCCTCGGGCCAGGCGGTCGCCCAGTCGGCGGGATCCGCGGCCTTCAGCGCGGCCCAGGCGTCCATCAGCACCTTCTGGCGGGCGATCAGGGCGTCGTTGTTGGCCTGCGCCGCATCGGTCCAGGCGCCGACCTCCTTGTAGTAGCGGATCGCGCCCTCGTGGAACGGGATCACCCATTCCATCGACTGCAGCTCCAGCGCCCAGCCGTCGATGCCCGGGGCCTTGCCCTTGTAGGCGGGGTAGGTCTCGTACATCGCCTTGGTCATGTTGTAGACCAGATCGGCGTCCTGGCTCTCCATCGCCACCAGCGCGGGATAGGGATAGCCCGCGGTCGGCACGCCGCCCTCGGTGGTCGCGGCCACCGCGCCCTCGGTGGCGGTCATGGTGCGGAAATACGGGGCCACGTCCTGCATCCGCCCGAAGGCCGCGGTGTCGGCCGGGTCGATCGGCGGCCAGTAGAGCCCGCGGGGCGAGGCCTCGGCCTGGAACATGCCGCCGGCGGTGGTGGAGCTGAACACCGCGTCGGTCTGGCCGTTGACCAGCCCCTTGTGGCTGTCGCCGTAGCCGCCGAACTCCACCTTCTCCACGTCGTCCCAGGTCAGCCCGCCATAGGCGAGATAGGCCTCGGTGTTGACGTTGAGCGCCGGGGCGCCCTTGATCCACGCCACCCGCTTGCCGCGCAGGTCGGAATATTCCTTCACCCCGGCGTCGGCCGCGACTGCAAGCGACTGGCCCAGCGTGCCGGCGAAATTGGTCATCAGCACGCGGATCGGCTGCGGGCCCCAGTCGGGGTTGGCGAAGTCGAAGGCGCCTTCCTGCATCATGTAGCAGCCGACCCCGAAGGCCGAGAACGGCACCTTGCCCTGGCGCAGCGGCACGGCGCGGGCGATGTCGTTCTTGCCGGGCAGGATGCGCAGGTTCACGCCGGCCGCGTCCTGGAAGGCCGCGCCGATGGCGACCGCCTGGTTGAAGCCGGTGGAGCCGGTGTCGTAGGCGGTGATCGCCACGGTCGAGGGCAGCTTGAATTCCGCCGAGGCGGGAGCGGTCGCGGCCGCGACGAGCGCGAACGCAGCAATGAGACCGGCCGCGCGGGCCGGGCGATGATGGATCATCTGGGATCTCCTCCTATGGGCGCCGTTTCGTTCCGTGGGGTGAAACGGTCGTTCTGTATCGCGCGATTGTCAGACAGCCATAGCGTCCGGTCAAGCGCAGATGCCGGCCCCGGGGCGGACGCGCCGCCCCGGGGCGCGGCGATCAGAACACCACCTTCAGTCCGGCGGCGGTCAGCGCCTCGCGCCGCTTGGCGTCCCAGGCGGCGTCCCAGTCGGCGGGCTTCTCCGCCTCCAGCGCCTTCCAGGCGTCCTGAAGCACCTTCTGGCGGGCGATCAGGCCGTCGTTATGGGCCTGAGCCTCGTCCGACCACACGCCCGCCTCCTTGTAGTAGCGGATCGAGCCGTCGTGGTAGGGCACCACCCATTGCAGGTTCTGGAACTTCATCGCCCAGCCGTCGATGCCCGGCGCCTTGCCCTTGTAGGCGTCGTAAAGCTCGTACATCGCCTTGGTGAAGTTGTAGACCAGATCCTCGTCCTGGTCGGCGTAGGCGATCAGGATCGGATAGGGATAGGCGGCCGAGGGGATGCCGCCTTCGGTGGTCGCGGCCACCGCGCCCTTGGTCGCCACGACGGGCGCGAAATAGGGGGCGATAGAGGTCATCCGCTCCAGCCCCGCCTTGTCGTTCGGGTCGATGGTCGGCCACATCAGGCCGCGGGGCGAGGCCTCCATCTGGAAGGCGGAGCCGGAGGTCATGATGGCGTAGGCGGCGTCGACCTGGCCGTTGACCATGCCTTTCCAGCTGTCGCCGTAGCCGCCGAACTCCACTTTCTCCACGTCGTCCCAGGTCAGGCCGGCATAGGCGAGATAGGCCTCCATGTTGACGTTGAGCGCCGGCGCCCCCTTCACCCAGGCGACCCGCTTGCCCTTGAGGTCCGCATAGGTCTCCACGCCCGCGTCCTTGGCGACGCCGACCGCGAGCGCGGTGTCGCCGGCGTTGTTGACCATCAGCAGCCGCACGCTTTGCGGCCCCCAGCGTTCGGAGCCGAATTCGAACACCCCCTCCTGGGTCATGTAGACGCCCACGCCCATGGCCGAGATCGGGGCCTTGCCCTGGCGCACCGGCTCCATGCGGGCGATGTCGTTCTTGCCGGGCAGGATGCGGAGGTTGACGCCGGCCGCCTCCTGCAGGGCCGCGCCGACCGCGACCATCTGGGCGAAGCCGGAGGAGCCGGTGTCGTAGGCGGTGACGGCGAGCGTGTCGGGCAGCTTGATGTCGCTGGCCATGGCCTGGCCGGCGAGAGCGACGGCGAGCGCCGCCGCCGCGCTGAACGTGCGGATCATGGAAGACCTCCCTGATTATGTTTCTTGGCCGTTTCTTGTTTGACCGCACGGTCAGGCATCGCCGACGCTGCGTCAAGCCGGGCGGGGGGCCGGAGGCGGCGAAAATGCCGGCCGGGCGGGCGGATTTCTATTTCTGACTGAAAAACTCGGGATTGACCGGCGGCGGAGATTCGGCCCATAAAGGTTCCAGGCCGCAGCCACCCCGTCGCGCCCCACGCGCCGGACCGGGGAAGCCAGGACCGCTCGAAAATCCGACCGCCGCGCCCCCGGATATTCCCGGCCCCGCGCGCCGTTCGACAGTCCGGAGACCCCAGATGCGCGACCTCTCCCAGCTTCGCCCGCCCGCGCGCCGCGCCGGCGCCCTGACCGACCCCTCCCCCCGCATCGGCGCCGCCGAGCGCGACGACGCGGTGGCCCTGCTGCTGACCGGCGGCCTCGGCGGGCTGGAGATGTCGGTGGAACGCTGGCTGGACCGGATGGAGGCCGCCCGATGAACCGTCCCGTGCTGAGCCTCCGCCCCGGCGCCTGCCCCGCTCTGCGGCAGCCCTGCTCCGACGCGTCCGGCCATCGCGCCGGCGCGCCGCTCCCGGCCGCCGAGCCCAGGCCGGTGTCCACCGCGACGCGGCTGCCCGCGGACACCGCGCCGGTGCATGACGCCCGCGCCCTGACCGGCGGCGGGCAGGAGGCCCGGATCGTGCTGGACGGCGCGGTCTACACCCTGCGCGTGACCCGCCAGCGCAAGCTGATCCTCACCAAGTGATCCGCACGATGTGACGGGCGCGGGCGCCGATCCCGCCCGCCCGTTGATCGCCCGTCGACCGGAGGCGCCCGATGACACGCCGGGACCATCCCGCGACCCCGCCCTGGGACCGGGCCGAATTCGCCCGGGCCGCCCGCCGCTTCGCCGCGCTGCCGCCGGTGGAGCGGCGCGCGGCGCTGGCGCTGCGGCTGATGCGGGCGGGCGAGGACGGGCGCTGGGCCCTGCGCCGCGAACTGGCGGAGGCGCTGGACGCCGACGCCGCCGCCCGCGCGGCGGAGGCGCTGGACCGGCTGCTGGGCCTGATGGCCCGGGCCGCGCGCCGCCGTCTGCGCCCGGGGGAGCTGACCAGCCCCGTCGCCTCGGCCGACGAAGCCGCCTTCGGCCGCATGGTGGCCGCGGCCGCCGCCGGCGATCACGCGGCCGCCGCGATCCGGCTGGCGCGCCTGCTGGACGCCTCGGCGCCGCCGGGCGCGGTGGAGGCGGCGGAGCGGTTCGGCCTGATCGCCGCCGCGGCGCTGGGCCTGCGCCCCGCGGGCTTCCCGAAACCGGGCGCGTCCATCCTCGACTGAACGTCCGGCGGGGCGGTCGCTACCGCCCCAGCGCCTCGGCCAGGCTCGTCGCCGCCGGCGGACGCTCTCCCAGGTCGAGGCCCGAGCGCAGGTCCACGATGTGACCGCGCATGATCTCATCCGCCGCCGCGCCGTCGCCGGCCTCCAGCGCGTCGAGCAGGGCGTGGTGGGCGTGGCTTTCGCAGGTCGCGTCCACGCGGCGCCAGTAAAGCGCGATGATCAGCGAGGACCGCGCCACCAGCGCCCGCACCATCCCCGCCAGCACCTGCTGGTCGGCGATGTCGGCGAGGCGGATGTGGAATTCCCCCGACAGCGACAGCGCGCGGCCCTTGTCGTCGGCGGCGACGGCCTCGTGCTCCGCCTCCAGATGGGCGCGCAGGGCGGTCATGTCCGCGGGGCCGGCATGGGCGGCGGCCATGCGCGCCACCCGGGGTTCGATCAGGGCGCGGGCCTCGAACACCTCGTTGGCCTCGCGCTTGTCGGGGCGGGCGACGAAGGCGCCGCGGTTGCGCTCCATCGTCACCAGGCCGGAATGGGCCAGCGCGTGCAGGGCGGCGCGCGCCACGGTGCGCGAGGCGCCGAACAGCTCGCCCACCTCGTCCTCCGACAGCTTCGCGCCCGGGGCGATGCGGTGTTCGAGGATCGCGCGATGCAGGTTGGCGCAGATCTCCAGCGCCCGCCCGGGGGGGAGCGAGAACAGCCGCCCGGCCGCCGCGCCCCCGCGCCCGCCTGCGCCGCCGCGGTCCGCGGGCGGGGCGGCGGGTCGGACGGGCCGGCTTTGGCGCGGGGCGCCGGGCGTGGACGGCGGCATCGGGGGCTCCTGGAAGTCGCAAGGACTGATTACTGCAAACCGGCCGTTGTGGAAATGCGGCGCGGACCTGCGGGCGAGATGCGGCGTGGATATCTCGAATCGTATACGATTGCGCTATGAACGGGCGGCGACTGCCCAATGCAGCGGCGCCCGGGGCGCCTGCGCAAGCGGCGCCGGCCCCGGATCGCCGGCGCGAGCCGGTTGGCATGGCGCTTGCTAACCCCTGACCCCGTGACACGCCGGCGATCGGCGGCAGCGAGGGGACCGCAGGAATGAGTCAGGACGCCACCCTGGAACTGGTCGCGTTGACCAAGCGCTACGGCGACGCGCTGGCGGTGGACGCGATCGACCTCAAGATCGAGTCCGGGGCCTATTGCTGCCTGCTCGGCCCCTCGGGCTGCGGCAAGTCCACCACGCTGCGCATGATCGCCGGGCATGAAAGCGCCTCGGACGGCGACGTGATGCTGGGCGGCAAGCAGGTGACGAAGCTGCCGCCGGCCAAGCGCGGCACGTCGATGATGTTCCAGTCCTACGCGCTGTTCCCGCATCTGAGCATCGCCGAGAACGTGGCCTTCTCGCTCAAGATGAAGGGCGTGGCGAAGGCGGAGCGGCTGGCCAAGGCCGCCGAGATGCTGGCGCTGGTCGACATGGGGCAATTCGCGGCGCGCCTGCCCTCCCAGCTTTCGGGCGGCCAGCAGCAGCGCGTGGCGCTGGCGCGCAGCCTGATCACCCGGCCGCAGGCGCTGTTGCTGGACGAGCCGCTGTCGGCGCTCGACCCGTTCCTGCGCATCCGGATGCGGGCGGAGCTGAAGAAGATCCAGCGCGAACTGGGCCTGACCTTCGTGCATGTCACCCATTCCCAGGACGAAGCGCTGGCGCTGGCCGACCTGGTGGTGGTGATGAACGCCGGGCGCATCGAGCAGGCCGCGCCTGCGCGCGAGGTCTTCGGCGCCCCGCGCACCGAGTTCGTGGCCCGCTTCATCGGCGGGCACAACGTGGTCGACGACGGCACGGGCAAGGTGGCCGTGCGGGCCGACCGCATCGCGGTGATGAAGGGCGGCATGGGGATGCCGGCCACGGTGCGCGACATCGAATATCTCGGGGCGACGGTCTCGGTCGCGCTCGCCGCCGACCAGCTCGGCGACCTGACCGCCGTGGTCCCCGACGCGCAGTTCTTCGACGATCCGGTGCAGCCGGGGGAGCAGGTCATGCTCGCCTGGAAGCCCGAGGACGCCCATCGGCTCGCCGCCTGAGCGCGGCGCCGCCACGACCGACAGCCGGGGCCAGGGCCCGGCGACCAACAGGGACAAGAAGGAGAGGACCCATGGACAAGACCGCGAACAAGGGCGTCAGCCGCCGGGCGCTGCTGAAGGGCACGGCCGCCGTCGGCGCCGCCGCCGTCGGCTCCGGCGTCATCGGCGCGCCGATGATCTGGGCGCAGAACATCAAGGACGTGACGCTCCGCCAGTTCGGCACCGGCGTCTCCAACCTCAACGAGGTGGCGGAGAAGGTGAAGGAGGATCTGGGCTTCACGCTGGAGATGACGGCGCTCGATTCCGACAGCGTGACCCAGCGCGCGGCGACGCAGCCCAAGTCCTTCGACATCGCCGATATCGAATACTGGATCTGCAAGAAGGTCTGGGGCGCGGGCAACCTGCAGGCGATGGATACGTCCAAGATCAAGAATTACGACAAGATCGTCGGCATCTTCCGGTCCGGCAAGCTGACGCCCGAGTCGACCATCGCCCAGGGCACCGCCCCGCACACGGTCGGCTTCGTCGACGGTCCGGGCGCCAAGTCCTTCGCCGATACCGAAACCGGCTGGATGACGCTGATTCCGACCATCTACAACGCCGACACGCTGGGCATCCGCCCCGACCTGATCGGGCGCCCGATCTCCAACTGGTCGGAACTGCTGAACCCCGAGTTCAAGGGCAAGGCCTCGATCCTCGACATCTCCTCCATCGGCATCATGGACATGGCCATGGTCTGCGAGTCGATGGGCGAGATCCAGTATGGCGACAAGGGCAACATGACCCAGGAGGAGATCGACAAGACCATCGCGATCTTCACCGAGGCCAAGAAGGCCGGCCAGTTCCGCGCCTTCTGGAAGAGCTTCGACGAGTCCGTCAACCTGATGGCCTCGGGCGAGGTGGTGATCCAGTCGATGTGGTCGCCCGCGATCACCGCGGTGAAGTCGAAGGGCATCCCCTGCGTCTACCAGCCGCTTGAGGAAGGCTACCGGTCGTGGGGCGGCGGCCTGGGCCTGTCGGCGAACCTGTCTGGGCTGGAGCTGGATGCGGCCTACGAATACATCAACTGGTATCTGTCCGGCTGGGTCGGCGGCTTCCTGATGCGTCAGGGCTACTACTCGGCCGTGCCCGAGACCTCCAAGCTGTTCATGTCCGAGAACGAGTGGGGCTACTGGTTCGAGGGCAAGGAGGCCACCGAGGTCATCACCAACCCGCAGGGCTCGCCCATGGCGCAGGTCGGCGAGGTCCGCGACGGCGGCTCGTTCGAGGAGCGCATGGGCCGCGTCGCCTGCTGGAACGCGGTGATGGACGAGAACAAGTACATGGTCCGCAAGTGGAACGAGTTCATCGCGGCCTGATCGCCGCGTGACTCAAGAATGCGGCCTGATCGCCGCGTGACCTGACGGCCGCGTCCCCCTCCCCGGGGGGCGCGGCGCCTCCCGCTCCCGAAGCCCCGCTGCGAGGCCCGATGTCCGACGTCCCCGTCGAAGCCGCCCCCGTCGCCGACAAGGCGCCCGACGCGCCGGTGCGCGCCATGTCCGAGGGGCTCGCCTCCTGGCTGCTGGTCAGCCCGCTGGCCGCGCTGCTGGCGGTGTTCCTGGTGATCCCGATCGCGGTGATCGTCACCGTGTCGTTCTGGGGCTATAACGAGTGGGATTTCTATCCCGACTTCACCTTCGAGAATTACGAATACCTGCTGACCTCCAGGGTCACGCTGGACACCTATCTCAAGACCTTCTCCTACGTGCTGATGGTCTGGGCCTTCACCGCCGCCATCGGCTTCGCGGTCGCCTATTTCCTGGCCTTCCACGTCCGCTCGGTGGTGTGGCAGAGCGCGCTGTTCCTGGTCTGCACGGTGCCGTTCTGGACCTCCAACATCATCCGCATGATCTCCTGGATCCCGTTCCTCGGCCGCAACGGGCTGGCCAACGAGGTGCTGCTGCAGGCCGGGCTGATCGATACGCCGCTGGAGTTCCTCTTGTTCTCCGACTTCGCGGTCGTGCTGGCCTTCGTGCATCTCTACACGCTGTTCATGGTGGTCCCGATCTTCAACTCGATGATGCGCATCGACCGAAGGCTGATCGAGGCGGCGCGGGACAACGGCGCCTCCGCCTTCCAGATCCTGACCAACGTGATCGTGCCGCTGTCGAAACCGGGGCTGATGATCGGGTCGATCTTCGTGGTGACGCTGGTGATGGGCGACTTCATCACGGTGCGGTTCATGTCCGGGTCGCAGTCCGCCTCGGTCGGCCGGATCATCCAGAACGAAATCGCGCTGCTGCAATACCCGGCCGCCGCCGCCTCCGCGGTGGTGCTGCTGATCACCGTGCTGCTGATGATCGCCGTCATGCTGCGGCTGGTCGACATCCGGAAGGAGCTCTGAGATGGAGGGCAAGCGGGGCTGGGGCTTCTGGCTGCTGGGCGCGTTCTTCGCGCTGTTCGTGCTGTTCCTTTACGGACCCATCGTGACCATCGGCATCCTGTCCTTCCAGGGGCCGGAAGGCGGGCTGACCTTCCCGATGCGGGGCTGGTCGACGCACTGGTTCTTCGACCTCTTCCAGCAGCAGGCGGTGGGGGATTTCTGGGGGGCCTTCTCGCGCTCGCTCACGCTCGGGCTGATGGTGATGGTCACGACCGTCGTGGTCTCGGTCATGGCGGGGCTGGCGTTCCGGCGGCGCTTCTTCGGGGCGTCCTGGCTGTTCTACCTGACGGTGGCGAGCCTGATCATCCCGTCGATCCTGATCTCTCTGGGCGTGGGGCTGATGTTCAACATCGCGGGGCTCGACGTGCACTGGTCCACCTCCGGCTTCGGGGCGCAGCTGACCTGGACGCTGCCCTTCGGCCTGCTGATCATGTTCGCGGTGTTCAACCGCTTCGACAAAAGCTACGAGGAGGCCGCGCGCGACCTGGGCGCGACGCCCTGGCAGACGGTGCGCTTCGTGGTGCTGCCGATCATCGGGCCGAGCCTGATCGGGGTCGCGCTCTTCGGCTTCACGCTGAGCTACGACGAATTCGCCCGCACCCTGCTGACCGCGGGCTCCTACAACACCCTGCCGCTGGAGATCTTCGGGATGACCACCAACGTCACCACGCCGGTGCTCTATGCGCTGGGCACGCTGACCACGGTGTTCTCCTTCGTCATCATCGGCGCGGCGCTGGGCGTGGTGGGGCTGATGCGGCGCCGGCAGGCGAAGGCGCCGTCGGACGCCGGGCAGGGCATGGTCTGAGATGCGGCTGAGCGTCATCAACCCCAACTCCACCGCCGCCATGACCCGCGCCATCGGCGCGGCTGCCCGGGCGGCGGCGGCGCCCGCGACCGTGATCCGCGCGGTGGAGCCGGCCGAGAACCCGCCCGCCATCCAGGGGCCGGAGGACGGCGAGGCCGCGCTGCCGGGCCTGTTCCGCGTCTTCGGGGAGGAGCGCGCCGGCGGGGCCGAGGCCGCGGTGATCGCCTGTTTCGACGACACCGGGCTGTGGGAGCTGCGCGCGACGGCGGGCATTCCGGTCATCGGCATCGGCGAGGCGGCCTATATGGCGGCGATGCTGGCGGGGGCCCGGTTCTCGGTGGTCACCACGCTGGCGGTCTCGATCCCGGTGCTGGAGGAGAACATCGAACGCTACGGCTTCGCCGGGCGCTGCGCCCGGGTCCGCGCCTCCGGCGTGCCGGTGCTGGAGCTGGAGGCGGACCCCGAGGGTTCGGCCGAGCGGGTGGCCGCGGAGATCGCCCGCTCAGTGGCCGAGGACGGGATCGACGCGGTGGTGCTGGGCTGCGCGGGGATGGCCGACCTCGCGACGCGGATGGCGGACCGGTTCGGGCTGCCGGTGCTGGAGGGCGTCTCCGCCGCGGTGCGCCTGGCCGAAAGCCTGCGCGGCCTGCCGGGCATGGCGCCGCGCGGCGGCGTCCGCGCCGCCTGACGCCGGCTACCCGGATCCACGCCGACCTTGGTTACCGGGCGCCCCGGGCTTGACCCGGGGCCTCGCGCCGCCCGCCGCTCTCGCAGGCGCGGGGGCGGCCATCGGCCGGGCGCCGCGTCGAACGCCCGCCCGCGGCCCGGTTCCGCCCGCGGCGCGCGGGACCGGGGGCGCCGGGCGGAGCCGGGCGCGGGGCGGTGTTGCGCGGGGGGAACGTCCGCAGGTCGGTCGACGGGGCCCCCCTCCCGAGCGCGCGCTTCCAGGCCTCGGTCCGGGCAGACTGCGAGCGGCCCGCGGTCCGATTCCCCCGCGCCGACCTGTTCCCCGACCGCTTCGACGAGACCGTTTTACCATGCCCGACCCCGACCCGCTCCTGATCCGCCCCGCCAGCCAGGCCGAGTTCGCCGAGGCGGTGGACTGGGCGGCGGCGGAGGGCTGGAATCCCGGCCTCGACGACCTGCCCGCCTTCTTCGCCGCCGATCCGGGCGGGTTCCTGATGGGGTTCCGCGGGGGGCGGGCGGTGTCCTCCATCTCCGTGGTGCGCTACGGGGCGGATTACGGGTTCCTCGGCTTCTACATCGTGCGCCCCGACCGACGCGGGACCGGCGACGGCATCGCCACCTGGCGCGCGGGCATGGCGCATCTGGAGGGGCGGGTGATCGGGCTCGACGGCGTGCCGGCCCAGCAGGAGAACTACCGCAGGGAGGGATTCCGCCTCGCCGGCCGCAACATCCGCTTCACCGGCGCCCCGTCGCGCGTGCCGGCCCCGGCGGGGGTGGAGCTTCGTCCCATCGGCCCGGCGGAGATCGCCGCGGTCGCGGTCTGGGACCGGCCGTTCTTCCCCGCCTGGCGGCACGAATTCGTCACCCTCTGGGCCGGGCCGGGCCCGGCGCGCCGCCGGGGCCTCGCCGCGCTGCGGGACGGGGAGCTCACGGGCTACGGCGTGGTGCGCGCCTGCCGGCAGGGCTGGAAGATCGGCCCGCTTTTCGCCGACGACCGGGAGACGGCGGAGGCGCTGTTCTCCGGCCTGTGCGATGGGATGCGGCCCGCCGACACCGTGGCGCTCGACGTGCCCGAGCCCAACGCGGCGGCGATGGCGCTGGCCCGGTCCCACGGGCTCGCCCCCGCCTTCGAGACGGCGCGGATGTATCGCGGCCGGGCGCCGAAGCTGCCGGTGGAGCGGACCTTCGGGGTCACCACCTTCGAGCTGGGCTGATCCGATTACCCCGCGGGTCATCGACCGGGCTCGCGGGCGGGGCTAGCCTCGGCGCTTTCCGGCCAGCCCCCCGCCCAGCCCGCTGCCCAGCCCTCTGCGAGGCCCCATGACCGCGCTTTCCCCCGCCCGCTCCCCCGCCCGTCCGTCGGTGGGCGACCACCTGCGCGCCCTGCGCGCGCGCCGTCGGCTCAGCCAGCTCGCCTGCGCGCTGGAGGCCGAGATCTCCCAGCGGCATCTGAGCTTCGTGGAATCGGGCCGCGCCCAGCCGAGCCGCGAGGTGCTGCTGCGCATCGCCGAGCGGCTGGACGCGCCCTTGCGGGAACGCAACGCCCTGCTGCTCGCGGCCGGCTACGCGCCGGTCTATCCCGAGCGGGGGCTCGACGCGCCGGAGATGGCGGCGGCGAAGGCGGCGGTGGAGCGGATCCTGAAGGGGCACGAGCCGTTCCCGGCGCTGGCGGTGGACCGGGGCTGGACGCTGGTGGCGGCCAACGCCGCGGTGGGGCCGCTGCTGGCGCTGGTGGAGGACGCGGCCCTGCTCGCGCCCCCGGTGAACGTGCTGCGGCTGAGCCTGCATCCCGGCGGGCTGGCGCCGCGGATCGTCAACCTCGCCGAATGGCGCGCGCATATCCTGGAGCGGCTGCGCGGTCAGGCGGCGCTGACCGGCGACGCGGGGCTGACGGCGCTGGCGGAGGAGCTGGCGGGCTATCCCGCGCCCCCCGCGCCGCGCCGGCCGGCGGGACCGGATCCGCTGGCCGGGGTGGCGGCGCCCCTGTCGCTGGACGCGGGGGGCGAGACGCTGCGCTTCCTGTCCACCACCACCGTCTTCGGCACGCCGACGGAGGTGCTGCTGTCGGAACTGGCGCTGGAATGCTTCTTTCCCGCCGACGCGGCGACGGGCGAGGCGCTGCGCCGGCTCGCCGCCGGATAGGCGACGGGCCGGCGGCCCCCCCCCGGTCGGCGCGTCAGGGCGCGGCGGCGGCGACCCGCCGGGCGGCGAGCGCCTTGCCCTCGGCCCAGGCGAGGCCCGCGACGACGGCGGCCTGGACCAGCGCCAGCGCCACGCCGAGCCCGTTGGCCGGGACCAGCGCCAGCGCGGCGAGGCTGGCCAGCACCCAGCCGACATTGCCGGCGACCACCAGCGCGGCCAGCCCGGGAAGGCGCCCGGCCGCGAGCCACATCAGGGCCGCGCAGGGAAACAGCGCCAGCCCGGCCCCGGTCAGGAGCGCTGCGGGAAGCGCGGTGAGGCCGGAAAGCGGCCCGGCGGCGACGACGAGCGCGAGGCCCATGCCAAGGCAGGCGGCGGCGTCGAGACGCAGGAGCGCGGGCAGCGCGGCGGCGGAAAAGACGGTCATCTCGGGTCTCCTTCTTCGGGGCGCGCGCACCCCGGCGGTCGGGGCGGCTCGGCGGGATGCTGCGCGCGCGGCGGCGTCCGGTCGATTACGCCGCGGGTCATCGGATCGCGGCGAGGGCGGGAACCCTGCGGCGCCCCTTCGGGGCAAGACGATGTCTCCGGCCGCAGGCGGCCTGCGGGTCGGGCGCGCGCGGGTCGTCGGCCGGAAGTCCCGAGGGCGGGCGCGCCGGCGCGAGGGCTTCTGGGCGCCCGCCTCCTCCGCCTCCTCCTCCGCCGCGCGCATCGGGCGATGAGGCGGCGTCCTGCCCGACCGGCGGCGCGGGCCGGCGCCGCGGAATGGGGTCGGGCCACGCGCGACGACGCGCGCGGGGAGGGGGCGAAGGCGTGGGCCGTTCCCGAGAGGCGTGCCCGCGACGTCGCGCGCCGTCGCGGGCAGGCCCGGCCTCGCCAGGCGCGGCGCCCTCGGCGTGGCGCGATGGCGGTGACGGGCGGGCGTCGCGGCGGATCGCCAACGGCTGGATCCGCTCTCCCGCGCGCTCGTGCGTCCGGTCCGGCCCGGGATCGGGAGCGCGCCGCCCCGGCCGGATGCCGGGAGGGCGGTGTCCGGAGGGGGCGCCGCCCGGGCGCGGGGACGCCGCGCCGGCCGTGTCGCCGGCGTCGCCTGACGACAAGGGGCCCGCGGGGCGGGGAGGGCCCGCGGCGGCCCGCGCCGCGCCCGCCTGCGCCTCATCCTCCCGCGGCCGGAGGCGCCCCGAGCATCCGGACGCCCCGCCCCCACCTCCTCCGCCGCGCTGGCGCGGGCGGGCGGCGGGCGGTAGGATTTCGCGGCCATGACCGCTCCGCTCGACCCATCCGCCGGACCGACCGCCTCCGCCCCGTCGGACCGCCCGCTGCGCACCGGCTTCACCACCGGCGCCTGCGCGGCGGCGGCGGCGAAGGCGGCGTGGTCGGCCTGGCTGGGCGGCGGCTGGCCCGACCCGGCGCCGCTGGTCCTGCCGCGGGGCCAGGCGGTCGCCTTCCCGCTGGCGCTGCGCGAGCGGGACGAGCACGCCGCCCGCGCCGGCATCGTCAAGGACGCGGGCGACGACCCCGACGTCACCCATGGCGCGCTGATCGTCGCGACCGTCCGCCCCGGCGCGCCCGGCGCCGGCGTCACCTTCCGCGCCGGCGAGGGCGTGGGCACCGTCACCCGCCCAGGCCTGCCTATCCCGCCCGGCGAGCCCGCGATCAACCCCGTCCCCCGCGCGATGATCCGCGCCGCGATCGAGGAGGTCTCGGCCGAGCACGACCTTCCCGCCGACGCGGAGGTCGAGATCTCGATCCCCGGGGGCGAGGCGCTGGCGGAAAAGACCTGGAACGGGCGGCTGGGGATCGTGGGCGGGCTGTCGATTCTGGGCACCACCGGGATCGTGCGGCCGTTCTCCTGCGCGGCCTGGATCGCCTCGATCCATCGCGGCATCGACGTGGCGCGGGCGGCGGGGCTGACCCATCTGGGCGCCGCCACCGGCGCGATGTCGGAGGCGGCGCTCAGAGCCCGGCACGGGCTGCCGGAGCACGCCTGCCTCGACATGGGGGATTTCGCGGGCGGGGTGCTGAAATATCTCGCGCGCCATCCCGCGCCGCGGCTGACGCTGGCGGGGGGGGCGGCGAAGCTCGCCAAGCTGGGGCAGGGGGCGCTGGACCTGCATTCGGGGCGCAGCCAGGTGAATTTCGAGCGGCTGGCGGCCACCGCGGCGCGGGCGGGGGTGGCGGCGCCCGGGCGCATCGCCGGGGCGGGCACGGTGCTGGAGGCGCTGGCGATGGCCGGCGACGACGCCCCCCGCCTCGCCGCGGCCATCGCCGGAGAGGCGCGCGCCACGGCCCTGCGCGCGCTGGGCGGCGCGCCGGTCGCGGTGGCCGTGCTGGTCGCGGACCGCAGGGGCGGGGTGCTGGCCGAGGTCGGGCCCTGAGGTCTCGTCCTCGCCCCTGGGGCCACGAAACGGCGCCGCCCGGCGCCCCCGGTCCGGCGCGCCGCGGGCGGACCGGCGCCGTGCGCGCGCCTTCGACGCGGCGCCTGCAGGCGGGCGCCGTCGCGTATCGCTTGCGTCGCGGCGCGCGACGGCGTTGATATGGAAACCTGACGACCTCCCGTGTCACGCATCCTTCGCGCCGCGGCCCGCCCTCTGTCCGCAGGAACGCCGCGCAATGTCCCCGCACGCCCCCCGTCCCTCTTCCTCCTCCGATCCCGCCCTTCCCGCGGCCCTGGTGCTCGCCGGCACCGCGCAGGCCCGCGCCGTGCTCGGCCTGCTCGCCCCCGAGGCGCAGGCCGGGCGGCTGCGCCTGATCGCCTCGCTGGCCGGCGCCACCGCCCGGCCCCGCCCCCTGCCGGCGGAAACCCGCTCCGGCGGGTTCGGCGGCGCGGAGGGGCTGGCGGCCTGGCTGGCGGAGCAGCGGATCGGCGCGGTGCTCGACGCCACCCACCCGTTCGCGGCGAACATCTCCGCCAACGCCTGCGCGGCCTGCGCGCGGCTGGGCCTGCCCCGCGCGGTCCTGACCCGCCCGCCCTGGCCCGGGGGCGCGGCGCGCTTCCCCGATATCGGCGCGGCGCTGGCGGCGCTGCCCAAGGGGGCCCGCGCGCTCGCCGCCACCGGGCGCGGCTCGGCCCCCGCGCTGGCGGTCGCGGCGGCGCAGGCGGATCGGGGTCTGCGGCTGTGGCTCCGGGTGGCGGAGCCGGGCCCGGTCGCGGGCCTGCCCGAATCCGTGCGCGTCATCGTCGCCCGCCCGCCCCATGACGAGGCGACCGAGCGCGCGCTTCTGTCGGCCAACGCCATCACCCACCTCGTCGCCCGCGATTCGGGCGGGACCGACGGGGCCAAGCTGACCGTGGCGGCGACCATGGGCGTGCAGGTGCTGCTGGTCGCCCGCCCCCCCGCGCCGGAGGGCGAGACCTTCGACACCCCCGCCGCCGCCGCCGGCTGGCTGCGCGCGCGGCTGCTGGCCGGCTGAGCCGCCCCGACGTTCGCGTCGCTTGACAGGCCCCGCCATGTGGCGGAAATCTGGCGGAACGCACGGTTCCGACGGGCGGGCCTCAGCCTGCCCCGGATCAAAACGGGAATGCGGACAGGGTCGACCCAAGCCGGGAACCCGAAGCCGCAGCCGCCCCCGCGACTGTATGCGGCGAGCGCGCCCCTCACGCCACCGGAGACGGGAAGGCGGGGCGCGCGTGGAGGGGACCTCCCCCTCCGGAGCCGCGAGCCAGGAGACCTGCCGCGCGTCGATGAAACCCCAGGCCCGTCGGGTGTGACAGGGCGAGGAGACAAAGACATGCATATCGAACCGGGCGTCGTCACCGGCGCCAAGATCGCGCTCAGCTACGTGACCGCCGCCGGCGCCGCCGTCTACGGCGCCAGGCTCGCCGTCGCAGCCCTGGCCGAGCGCGGGGCGTTCTCGCTGATCTCGCGCGCCGCGCTGGCGACGCTGGCCACCTTCTGCTTCTTCGAGGTGCTGCCGCACTATCCGGTGGGCGTCTCCGAGGTGCATCTGATCCTCGGCTCCACCCTGTTCCTGCTGTTCGGCGCCGCCCCGGCCGCCATCGGCCTCGCGCTCGGCCTGCTGGCCCAGGGCCTGTTCTTCGCGCCCTTCGACCTGCCCCAGTACGGCATGAACGTCACCACGCTGCTGGTTCCGCTCTTCGCCCTGCAGGTCGTGGCCCGCAAGCTGATCGCGCCGAACACGGCCTATGTGGACCTGACCTACCGCCAGGCCTTCGCGCTCTCGACCGCCTATCAGGGCGGCGTGGTCGCCTGGGTGGCGTTCTGGGCGCTCTACGGTCACGGGTTCGAGGCGACCAACCTCGCCGCCATCGCCAGCTTCGGCGGCGCCTACATGCTGGTCGTGGCGATCGAGCCGCTGGTGGACCTCGCCGTGCTCGGCGCCGCCAAGGGCGCGCGCGGCCTGTCCCGCGCCGGCCTGGTGACCCCGCGTCTGCACGCGGCGGCCTGACCCTCCGACCCGGCGGCGGGCCCGCGCGCCCGCCCCAACCCGAGACCTGACGCGCGGCGGGGCCCTCCCCGCCGCGCCTGCGCATTTCGGAGAGCCCCATGGCCAAGATCCCCGCCACCGTCGTCACCGGCTTCCTCGGCGCCGGCAAGACCACGCTGGTCCGCCACCTGCTGACCCATGCCCGGGGCCGGCGCATCGCCCTGATCGTCAACGAGTTCGGAGAGCTCGGCGTCGACGGCGAGATCCTGCGCGGCTGCGGGATCGAGAATTGCTCGGACGACGATGTGGTCGAGCTCGCCAACGGCTGCATCTGCTGCACGGTGGCCGACGACTTCCTGCCCGCGATGACCGCGCTGCTGGACCGGCCGAACCCGCCCGAGCATATCGTGATCGAGACCTCCGGCCTCGCCCTGCCGCAGCCGCTGGTCCGCGCCTTCAACTGGCCGGAGGTGCGCAACCGGCTGACCGTGGACGGGGTGGTGACGGTGGTGGACGGACCGGCGGTGGCCGCGGGCCGCTTCGCCGCCGACGAGGCGAAGGTGGACGCCCAGCGGGCGGCCGACGACTCCATCGACCATGAAACCCCGCTGTCGGAACTGTTCGAGGACCAGCTCGCCTGCGCCGACATGATCGTGGTCAACAAGGCCGACCTGATGGAGGGCGGCGCCCCGGCGCTCGCCGCCGATCTGCGCGGCCGGGCCCGGCGCGGGGTGCAGGTGATCGAGGCGGCGATGGGCGCGGTGGACCCGGCCGTTCTGCTCGGCCTCGGCGTGGGCGCGGAGGGGGACATGGAGGCGCGCCACGAGGTGCACCACCATCACCACCACCATGACGACGACGATCATGACGACGACGATCACGACCATGACCATGAGCACGAGCATGGCCATGACGAGTTCGAGTCCTTCTCGGTCGACCTGCCGGAGCTTCCCGACCCCGCCGCCTTCCAGAAGGCGGTGTCGGAGACCATCGCCGCCCATGACCTGCTGCGCGTGAAGGGCTTCTGCGCGGTTTCGGGCAAGCCGATGCGCCTGCTTATACAGGCCGTCGGCCCGCGGGTGGACGCCCACTACGACCGGCCCTTCGCGGGCGGGGAGGCGCGGGCGACGCGGCTGGTGGTGATCGGCCTCGCCGGGATCGACCGGGCGGCGGTGACGGCCTCGCTGGAGGCGGCGGCGCGGGCGCGGGCCGCCTGATGCACCTGCTGGCGGCCCAGCCGGGCGAGATCTCCGACGGGACCGAGCCGGTCGACCCGGGCCAGGACCCGGCGGACGTGGTCTTCGTCTCCGCCGCCGACGCGGAGCTGGCGGCTTTGTCCGCCGCCCGCGCCCGGCTGGAGGGGTCGGGAGAGGCGCCGTCCCTGCGGCTCGCTTCGCTGGGCTGGCTGGCGCATCCCTATTCGGTGGACCTCTACCTCGACCGGACCGCGACGAAGTCCCGGCTGGTGATCGCCCGCGTGCTGGGGGGCGCCGCCTACTGGCGCTACGGGCTCGAACAATTCGCCGCCCGCCTGCATGCGGCGGGCGTCCCCTTCGCGGCGCTGCCCGGCGACGACAAGCCGGACGAGACGCTGCGACGCCTCTCCACCGTGTCGGCGGAGGACTGGTCCGCGCTCTGGGCCTTTGCGGTGGAGGGCGGGCCGGAGAACGCCGCCAACCTCCTGCGCCACGCCCGGCACATGCTGGGCGAGGGCCCGGCGCCGGAGCCCGCCCGGCCGCTGCTGCGGGCCGGTCATCTGGGCGACCCCGAAGCCGGATGGGTCGAGGGCGCGCCCGTCGTGGCGGTCGTGGTCTACCGCGCGCTGGTGCAGGGCGCGGGGCTCGCCCCGGTGGAAGCGCTGTGCGCGGCGCTTCGGGCGCGGGGGGCCAATCCGCTGCCGCTGTTCGTGGCCTCGCTGAAAGACCCGGTCTCCGCCGCGACGCTGGAGGCGATCTTCGCCCGCACGCCCCCCGACGCGGTGGTGAACCTGACCAGCTTCGCGGTCGGCTCCCCCGACGGGGGCGCGCCCGGCACGGTGCTGGACCGGACCGGCGCGCCGGTGCTGCAGGCGGTGTTGGCGAGCGGCACGGAAGCGGGCTGGGCGGAAGGGCTGCGCGGCCTCTCGGCCCGGGACATCGCCATGAACGTGGCGCTGCCGGAGGTGGACGGGCGCATCCTGTCGCGCGCCATCGGCTTCAAGGACGCGGCCTTCCGGGACGAGGCCGCGCAATGCCCGATCGCCACCTGGCGGGCGCGGCCCGACCGGGTGGATTTCGTCGCCGACCTCGCGGTGAACTGGGCGCGGCTCGCCCGCACGCCGGAGGGCGAGCGCCGGGTGGGGATCGTGCTGGCGAACTATCCCAACAAGGACGGGCGGCTGGCGAACGGCGTCGGCCTCGACACCCCCGCCGCCACGGTGGGGGCGCTGCACGCGCTGAAGGCCGCGGGCTACGCGGTGCGCGGCGCGCCGGCGGACGCGGGCGGGCTGATGGAGGCGATTCTCGCCGGCCCCACCAACTGGCTGACCGACAGGGCCGCGCGGCAGGGCGGCGCGCGCCTGAGCCTCGCCGACTACCGCGCCGCCTACGCGCGCCTGCCCGAAGCCGCCCGCGCGTCGGTCGAGGCCCGCTGGGGCCCGCCCGAGGCCGACCCGTTCCTCGGCCACGACGGGTTCGCGCTGTCGGTGCTGGATTTCGGGAACGTGGTCGTGGGCGTCCAGCCGGCGCGGGGCTACAACATCGACCCGGAGGAGACCTACCACGCCCCCGACCTCGCCCCGCCGCACAACTACCTCGCCTTCTATCTCTGGCTGCGGGGGGCGTTCGGGGCGCAGGCGCTGGTCCATATGGGCAAGCACGGCAACCTGGAATGGCTGCCCGGCAAGGCGCTGGCCCTGTCGGAGGCGTGCTTCCCCGAGGTCGCGCTCGGGCCGCTCCCCCACCTTTACCCGTTCATCGTCAACGATCCCGGCGAGGGCACGCAGGCCAAGCGCCGCGCCCAGGCGGTGATCGTCGATCACCTGACCCCGCCCCTGACCCGGGCCGAAACCTATGGCGACCTGCGCGCGCTGGAGGCCCTGGTGGACGAGTATTACGAGGCCGCCGGCGTCGATCCCCGCCGCATCGGCCACCTTCGGCGCGAGATCCTGACCCTGATGTCGGCCACCGGCCTCGATGTCGACGCCGGCGTGGCGGCGGGCGAGGACGACGACGCGCGCCTGCAGAAGCTAGACGCCTATCTGTGCGAGCTGAAGGAAAGCCAGATCCGCGACGGGCTGCACATCTTCGGGACCTCGCCCGCGGGGCGGCTGGAGCGCGACCTCGCCATCGCGCTGGCCCGCGTGCCGCGAGGCGAGGGCAAGGGCGGCGACGCCTCGCTGATCCGGGCGCTGGCCGCGGATTTCGGGATGGACTTCGACCCGCTCGACTGCCCGATGGGCGCGCCCTGGGAC
Organism: Pseudomonadota bacterium; assembly: GCA_036154955.1. GTDB lineage: Bacteria > Pseudomonadota > Alphaproteobacteria > Rhodobacterales > Rhodobacteraceae > Albimonas. The sequence continues at coordinate 6,904 of JAYZWL010000072.1, read as the reverse complement.
GGGCCGCGGTCCGAGCCGCTGGCCGGGCTGACCGCGGACGCCTGGCGCACGATGGGCGACGCGGTGGAGCGGCTGGAGCTGTTCGCCGCCGCCCTGCTGGACGGCGGGGCGGAGGCGCCCGGCCTGGCCTCGGCCGCGGTGATGGCGGAGATCGGGGGGCGCATCCGCCCCGCGCTCGCCGCCTCCGGCCCGGCCGAGATGGCGGGGCTCCTGCGCGGGCTCTCGGGCCGGTTCCTTGCGCCGGGCCCGTCGGGGGCCCCCACGCGGGGCCGGCTCGACGTGCTGCCGACGGGGCGGAACTTCTACTCCGTCGACAGCCGCGCCGTGCCGACCCGCACCGCCTGGGCGCTGGGCTGGCGCTCGGCCGAGGCGCTGATCGAGCGGCACATGCAGGAGGAAGGCGACTGGCCGCGCGCCATGGCCCTGACCGCCTGGGGCACCGCCAACATGCGCACCGGGGGCGACGACATCGCCCAGGCGCTGGCGCTGATGGGGGCGCGGCCGGTCTGGGACGACGCCTCGCGCCGGGTGACAGGGTTCGAGATCATCCCGATCACCGCGCTCGGCCGCCCGCGGGTGGACGTGACCATGCGCGTCTCCGGCTTCTTCCGCGACGCGTTTCCGGCGCAGATGGACCTCGTGGCCTCCGCCTCCGCCGCGATCATGCGGCTGGACGAGGCCGAGGGCGACAACCCCGCCGCCGCCCGCTTCCGCGCCGAGGCGGCCGAACTGGGGGAGACGCGCGCCGCCCGCCGCGTCTTCGGCTCCAAGCCCGGGGCCTATGGCGCGGGGCTTCAGGCGATGATCGACGAGCGGCTGTGGGAACGGCGCGGCGACCTCGCCGACGCCTTCCTAGACTGGGGCGGCTACGCCTACGGGGCGGGGGAGGAGGGCGCGGCGGCGCGGGACGACTTCGCCGCCCGGCTCGCCCGGGCCGACGCGGTGGTGCAGAACCAGGACAACCGCGAGCACGACCTGCTCGACTCGGACGACTATTACCAGTTCGAGGGCGGCATGGCCGCGACGGTGGAGACCCTGCGCGGGGCCGCGCCGCGGGTCTGGCACAACGACCATTCCCGCCCCGAGCGCCCCGCGATCCGCACGCTGGACGAGGAGATCGGCCGCGTGGTCCGCGCCCGCGCCGTGAACCCCAAATGGATCGAGGGCGTGAAGCGGCACGGCTACAAGGGCGCCTTCGAGATCGCGGCGACGGTGGACTACCTTTTCGCCTTCGCGGCCACGACCCATGCGGTGCGCGACCACCATTTCGACCTGGTTCACGCCGCCTATCTGGAGGACGAGGACACCCGCGCCTTCATCGAGGACGCCAATCCCGCCGCGCTCCGCGAAATCGCGGAGCGGCTGGAGGAGGCGATCGACCGCGGCCTGTGGCGGCCCCGCTCCAACTCCGCCCGCGCGCTGCTGGAGCGGCTGGCCCGCCCGGAGCGGAGCCCGGCATGATCCGCGCGCTGTTCGTCTCGGGCCTCGCCCGCAACCGCGCTCCGACCGCGGCCCAGGCTTTCGAGGGCTGGCAGGGCGTGCGCACCGATTTCGCGGGGCTCTCGGCGGGGACGGACAGCCCGCTCGCCCCCGACCAGATCGACTGGGCGCACCGGATCTACGTGTTCGAGAAACGCCAGAAGGCGGCGCTTTCGGCCCGGTTCTCGCGCCGGCTGCGCGGGCGCGCGATCCTCGACCTCGACATTCCCGACCTCTACACCTTCATGCAGCCCGAGCTGGTGGACCTGCTGACCGAGCGGGTCGGCCCCGAGCTTCGCGCCGCCGCGAGAGGATGACCATGACCGACGACGCTCCCGCCAAGCCCGCCCCCGACGACGCGCGCCACGCCGCCAAGATGGCGAAGAAGAAGGCCGCGCGGGACAAGATCATGTCGACGAAGACCGAGGAGAAGGGCCTCGTCATCGTCCATACCGGCAAGGGCAAGGGCAAGAGCTCGGCCGCGTTCGGCATGATCTTCCGCTGCATCGCCCACGGCTTCCCCTGCGCCGTGGTGCAGTTCATCAAGGGCGGCATGGCCACCGGCGAGCGGGCGCTGATCCAGGAACGGTTCTCCGACCTCTGCGAGTTCCACGCCATGGGCGAGGGCTTCACCTGGGAGACGCAGGACCGCTCCCGCGACATCGAGATGGCGCAGGCGGCCTGGGCGAAGGCGAAGGACCTGATCCGGGACCCGCGCAACCGCATGGTCCTGCTCGACGAAATCAACATCGCCATCCGCTACGACTACGTGGACGCCGCCGAGGTGGTCGCCTTCCTCGCAGCCGAGAAGCCGGAGATGACCCATGTGGTCCTGACCGGGCGCAACGCGGCCGAGGCGCTGATCGAGGCGGCGGACCTGGTGACGGAGATGGAGCTGATCAAGCACCCGTTCCGCTCGGGCGTGAAGGCGCAGGCTGGGGTGGAGTTCTGAGAGGCGGCGGACACAGCGGCGCGCTTGCCGGGACCGCGCCTCAGAGCGGCGCGCTGGCCAGAACCGCGGCGAACAGCCAGACGCCCCCGAACGCCAGCACGGCGAAGGAGGCCGCGAGCAGCCGGTCGATGATGCGCAGGTTGGTGGGGGCCGTGGACTTTTTCACTGGGGTTTCCGGGGCGGCTTGAACGGATGCGATGGCGGATGCTGCGCTGCACATATCCGGACCTATGGCGTGGGCGCGCGCAGGGCAATCCGCGTCGCGCCTAAAATGCCGGACGCTTGGTGATGGGCCGAAACGGTTCCGGCGCAGCTGGTTGCGGACGTTGCGTCACGCTTTTGTCCGTTCGGGAAAACCATTCGATTCCGAGGCGTTTTCATGAGCATGCGGACGGGCGGCGCGCCGAGGCGGGGCGCGCTGATGATCCAGGGCGCCGGTTCCAATGTCGGCAAGTCGGCGCTGGTCGCGGGCCTGTGCCGGGCGGCGCGCAACCGCGGCCTGACGGTGCGGCCGTTCAAGCCGCAGAACATGTCCAACAACGCCGCGGTGACCGAGGACGGGGGCGAGATCGGTCGCGCCCAGGCCCTGCAGGCCATGGCCTGCGGCGTCGCCCCCCATACCGACATGAACCCGGTGCTGCTGAAGCCCGAGACCGATATCGGCGCCCAGGTCGTGGTGCAGGGGCGGCGCGTGGCGACCGCGCGGGCGCGGGACTACGGCGCCATGAAGCCCGCGCTGATGGGCGCGGTGCTGGACAGCTACGCCCGCCTGCGCGCCGCCGCGGATCTGGTGATCGTGGAGGGCGCGGGCTCTCCGGCCGAGATCAACCTGCGCGCGGGCGACATCGCCAACATGGGCTTCGCCGAGGCGGCGGGCCTGCCGGTTATCCTGGTCGGCGACATCGACCGGGGCGGGGTCATCGCGCAGGTGGTGGGCACGCGCGCGGTGCTCGACCCCGCCGACGCGGCCCGCATCCGCGGCTTCGTCATCAACAAGTTCCGCGGCGACCCGACCCTGTTCGAGGACGGCTACCGGATGATCGCGGACCGCGCCGGCTGGCCCGGCTTCGGCGTGGTCCCGTGGTTCCCCGGCGCGGCGCGCCTGCCGGCGGAGGACGCGCTGGACGTGGTGTCCTCGGCCGGATCGGGGCTGAAGGTGGTCTGCCCGGTGCTGTCGCGCATCGCCAATTTCGACGACCTCGACCCGCTGAAGCTGGAGCCGGGCCTGTCGGTGGAGATGATCCGCCCCGGAACCCCGCTGCCGGGCGACGCGGGTCTGGTGATCCTGCCCGGGTCCAAGTCCACCCGCGGGGATCTCGACTTCCTGCGGGCGCAGGGCTGGGACGTGGACCTCGCGGGCCATGCGCGCCGCGGCGGGCGGGTGCTGGGGCTCTGCGGCGGCTACCAGATGCTGGGGCGCCGGGTGATCGACGCGCAGGGGATCGAAGGGCCCCCGGGCGAGACGCCGGGGCTCGGCCTGCTGGACGTAGAAACCGTGATGGTCCCGGACAAGCGGCTGGAGCGCGTCTCCGCCCGCCATGCCGTAACCGGCGCGGCGGTGACGGGTTACGAGATGCATATCGGCCGGACCGAGGGGCCGGACCGCGCGCGCCCGTTCCTCGACATCGACGGGCGGCCGGAGGGCGCGGTCTCCGCCGACGGGCGGATCATGGGCACCTACCTGCACGGGCTCTTCGCCGAGGACGGGTTCCGGGCGGAGTTTCTGGCCATGCTCGGCGCCGCTGCGTCGGGGGCGTCCTATGGGGCGGAGGTGGAGGCGGCGCTGGACGCGCTGGCCGAGCATCTGGAGGCGCATCTCGACGTGGACGGGCTGCTGGCGCTGGCCGCGGAGGCGCGGTGAGGGCGGGAGGTCACGGCCCCGCCATCGCCGCCATCGCCGCCGCGAGCCGCGCCCATTCCGGCTCCGGCCCCGGCAGGCCGAGGCGCAGCCAGGTCGGGGACCAGGGGAAGGCGCGGGACCAGATGCGGGCGCGAGCCAGCGCCTCGCGCGCGGCATGGGCGTCCGGGGTCTCGTAGGTCCGGAACAGGGCCGTGCCCCCGGCCAGCCGCCAGCCGGCGCCCGCGGCCAGCGCGTCCATCCGGGCCGCGTCGCGGGCGAGTTGTTCGCGCATCGCCGCCGCCCAGCCCCGGTCCTCCAGCGCCCGCGCCCCGACCCAGAGCGCGGGGCCGGACACCGACCACGGCCCCGCCATCTCCTTCAACCGGGCGACCGTCGCCGGCGTCCCCAGCGCGAAGCCCAGCCGCAGCCCGGCGAGCCCGTGGAACTTGCCGAAGCTGCGCAGCGCCACCAGCCCCGCGCGCGCAGGGCGGGGGACGAGCGAGCGTTCGGGCGTCGGGTCGGCGAAGCTTTCGTCCACCACCAGCAGGCCCACGCGGTCGGCCAGCGCCTCCAGCGCCTCTGGCGCGTGGATCCGTCCGTCGGGATTGTTGGGGTTCACCACCACCGCCGCGTCGGCGCCCGCCAGGGCGGCGGGGTCGGTCGGGGTCTCGACCCGCCAGCCCTCCGCGGCGAAGGCGGCGGCGTGTTCGTTATAGGTGGGCGACAGGATCGCGGCGAGGCCCGGGGGGGCGAGGCGCGGAACCAGCTGGATCGCCGCCTGGGCGCCGGCCAGCGGCAGGATCGCGGTTTCGGAATGGACCGACCAGGCGGCGCGGGCGGCGGCTTCGGCGGCGGCGAACAGCTCGGCCCCGGGCAGGGCGCGGAACACCGCCTCGGGCGGCGCGGGCATCGGCCAGGGGCGGCGGTTGATGCCGGTGGACAGGTCCAGCCAGTGCTCCGCCGCGCCGCCATGGCGGGCGGCGGCCTCGGCGAGGTTTCCGCCGTGGTCGCGCGTCCCGCTCATCCCGCCACCGCCAGCAGCAGCAGCACCCCGGCCCAGAGCCACACCGCCCGGCGGTAGAGCTTCAGCCCGCGGCGGATGTCGGCGGCGGAGGGGTCCGGGGCGCGGCCGTTCAGCCAGGGTTCGTCCGCCACGTGGCGGCCGTAGATCCGCGGGCCGGACAGGCGCACGCCAAGCGCCGCGGCCATCGCCGCCTCCGGCCAGCCGGCGTTGGGGGAGCGGTGGCGCGGGGCGTCCCGGCGCATCACCGCCATCGGCCGCCCCGGCCGGCCCGAAACCATGGCGAAGCTCGCCCCCGTAAGCCGGGCGGGAAGCCAGTTCACCAGGTCGTCGAGCCGGGCGGAGAAGCGGCCGAAGGCCTCGTGCCGCTCGGTCCGGTGGCCGATCATGGAATCGAGCGTGTTGATCGCCTTGTAGGCGGCGATGCCCGGCAGCCCCCCGACCAGCCCCCAGAACAGGGGCGCGGAGACGCCGTCCGAGGCGTTTTCGGCCAGGCTTTCCAGCGCCGCGCGGGCGATGCCGGCCTCGTCCAGCGCGCTCACGTCCCGGCCCACGATGCGGGAGACGGCGTGGCGGGCGGCGGGCAGGTCGCCCGCCTCCAGCGCCGCGGCGACCGGGGCGACATGGGCGTGCAGCGAGCGGGCGGCGAGCAGGGGCCAGGCCAGCACCCCCGCCGCGAACACCCCGACCGGGCCGCCGGGCAGCGCGAAGAGCGCCAGCACCGCCAGCCCCGCGGCGGTGACGATGACGGTCAGCGCGGCGCGTATGCCGGCGCGGCGGCGGGTCTCGCGGTCGTCCTCGGGCCGGTTGCGGCGCCGGTCGAGCCGGTCGATCTGGGCGCCCATCCAGATCACCGGATGGCCGATGGCGCGGGCGAAACGGTCCGGCCAGCCGACGGCGATGTCGACGATCAGGGCGATCAGCATGACGGCGGCGGTCATCGCGGGCCTCCCGGTTCCGGCGCGGGGGCGTCGGCGATAGCACGGGCGGCGTTGCCGAAGGATTGAACCGGGGCGGCGTCGCCCCCGGTCTCGAAGATCAGCGGGCGGGTCAACCCGGCCCCGACCAGCGCGCGCAGGGCGGCGGCGGGGTCGCCCGCGCCCGGCGCGAAGATCAGCGCGCGGGCGGACCCGGTATGCGCCGCCGCCACCCCCAGCGCGCCATGGGCCCGGGCGGCGGCGTGGAGCGCGTCTTCGGCCGGCCCCCCGCGGCGGGCGAGGTTGCGCCGGGCGCTCTCGGTCGCGAGCCGGGCCAGCGCGGGCAGGTCGCCGCGCGCCGCGGCGGGGGCCCAGGCCTCGGCCAGGTCGGCGGCGTCGGCGAAGTCGAGATCGCGCGCGTCGGTCCGCCGCCCGGGCCCCAGGAAGCCGCCCGCGATCACCATGCGGGGGAGCGGGGGCAGGGGGGCGAGCGTCCGCGCCTCGCGCGGGGCCCAGAGCCGGGCGGCGGGGTCGGGAAACATCAGCGGATCGGTCGCGCCCTCCTGCCCGAGGCAGAGCCGGGCGGCGGCCTCGGGCCCGGGCGCGGGCCGCCCGGCGGCGAGGGCGGCGGCGGCGAGCAGCGCCAGCCGGGCGGCGGTTGAGGACCCGGCCCCGGCGCCCGGCCGCATCCCGGC
>JAYZWL010000071.1:0-7159 GCA_036154955.1 Pseudomonadota bacterium | reverse complement strand
ACGCCCTCCCCCCGCCCCCCTCCGCCGCCCCCTCCGCCGACGCAAGACCCCGGCCCCGCCCCGTCCCAGACTGCGCCCGCACCAACAGGGAGAGGGCGGAGCATGAGCGCGACGGTCAGCGACGGGGCGGGCGGCGAAAAGGCGGGGGGCGAGCTGACGGGGATGCCGGCGCTGGTCACCGGGGCGGGAACCGGCATCGGCCGGGCGACGGCGCGGCGGCTGGCGGCGATGGGGGCGCCGGTGGCGCTGACCGATATCGACGGCCAGGCCGCGGACGCGGTGGCGCGGGAGCTGCGCGCGGCGGGGGCGGAGGCCTGCGCCATGCGCGCCGACGCCGCCGACCCCGACGACCACGCAGCCGCGGTGGCCATGGCGGTGGAGAGCTTCGGGTCCCTGAAGCTCGCGGTGAACAACGCCGGCGTGGGCAGCCAGCGCGCCACGGTCGCCGACACCAGCCTGGAGGCGTGGAACGCCATCCTCGCCGTCAACCTGACCGGGGTGTTCCTGGGCATGCGCGCCCAGATCCCCGCGATCCTCGACGCGGGCGGCGGCGCGGTGGTCAACCTCGCCTCGGTGCTGGGGCGGGCGGCGCGGGCCAACGCCTCGGCCTATGTCGCGGCCAAGCATGGGGTGATCGGGCTGACCGCGGCGGCGGCGGTGGAATATTCGGCGCAGGGCGTGCGGGTGAACGCGGTCTGCCCCGGCTTCATCCGCACCAACATGACCGCGCATCTGGAACAGGCGGCGCTGGTCCCGCTCCACCCCATCGGCCGGCTGGGAGAGCCGGAGGAGATGGCCGAGGTCATCGCCTTCCTCCTCTCCCCCCGCGCCAGCTTCGTGACCGGGGCGGCCTATCCGGCGGACGGGGGATTTCTGGCGCTCTGAGCCTCGGTCCGCCGCCCGCGTCGCCGGCGCCCGACGACGCGCCCCGGGCTTGACCCGGGGCCTCCTGCGGCGCGTCTCCCAAAGGCGCGCTGCCCCCTCAACTTGGCGCATACCCCCTCCCCATCCCTCCCCCGCAGGCGGGGGAGGGGGCCGCTTCCCGGCCCGCATCCCTCCCCACCCGCGCCGCGGCCGCCCCGCCGCGCGGGCGCCCCGGACCCATCGGCGCGCGGGTCGTCGCGCGGCCCCCCTCGCGGGATCGCGCCGCCCATCCTATGTTGCCCTGAAGAAGGCGGACGACGGCGGACGACGGACGGAGGATCGGATGAGCGGGCTCACGGGCATGACGACGGCGCGCGCGGTGCTGCGGCTTTCGGGGCCGGAGGCGCGCGATTTCCTGCAGGACCTCGTCACCAACGACGTCTCCCCGGCCCGCACCCGCGACGGCGCCGCGGTCTGGGCCGCGCTGCTGACCCCGCAGGGCAAGTATCTGTCGGATTTCTTCGTGCTGGAGGATCCGGCCGCCCCCGGCGCCCTGCTGGTCGACGCGCCGCTCGCGCAGGGGACCGAGCTGGCGAAGCGCCTGATGATGTATCGCCTGCGCCGCAAGGTGGAGATCGCGGCCGCCGGGCTCGACGTCGCGCTATTGTGGGGCGGAGACGCCGCGCCCGGGACGCCCCCCGAGACGCCTGCCGGCGCGATCCTCGTCCCCGACCCGCGCGCGCCCTCGCTTGGCTGGCGGCTCTACGCCCCCGACCCCGCCGCGGCGCTGGCCGCCACCGGCGCCGCCCCCGCCGCGCCGGAGGCTTACGCCGCCCTGCGCATCGCCGCGCGCGTGCCCGAGGCGGGGGCCGAGCTGGGCCCCGACAGCTATATCCTCGAAGCCGGGTTCGAGCGTCTGAACGGCGTCGACTTCCGCAAGGGCTGCTATGTGGGGCAGGAGATCGTGGCCCGCATGAAGCACAAGACCGAACTGCGCCGCCGCCTGATGCGCGTCGCCGTCACCGGCGAGGCGCCCCCCCCGGGAACGGAGATCCTGACCGAAGAGGGCCGCGCCGCCGGGCTGCTGGGCGCGGTGGCGGGGGGCGAGGGCCTGGCGCTCCTGCGTCTCGACCGCGCCGGGGGCCCGCTCACCGCCGGCGACGCGCGCCTCGCCGCGCTCCCCGATCCGGGCGCCTGAATCGGGCGCCGCCCCGCGGGGCGGCGGTCAGTCCGCCCCGTCCGGCGTCTCGGCCAGCAGCGCCCGCAGTCCCGCCTTGTAGTCCGGATGGCGCAGCGCGACCCCCAGCTCTTCGTGCAGGCGGGCGTTCGAGGTGCGCTTGCTCTCGGAATAGAAGCTGCGCGCCATCGGGGTCATCTCGGCGTCCTCGAAGGCGACTTCGGGCGGGATGGGAAGGCCCAGCAGCCGGGCGGCCTCCGCGATCACGTCCTGCGGGGGGGCGGGGGCGTCGTCGCAGACGTTGTAGGCCCGCCCCGGCGCGGGACGGGACATGGAGGCGCGCAGCACCGCCGCGATGTCGTCCACATGGATGCGGGAGAACACCTGCCCTTCCTTCACGATCCGCCGCGCCGTTCCCTGGCGCACCTTCTCGAACGGCCCCCGCCCCGGCCCGTAAATCCCGGCCAGCCGGAAGATGTGCACCGGCAGCCCGTGGTCGCGATGCAGCGCCAGCCAGGCGTCCTCCGCCGCCACCCGCCAGGCCCCGCGGCGGGTGGAGGGCGCGCGCTCCGCCGTCTCGTCGATCCAGTCCCCGCCCCGGTCGCCATAGACCCCGGTGGTGGACAGATAGCCCGCCCAGTCCAGCCCCCCGGCGGCCGCCGCGATCTCCGCCCCCGCCGCGCGCAGCGCCGGGTCGCCCTCCGCGTCGGGTCCGGCGGAGATCAGCAGGTGGCTCGCCGCCGCCAGCGCCGGGCGGATGGCCTCGGCGGGGGCCGCTCCCGACCTGTCTCCGGGCCAAACCATCGCCTCCACCCCCTCGGCGCGCAGCGCCTCGGCCTTTTCGGGCGAGCGGGTCGTGCCGATCACCCGCCAGCCCTCGGCCACGAGGTCGCGGGCGAGGCGGCGGGCGGAGTATCCGTGGCCGAGGCTGAGCAGGGTGGGCATCGGGTCGTCTCCGGTGTAGGGGTCGCGGCCACCCGGATGTAACGGAGGTTCCGCCCCGATGCGATGCGCCCCGCTTTCCCGTTCGAGCGCCCGCCTGCTGGCGGGGCTGGTCTGCGTCGCGACGCTGGCGGCCGGCTCCGCCGCCGCCCAGCGGGCCGCGCCGCTGACCGCGCCCGTTCCGCCCGCCCCGCCGGGCGCCCAGGCGGAGCCCGCCCCGTCCCCGTCCCCGACCCCCGGCCCGTCGGCGCCCCCGGCGCCCGGCGTGGCCCCCGAAACGGGAGCGGCGCCCGGAACAGGCGCCCCCGCCGCCGCGGCCGGACCCGACATGCTCGACCCCGACGCCTGCCTCGCGCTGATCGCCGAGAACCCGGCCGGCGCCGCGGAGGCCGCTCGCCGCTGGTTCCGCTTCGGCGGCGGCGTCTCGGCCGCGGTCTGCGAATCGCTGGCGCTGGAGGCGATGGGCGCGCTGGGGGCCGCGGCCCTGCGGCTGGATCTCGCCGCCTCCACCGCCGGCTCCGCCGCCTCCGCGCTGCACGAATCCGCCGCCGGCTTCTGGCTGCGCGACGGTCAGCCCACCGCGGCGCTGAACTCCGCCGAAGCGGGGCTGACGATCGAGCCCGCGGCCGCCCTGCTCCTGCGCCGCAAGGCCGAGGCGCTGGTGGCGCTCGACCGGCGGGAGGAGGCCGCCGCCCCGCTCGACGCCGCCATCGAGGCCGATCCCGAGGACGCCGCCGCCCGCCTGCTCCGCGCCCGGCTGAAGCGCGAGTCCGGCGACCCCGCCGCCGCCTTCGCCGACGCCGACGCCGCCGTGCGCCTCGGCCCCGACGACGCCCGCGCCTGGTTCGAATCCGGCGCGGCGCAGGCCGCGATGGACCGCAGGCCCGAAGCGCGTGAGGCGCTGCTCACCGCCATCGACCTCGACCGCGACGGCCCCGTCGGCGCCGAGGCGCGCGCGGTCCTGCAGCGCATGGAACTGGGCGGGGACTGAGGCGGCTTCGGGCCGATCAGGCCCCCGCGGCCTCCGCCAGGGACAGCCGCCATTCCTCGGCGACCTCCGGGTCGGGATCGGGCGCGGTCGCCTCGGGCGCCAGCGCCCGCAGCCGGCCGGGGGCGAGCCGCCCCAGCGCCCAGATCGCCGCGCCGCGCACCAGGGGCGCGGGGTCGCCGATCCGCGCCTCCACCCAGGGAACCAGCGCGTCCATCCCGGAATTCCCCATCGCGATCAGCACGTTGCGCAGGAACCGCGCATGGCCGATCCGCTTGATGGGGGAGCCGGCGAACACCTCCCGGAACCCCGCCTCGTCCAGCGCGGCGAAGTCGGTCAGTCGCGGCCGGTTCAGCTCCACCCGGCTCTGGTAAAGCGCGCCCGACGCCTCGGCGGCGAACTTGTTCCACGGGCAGACCGCGAGGCAGTCGTCGCAGCCGTAGATGCGGTTGCCGATCAGCGGCCGGAACTCCCGCGGGATCGGCCCCTTCAGCTCGATGGTCAGGTAGGAGATGCAGCGCGTCGCATCCAGTTGATAGGGCGCGGGAAAGGCCTGGGTCGGGCAGATGTCCAGGCAGCGCCGGCACGACCCGCAATGCGAGACCTCGGGAGGGTCCGGGGTCAGCTCCGCCGTGGTGAAGATCGCGCCGAGAAAGGCCCAGTTGCCGATCTCCCGCCCCAGCAGGTTGGTGTGCTTGCCCTGCCAGCCGAGGCCGGCGGCCTGGGCCAGCGGCTTTTCCATCACCGGGGCGGTGTCGACGAAGACCTTCACCCCGGTCTCCGCCCCCGCCAGCCCGATCAGGGCCCGGGCCAGCCGCTTGAGCCGCGACTTGACCCGGTCGTGATAGTCCGGCCCGCGGGCGTAGACCGAGACCGAGGCCCGGTCCGGCATCTCCAGCAGGGCAAGCGGATCCTCGGCGGGCGTGTAGGCCTCGGCCAGCATGACGACCGAGCGCGCCTCGGGCCACAGCGCCTGCGGGTCGCCGCGCCAATGGGCCCGGGCCTCCATCCAGCCCATCTCGCCATGCCGGCCTTCGTCGAGGAACCGGGCGAGGCGCGGCGCGGCGTCGGGGATCGCGTCCGGGCGGCAGACGCCCATGGCGGCGAAGCCCTCGGCGCGGGCGGCGTCGGCGAGGCGGGCCTTGAGGATGGCGGGATCGGGGGGGATGGCGGACCTCCGCGACGGATCGCGCCCCTGGGGGCCGGGAGGGCCGGGAGGGGCGGGGGCTGGGCGGGAAGGCTAGTCCCGCGCGGCGCTTGCCGCAATGCGGGATACGGGGGCGGGATGCGGGGGCGGGGGGACGGAGACGACGCTCGCCCGACGGGGCGGCGGGACGACCGGCGCCGCCGGCGCGGGCGCGCCGCCCCCGGTCCCGCCCGTGGCCCGCTCGCGCCGCGGCGCGCCGGGACCGTTTCCGCCGGTGGAGAGGGGGCGCGGCCCCCGCCGTTCCGCTCCGGTCCGGCCTGGCGCCGCCGGCGCCGTGCGCCGCGGGCGGAACCGCGCCGCCCCCGGGCGCTCGACGCGGCGCCCTAGAAATCCAGGTCGGCGTAGTGCTCGGGCGGGGGGAAGCCGGGCAGGTGGTCGGCCAGCAGGGTGCGGAAGGCCGGGCGCGACTTGATGCGCTGATACCAGTCCTTCGCCGCCGCCGGGGCCGCCTCCCAGCGCACATAGTCGATATAGTCGAGGCAGCTCAGATGCGCCGCGGCCGCGAAATCCGCCAGGCTGATCGCGTCGCCGGCCAGCCAGCGCCGCTGATCGGCCAGCCAGCCGATATATTCCAGATGGGTGATCAGATTGCGCGACCCGGCGCGGATCCGCCCCGAATCCGGGTGGCCGCCGCCGCGCACCTTCTTCATCACCCGCTCCTCCACCAGGTTGGCGGTGACCTCGCGCATCATCTTGTCGTCGAACCAGGCGACCAGCCGCCGGATCTCCGCCCGCGCCCGCGGCCCCCCGGACAGAAGCGGCGGCTCGGGCCGCGTCTCCTCCAGGTATTCGCAGATCGCGGCGCTGTCGGCGATCACCGCGCCGCCATGGCCCGCGTCGTCCACGAAAACCGGCACCGTCGCCGCCGGGTTCAGGCGCAGGAAGGTCAGTTCGCGGGTCCAGGGGGTCTCTTCGACCAGCTCGACCTCGACGCGCTTCTCGGCCAGCGCCAGGCGGACTTTGCGGGAATAGGGGGACAGGACGATGTGGTGCAGGCGGCGCATGATCGGGTCGGAATCCTCCGGGAACGGCGCGGTTCGGGACGGACCAGACGTTTCCACCACCGCAGCCCCCGATGCAACCGGGCGCGCCTCAGCCGTCCAGCACGCAGGCCCCGGCCCCGTTGGCCCGGAGCGTCTCGGCCCCCTGCGCGATCTGCGCCGCGCGGCGGTTGAGAAAGCCTGAGGGCCGGGCCGGGTTCCGGTCCTTCGGGTCGGGCAGGGCCGCGGCGATCAGCGCGGCCTGGCGGGGGGAGAGCTTCGCCGCGCTCACCCCGAAATGGGCCTGGGCCGCGGACTCCAGCCCGAACACGCCCTCGCCCATCTCGGCGATCTCCAGGTAGATCTCCAGCATCCGCCGCTTGGGCCACATCGCCTCCGCCAGCAGGGCGAAGCCCGTCTCCAGCCCCTTGCGCAGCCAGGTGCGTCCCGGCCAGAGGAAGGCGTTCTTGGCGACCTGCTGGGAGATGGTGGAGCCGCCGCGCAGCCGCCCGCCTTCGGCGTTGGCCTCGAAGGCGGCGCGGATCGCCTCGGTGTCCAGGCCCGGATGCGCGCAGAACCGCGCGTCCTCCGCCGCGGGGAAGGCGAGGCGCACCAGGTCGGGCAGGGCGTCGAAGTCGAGCCGCTCGCGCCGGATCTCGCCCAGCCGCAGGCGTTCGGATTCGATGAGGAAGGTGGTGGGCGGCGGAACCACGCGGTAGAGCGCGACCCAGACCACCGCCAGCCCCGCCGCGATCGCCAGCCCCTGCGCGACCCCGCGCGCCAGCCGGCGCAGGAGACCGCGGCGGGGCCGGGCGGGTTTCGGTTTGCGGCGGACGCGGAAAGCCATGGCCGGAGCCTAGCGCCCCCTTTGGGGGAGGCAAGACGGCCCGGGCGCGCCCGGGCCGTCCATGATGCCGCCCGCTCCGCTTGTCGGCGGAAGCGGGCGGGGGCGGGCGGGGGCGGGCCTCCGCCGCGCGCGGCCCGGCGCCGGCGCACCAGCG
>JAYZWL010000070.1:0-9893 GCA_036154955.1 Pseudomonadota bacterium | reverse complement strand
GCTGGAGGCGGAGGCCGACCGGGCCGCCGCGGCGGCGAAGCGGGCGGCGGAGGCGTCCCGCGACGCGGCCCGGGCCGCGGCCGAGGCCGAGGGCGCCGCCAACGAGGCCGCCGCCGCCGCGGACGCGATGCGCGACGCGGTGGCCGCCGGGCGCACGGTGACCGCGCCCGTCGCGGCCCCGACCCCGGCCCCCGCCGCCGTCGCGGCGGAGGATCCGACCGACCCCGCGGTGATCGCCCGCTACGCCTCCGCCCCCGGCTTCAAGCTGGGCGAGGCGGAGATCGGGCGCTGGACCGAGCGTCCGGTGACCGCGGACGACGGCGCCAAGGGCGCTGTGGCCCAGGTCAACGCCCGGGGCGAGGGCCGTTTCGCGGTGGTCTGCATGCCCGGCGACCGCGGCGCGGTGGCCTATCGCGCGCCGCTGAAGATGCGCGAGGCGCTGCTGGCCGAGGGCGACCGGCTGACCGTCGACTTCATATTCGACGGCAAGGACACCATCTCCCGCCAGCTGGCGTGGAACGAGGCGGGCCGCTACTGGACCGGTCCCTTCGCGCCGGAAAGCGCGCTGGCCGAGCGTATGAAGAAGGCGATGGCCGTCACCATCGACGTGAAGGGCTTCGACGGGGTCGCCTCGGAGTTCTCGCTCGACAACTCCTGGCGCTCGATCGAGGCGATGTTCAACGACTGTTGAACCGGCGGGGCGCAGAATGCGTCCCGGAAACGACATGGCGCGGGCCCGGAAATGCCGGGTCCGCGCCACGGTTTCGCCGTGAAACCGGACGAGATTCGATGCCGGCCGGAAGGGCTGGCGACGGAACGAAGGGAGGATGATCGATGACCGGTTCCATGTTCCCCCGCAGCCTGCTCGGCGTGGCCGCGGCCCGTCGCGGGCTCGTCGCGCTGACGCTGGCGCTCATGCCGCTGGGCGCGGCCGTGTCCGTCGTCCCCTCCCCCGCCCTCGCCGTCGCGGCCGACCTGCCCGACGCCCGGGTGCAGGGCTGGTCGGTGCATCGCTACATGGGCGGCGCCATCGCCCAGATCGCCTCCCCGGACCGCGGCTGGCTGGCGGTGCGCTGCCAGCGCCGGGCGCGGGTGGGCGAGCTGTCCTTCCGCCAGCCGTCGATGGCCGAGGCGGCGGGCCATCCGCTCGACGTCGAATTCAGCTTCGACGGCGGCGGCCGGGTGGCCCAGCGCCTGACCTGGGACGAGGTGGAGCGGCATTGGCGCGTCCGGTTCGGTCCGCGCGGGGAGCTGGCGGACCGGATGGCCAGATCCGGGACCATGCGGGTCACGGTGCGCGACGGGCTGGGGCGCGAGGCGCCGGGGTCGGACTTCACCCTG
The DNA here is from genome assembly GCA_036154955.1 of Pseudomonadota bacterium. Classification (GTDB taxonomy): domain Bacteria; phylum Pseudomonadota; class Alphaproteobacteria; order Rhodobacterales; family Rhodobacteraceae; genus Albimonas. The sequence continues at coordinate 8,552 of JAYZWL010000070.1, read as the reverse complement.
GACGGCTCCTCGGGCGCGCTGTCGCGGATGTTCGAGATCTGCGCCTGACGGCGGGCCGACCGCTCCGCCTCCCCCTCGCCGAAGGCGCGCGCCGGATCAGCCCGGCGGCAGCGCCAGCCGGAACGTCTCCTCCGCCCAGCCGTCCTGCGTGTCGCGTGCGCGCAGGATGACCGCCGTGGTCCCCTCCGGCAGCCGGACCCCGCCCAGCGCGCGGGTGAAGGGCTGTTCGTCGACATGCGGATGGGCGAGCGGGCGTTCGCCCAGCACCTCCCCCGTTTCCGATTCCACCCGCCACGCGTCGGCATAGTGGTCCCACCCCTCGTCCGGATGCGCGACCGTGGCGGCGATGCGCCAGGTCCCGCCCGGCTCCCGCACCGCCTCCGCGCCGACCACCCGCGCGGGGTCGGCGGCGGCGGCGAGCGGCGCGGCGACGAGCGCGAGGACCAGCCAGAACACGGCGTGGTTGCGGGTATGGGCGCGCTTGATCATGCTGGCCGCAGCGTAAACCGGGCGGAGGGCGTTGCGCCATGGCCATCGACGACGAGACGCTGGAGCTTCTGGAACGCCGGTTGGCCGAGCGGGTGGAGGCGCGGGTCCGCGGCAAGCTGTTCAAGCTTTACGGCGGCATCGGCTCGGGCATTCTCGCGGGGTTCGGGCTGCTGGGCTACGACCTCTACGGCGACTTCAAGGAGACGGTGAACGACACCGCCAAGGGCTATGCCGAGGCGGCGGTGAAAGGATCGGTCGCCGACGCGCAGGCCGCCGCCGGCGAGGCCCGCGCCGCCGCCGAGACCGCCGAAACCCAGGCCCGCGACGCCGGCGCCAAGCTGGCGGCGATGGACGAATGGCGGCATCTGGGCGCGACCAAGCTGCAGGGCGCGCTGGAGACGCTGGGCGACCTGACCGCGAAGGTCGGCGGCTCCCAGACCGAGCTTGAAACCCGGCTGGCGGGGATGCGCGCCCGCATGGAGGAGGCGGAGGCCCGCATCGAAAGCGCCCGGGCCCGGGGCGAGACCTATTTCCTCAACGCCCAGTATGAGCAGGTGATCCTCGACCTGTCGGCGGAGGTGGAGCGCATGGACCGGGAGCTGGACGCGCTGTCGCGAAGCGCGCTGGAGATGGCGGCGCTGCTGGCCGACCCGTCCGCGGTCCGGCCCGGCGGGCCCGACCTGCTGGCGGGCATCGAACCCGGGGCGGGCGACCCGGCGACCGAACCGGCCCCGCAGGCCCCCGCGCTCGGACCCCCGCCGGAAATGTCCGTCGAGCCCGCCCCGCGCCAGACCGCGCTGATCCAGGACAAGGCGCAGCAACTCGCCGAACCCCGGGGCGTGACCGTGTTCATCCAGTTCGCCGGCGTCGCCCGCGCGGCGGCGGAGCGGCTGGCCAGCGCGCTGGCCGCGGACGGCTACGACGCGCCGGGGGTGGAGCGGGTGGAGACCGCGCTGGGCATGCGGGAGCTGCGCTATTTCTACGAAAGCGACGCGGAACGCGCGGCGCTGGCCGCGCTGGACGCCGACGCGGCGCTGTCGTCGCTGGGCTTCGCGACCGGGGTGACGCCGAAGCTGCTGGGCTGGGTAAAAACCAAGCCCCGCCCCGGCGTGTTCGAATTGTGGGTGGAGCCGCGGCTCACGCGTGACGAGGCGCGCCGCTGAGCGTCTCCGGCCGCGGCGCGGGGCAGGGGAGCCGGGGGGCGTCGGTTGCGCGCGCTTTCCTTTCCCCTTCCGCCGCGCTACATGCCCGCCCACTGCAATCTGACTGCCGAAAGGGCTTTATCCGATGGGCTACCGAGTCGCCGTCGTCGGCGCCACGGGCAATGTGGGCCGTGAAATGCTGAACATCCTCGCCGAGCGGGAATTCCCCGTCGACGAGATCGTCGCTCTGGCTTCCCGCAAATCGCTGGGAACCGACTGCGCGTTCGGCGACAAGACTCTGAAAACCAAGGATCTGGACACTTTCGACTTCACCGGCTGGGACATGGCGCTGTTCGCCATCGGCTCCGACGCCACCAAGATCTATGCGCCCAAGGCCGCCGCGGCGGGCTGCGTGGTGATCGACAACTCGTCGCTCTACCGCTACGACGCGGACGTGCCGCTGATCGTGCCCGAGGTGAACCCCGACGCGATCGACGGCTATTCCAAGAAGAACATCATCGCCAACCCCAACTGCTCCACCGCGCAGATGGTGGTGGCGCTGAAGCCGCTGCATGACCGCGCGAAGATCAAGCGGGTGGTGGTGTCGACCTACCAGTCCGTCTCCGGCTCGGGCAAGGAGGCGATGGACGAGCTGTGGAACCAGACCAAGGGCATGTATGTGCCGGGTCAGGAGGTCGAGCCCAGCGTCTATCCCAAGCAGATCGCCTTCAACGTCATTCCCCATATCGACGTCTTCATGGAAGACGGCTCGACCAAGGAGGAATGGAAGATGGTGGCGGAGACCAAGAAGATCGTGGATCCCGCGATCAAGGTCACCGCGACCTGCGTGCGGGTGCCGGTGTTCGTGGGCCATTCGGAGTCGATCAACATCGAGACCGAGGACTTCCTGGACGAGGACGAGGCGCGCGAGCTGCTGCGCAACGCGCCCGGGATCATGGTCGTCGACAAGCGGGAGGCCGGCGGCTACGTGACCCCGGTCGAATGCGTGGGCGAATACGCGACCTATATCTCGCGCATCCGCCAGGACGGGACGATCGAGAACGGCCTGAACTTCTGGTGCGTCTCCGACAACCTGCGCAAGGGTGCGGCGCTGAACGCGGTGCAGATCGCCGAACTGCTGGGCCGCCGGGTGCTCAAGAAGGGCTGACGTCCGGGCGCCTGCAGGCGCCGCGGGACGGGATGGGAACGCCGCGGACGGGGTCGTCCGCGGCGTTTTTCGTGCGCGCAGACGCGGCGCGGTTCCGGACGGTCCCGGGCGATCCCGGCGCGGGTTTCGCGCGGCGGGGGGCGCTGTCGCGTGGCGGAAACGCCGGCATCGCAGCGGATGCGGCGGGGCGCCGCGGCTGGCCAATGACGCTGCGTCATGAAATAAGGCGAACTTGCGGCGATAGCGCGACATCCGCATGTCAGGCCTCAGGGGGGCGCCTTCGACAGCCATGATCGAGACGCCATGAACGCATCACCGTTTCCGCCCGGCCGCGCCGGGGGGCGCGGCTTCGGGCTCGCGCTGACGCTCGTCGCCGCGCTGATCGCCGGGGCGGCCGAGGCCGCCGGTCCCGGACGCGCGCCGGTTCCGCCGGCGCGGCCGGCGGCGCTGGCCTCCACGCTCGCCGCGGCGCCGGCGCCCGCGACGGTGGCCGAACCCGCGCTGCCCGCCGCCGCCCTGCGGCCGCCGCGGCTGCGGCCCTCGCGGCTCGGCCCCTTCGCGGGGTTCGAGGCGCTGCGCCGCGACCCGCCGGCCTTCTCGACCCGCTTCGCCTCGCGCGCCGACCCGGTTTCGGTGCGTCCGCTGGCGGCGCCGGGAGAGGCGGCGCCGGAAAGCTTCGGCGCGCTGGCGCGCCGCGCGCCGCATATGGATGCGCCGGGAAAGTCGCTCGCCATGGCCTCCGCGCCGGTTCCGGTCCTGACGGCGGCGGGGCCGCTGGCCGGCGCCTGGCGGGCGGGGGCGGAGGCGCTGGGCGCCGGGCGCTACGCCGACGCGGCGGAGCGGTTCCGCGCGCTGGCCGAACGCCGCCCGGATCTCGCCCGTCCGCGGCTGGCGCTGGCCCGGGCGCTGGCGCTGGCCGGCGACTGCCTGGGCGCCCGCGCCGCGCTGGCCGCCGGCGGGACCGCGGCGGCGCGCCGGGCGCCCTTGCTGGCGGCGGAGGCGGAGGGCGACGTGGCCCGCCGTTGCGCCGACGCCGCCGACTGGACCGCGGCGCTGTCGATGCGGCTGGGCCTGCCGGAGCGCGACGTGCGCCTGCCGGACACGCTGCCCGAAATCGGCTTCGGCCGGGCCCAGGTCGCCATGTCGGCCTCGGACGCGGCCTGGGGCGACGTGGGCGTGGCGCTGGCCCGCGCGGCGCGGCCCCGGGCCGGGCTGCGGCTGGATCTGACCGGGCGCGGCGCGGTGCTGTTCGCCGATCGCGCCGCGGGCGCGGCCCCGGTGCGGGCGCTGGCCGAAGCCGCGCTGGTCGCCGCCGCCGAGGATGCGGACGGGGCCGAACGACGCGCCGGCGTAGACGCGGCGCTGGACCTCGGTCCCGGGACGCAGGTCGGCCGCGGCCGGGTCTGGACCCGCTACGCGCCCGGAGGGCCGGGGGCCGCGTGGGTCGAGCTGTCCACCGGGCTGGAAAGCCGGGCGGAGGAGGGCGCCGCCCCCTCGACCCGGGTGGAGATGCGCGCCGCCGCCGCCCGCGGCCTCGGACATGTCCGGCACATGCGGGGCGGGGCGCGCTACGAGATGCAGGCGGAGCTGGGCCACGCCCTGCCGGCGGCGGGCGAGGGCGCGCGCGCCGCCTGGGCCGGGCTGGCGTTCCGGCGCGAGGGGGCGGCGCCCCTGGGCGGCGCGGCGCTGGCGACGCGCGGCGAGATCTTCGCCACGCTCGACGCGTCGCGCGAGCCGGGGCGCGGATGGCGGCCCGCGGCGCTTCGGGCCGGCGCCCGGCTGGCCGGGACCGGTCCCGATGCGGGGCCGCCGGCCTGGGGCGGCGTCGCCGCCGGGCTGGAGCTGGCGGTGGTGCGCGAACTGGGCGCGACCCGTGGCGCGGCGGTGGAGCTGGCCCTGACCCGCGGGTTCTGAGGGCGAGCGCGGCCGGGGGCCCCGGCGCGGTATCCGACCTGGAATCCGGCCTGACTTCGGAGCCGGTTTCCGGCGCGCCGGCCCGGGGTGAGGGGCCGGCGCCACGCTTCTCAACGCGATGACACGGCCCCGGGGGCGACCCGTTGCGGGGCGGACACGGCAGGACTAACGCTCAGCCGATGACCCGGACCCTGATTCATCTGCTGGCCGTGTGCGTGCCGCTGCTGGGCGGGACGGCCGCGGCCGATTGCGTGGAGGTCGGGCGCGGCGCCGGCGAGATCCAGGCCGTCCTGCTGCCGCTCGAACTCACCGCCGACGAACGCGGGTTGGTGGAGGAACGCTTCGCCCCCGATTTCGCCGAAGCCGCGCGGCTTGGGATCTCGGCCGACGCGCTGTTCCGCTTCGCCCGCTGCGAGCTCAACGGCGCCGATCCTGCGGAGCTCGTCGCGATCGGCCGCTCGCCCGCGCATTGCGCCGGGGCGGCGGCCTTCGGGGATCGCGGGCGGACGCCGGTCTGCGGGATCTGGGCCTTCGCGGAGACGCCGGAGGGCTGGGTGCAGGTGCTGGAGACGGCGGGGGCGGCGCGGCTTTCGGGTTCGACCACCGGCGGCTGGCGCGACTTGGTGCTGGAGCGGGGCGGCGCGCCGACGGTGATGAAATTCGGCGGCGCGGTCTATCAGGAGGACCTGGGCGACGCCGACCCCCGCGCCGACGCGCTGGACGATTACGGCGGCTACGGCGACGGGCCGGGGGGCATCGCCTGGTATGCGTTCGACGACCCGATGCCCGCGCAGGTGGAAAGCGCTTTCCTGTGGTTCTACGGGGCCGAGATCCGCGTCGCGGCGGGGCGCATCGGCGTGCTGCCGGACGCGTTCCGCATCGGAGTGGCGGAGCTGGACGGCGTCGCGCCCGAGGAGGCGGTGATCCAGGGCGTTTCGCCGGAATTCTGCGGGCCCGAGGGCTGCGAGAACTGGGTGCTGACCGGGCTGGACGGCGCGCCGAAGGTCATCGGCCGCCTGCTCGGCTTCGACCTTCAGGCGGCGGCGAGCGGCGGGGCGGGCGGACGCGACCTGATCGCGGCGACCCAGTCGGGGCTGCAGGTCTGGCGCAACGACGGCGACGGCTACGCCCTGCCCGAGGGGGCGCCGGCCCGCTGAGGCGGTCCGGCCGCCGCCGGACGTTTTCCGCCGCGCGGGGCGCGTCGGCCGAGGCGGGAACCATGTGGTCGGACGCGGCCGTCGCGCCGGCGAGCGTGTGGCGCGCGGGCGATCCGGACCGGTATTCGTCGGACTCGGGCCGATGTTCGTCCGGGACCGATGTCCGTCTGGAACCGGGCGCGTCTCGGGCGGGGCGGGACGGCGGAGCCCGGGCTCACTCCGGCTGGCCATCCTGCTCCCGGCGGCGCGACCGGGTTCGGCCGCGGGCCGCCTCGGCGCGCTTCATCAGGGTTTCGAGCGCCCGGCGCCGGGCCATGCCCTCCGCCGCATCGTCGCGGGCGGCGTCGGCCACGGCTTCGGCCCGGTCCGCCGCCTCCACCGCCCGGCGGATGCGGGCGCGCTCCGCCTCCCGCCAGCGGGCGGCTGCGGCGAGACGGGCGGCCTCGGGGGCGGCGTCGGCGGCGAGCTTCGCCTCCTCCGCCGCCGCTCTGGCCCGTCGGCGCGCCGCAGCCTCGGCGGCGAGGTCGCGGGCCCGCGCCTCCTCCGCCATGCGGGCGAGGCGCGCCAGCTCCGCGATGCGCGCCAGCCCGGCCAGCCGGGCGAGCGCCTTCGGGTCCCGGCTCATGTCGGCCGGCCCCAGCCGCGGGCGCGGGCGATGTCGCGCATCTTCTGGGCGTAGCGGATGGCGGCGGCGACGGCCTGGTAATGCTCCGGCAGGATCTCCCGCCCGATGTCGACGGTCGCGTTCAGGGCGCGGGCGGTCGGCGGGTCGTGATGGATCGGCACGCCATGCTCCGCCGCCACGCGGCGGATGGCGGCGGCCACCTCGTCCTCCCCCTTGGCGACGCAGACCGGGGCGGAGCCGGGCTTGCGCGACCATTTCAGCGCCACCGCCACATGGGTCGGGTTGGTCAGCACCACGTCGGCGGTCGGCACGTCCAGCAGCATGCGGTTGGTGGCGATGGCCTGGGCGCGGCGCCGCCGCTCCGACTTCATGGTGGGGTCGCCCTCGGACTTCTTCACCTCCTCCTTCATCTCCTGGAAGGACATGCGGTTCTTGCGGGCGTGGTCGAATCGCTGCCAGAGCAGGTCCGCCGCGCCGATCACCACCGCGATGGCCGCGATGACCGACAGGAGCGAGATCCCGACGCGCATCATCTCCGGCCCCACGGCGCTGGCGTCGGCGCGCACCAGCGCGGCGATGCGGTCCGTCTCCGCCGCCAGGAACAGGAACAGCACGGTGGAGATGGCGGTGAGCTTCACCGCGGATTTGACGAACTCCACCAGCCCGGTGGGGCCGTAGCGGTTCTTGGCGTTGGCGATCGGATTGATGCGCGACAGCTTGGGCGCGAGCTTTTCCGGCGCGGCGACGATGGCGCGCTGGGCGGCGTAGGCGACGAGCGCGGCGACGGCGGGGGCGAGCAGGATCGGGACCAGCGGCCCGATCGCCTGGCCGACCAGCGACAGCGACAGCGATGCGCCCCCGGGGCCGAGCAGCCGGCCCTCGAGCAGGTCGGCGGCGCCGACGATGCCGGCCAGCACCTGCCCGGAGCCCAGCGCCGCCTGGGTCCCGAACGCCCCGAAGGCCACGAGGGCGAAGAGGTAGATGGCCGCCGCGGCGACGTCCTGGGACTTGGCGACCTCGCCCCGTCGGCGGGCGTCCTCCAGCTTCTGCGGGGTCGGCTCGTGGGTCTTCTCGCCGCTGTCGTTCTCCCCCGCCATGTCAGGGCGTCCCGAACGGGTCGGCGAGCGCGGCGTCGAGCCGGCCGTGCCAGTGGGCGAGCAGGGCGGGGGCGCAGATCCAAAGCAGGATCAGGGCGCCGGCGGTGATGGCGGGTGCGCCGACGAAGGCGACCATGAGCTGCGGCATGGCGCGGTTGATGGCCCCGAGCGCCAGGTTATAGGCGAAGGAGGCGACCACGAAGGGCGCGGCGAGCGACACCGCGAGGTCGAAGGCCTGCCCGGCCCGCGCCGCGCCCCATTCGCCCACATCCGCGGCCGGCGGGAACGCGCCCAGCGGCGCCACCGCGTAGGAGCGGGCGAGCAGGGCCGCCGCCTTCACATGCAGCCCCAGATGCATGGCCAGCGCCACGCCCGCCACCACCAGCAGGGCGCCGAGCGCCGGCATCGGGTCCGGCGTGACCTGAGCGCCGGCGATCTGGGAGACGGAGGTGGCCTGGGCGGCGATGGCCCCGGCGAGCTGCAGGGCCATGATGTTGAGCCGCACCGCGATGCCCAGCATCAGGCCCACCGCCGCCTCCGCCGCCAGCGTGCGCAGGAGCGGGATCGGGGCGCCGTCGGCGAGCCCGGGGCGGGCGGCCGCGACCGCCTGCTGGGCCAGCGGCAGCGCGGCGGGCCAGATGGCGAGCGTGAACAGCACCGCGGCGGCGAGCTTGACCCGCGCGGGCAGGGTGCGCTCGCCGAACCCGGGCAGCAGCGCGACCACCGCGCCGACCCGAGCGAAGACGGCGACGAGGGCGTGGACCGGCGTTTCGCCCAGCCGGGCGATCTGTTCGGAAGCGCCGAACAGGCGGGCGAGGGCGGCGACCATCTCCGGGTCCATCGCCTAGCGTCCCGGACCGCGCGCCGCGCCCGCGGGCTGCGCCCGCAGGATCCCGCGCCGGGCGCGGGACGCCCCCGCTGCGCGGGGCCGCGCGGCGGGCGGCGCCGGACGCGGCGGCC
>JAYZWL010000069.1:0-12317 GCA_036154955.1 Pseudomonadota bacterium | reverse complement strand
CCGGGCGCCCGCGCGGCGCGGCGGCCGGTGGCGCCATGGGCCGGGCCGCGACCCTCCTCGCCCGCGCCCCCGGTTCCCCGCCGCGCGGGCGGAACGGCGCGGCCGGGCGCCCGGGCCGTCGCGCGGCTCGCTCCGCTTGCCCCCCGCGCTGCGCTGCGTCAGGCTCGCCGGGCGCAAGGCCGCGACATGACGGCCGTCCATAACCGCTCGGGAGGACCCAGGACATGCCCCGCCGCTTCGTCGACCTCAGCGTGGCGCTGGAGGCGGGGATCGCCTCCGACCCGCCGCAGATGCTGCCGAAGATCGACTATCACACCCACAAGGACACCGCCCCGCAGATCGCCGCCTATTTCCCCGGCCTGACCGAGGCCGACCTGCCCGGCGGCGACGGCTGGGCGGTGGAGCGGCTGGAGATCTCCACCCATAACGGCACGCATCTGGACGTCCCCTGGCACCACCATTCCACCATGAACGGCGGCGAGAAGGCCTGGACCATCGACCAGGTGCCGCTGGAGTGGTGCTTCGCGCCCGGCGTGAAGCTGGACTTCCGCCACATGGAGGACGGCTATCTCGTCACCGCCGCCGATGTGGAGGCGGAGCTGAAGCGCATCGGCCACGACCTGCGCCCTCTCGACATCGTCGTCGTCAACACCTCGGCCGGCGAGGCCTACGGGCGCGACGACTACCTGCTGAAGGGCTGCGGCATGGGGCGGGAGGCGACGCTGCACCTGCTGGAGCACGGCGTGCGCGTCACCGGAACCGACGCCTGGTCCTGGGACGCCCCCTTCGCCCTGACCGCGAGGAAATGGGCGGAGACCCGCGACCCCTCGATCATCTGGGAGGGGCACCGGGCCTCGATCGACATCGGCTACTGCCACATGGAGAAGCTGGCCAATCTCGACCAGCTTCCCGGCGACGGGTTCGAGATCGCCTGTTTCCCGTGGAAGATAAAGAACGCCTCCGCCGGCTTCGTGCGGGCGGTGGCGATGTTCGAGAGTTAGTCGCGCGGGGCCGGCGGTTCAGCCGGCCCGCCCTCAGCCTCGGCGGCGGCGGCGGCGCGCCGCGGCCAGCGCACCCAGCCCCGTGACCAGCAGGACGCCCGCGGCGGGCGCCGGCACCGGCGGCGACAGGGTGGCGGTGAAACCGATATTGTTGAAATCCACCTCGCCGTTGGTCCCGGTGAACACCGCCGACACCGAGCGCACCCGCTCGGGGAAAGACAGCGCGTAGTTCTGCGCGGTCAGCGGCGCGGAGGTCCCGAGATCCGGCGCGAAGTCGAAGGCGCCGACCACCGAACTGGCGGCGTTGCGGAAGGTGAAGGCGATGTTGTCGACGTCGTATTGCTCCGTATAGTAGTTCCAGAAGTGGAGCATGCTCAGGTCGTAATCGTCGTCGAAGGTGAACACCAGTTCCAGCGGCGCCGAGTTGATCCAGACATGGGTGTCCGGCGAGATATGCGTCTCCCCCGCATCCGCGCTGGGCGCGTCGATGGCGTTGGACAAGGCCTCGGCCGTGGTGGTGTTCACGAAGGGCTCGGGCGCCATGCCCGGCCCCAGCGCCACGGTCATGTTGGTGTAGTTGAGATAGATCGCCGAGGCGGGCGTGGCCGTCAGGCCCAGCCCCAGGGCGAGCCCGGCGGCCTGCGCGAGGCAGGCGGCCCTTGTCAGACGGATCATGGCGACATCCCTTCTGTCGAAGCAGCGCATCGCGGCGCGACGTTTCCCCAAGGGAAGTGTGGAGCTTGAACGGTCGTCGCGTCCAGCGAAACAATCGCGGTCGCGAGGGGGCGACTGCGGGCTTTTCGCGGGGCGGCGATTCATTCCGTGGCGTGACGGCGGATTGACATCCGCGCTACGGCCGCTTCCGATCCGCGGGGATCAGGCGATGGGCGGCGAGGTCGATCATGCCGTCGGTGTCCACCTCGATCTCAGCGGCCTCGTAATCGCCGTCGAGATGCAGCGTCGCGACCCCGTGCACGAAGGTCCAGAGCACGCAGGCGAGGCCCTTCGATTCCTCCCCCGGGGGCGATTCGCCGATGGCCGCGGCCGCCTCGCCGATCACGATGGTCATGGTGTCGTGGGCGACCTCATGGGTTTCGGTGTCCTCGGGGTCGCCGATCTCGCGCTTCATGCCGAACATCACCCGGAACACGCCCGGATTCGCCTGCGCGAAGGCGAAATAGGCCTTGCCCAGCGCCGCAAGCCGTCCGGGCCCCGGCGCGGGCACGGAGGCGACGGCCGTCCGCATCGCCTGCCCGAGGTCGCGGAACCCCTCCCGGCACAGGGCGCGCAGGATGGCGGGCCGGTCCTTGAAATGCTTGTAGGGCGCGGCGGTGGAAACGCCGGCCATGCGGCAGGCCTCTGAAATGGAAAGCTTTTCCGCGCCGTCGCGTTCCACCAGAACCCGCACCGCCGCGATCAGCGCCTGGGCGAGGTCGCCGTGATGGTAGCGGTTGCGCCGCCGGGCGAACGGGCAGCCGAAGCCGCCGCCATTGGGCTTGCCGGAGGGCGCGCTCGGCGAGGCGGGCGGCGGTGTGGGAGTTTTTTTCGCCATGGTTCCGTCGATTTTCCGCCAGATCGGGGTTGCGATGCAAGTTAGACCCTCTAACTTAAGTGAGCGACGCTAACTTGAAACCTCGCGACCCTCTTCAGCACCGGACCCGAGCCATGTCCAGCCCGAGCCCCGACCTCGCGACCGTCTCCCGACACGTCCTGACCGAACCTTGGACCGGCGACCCGAGGCGGCCCGCGGCGCCGGACGTCGCCCCCGTCGCCCAAGGCGTTCCCCAAGGCGTTCCTCATCCCGGGCTCGCCCGCCTCGCCCCCGCGCCCGATCCCGCCCCCAGCCGGGCCGAAGCGGCGGCGGGCGGGACGGCGCCCGGGCCCCGCCCCGCCCGCCTGCGCCGGATGGCGCGCGGCGCGGGGCGGCTGGCCATCGGCGCGGCGCTGATCGCCGCCGCAGGCGCCGCCGCCAATCTGGGCGCCGCGGCCCTGCGCGACCGCGCCGCCGCCCCCACGGCCGCCGCCCCCGCGCTCCCCGCCGTCCGGGTGGAGGCGCTGCGCGTCGACCGGGTCCGCGGCCTGACGGTGGAGACCCGGCGCCTGGGCGTGGTGGAGCCGGCCCGCGCCGTCTCCGCCGCCTTCGACCTCGCCGGGACCGTGGCCGAGGTGACGGTTCAGGAAGGGCAGGCGGTGCGCGAGGGCCAGGTGATCGCCCGGCTCGACACCTCCCGCATCCGGGCCCGCATCGACGAGCTGACCGCCCAGCGCGCCAGCCTGGAGGCGCAGGCGGAGCTGGCCCGCCGGACCGCCGAGCGGCAGGAGACGCTGCGCGAACGCGGCTTCGCCTCCGACCAGCGCTGGGACGAGGCGCGTTCGGAGATGGACCGCATCGCCGCCTCGATCCGCCAGGCGGAGGCGGGGCTGGCCGCCGCCCGCATCGACCTTTCCCATGCCGAGCTGCGCGCCCCCTTCGCGGGCGAAGTGGCGGCCCGCCATGTGGACGAGGGCGCGGTGATCGCCGCCGGAACCCCGGTGGCGGAGGTGATCGAGACCGGCCGCCCCCGGGTCCGGGTCGGCCTGCCCGAAGCCGCCGCCGCCCGCCTGACCCAGGGCGCGCTGGTGGAGGTGGAGGCGCCCGACGCCGGCGGCCCCCGCCGGCTGGTGGCCGCGGTGGCCGCCCTGCGCCCGGATCTCGACCCCGCCACGCGGACCCGCGCCGCGCTTCTGGACCTGCTGCTGCCCGCGGGGCAGAGCGTCGCCTTCGGCCGCACGGTGGAGGTGATCGCCGAGGACTGGCGCGACGCCGACGGCGCCTGGCTGCCGCTGACCGCGCTGCGCGAGGGCGAGAAGGGGCTGTGGACCGCGCTGGTCGCCGTTCCGGACGAGGCGCATCCGGGCGGCCATGTCGCCCGCGCCGCGGCGCTGGAGGTGCTGCATGTGGCCGGCGACCGCGCCTTCGTGCGCGGCGCGTTGCAGGACGGGGAGCTGGTGGTGGCCGCCGGCGCCCACAAGGTCGCGCCCGGGATGCCGGTGGATCCGGTGGTCACGCCCGCCGCCGCCGCCCTCCCCGACGACCGCATCGCCGGGCGCTGAGCCCGGCGGCGCGCCCGCCCTCGCCGCCCGCCTCCCCGACTCGACCCCCGACCCGACCCCCGACCCGTCCCCCGCGCCGGAGACCGCCCCAGATGCGCACGCTGTTCTTCCGCGAAGCCCGCCTGACCGCGCTCGCCATCCTCGTGGTCATCGCCGCCGGGGCCTCGGCCTACCTGTCCATCGGCCGGCAGGAGGACCCGAGCTTCACCAACCTCTTCGCCACCGTGGTCACCCCCTATCCCGGCGCCGACCCCGCCAGGGTCGAGGCGCTGGTGACCGAGAAGATCGAGGCGGAGCTGCGCGAGATCGCGGCGATCAAGACCCTCTCCTCCACCTCCGCCGCCGGGGTCAGCTCGATCCGGGTGGAGCTGTCGGAATTCCTCGACCTCGCCGAGATATCGGAGGCCTGGGCCGACATCCGCGACGCCCTGTCCGACGTGGCGAAGGACCTGCCCTCCGGCGTGCCGGAGCCGGATTTCGACGACGACCGCACCGGCGCCTTCTCCGCCATCTCCGCCGTCTACCCGACCCGTCCGGGCGTCACCGACGCGGTGCTCGGCCGCTACGCCGAGGCGCTGGAGGACCGGTTGCGCGCCGTCTCCGGCGTGTCGCTGGTGCGCAGCTACGGCATGCCGGAGGAGGAGGTGCTGGTCACCGTCGACCCGGTGGCGCTGTCCTCGCTGGGTCTGACGGCGGGGCAGGTGGCCGAGGCGATCCGCGCGGCCGATCCCAAGGTCTCCGCCGGGCGGCTGCGGGGCCGGGGCTCGGACCTGCTGATCGAGGTGGGCGGGGAGATCCGCAGCCTCGACCGGGTGCGCGAGATCCCGCTCGCCACCGACGCCGCCGGCTTCTCGGTCCGGGTCGGCGACGTGGCGGAGGTGACCAAGACCGCGCGGGTCCCCGCCGCCAGCCTCGCCCGGCTCGACGGCCGCCCCGCGGTGCTGGTGGCGGCCAAGATGGAGGACGGCCGCCAGGTCGACGCCTGGATCGGCGACGTGCGCCGGGCGCTGGCCGCCTACGAGGCGAACCTGCCCGAGGGGCTGGCGCACGAGCTGATCTTCGACCAGTCCGGCTACACCGCCGACCGGCTGGCGGAGGTGGGCATGAACATGGCGGTCGGCGTCGGGCTGGTGGTGGCGGTGCTGCTGCTGACCCTGGGCCTGCGGGCGGCGCTGGTGGTGGCGGCGGTGCTGCCGCTGGTGGCGCTGGCCTCGCTGGCCACGCTGAACTTCATGGGCATTCCCATTCACCAGATGTCGGTCACCGGCATGATCGTGGCGCTGGGCCTGCTGGTCGACGCCGCCATCGTGATGACCGACGAGATCCGCCGCAGGCTGGCCGAGGGCATGTCCCGGCTCGACGCGGTCGGCGACGCGGTTTCGCGGCTGGGGGCGCCGCTGCTCGCCTCCACCGTCACCACGGCGCTGGCCTTCATGCCGATGGTGCTGCTGCCGGGCCCGGCGGGGGATTTCGTGGGGGCGATCGCGATTTCGGTGATCGCCATGCTGGTCTGGTCGCTGGTCATCGCCATGACCGTGACGCCCGCGCTGGCGGGCTGGATCCTGCCCGATCCGCATGACGCCTACGGCGCGCGGCGGGGCTGGATCGTCAACGGGGTCTCGGGCGGGCCGGTCGGGCGGCTCTTCGCGGCCTCGCTGCGCCTGTCGCTGCGCCATCCGGGCCCGGCCGCGGCCTGGGCGCTGGCCTTGCCGGTGATGGGCTTTCTCGCCTTTCCCAGCCTGACGCCGCAGTTCTTCCCCGGGGTGGACCGGGACCAGTTCTACATCGACGTGGAGATGCCCGCCGGCGCCTCCCTCTCCGCCACCGAGCGGACGACGGAGCGGCTGTCGGCGGCGCTGGAGGCGGAGACGGGCATTCGCCGCATCGTCTGGGTGGCGGGGGCGTCGGCGCCGTCGTTCTACTACAACATGCTGATGAACAAGGATAACGCTCCCGGCTTCGCCCGGGCGCTGATCACCACGGAGTCGAACGCGGCCACCGCCCGGCTCGTCCCCCATCTGCAGGACGCGCTGGCCGCCGCCGCGCCGGGCGCCCGGATCATCGTGCGCGACCTGGTGCAGGGCCCGCCCGTCGACGCGCCGGTGGAGCTGCGCTTCGCGGGCCCGGACCTCGCGGTGCTGCGGCGCCTGGGCGACGAGGCCCGGCGCATCGTCGCCGCCGTGCCGGACGTGACGCTCGCCCGCACCACCATGGAGGGCGGCGCGCCCAAGCTGGTCTTCGCGCTGGACGAGGAGAAGGCGCGGCTCGCCGGGCTCGACCTGGTGTCGGTGGCCCGCCAGCTCGACGCGGCGCTGGAGGGCGTGACCGGCGGCTCGATGGTCGAGGGGTCGGAGGAGCTGCCGGTGCGGGTGCGCGTCGGCGCCGCCGACCGGGCCGACGCGGGCTTCGTGGAGACCTTCGACGTGGTCGGTCCCGGCGGCGCCCTGACGCCCCTGTCGGCGCTGGGCGCGATGCGCGTGGCCCCGTCGGAAAGCGCCATCTCCCGCCGGGACGGGGAGCGGACCAACACCGTGCAGGCCTTCGTGCGCTGGGGCGTGCTGCCCGAGGCGGCGCTGGCCCGGGCGCGGGCGGCGCTGGACGCGGCGGGGTTCGAGGTTCCGCCGGGCTACCGGCTGGAGGTCGGCGGGGATTCCGACGCGCGCAACGAGGTGATCACCAACCTGATGGCGCCGCTGGGCCTGATCGTGACCCTGTCCATCGCCACGGTGGTTCTGACCTTCAACAGCTTCCGGCTGGCCGGGGTGGCGACGGTGGTCATGGTCCTGTCGGCGGGCCTGTCGATCCTGTCGCTGGCCGTCTTCCAGTATCCGTTCGGGATCACGGCGGTGATCGGGGTCATCGGCTCCATCGGCGTGTCGATCAACGCCGCGATCATCATCATGACGGCGTTGCAGGAGGATCCGGGCGCCGCCGCCGGCGACCGGGACCGGATGGCGGAGATCGTGCTGGGCGCCTCCCGCCACATCGTGTCGACCACCGTCACCACCTTCGGCGGCTTCCTGCCGCTGATCCTCGGCGGCGGCGGCTTCTGGCCGCCCTTCGCCATGGCGGTGGCGGGGGGCGTGCTGCTGTCGACCGTGGTCAGCTTTTACTTCACGCCGCCTATGTTCGCGCTGGTCATGCGCCGGCGGACGCCTTCGCCCGCCCCTGCGCCCGCGGCCGCGGGGTCCCCTGCGGACAGGCCGGCGGAGCCGCCGCGCAACCTCTTCGCCCCCCTCGCCGGCTGAGGCGAGGGCGGCGGGGCGCGGGGGGAGGGGCGGCGACCCCTCGCCCGGACGTGACCGTCCCTCCCCCCGAAGCGCCCTTGACCTCGGGCCGTCGCGGTCCAGATCGGGGCGAAACCGTGGCGCCGAGAGCCGGCGCGTCGCCGAAAGGGGCCCCCATGACGCTCGCAGCGCTTTACCTCGCCACCATGGCCGCCTTTCTGGTGCTCGACATCGCCATGCTGACGCTGTTCATGACGGCCCTGTTCGAACGCAATATCGGCCCCCTGATGCTGGAGGAGCCGAAGCTCGGCGTCGCCGGGATCTTCTACCTGTTCTACGTGGCCGGCATCCTGTGGTTCTGCGCCTGGCCGGCGCTGGCGGAGGGCGGGGGCGGCTGGGCGCGCGCGGCGCTGAACGGGGCGATCCTGGGCATGCTCGCCTACGGCACCTACGAATGGGTGAACATGGCGACGCTGAAGGGGTGGAGCTGGCGGATGGTGGCCATCGACACGGTCTGGGGCGGGGTCATCACCGGGTCGTCGGCGGCCGCCGGCGTGCTGGCGGTCCGCGCGCTGGGGCTGGCGCGCTGACCGCGACGCCCGGGCGCGCTTGCGCCCCGGCCCGCGCGGGGCGAGGCTCGGAACCATGAAGAACGCACCCGCCGTCACCGCCGCGCTGGCGGTCGAGGACCTCCGCAAGTCCTACGCCACGCCCGAGGGGCCGGTGGAGGTGCTGCGCGGCGTGTCGCTGGCGCTCGCGCCCGGCGAAAGCCTCGCGCTGACGGGGGAGAGCGGGTCGGGCAAGTCCACGCTCCTGCATCTGGCCGCCGGGCTCGACGCCGCCGACGGGGGGGAGGTTCGCATCGCCGGCCGCTCCCTGACCGGGCTGCGGGATGCGGGGCGGGCGCGGCTTCGGCGCGACCATGTCGGACTGGTGTTCCAGCAGTTCAACCTGGCGCCGTCGCTGACGGTCGCCGGGAATCTCGCCTTCCAGGCCCGTCTGGCGGGGCGCGAGGACCGGGACTGGACGGCGGAGCTGGTCGCGCGCCTCGGCCTGTCGGGGCTGGAGCGGCGTTATCCGGAGCAGTTGTCAGGCGGCCAGCAGCAGCGGGTCGCCATCGGCCGGGCGCTGGCGGCGCGGCCCGGGCTGGTGCTGGCGGACGAGCCCACCGGCGCGCTGGACGAGGCGGCCTCGGACGCGGTGCTGGACCTGCTGCTGGGGCTGGCGCGGGACGCGGGCGCGGCGCTGCTGATGGTCACCCATTCCCCCCGGCTCGCCGCCCGGCTGGGCGCGCGGGCGCATCTGCGCGCGGGCCGGCTGGAATGAGCCTGCGCGGCTTCCTCTGGGCGCTGGCGGCGCTGGCGAGCCACTGGCGCCGCCGACCGCTGCTGCTGGCCGCGGCCCTGCTGGGGCTCGCCGCCGCCACGGCCCTGTGGATCGGGGTGCAGGCGCTGAACGCCGAGGCGCGACGGTCCTACGACGCGGCCAGCCGCGCGGTGTCGGTCGCGGCCCTGCCGTCGCTGGAGGCGGCGGGCGGCGGCCCGGTGGACGCGGCCCGCTTCGGCCCGCTTCGGCAGGCGGGCTGGCCTGTGAGCCCGGTGGTCGACGCGAGCGTGGAGGTCGGCCCCGCCGCCGCCCCGCCCCGCCGCCTGCGCCTGCTGGGGGTGGAACCGGTGACGCTGCCCGCCGCCGCCGGCCTCGCCCTGCTGGACGGGCAGGGAGGAGAGGCGGGGGCCGAGGCGGACGGCCCGCCCGCCCCCGACTTCGCCACCTTCGCCCGCCCGCCGGGCCGCACGCTGATTTCCGCCGCCACGCTGGCCGAGCTCGGGGCCCGGCCCGGCGACCGTCTGGACACGGCGCGGGGCCCGACGCCGCCGCTGGCGATCTCCGCCGCCACGGCGCCGGGCACGCTGGTCATGGATATCGGCTTCGCCCAGCCGCTCGCGGGGCTGGAGGGGCGGGCGACGCGCTTCCTGCTGGACCCGGAGGCGGAGACCCCCGCCGCGACCCCGGCCCCGCCCCCCGGCCTGCGGCGGGTCGAGGCGCGCCCCTCCGTCGATCCCGGGCAGTTGACCGAGAGCTTCCACCTCAACCTCACCGCCTTCGGTCTGCTGGCCTTCGTGGTGGG
Organism: Pseudomonadota bacterium; assembly: GCA_036154955.1. GTDB lineage: Bacteria > Pseudomonadota > Alphaproteobacteria > Rhodobacterales > Rhodobacteraceae > Albimonas. The sequence goes on along the minus strand of JAYZWL010000069.1, from coordinate 2,868 downwards.
CCTGTTCATCGCCCATGGCGCGGTGGGGCTGGCCTTCGAGCAGCGGCGCGGGCTGATGCGCTCCCTTCGCGCCTGCGGCCTGCCGGCCTGGACGCTCTGCGCGGCGCTGGGGGCGGAGCTGCTGGTCCTCGCTCTGGTCGCCGGCGCCTGCGGGGTGCTGGGCGGCGCGCTGGTCGCCCGCGCCCTGCTGCCCGACGTGGCGGCGAGCCTGCGGGGCCTTTATGACGCGCCCGCGCCAGACGCGCTGTCGCTGCCCGCGTCCTGGTGGCTGTGGGGGCTGGCGATGAGCGTGGCGGGCGCCGCCGTCGCCTCCGGCGGGGCGCTGTGGAAGGCGGCGCGGCTGCCGGTGCTGGACAGCGCCCGGCCCGAGGCCTGGTTCGCCGCCGCCCGCCGCGCCCGCGCCCGGCAGGGGGCCGCGGCGGGCGCGCTGGCGGTCGCCTCCGCGGCGCTTGCGGTCTGGGGCGAGGGGCTGGTCGCCGGTTTCGCCATGATCGGCGCCATGCTGGGCGCGGCGGCGCTGGCGCTGCCCGGCGCGCTGGGGCTGGCGCTGGCGGCGCTGCAGGCCCGGGCGGACCGGCGCTGGGGGCCGCTCGCCGGCTGGATGGCCGCGGATGCGCGCCAGCAATTGCCCGGCCTGTCGCTGGCGCTGATGGCGCTGATGATCGCGCTGGCCGCCAATGTCGGGGTCGGCTCCATGGTCGACGGCTTCCGGCTGACCTTCGAAAGCTGGCTCGACGACCGGCTGGCGGCGGAGGTCTATGCGGAGGCCGACCCGGGCGCCGAGGCCCGTCTCGCCGCCCTGATCGCCGCCGATCCGCGCATCGCCGCCGACCTGCCGGAGTTCCGGGCCGATACCGTGCTGGCCGGCGCGCCGGTGGAGCTGCGCGGCTTCGCCGACCACCCCACCTGGCGGGCGCGCTGGCCGCTGCTCTCCGCCGCGCCCGGGGCCTGGGACCGCGTGGCGGCGGGGGAGGGGGCGATGATCTCCGAACAGCTCGCCCGCCGGCTGGGCCTGGGGCTGGGCGACGCGCTGGCGCTGCCCGGCGGGCCGGCCCTGCCGGTGGCGGCGATCTTCGCCGACTACGGCAACCCGCGCGGGCAGGCGCGGCTGTCCAACGCGGCGCTCGCCGCCCGCGTCCCCGACGCGGCCCGCGGCCGCCACGCCCTGCGCGTCGACCCGCCCGGCGCCGCCGGCGCCGTCGCCGCGGCGCTTGACGCTGCGGAGGGGGTTCGCGCGCAGGAACAGGGCTCGATCCGCCGCCTGTCCTCCGTCATATTCGAGCGGACCTTCGCGGTGACCGGCGCGCTCAACGCGCTGACCTTCGGGGTGGCGGGGCTGGCGCTGGCCACCTCGCTGCTCAGCCTGTCGGCGGCGCGGCTGCCGCAGACGGCGCCGGTCTGGGCCATGGGGACGAGCCGGCGGCGGCTCGCGGCGATGGAGATGGGGCGGATCATGGGCCTGGCGCTGCTGACCGCGGTTCTGGCGACGCCGCTGGGCGTGGCGCTGGCCTGGGCGCTGGTGGCGGTGGTCAACGTCGCCGCCTTCGGCTGGCGGCTGCCGCTGCATGTGTTCCCGGCCGACTGGGCGCGGCTGGCCGCGATGGCGGTCGCCGCCGCCGGCCTCGCCGCCGCGATCCCGCTGGCGGGCTTCCTGCGCACCTCCCCCGCGGCGCTGGCCAAGGTCTTCGCCGATGAGCGCTGAGGGCCGCCGTCGGGCGCTGCGCCTGCTGGGCGCGCTGGCGGTGACCGGCGCGGCCTCCCCCGCCGCCCTGCTGGGCCGGCGGGCCTCGGCCCAGGGCTATGCGGGGCTGGGCGCGGCGGCGGACGGCTATTCCGCGGTGGTCGAGGGCCGCCGCTTCGCCTTTCCCCGCGACCGCGGCCCGCATCCCGATTTCCGCATCGAATGGTGGTATGTCACCGCCAACCTCTCCGACGCCGACGGCCGGGCCTATGGCGCGCAATGGACCCTGTTCCGGCAGGCGGTGTCGCCGGATCCGGGGCTGGACGGCTGGGCCTCGCCCCAGATCTGGATGGGGCACGCCGCCGTCACCTCCGCCCGCCGCCACCTGACGGCCGAGAAGTTCGGCCGCGGCGGGGTCGGGCAGGCGGGCGCGGTGGCGTCGCCGTTCCGGGCCTGGATCGACGACTGGCGGCTGGAGAGCCTCGGCGCCGACTTCTCCCCCCTGCGCCTGAAGGCCGGGGGGCGGGGCTTCTCCTACGATCTCGCGTTGCAGGCGGAGGGGCCGGAGGTGCTGCAGGGCCGCGACGGCTATTCGGTGAAGTCGGAAAGCGGACAGGCGAGCTACTACTACTCCGCCCCCTTCCTGCGCGCCTCGGGCGAGCTGCGCTTCGGCGGGGAGCGGGTGGAGGTGCAGGGCCGCGCCTGGCTGGACCGGGAATGGAGCTCCCAGCCGCTGGAGGCCGACCAGCCCGGCTGGGACTGGTTCGCCCTGCATCTCGACGGGGGAGCGAAGCTGATGCTCTACCGCATGCGCCGCGTCGGGTCCGCCCCTTACCTCTCCGCCGCCTGGATCGGCCCGGACGGGCGGGTGGAGCGGCTGGACCCCGCCGGCGTGACCCTCGCGCCCGCCTCGGAGGCGGAGGTGGCGGGGCGCCGGGTTCCCTCCGACTGGACGGTGGAGATCCCGTCCCGCGGCCTCGCCCTGATCGTGGAGCCGGTGAACCGCGCCGCCTGGATGGACATGTCCTTCCCCTACTGGGAAGGCCCGGTGCGGGTCGACGGCAGCGTGGCCGGCGTGGGGTATATGGAGCTGACCGGGTATTGAGGGCGGGTGGGGCGCGGCGGCCGGCGAGGTCGCGCCGCCCCCCTCCCTGGCCCTCCCCCGCAGGCGGGGGAGGGAAGCGCCC
>JAYZWL010000068.1:0-40836 GCA_036154955.1 Pseudomonadota bacterium | reverse complement strand
GCATGGGGCGGGTTCCTTGATCCGGGGGATGGCTCGGAGCGTCCGCGGGACGTTCGCGTCGGGCCAGCCATACCTCGGGACAGGTCACGAGCCGACGCCCCGGATTTCGTCTTGAAAACAACGGCCTGCCGCAGGTCCGCCCCCTGGCGCCTCTACCTCGGTATCGGCCGGCGAGACGCATGGATGACGGCGCGGCGCCGCGATCTCCGGCACAAGTTCCTTCGCCGGGCCGCAATCCGCGCGGCCCGCCCCCCGCCTGCGCCGCGCCCGCGGCTTCCGCACCGGAGACCCGCCATGGACGCCCTTCCCTCCCTCCACCTCAGCCGCCGCGCCGCGATGCTCGGCGGCGCGGGCCTCGCGCTGCTCGCCCGTTCGGGCGCGTTCGCGCAGGGCGCGCTTTCCGCCTCCGACCAGAAGGAACCCGACATGAGCTTCATCGACGCCGCCGACGGCACGCCGATCTTCTACAAGGACTGGGGTCCGAAGACCGCGACCCCCATCGTCTTCCACCACGGCTGGCCCCTGACCGGGGACGAGTGGGACGCCCAGATGCTGTTCTTCCTCGCCCAGGGCTTCCGCGTCATCGCCCATGACCGGCGCGGGCACGGCCGCTCCGGCTGGACCGAGGACGGCAACGAGATGGACACCTACGCCGCCGACGTGGCGGCGCTGACCGACGCGCTGGACCTCAAGGGCGCGGTGCATGTCGGCCATTCCACCGGCGGCGGCGAGGCGGCGCGCTACGTGGCGCGCGCGAAGGCCGGCCGGGTGTCGAAGCTGGTGCTGGTCGGCGCGGTGCCGCCGGTGATGGTCAAGAAGGCCTCCAATCCCGGCGGCACGCCGATCGAGGTCTTCGACGGGTTCCGCGCGGCGCTGGCGGCGAACCGGCCGCAGTTCTACCTCGATATCGCCTCCGGTCCCTTCTACGGCTTCAACCGCGAGGGCGCCGAGGTCAGCCAGGGCCTGATCCGCAACTGGTGGCGGCAGGGCATGGAGGGTTCGGCCAAGGCCCATTACGACTGCATCAAGGCCTTTTCGGAGACCGATTTCACCGAGGATCTGAAGACCATCGAGGTCCCGACCCTGGTGATGCACGGCCGCGACGACCAGGTGGTGCCCTTCGACGATTCCGGCGCGCTGTCGGCGAAGCTGCTGAAGAAGGGCGTGCTGAAGGCCTATGAGGGCTATCCCCACGGCATGGCGACGGTGCATGCCGACGTCATCAACCGCGACCTGCTGGCCTTCGTCACCGCCGGCTGACCCGCGCGCGGGAACGGGCGGGGCGGGGCCGCGGGCCTCGCCCCTGCCCTGCCCTCCCCTCCCCGAACCGGCTCGCCCCCCGGCTACGCCTTGAAGCCCGCGGCCAGCGCCTCGATCAGCAGGGCCACGCGGCGGATGCGGGCGCGGTCCCTGGGGTAGACGATCTGCAGGCCGATCGGCGGCGTCTCGAAATCGCGCAGCAGCGGCACGAGCCGGCCGGCGGCGAGGTCCTCGGCCACGTCCCACCAGGCCTTGCGGGCGACGCCCCGCCCGGCGAGGCACCATTCCCGCACCAGCCCCCCGTCATTCGCCAGCAGCCGCGCCTGCACCGGCACCTGCAGCGGCTTGCCGTCCACGACGAAAGGCCAGATCCGGTCGGTCAGCGCGCCGAAGCGCATCGCCAGGCAATCATGCGCGGCCAGGTCCTCTGGCCGCTCGGGCCGGCCGCGGCGGGCGAGGTAGTCGGGCGAGGCGCACACGATCCGGGCGCTGGGCGCGAGCCGGCGCACCATCAGCGCGCTGTCGGCCAGGTCCCCGTAGCGCACCGCGAGGTCGAAGCCCTGGGCCGCGAGGTCCGCATAGGCGTCGGACAGGTGCAGGTCGATCTCCACCCTCGGATGCGCCTGCTGGAAGGCGTCGAGGATGCGCGCCACCCGGTTGCGGCCGAGATCCAGCGGCGCGCTGAGCCGCACGGGTCCGGAGACCTCCTGCGCGCCCCGGCGAAGCCGCGCCTCGATCTCTTCGGCGTCGGCCAGCAGGCGGGGGGCGGCCTCGGCGAGGATCCGCCCCTCCTCGGTCAGGCTGAGGGCGCGGGTGGAGCGCTGGATCAGGCTGGCGCCGTAATGCGCCTCCAGCCCCGCCAGCCGTTCCGACACCGTGGCGGGGGCGAGGCCCAGCGCCCGCCCGGCGGCGGCGAGGCTGCCCAGTTCGCAGATGCGCAGGAAGACGCGGAGCTGGTCGAGCAGCATGTTTCGGGATCTCCGAACGACGGGCCCGACATTTCGCCCGCGCTTCGGCCCGGGCGCAAGCCGCGCCGCGCTCAGGCCGGCGGGGCGATCCGCGTCTCCACCGCCGCGCGGGCCTCCAGCGTGCGATGCACCGGGCATTTCCCGGCGATCTCCACCAGCCGGGCGCGGACCTCTTCGGGCAGGTCGGGGGCGACCTGGATCAGCCGCGTGAAACGGTCGACCTGCCCTTCCAGCCCCTGGTCCACGCAGGACGCGCAATCCTCGGCATGGACCCGGTCATGGGTCACGCTCACGTCCAGCGGGCCCAGCGCCCACCCCTTGCGATCGGCGTAGAGGCGCAGGGTCATCGCGGTGCAGGCGGCGAGCGCGATGGCGAGGAAGTCGTAGGGCGAGGGGCCGGCGTCGCCGCCGCCCTGCGCCTCCGGCTCGTCCGCCAGCATCCGGTGGGGGCCGGCGGCGACGGCGAGGCGGAAGGGCGCGGGGTCGAGCGCGCGGACCGCGGCGCCGCCGGGGGGCGGGGCGGGCCAGGGATCGGCCGCGGGCGCGGGCAGGTAGCGCCCGGCCCAGGCGGCGACGACGCCGGCGGCGAAATCGGCGTCGGCGGGATCGTCCAGCAGATGCGAGGCGCCGTCGAGGGACACGAAGCTCTTGGGATGCCGCGCGGCTTCGTAGAGACGGCGCGCATGGTCGACGTCGACCAGCGCGTCGACCGGGGAATGCAGGATCATCAGCGGCCGGCGCAGGTCGCGCACGGCCTCCGCCAACCTCTGCTCGCGGGCGTCGTCCACGAAATCGCGGCGCAGGCGGAACGGCCGGACGGCGAGCGTCACCTGGGCCTCGCCCTCCCGCTCCACGGTCGCGAGGTCGGCGCCGAGCTGGCCCAGCACATGCGCCACGTCCGAGGGCGCGGCGAGCGTCGCCACGGCGGCGACCTGCGGCAGGCGCCCCGCCGCCGCCAGCACCGCCGCGCCGCCCAGCGAATGGCCGACCAGCAGCGACACCGGCCGCCCGGCCGCGGCCATGGCCTCGGCCGCCGCGACCAGGTCCCCGACATTGGAGGTGAAGGAGGTGTTGGCGAAGTCCCCGCCCGATCCGCCGAGCCCGGTGAAGTCGAAGCGCAGCACCCCCCAGCCCCGCGCCGCCAGCGCCGCCGCCACCCGGCGCGAGGCGTGCAGGTCCTTGGAGCAGGAGAAGCAGTGCGCGAACAGCGCGAAGCCCAGCGGCGGCCCGTCCGGAAGGTCGAGCCGCCCCGCGAGGGCGTCGCCGCCATGGCCCTGAAAGTCGAAACGTTCGCTGCGCATGGCGGCTCCTCCGGCGGTTGGGCGGCGGGTCGGCCGGCCGGGCGGCGTCAGGCCGCCCGGGCCGCCGCCCGCTCCGCCATGATCGCCGTCGCCTCGTCGGTCGTCCACAGGGCATGGGCGAACCAGCGGAAGTTGAACAGCGCCGCGGCGTAGCCGTCGCCCTCCGGCAACTGCGCGCCGGCGGTGGCGTCGCGGACCACGGCGACCTCGAACCCGTGCTCGACGAAGTCGCGCAGGTGGCTGTCGACGCAGAAATTCGCCGCCATGCCCGCGAGGATCACCTGGCTCGCCCCCAGCTTGCGAAGCTGGAAGATCGTGTCGTTGGTCTGCGGCCCCGCCACCTTGTGGGGCGAGCAGACCACGGTGCGCCCGTCCTCGATCAGGTCGCGAAGCTCCGGCAGCCAGTCGGCGCCGGACCCGGCGAAACCCTCGACCGAGAGCGGGTGGCGGCGTTCGAACATGCCCAGCGCGTGCATCATCCGCTCGGCCGGCCCGGCGAAGCCGTGGGCGTGGTCGTGGGGGTAGTAGTAGTGCGGAGAGATCACCACCGGGATCGCCGCGGCCTTCGCCGCCTCCAGCAGGCGGCGCAGGTTGGGGACGGTCCCGTGCTCGGTCGCGCTGGCCCCGAAGGCGCCCCAGGCGGCGCCCTCGGGCGACAGGAAGTCGATCTGCGGATCGGTCAGCACCAGGGCTGCGCGGGACGGGTCCAGCGCGAAGGGCGGCTTGGGCAGCGCCGGTTCGGCCGGGTCGGCATAGGCGGGAGGGATGGTCATGCTTGCGCCTTTCAGGAAAAGGTCATGGAGCTGAGCGGCAGGGCGCGCGGACGCCGTCCGGTCAGGGCGGCGACGGCGTTGGCGACGGCGGGGGGCACGCCGGGCAGGCCCGGTTCGCCCACCCCGCCCATGGGCGCGCCGCTTTCCACGATGCGGACATGGACGCGGGGCATCCGGCTGCGGTCGAGGATGGCGTAGGTGTCGAAATTCGCGTCCCGCCGCCGGCCGTCCTCGTAGACCGCCTGTTCCACCAGCGTCTGGGAGAGGCCCAGCGCCACGGCGGATTCCACCTGGGCCCGCACGATCTTCGGGTTGACGACCGAGCCGGGATCGAAGGCGACCCAGACGTCATGCACCTTCACCTCCCCGTCGCGGACCGAGACCTCGGCGACGGTCGCCGTCTCGGACCCGAAGGGCGAGGCCATGGCGACGCCGCGGGCGCGTGTCTCGCCCTCGACCTCGTAGGGGCCGCGCTTCCAGCCGCCCGACAGGTCCGCCACCTCGTCCAGCAGGCGCAGGCGGCGGGCGTCCTTCGCCAGCAGCGCGCGGCGCATGGCGAACGGGTCCTGGCCGCCGGCTTCGGCCAGTTCGTCCAGGAAGGACTCGTAGAAGAAGTCGTTCATCGAATGCCCGACCGAGCGCCAGAAGGCGATGGTCACCGGATGGGGCAGTTTTCCGAACATCATCCGCCGGTTGGGGATGGCGTAGGGCTTCTCCACGATCCCCTCGACGGCGGAGGGGTCCACCGGCCCGGCGCCGAAATAGCGGCCCATGGGCCCCTCGCCCACGGTGCGGGCCTCGATCGCGACCGGCATGCCGTCGGGGCCGACCGCGCCGCGGAAGCGGGTGGCGGACAGGGGGCGGACGGCGTCCATGGCGAACTCCTCCTCCCGGCTCCAGACCAGCTTCACCGGGCGCCCGGTGGCCTTGGCGAGCTGGATCGCCTGCGGATAGGGGTTGCCGGGGCCGTAGACGAAATGGCGCCCGAAGAAGCCGCCCAGGATCGGCGAGTGGATATGGACGCGGGCCGGCTCGATCCCCGCCACCTTCGCGGCGGCGGCCTGGAACATCTCCGGCGCCTGGTTGGGCAGCCACAGGTGCAGGGTCCCGTCCGGGTCGAACTTCGCCAGCGCCGAGGGCGGCTCAAGCTGGGCGTGGTTGAGATAGGGGGCGTCGTAGTCGGCCTCGATCACCTGCGCCGCGCCGGCCAGCGCGCCGGGGGCGTCGCCGATGGCCTCCGCCTCCAGCACCTCGCCGTCCCAGGCGCGCAGCGCCGCCAGCATCCCGGCGGAGGAGAAGTCGGCCGAGGCGCTGTCGATCCCGGTGGGCGCGGGGTCGGACCACGCGACCTCCGCCGCCTCGACCGCCATGCGCGCCCGCCACCAGCTGTCGGCGCAGACCGCCACGGCGCCGTCGAGCAGATGCAGCGAATGCACGCCCGGCATGGCCTTGACCGCGGCCTCGTTGCCGACGGAAAGCGGCTTCGTGCCCAGGAACGGCGCGTGGACCACGGCGGCGAACAGCATGTCGGGCTGGGTCAGGTCGATGGCGTATTTCGCGGCGCCGGTGGACTTGGCGCGCATGTCGAGGCGCGGCGTCTCCTTGCCGATCCAGCGGAAGGTCGCGGGATCGCGCAGCGGAACCTCCAGGTCGGGGTCGAGCGTCATGGCCTCGCCGGCCAGCTCGCCATAGCCCAGCGCGCGGCCCGACGCGGCGTGGATCACCCGGCCGTCGTCGGTGGTCAGCTCGGTCTTCGGCACGCCCAGGCGGGCGGCGGCCGTGCGCATCAGCATGTCGCGCGCCGCGGCGCCCACCCGGCGCATCAGCTCGTAGCTGGTGCGGGTGGAGAAGCTGCCGCCGGTGAAGCGCAGCCCGCCGATGAACAGGTAGTCCGGGCCCGGCGGGGCGCATTCGACCTCGAACCGGGCGGGGGCGGCGTCCAGCTCCTCGGCCACGATCTGGGCCATGCCGGTGGCGATGCCCTGCCCGCCCTCGACGAAGGGGCTGAGCAGCCGGACGGCGCCGTCGGGCCGGATTTCGAGGAAGGCGGTCACGCGGGTTCCCGGCGCGGGGGCCGAGGCCGCCGCCTGCGCCAGCACGCGCGAGGCCGGCAGCGACACGGCCAGCGTCAGGGCGCCGGTCGTGGCCAGGAAGGCGCGGCGGGAGAGGCCGGAGGAGGGGTCGGAGGAAGGACGGAAGGTGCGGATCATCGGGGCGGCTCCGGATGTCAGGCGGCGGCCTTGCGGATCGCGTCCGCGACGGCGTTGTAGGTCCCGCAACGGCAGAGATTGGTCATCGCGGCGGCGATGTCGTCGTCCGAGGGGGCCGGCGTCTCCTTCAGCAGCGCGGTCGCGGCCATCACCTGACCGGACTGGCAGTAGCCGCATTGGGGCACCTCGATCCCCACCCAGGCCTCCACCACCCGGGCGCCGACGGGATCGGACTCGATCGCCTCGATGGTCGCGATCTCGGCGTCGCCCACCGAGTCGACGGGCGTCTGGCAGGACCGCGTGGCCACGCCGTCGACCAGCACCGTGCAGGCGCCGCACATGGCGACGCCGCAGCCGTATTTGGTCCCGGTCAGGCCCAGCGTGTCGCGCAGCACGAACAGCAGGGGGGTGTCGGGCTCGACGTCCACGTCATGGACGGCGCCGTTGACGGTCAGCTTCATGGCGATTCTCCGGGCTGGCTTGAAGCGCCGGAGCGGTTTCGCCCCGACATCGCCAGGGTAGAAGGCGCGCGCCCCGCGCCGCCATCATACCCCCGTAGAGGCCGCCCGAGACCGGCGCGGGGGCGCGTCGGCCGGCGGCCGCGCGACGACGTTGCGTCAAGCGCGGCCGCGGGCGGGCGCGCCTCTCGGAATATCTCTGGTCGGCGGCGTCGGAGGGGAAGGCGCGAGTCGTCCCGAGGCGGCCGGGCCGCGCCCGGCCGCGCGGGCGATCCAGTCGCGCCCGGTCGCGCGGGCGGTCTAGTCGCGCCCGGTCGCGCGGGCGATCTAGTCGCGCCCGGTCGCGCGGGCGACGGCGGCGAGCAGGACCTCGGGCTCGAACGGTTTCTCCAGCACCTCCCGCACCCCCTGGCGGGCGGCCTGGACATGCACGATGCGCGAGGCGAAGGCGGAGATCAGCACCAGCGGCGGCGCCTCCCCGCGCGCGAGCAGGGCGCGATGCATCGCCAGCCCGTCCATGCCGGGCATCTGCAGGTCGGAGATCACGCAGGCGCTGGCCCCGCTCGCCGGATCGGCCAGGAAGGCGTCGGGCGAGGCGAAGTCCGCCACCCTCCAGCCCGCCGCGGCCAGCATGTCCCGCAGGGCGAGGCGCACGCCGTCATCGTCATCGACGATCGAGATCAACGGCCGCAAGCCCACCTGCAAGTTCCTCCGGTTCCACGGCCTTTCGTCCCGCATCCCGTGTCGGGACCGTCCGGGCAATCCATACCCCGGTATGACGCCGCAGCGTTTGCGCCGCCGGGACGCCCCCGCTAGCCTTTCCCCCGTCGCAACGCGATGCGGTTCCACGCCGCCCGGCCAGGGAGGCCCCGATGAAGGCGAACGTTATGAGCGACAGGCGGGACGGCGCCGGTCCCGGCGGCGGACAGGACGACGGGGCCGAGGCGCCGGACCTGTCCGACGCGCTGGTGATGATCGTCGACGACGACCCGCTGGTCCGCGACAGTCTGGGCGACCTGTTCCGCTCGGTCGGGATCGAGGCGGCCTGCTACGCCTCGACCCGGGACCTGATCGCCGAGGGGCTGCCCGACCGGACCTCCTGCCTGGTGCTGGACGTGCGGATGCCGGGCGAAAGCGGGCTGGACTTCCAGGCGCGGCTGCGCGCGCAGGGCGCGGCGCCCCCGATCATCTTCATCACCGGCCATGCCGACGTGCCGATGTCGGTGCGGGCCATGCGGCTGGGCGCGGTGAACTTCCTGCCCAAGCCGTTCCGGGATCAGGAGCTTCTGGACGCGGTGTCGGAGGCGCTGCGCGACGACGCCCGCCGCCGCGCCGCCGACGAAGGCATGCGGGAGCTGCGCCGCCTGGCCGAGGCGCTGACCCCGCGCGAGATCGAGGTGCTTCAGGGCGTGGACCGCGGCCTGCTGAACAAGCAGATCGCCTATGAGCTGGGGATCGCCGAGATCACGGTGAAGATGCACCGGTCGTCGGCCTTCCGGAAGCTGAAGGCGCGCACGGTGGCCGACCTGATCCACAAGGCCCGGCTGCTGGACCTGCGTTAGGCCTCCGGCCGGCCGCGCGGCCGGCCGGAGACCCCGTCGGCGCGGATCAGGCCGCGTCCTGCGCCGTCTCGCCGGCGGCGGCGAAGGCGTCGAGGGTGCGGGTCGAGTAGACCAGCGCCGCGCCCGCGTTCAGCGACACGGCGACGCCCAGCGCCTCGGCCACCTCCTCGGTCGTCGCGCCCAGCTTGCGGGCGGCCTCGGAATGCACCGTGATGCAGCCGTCGCAGCGCAGGCTGACGGCGCAGGCGAGCGCGATCAGCTCCCGCGTCTTGGCGTCGAGATGGCCGGTCTTCGCCCCGGCGCCGCCCAGCGTCATGTAACCCCGCGTGGTGTCGGGGCTGAGCTTGCCCAGGTCGCCGACCCCGGCGAGCACCTGGGCGCGATAGCCGTTCCAGTCCATCATGCGCATGTCATGTCCTTTCGGTCAGGGGCGCGGCCCCCGGAAGCGGGGACCGCGTCGGGGGAAGGGGTCAGGCCGGCGCCGCGGCCGCCCCGGTTTCGGAAACGGCTTCGGAGGCGGCCTCGGCCCGGTAGCGCGGCGCGACGGCGGCGGAGGAGAGATGCGGCAGCATCGCCTCGCGCGCACGCTCCCACGCGTTCCACTCGGCCGGATCGGCCAGCGACGGCAGGGTCGCGAACTCGCCCCGGTCGAAGCCCGCCAGGGCCGCGTCCACCAGGTCCTCGGGCGACATCACCCAGGCCTTGGGCAGCGCGTCGAGCGAGCCGCCGGGCATCTGCCAGAAGGCGGTGCCGGTGGCGCCGGGCAGCACGCACTGCACCTGCACCCCGGTCCCCTCCAGCTCCGCCGCCATCGCGCGGGAGAAGGCCAGCACGAAGGCTTTCGTGCCGCCGTAGACGCCGTTCAGGATCTCGGGCCCCACCGCGACGATGGAGGAGATGTTGACGATCGCCCCCCGCCGATGGGCCGCGAAGGTCCGCGCCGCGGCCAGGGCCAGCCGCATCGGCGCGGTGACGTTCAGCGTCACCATGCGCGCCATGTCGTCGGGATCGCTGTCGAGCAGCTTGCTCACGGCGCCGATCCCGGCGTTGTTCACCAGGCCGACCAGGCCCGGCTGCCGGATCAGCAGGGTCTCGATGTCCGCGACGCCCTCGGGCGTGGCGAGGTCGGCCGTCGCGACCCGGACCTTGACGCCATGCCGGTCGCGCAGCGCCTCGGCCAGCGCGGTCAGCTTCAGTTCGCTGCGCGCGACCAGCGTCAGGTCGTGACCGCGGGCGGCGAGGCGGTCGGCGTAGACGGCGCCGATGCCCGAGGAGGCGCCGGTGATCAGCACCGAACCGGGGGGGAAGGTCATGGGGTCGCTCCTGGTGGTTGGCGTCAGGCGCCGGCCGGTTCGCCGTCGCCGGGAGGCAGGATAGACCGGGCGGCGGTTGTCCCGGATCACCTACAAGCGTATGTGTCGGCCACGCCTTCGGCCGCCCCGACCCAGACCCCGGGCGCGCCCCCCGGACCAGTCCCGGGACTCGGATACGGGACCTTTTTCGATGCGACGGATCTCTCTGTTCCTGAAGGACGGCTTCCAGATGATGGGCCTCGCGGCCCTGGCGCCGTTCGAATTCGCCAATCTCCAGCTGGGGCGGGAGGTCTACCGGGTCGCGATCGTCTCCGAGGACGGCCGCCCGGCGCGCTCCTCCCTCGGGCCGCGGATCGAGACCGAGGCCTTGGCGGCGCATCCCGACACGCTGCTCGTGGTGGGCGAGGTCCGGCCGCAGCCGCTGTCCCCGGCCGCGCGCGACTGGATCGCGGCCGCGGGGACCGAGTCGCGCCGCGTGGCGGGGGTGTGCACCGGCGCCTTCGCGCTGGCCGAGGCGGGGTTGCTGGCCGGGCGCGCGGCGACGACCCACTGGGCCCATGCCGACCGGCTGCGGCGGATGCATCCCGGGATCCGGGTGAACGAGGACCGGATCTTCGTCGCCGACGGGCCGGTCTGGACCTCGGCCGGGATGACCGCGGGCATCGACATGACCCTGGCGCTGGTCGAGGACGACCTGGGCGTGGAGGTCGCTCGCTCCGTCGCGCGGCGGCTGGTGGTCTACCATCGCCGCCCCGGCGGGCAGTCCCAGTTCTCGACCCTGCTGGAGCTCGAGCCGCGCTCGGACCGCATCCGCCGGGCGCTGATCCACGCGCGGGAGCATCTGCGCGACCCGCTGACGGTGGACGAGCTGGCCGAGGCCGCCAGCCTCAGCCCCCGCCAGTTCAGCCGCCTGTTCCGGGACGAAACCGGACAGTCTCCGGCCAAGGCGGTCGAACGCCTGCGGATCGAGACCGCCCGGACCCTGCTGGAGGACGGGCGGCTGTCGATGGACGAGGTGGCGCGCGAGGCCGGCTTCGCCGATCGCGACCGAATGCGCCGCGCCTTCCTGCGCGCCTTCGGCCAGCCGCCGCAGAGCCTGCGGCGCAGCCTGCGCCTGCTGAACGGCGGCGACGAGGCCGAAGTCGCCTGAGGCGACGTCGTAGCCGGGGTCGCCTGAGGCGACGGGGCCGGGGTCGCCTGAGGCGACGGGGCCGAAGTCGCCGGAAGCGACGGCCATGCCGGCGCGCGCCGGCGCTGCGGACGTCCCGGATTCGGGATCGCGGGGATCGGGCGCGGCCCCGACCGCGGACCGCATGTCCTGAACCGCCGTATATATACCTTTCGGGACGCCCCGGCGCCTAACTTCCTGCCATCCGCCGACTTCCCCCGGCGGCGCAGGAGATCCGGACATGACCCGCCCCGACCCGATCCAGCGGCTCGACGCCTCCCCCGGCCGCCTCGCCTGGCGCGAGGACGGGCCCGGCGACCGGATCCCGCCGGCGCCTCCGCTGCTGCTGCTGCAGCGTTTCCGCGGGACGCTGGACGACTGGGATCCCGCCTTCATCGCCGCGCTCGCCGCGCGGCGCCGGGTGATCCGCTTCGACAGCGCCGCCATCGGCCGGTCGGAGGGCGAGGTCCCGGCGACGGTGGAGGGCATGGCCGCGCTCGCCGCCGAGGTCATCGACCGGCTGGGCCTGCCGCAGGCCGACGTCCTGGGCTGGTCGCTGGGCGGCGTCGTGGCCCAGCAGCTCGCGCTCGACTTTCCCGACCGGGTGCGGCGGCTGATCGTGGCCGGCTCCAGCCCCGGCGGGATCCAGGACGGCCCCCCGCCCCACCCCAGGGTGCGCGAGGTGATGACCCGCGGGGCCAACGACGAGGCCGACTTCCTGTTCCTGTTCCATCCGGAGACGGAGTCCGCGACCGCGAAGGGCCGCGCCTCGCTGCGCCGCATCGCCGGCCAGCCGGACCGGGGGCCGCTGACTTCCGCGGCCTCGGCGCTGGCGCAGATGCAGGCGATCGGCGCCTGGCAGGGCGTGCGCCATCGGCTGGCCGACCTGACCCAGCCCGTGCTGGTCGCCAACGGCGCCCATGACGTGATGCTGCCGGCCTGGCGCTCCTACGTGCTGTCGCAGGAGGCGCCGGACGCGAAGCTGATCCTCTATCCCGACGCGGGCCACGGCTTCCTGTTTCAGGAGATCGAGGACTTCGCGACGCAGATCGACCGTTTTCTGGCCTGAGGCGCGGACCATGACCCGACCCGACATCATCATCGCCCATCCCGTCCGCACCGCCATCGGCAAGTTCGGCGGATCCCTCAGGGACACGCCCGCCGCCGGGCTGGGCGGCGTCGTCGTCGCCGAGACCCTGCGCCGCGCGGGGCTGGCGCCCGAAAAGGTCGGGGGCGCGATCCTCGGCTCGGTCATCCAGGCGGGACAGGGCATGAACCCCGCCCGGCAGGCGGCGCGGGCCGGCGGCCTGCCGGTGTCGGTCCCCGCGATGACCGTGAACCGGGTCTGCGGATCCGGCGCGCAGGCCATCGTCACCGCGGCGCAGGAGATCCTGTCGGGACAGCACCGGGTCGCGGTGGCCGGGGGTCTCGAGAACATGGACCGCGCCCCCTACCTGCTGGACCGCGGCCGCTTCGGCTATCGGATGGGCCCCGCGCAGATCCAGGACGCGATGCTGCGCGACGGGCTCGACGACGCCTTCTCGGGCGAGCATTCCGGCTGGCATACCGAGGACCTGGTGACGCGCCAGGGCCTGAGCCGGGAGCGGCAGGACGCCTGGGCCCTGCGCTCCCAGCACCGTTTCGCCGCCGCCCGCGACGCCGGGCTGTTCGCGCCCGAGATCGTGGGCGTGACGGTGAAGGCCGGCCGCGGGAGCGCGCGGTTCGAGATCGACGAAGCCCCCCGCCCCGACACCACGGCCGAGGGGCTGGCCGCGCTGAAGCCCGCCTTCCGCGCCGGCGGCGCGCTGACCGCGGGCAACGCGCCGGGGCTCAGCGCCGGCGCGGCCGCCATGATCGTCGCGGACCGCGCCTGGGCGGAGGCGGAGGGCGTCGCGCCGGCCGCACGGCTGGTCGCCTGGGGGGTCTCGGCGGTCGAGCCGGGCCTGTTCGGCCTGGGCCCCATCCCCGCCGTGCGCATCGCGCTGGAGCGCGCGGGCTGGCGCCTGCCGGACCTGGAGCGGGTGGAGATCAACGAAGCCTTCGCCGCCGTCCCGCTCGCCGTCTGCGACGAGCTAGGCCTGCCCGAGGACGTGGTGAACGTCGAAGGCGGCGCCATCGCCCATGGCCACCCGATCGGGGCGACCGGGGCGATCCTGCTGACGCGGCTGATCCACGGCATGGCCCGCGCGGGCCAGCGCCGCGGACTGGTCACGCTGTGCATCGGCGGCGGCATGGGCATCGCCGTCGCGGTGGAGCGGGACTGACCGCTCCGCCGCAGGTCTCGCCGGCGCGGCGCGCCCCGTTCGGGCGTCGCCCGCGCGACGACAATGCCGATGCGGGCGCCGCCCGCATGACGGCGAAACCGATGCGGGCGTCGCCCGCAGCCTGCTTCGGCGCGACCGTCCTCCCCCGGGACGCGCCGACCCGGACGCGGCTGCTCCCGCGTCCGGCGCCGGGCGCGGCGTCGTCCCGCGCCGCGCCCGGCCTGTCCCCTTACCCGTCGGAGCCCCAGGGCCATGTCGATCCATCCGTTTCGCCGCGCCGCCGCCGCCCGCCATGCGACGGCCGAGAACCCGCGCTTCGCAGGGCCGGAGCTGGCCCGCGTCGCGACCTCGCGCCCGGGGCCGGGCCGGACCGAGGCGCCGGGCGACGGCGGCGGCGGCGGCGGCGGGTCCGGGCCGTCGCGGCTCGCCCCCGCCGCGATCATGGCGCTGGGGACCTTCGCCATCGGCGCCGAGGGCTTCATGATCGCGCCGCTGTTGCCGCGCATGGCCGAGGATTTCGGGATGAGCGTGCCGGCGACCGCCTCGCTGGTGGTGGTCTTCGCGCTGGCCCTGGCGGTGTCGTCGCCGCTGTCCACGGCGCTGACCGGGGCGCTGAACCGGCGCGCGGTTCTGCTGCTGGCGATGGGCGTCTTCACCGCGGCGAACCTGGCCGCCGCGGTCAGCCCCGGCTTCTGGGGCCTGATGGCGGCGCGGGTGTTCATGGCGGCCTGCTCGGGCCTCTACGTCCCGGCGGCGAACGCGCTGGCGGGCGCGCTGGCGGGGCCGGCGCGCCGGGGGCGGGCGCTGGGCATCGTCAGCGGCGGCATGACGCTGGCCATCGCGCTGGGCCTGCCTCTGGGCGCGGCCGTGGGCCACGCCTTCGGCTGGCGCGCGACCTTCCTGGGCGTCGCCGTGCTGGGCGCCGCGGCCTTCGCCGCCATCTGGCTCGGCATCCGCCCCGAGGCCGGGCGCGGCCTTCCGGCGGCGGGGCTGGCCGAGCGCCTGGGCGTGATCCGCCAGGCGCCGGTGCGCCGGCTGCTGGCGGTGACCCTGTTCTGGTCGATCGGCGCTTACGAGACCTATCCCTACATCGCCGCCTGGCTGGCCGCCGCGCTTGGCTTCGGTTCGGCGGCGATCGGGTGGACGGTGTCGATGTGGGGCGCCTTCGCGGCCGCCGGCGTTCTGTCAGGCGGGGCCCTGAACGACCGCTTCGGCTCCGACCGCGTGGCCCGCGTCTCGCTGGCGCTGCTGGCGCTGGCCTATCTGGCGCTCGCCGGCGCGGCGGAGGCGGCGGAGCCCGAGGCGACGCCGCTGGCGCTGGGCGCCATCGCGCTGTGGGGCTTCGCGGTCTGGTCCTTCTTCCCCGCCCAGATGGCGCGGCTGGCGGCGGCGGGGCCGGCGGAGCAGGCGCCGGTCGCGCTCGCCCTCAACACCTCGACCATGTATTTCGGCTTTTCGCTGGGCAGCGCGATCGGCGCGGCGGCGCTGGGGGCGCAGGCCCTGTGGGCGATCGGCCTGATCGCGGCGGCGGCGGAGCTGGCGGCGCTCGCGCTCGACGGACGGCTGACGCGCCGGCGCCGATGACCGGAATCGACGTGCATTCGTCCGTTCCGGAAAAGCATCCCGTCTGTTAGCATAGCGCAACGGTTCAGGGGGCGGCTGGGGAGCGGCGAAGGAGCGGGCGGTGCGGGCCGGTTGGACGACGGAAAGCTTGCGGGTCGCCGGCACGACCGCGGCCGCGGTCGTGGCCGGGCTCGTCTTCGCGACCGACGCGCTGCTGCCGATCCATGCCGCGGTGTCGGTGCTTTACGTGCTGGCGCCCACGCTGGGCTCGGTCGGCCGCGGGGAGGGGGCGGTGCTGGGCTGGACCGCGGCCTCGGCCGGGCTCGCCATCCTGTCCTTCCTGCTGACCCACCTGCCGGACCCCGACGCCTCCAGCACCCTTCGCCTGATGTTCGCGCTGCTGGCGCTGGGCCTGACCGCGGCCCTTCTGCTGCAGCGCCAGCGCCTGAACGCGGCCCGCTGCGCGGTGGAGGAGGCGGAGGCCGCGCTGCGCCGCTTCACCGACACCGTTCCGCAGTTCCTGTTCCGCACCGACGCGGACAACCGGGTCATCTGGATCAACGGCTGGTTCGAGACCTTCACCGGCCGCGATCCGGCGCGCACCGTCGCCGAGCGGACCTGGACCGACGTCCTGCATCCCGAGGACCTCGCCCGGCTGGAGACGCGGCTCGCCACCCGCCGGCCGGAGGAGGACCTGCCCCGGCTGATGCTGCGGGTGCGCCGGCGCGACGGGGCCTGGCGCTGGATGGCCTTCGACCGGCATCCTGAGCGCGACCCCGACACCGGCGAGGTGACCGGCTGGCACGGCGCGGCGATGGACGTGCATGACGAGACCGAGGCGCGCGAGGAGATCTCGCGCCTCAACGCCGAGCTGGCGCAGCTGGTCAGGGACCGCGAGGCGGCGCTGTCGCTGGCCGAGGCGCGCTACGGCGCGCTGCTCCAGGATCTCAACGTCGCCCATGTCGAGCTGGACTGGACCGAACCCGTGCGGATCGTCGAGGCGGCGATGGCCCGCGGCTGGACCGATTACGACGCCTGGGCGGAGGCGCATCCGGAACTGGTGGAACGCTGCATCGCCGGGGTCCGGACCGTCAGCGTCAACGACGCGGTGGCCCAGATGCTGGGATACGAGGACGCGGCGGAGCTGGTCGCCAAGCCCTCGCGCGACAATTCGGCCGAGCCGCGCCGGGTGTTCGAGCGCCAGTTGCGCGCCTTCTTCGAGGGGCGGCGGCACTTCAAGGGCGACAGCACCCTGCTGGCGCGGGACGGGACGCGGGTGCCGACCCTGTTCGGCGCCAACCTGATGCCGGACGGCGTGCGCACGATCACCACCTTCTTCGACCTGACCGAGCAGCACGCCGCCCAGGCTCGGGTGCTGGAGGCGCAGGACGAGCTGGCCCGCGCCAACCGCGCGGTGACGCTGGGGGCGCTGTCCGCCTCGATCGCGCATGAGCTGAACCAGCCGATCCTGGGCATGACCGTGGACGTGCAGACCGTGCGCCGCTGGCTGGGGCAGGAGCCGCCGGCGGTCGAGGATGCGCTGCGCGCCGTCGACCGGCTGGGCGCCAACGCCGCCCGCGTCTCGGGCATCGTGCGGCGCACGCGCGACCAGCTCGGCAAGGGGCGTCGGGAGCCGGACGCGGTGGATCTGGGCGAGCTGCTGGACGAAACCGCGCGCCTGCTCGCGCGCGATCTGGACCTTCGGGGCGCCGTGCTGGAAACGGCCTGCGCGCTGGATCATCCACGGGTGCTGGCCGACCGGATCGAGCTTCAGCAGGTCTTCGTCAACCTGATCGTCAACGCGGCCGAGGCGATCCACGCCGCCGGCGTCGGCGGCCGGATCGCGGCGCGGGTGGTGGGCGGCGAGGACGGCATGATCGAGATCATCGTCGACGACGACGGCCCCGGCATCGCCCCCGACCTGCGGGAGCGTCTGTTCGAAACCTTCGTGACCACCAAGGACGGCGGCATGGGACTGGGGCTGCGCATCTGTCGGACCCTCGTCCAGTCGGCCGGCGGCGACATCACCGCCGGCATCTCGCCCGCGGGCGGGGCGCAGTTCGTGGTGCGCCTGCCCGCGGCGGAGGACGAGGCGCCGGGTCTGGACGCGGCGCGGGCCCTGCCGCCGGAGACCCCGGCGCCGCTGCGCGAGGCGCGCGGCTGAGGCGTCAGCCCTCGCCGAGCGTCGCGCGAAGGAACCAGGCGCGCGCCTCGGCCTCGTCGGTCCAGTCGTCCAGCTTCGAGGCGGTCGCCGCGTCGCCCTCCGCCTCCGCGGCGCGCCGGACCGTGGCGAGCCGGGCGAGCAGCGCGCGGTGATCGTCCAGCAGCCGGCGGACCATCTCCGCGGGGGACAGGTCCGCGCGCGTCGCCTCGGCCATCCCGCTCCGCGCGGCGACCTCGCCGATCCCGGTCAGGGCCGGCGCGCCGCGCTTGCGCAGACGCTCGGCCACCGGGTCGACGGCGGCGAGGATCTGGCCCGCCTGCGCGTCGAACATGAGGTGCAGGTCGCGGAAGGCCGGCCCCGAGACATGCCAGTGAAAGCCCTTGGTCCGGAACCACAGCGCGGTCAGGTCCGCGAGCAGCCCGGCCAGCGCCGCGTTCAGGGTCCCGGGCAGCGGGCGATCGGCGCGCCGCGTCCGCCCCTCGTCCGCCGCCGCGGATCCGGCGCGCGACGCGACCGAGAGCGCGATGGGGTCCGAGGCGGGGAAGGAGGCCGCGAGGGCCTCGTCCAGCAGGGCGTCGACCTGCTGGACGTCATCGGGGGCCGGGGCGGAAAGCGACGGGACGGGCGCGGACATGCGGAGGCTCCGGTTGCGGTCGGGCGGCGCGGGCCGCCGGACGGGGAAGGGGCGAACGCCTCCGATATCGCGCGCGCCGGGGGCCGCGTCTTGAACGCGCCGCCGGCGGACGCGCGGATATCGCCGCGACGGGCGCGGCGCCCCGCCGGTCACCCATACCAGGGTGTGGCGCAGGCCCGACCTTGGCGCCCCCGGGCCAGCCGGGCGTGCGATGGCGAGGGGGGCGCCGCCGGACCTAGCGTCGGGGTCTGTCCCCGCCCCCTGGAACGGAGCGAGCCGATGGCCCTCGACGCCTCTGCCCCCGACACGGCCCCGGCCCCCGCGCCGACCTCTTGTCCGGCCCCCGATCTGGCCTTCGCGCTGCTCGACGGCATCCGGGCCGCGCTGCTGCACGACCCGCGCCGCGCGCGCGAGGAGCTGGGGCGCCTCGACCGCCTGCTCGACGAGACCGCGCGCTTCGGCGCCGTGCGCGGCGGCCTCGCCCCCTGGCAGGAGCGCCGGGTGCGCCGGCTGGTCGAGACCGGGATCGACGGCCCGCTGCCGGTCGAACGCCTGGCAGCGGAGGCGTCGTTGGGGACCAGCCATTTCAGCCGCGCCTTCAAGGAAAGCTTCGGCGTCGCGCCGCACGCCTGGGTGCTGGCCAGGCGGCTCGACCTCGCCTGCCGGCTGATGACCGAGACGGACGACCCGCTGGGGCGCATCGCCGTGCAATGCGGGCTCGCCGACCAGGCGCATCTGACCCGCCTGTTCCGCAGCCGCCTGGGCGTGACGCCCGCCGCCTGGCGGCGACTGGCCCGCGAACGGCCGCGCCGCGACCCGGCCCGCCGCTGAAACCGCGGGCGACGCGCGCGCGCCCGCCCTAGCGGTCCGCCGCCTCCACGATCACGGAGGCGGTCATGCCCGCCACCAGCGTCACCCCCGGCGGCGGCGGGTCGAGCGCGATGCGCACCGGGGTCCGGCGGGCGAGGCGCACCCATTCGAAGCTCGCCTCCGGCGCGGCGAGACCCGAGGGCGCGTCGGGGTCGGCCGCATCCGCGATCGCGGGCGCCAGGCCCTGCACATGGCCGGTCAGCACCGGGCCGCCGCTCATCAGCCGGATGCGGGCGGGGGCGCCGGGGCGGATGCCGGGCAGCTTCGTCTCCAGGAAATAGGCCTGCACGCGGAAGGATCCCGTCTCGACCATCGCCAGCAGGGTCGCGCCCGGCGTCGCGTAGTCGCCGGGGCGCAGGCGCAGGTTGGCGACCACGCCGTCGGCGGGCGCCCGCAGGCGGGTTCGCTCCAGCGCCAGGCGCGCCTCCTCCAGCGCCGCGGTCGCGCCCGCCGCCTCGGCCTCGGCGGCGGCGAGGGCGGCGTCGGCGCGTTCCCGGTCCGCTTCGCTGACGGCGGCGGAGCCCTGCGCGGCCAGGCGGTCGAAGCGTTCCGCATCCACCCGCGCCCGCGCGACCGCGGCGCGGGCCGCGGCCACCGCCGCCTCCGCCCGCGCCTCGGCCAGGCGGTAGGAACGGGGGTCGATCTCCACCAGCACGTCGCCGGCGGCCACGGCGCCGTTCTCGACCGCATGGACCGCGACCACGCGGCCCGCGGTCTCGGCGGCGAGCGAGATCACATCGGCCTGCACCCGTCCGTCGCGGGTCCAGGCGTCCCGCGACCAGGCCTGCCAGACCTGCGCCGCGCCGAGGATCGCGAGCGCGACCAGCGCCGAGGTCAGCGCCAGGCGGATATAGAGCATGAGAGGTCCCCTCCCTGATCCGGCGCCCGGAAATCCGGCGCGCCCAGCGCCGTCGCGGCGATCAGCGCCGCCAGCAGCGCCAGCCGGGCCAGCGGCGGCCGCCAGAACCAGCGCCACATGTCGGTTCCGGTCAGCGCCCGGTCGATCACGGTCCACAGGATCAGGCCCATGGCCATGCACAGCAGCAGCGAGGGCGCGAGCAGCCCCTGAAACGCCAGTTCATGCTTCATCGGGGGGCTCCCTTCGCGGGGCGGCTTGCGGCGGCTCGGACAGGCGGTCCTCGGCCAGGGTCTCGCGCAGATGCAGCGCGATCATCAGCGCCTCCCGCGTCGCGGGAGAGGGCGCCTGCGCCAACCGGCTGCGGATCGCCTCGACCGCGGCCTCGGCCCGGATCAGATCGGCCGGCGCGGCGCCCAGCGTCGGGCGCAGGGCGAGCGTCGCCATGACGGCGCGCAGGTCGGCGAGGCGGTTGGCGACGACGGGGGTCGCCTCCGCCCCCATCGCCCAGCGGTTCAGCTCGACCAGCTCCGCCCCCAGCACGATCGCGGCCGAGACCCGCGCCAGCCGCCGCCGGTCGGCCGGCGCCGCAGGGTCGAGCGCCCCGGCATGGTCGCCCAGCAGGTCGAAGGCGGTGGCGGCGAAGTCGGCCGGCCGCGCCGGGGGCCGGCGGGCGGCCTCGGCCAGCAGGCGGCGCATCCCCCGGTCGAGCAGCCGGCGCGACCGCTCCGGCGTCTCGGGCAGCACCAGCGTCAGGGCGAGATGCTGGATCGCGGCGGCGGCCAGCAGCACGAGCACGGTGTTGGCGAGCTGCAGCGGCGGCGCGAAGCCCGCATTGGCCGGCTCCAGCCCGAAGCCGAACAGGAAGATCGCGCCGACCCCGGTCAGCCGCCGGGCGCGCGGCGCGCCGATCAGGCTGAAGGCGAAGAGGAAGGGCGTGCAGACCAGCGCGAAGGCCGCGAAGCCTTCCAGCCCCGGCGCGACGGCCTGCAGGGCCGCGAGCGGCGCGGCCGCGGCCAGGACCCCGGCCGCGACCTGCCGTCCCGCGCCGGCATGGGCCGCGCGCGGCAGCACGATGGAGACGATCGTGGTCATCCCCCCGGCCAGCGCGGCGGCGAGCCCGCCCGACGCCCATCCCGAATACCGCCAGGCGAGCAGCGCCAGCAGATAGGCCAGCCCCACCCGAAGCCCGTGCACCGCGGCGAGCCCACGATCCCGACGCGCCAGCGCGCGGCGCGTCTCGGCCGCGGCCGCCGGCGACGGGGCGACGGGGGGGCGCGGATCCAGCGCCCCCGCCTCGGCCCGCAGGACCGCGGCCAGACGCAGCAGCGCGCGTCGCGCCCGCCACCGGGCCAGGGCCGGGGCGATCCGCGCGCCGGCGGCGTCGGCGATGGCGTCGAGGGGGAAGGCGGCGCGGGTCGCGGCCTCCAGCCGCTCCGCCGCCGCCATCGGGTCGTCGGCGGCGAGGCCCTCGTCCGCCTCCCGCCAGGCGCGCCCGACCTGCGCGCTCAGCCGCCCGTCGGGCCCGCAGCGGCGCAGGCGATGGGCGAGCGCGTCGAGCTCGACGAAAGCCAGCGCCAGCTGGGAGGACAGCGCCCGCGCCGCCCGCGCCCGCCCCAGGCCGACCGCGCCCTCATGCGCCAGGGCCTCGATCTCCACGTCCATCGCCGCCAGCCGCTGCGCCGCCTGGCGACGCGCCTCCGGGACGGGGTCGCGCGCCGCCGGCGGGCCGGGAGCGAACACGGCCCGGGCATGGGCCCGCAGGTCGGCGCGCACGGCGGCGGCGAGCCCGGCCGCCACCGGGCCCGAGGGGCGCGGAAACAGCGCCGCGCCGACCACGAGATTGGCGAGCGCCCCGACCGTCGTCTCGGCCCCGCGGGCGAGGGCGATGTGGATCGCCGGCAGGTCGGGCCGCGCCGCGGCGCCCAGCACCACCAGCGCCGTGGTCAGGGCGGCCACCGCGCAGGCGTAGGCGTCGGGGACCGCATGGTCGCGGGCGAGGAAGGCGCAGGCGCCGCCCCAGGCCGCGAGCGCCAGCGTCATCGCCGCGCCGTCCTGCGCGAAGCAGGACAGGAAGGCGAGCCCCGCGCCCATTCCCGCCAGCGTCCCCGCGATCCGGGTCAGCCCGCGCCAGAACGCCTGTCCGTCGGTGTCCTGCACCATCAGGAACGCGGTCGCCGCCGCCCAGTCGGGCCGATCGAGCCCCATCGCGAAGGCGGCGAGCAGCGACGACAGCATCGCCAGCGTGGCCTGCCCGGCGAAGGCGAGGTCGCTGGCGGTCGCCTGCGGCGCCCAGGCGTCCAGCCGCGCCGCGACGGGGCGGATCCGGTCGGCGAGCGCGCTCATGCGCGCGCCCTGCGGCGCCGCGGCGTCGTCCCGTCGTGACCGTGGTCCTGCATGCGCCGGCTCCCGCCCATCCGCTTCGCGTCATGGGAAGCGTCGGCCAGCCTGCCGCATCGGCCGCCGCGCGGATTGCAGAAGACGCGCGGTTTTTGCCGGTTTCCATCGCCGCGGGCGAGACGGCCCGCCGCCGGTCTTCGCCTCACAGCGCCCCGGGCTCCGGAAATCGCGCCGGCCGGCGGCTTCGAGGCGGGCGGCCGGCGCGCCGCACCGGCTGCGCGCGCGGTCCGCCGCCGGTCATGAAACCGGCCGTGCGCAGGGCTCTTCGATTTTCAGGAGGGCTGCGTGGTGGTGGACGCAGTCCGGTGCGAACCCTGCTCCGAGCCAAGAACAGGGAATTTACAGGGAAATCCATGCGGTTTCGGGCGCTGCAGACGAAAACCGCCGCGGAAACCCGCCCGTTCTCAATCGCTTGCGGGCGATTTCCCTGCTCGCCGGAACAGGGAACGGAATCCAGATGATCAGGGAAGCTACAGGGGCGGAACAGGGAGTGCATTCGCCGGAACAGGGATCCCGGCGAAGCCAGGTCGGCTCTTCCGTCTTCGCGTTCCCAAAGCTCGGCCTGCAGAAGTGAACCGCTCCGACTTCACCGAAGGGCATTTCGTTCGTCGGTTCAGGCGACGTCGCTTGTGGGCTCTGCCCGTTCGAAGTGGCGTCGCTCGGCCTCTGCCGGCGGCATGTAGCCGATCGAACTCAGGAGGCGATGTTCATTGTACCAGTCCACCCAGTGCATGGTCTCCCATTCGACGTCCTGCATCGTTTTCCACGGGCCAAGCCGCTTGATGACCTCGGTCTTGAACAGCCCGATCACGCTCTCCGCGAGCGCGTTGTCGTAGGAATCCCCGACCGTCCCGACCGAGGGGTCGATGTCGGCGTCGGCGAGGCGACCGGTGCACTTGATGGAAAGATACTGAGACCCGCGGTCGGAGTGATGTATCAAGCTCTTGTTCCCAAGAGGCTTTCTCCGCCAGAGCGCCTGTTCCAGCGCGTCGAGGACGAACTGCGTCGTCATCGAGGTCGACACCCGCCAGCCCACAATCCGGCGCGCGAAGACATCGATCACGAAGGCGACGTAGACCGTCCCGGACCAGGTCGCGACGTAGGTGAAGTCCGACACCCAGAGCCGGTTCGGCCGCTCGGCATGAAAGACGCGGTTGACCTTGCCGTCCGGGCAGGGCCGCGCGGCGGCGGGAGCCGTCGTGACGATCTTCCGGCCGCGCACCGCGCCCTGCAGCCCCATCTCGCGCATCAGCCGCTCCACGGTGCAGCGCGCGACATCGACGCCGTCGCGCCGCAGGGCATGCCAGACCTTGCGGGCCCCGTAGAGCCCGCGGTTGTCCGACCACAGCTTGCGGATTTTCTCTCGCAGCCCTTCATCACGCCGCGCACGGTCGGACGCGCGGGAGGGGTCCTGCTCCGCGGCCTTGCGCTGGTGGTAGGTGGACGGGGCGATCGGCAGCACGCGGCAGATCGGCTCGACCCCGAACTTCCCTCGGAACTCGTCGATGAAGGCGGTCATTTGCGGAACGGGCGGTCGAGCGCCTCCAGGCATGGCTGAAGCCATGCCGCCCTGCCTTCCGGCCCTGGGCGAAATAGGCGCTGGCCTTCTTCAGAATCTCGTTCGCCTGGCGGAGCTCGCGCACTTCGCGCTCCAGCTCCCGGATGCGCGCCCTCTCCGCGCTCGTCGGCCCCGCTTCCCGGCCGGCGTCACGTCGGGCCTGCTTGTGCCAGACCCGCAGACTGTCCGGGGAGCACCCCAGCTTCTGCGCGATATCTCGCACCGCCGCCGTCAGACTGCTGTAGCCCTCGAGATGGTCGGCGGCCATCTGCACCGCCCGCTCGCGGAACTCGGCCGGGTACGGGCTCGTCCTATGAATTTTTCTGTCCATGAGGTCCGATCCTTTGACAGTTCGGGCCTCCGGGAAAGGCGGGGCGGTTCAGTAGCCGTTGCGCTGCGCGAGGCGTTCGGGGGACTTCTCACCGTACTCGGCGCCGGTCTTCGCGCCCACCTCCAGCTCCATCAGGCGTTCGGCGGCAAAGCCGATCATCTCTCGGAGCAGGTCGGAATCGGCGCTCTTTTCCATGAGCGCGCGCAGGTCCATCATCGGCTTGGTCATCGGGGTCATTCCTCGGTCAAGGTTGGTTCAGCAACCCGACCCTACCGACGATCCCGATGGCCAACCTCAGCTACACCACCTCCGGGGACACGACCTGCCGTCGCCAGCCGGCGACTTGGCATCCGGTGTTGCACGCATTACAGTCGAACGATGGAGACAATCCGGGCGGAGTTCTCCGTGCCCTGCATGGATCGCGGCGAATTGGATGCCGACGGGCCCCTCACCCGGCCCTGTCGCAATGCGATGTCATCCCGATCAGGCGCAAGTTCACGCTCACACTCCTTTCGGAGAATAGGTCTGCCAGTCGGTGTATCCGCTTGAGTCGCCGCCGTAGTAGGCACCTTGATCGACCGGGGTCAGGGGCCAGCCGTGGCGCATGCGCTCGACGAGGTCGGGGTTCGAGGTGAAGGGCGCGCCGAAGGCCGCGATGTCGATCAACCCCTCGCCGATCATCGCGTCGGCCTTCGCGCGGTCCAAGCCGCCGGCCAGCAGCAGGGCGCCGCGCCAGGCGGCGCGGAACTCGCGCAGGAAGCCCGGCGGCATCGCCGGCGCGCCGCGGCTGGCCTGGTCCATGACGTGCACGAAGGCGACGCCCCGGCGGTCGAGCTGCTCCGCGAGGGCGAGGAAGGTCTCCGCCTCGCCGTCGAAATCGCCCAGATCGTGCAGGCGGCCGAAGGGCGAGAGGCGGATGCCGACCCTCTCCGCTCCGATCCGCGCGACGCAGGCGTCGACCACTTCCAGCGCGAAGCGGATGCGGGTCTCGACCGACTGGCCGCCATAGGCGTCGGTTCGGTCGTTGACCGCGCCGTTCAGGAACTGCTCGATCAGGTAGCCGTTGGCACCGTGGATCTCGACCCCATCGAAGCCGGCGGCAAGCGCGTTCTCGGCCGCCTTCGCGAAATCCTCGACCACGCGGCCGATCTCGTACGTCTCCAGCGCGCGGGGGCGGGAGGCGGGGAGGAAGCCGGGCGCGCCGTCCTCGGTGATGCCGAAGGCGGAGCAGCCTGCCGCCGGCCGATCCGTCGCGCTGACCGGGGCCGCGCCGCCGGGCTGCAGCGAGACATGGCTCATCCGGCCGACATGCCAGATCTGGGCGAAGATGGCCGCGCCCTGGTCGCGGACCGCCTGCGTCACCGGCCGCCAGGCCGCCACCTGCTCGTCCGACCACAGGCCGGGGCAGCCTGCGAAGCCCGAGCCCTCCGGCGAGATCACCGTGCCCTCGGTCACGATCAGCCCGGCGCCGGCGCGCTGCGCGTAGTAGCGCGCGGTCTCGGCCGTGGGGACGTTGCGGGGACTGCGCGCGCGGGTCATCGGGGCCATGGCGGCGCGGTTCTTCAGCGTGAGCCCGCCAAGGCTCGCCGTATCGAAAAGATCTGTCATAGGCGCCTCAGGCGTAGGCTCCGGCCGAGTAGGTCAGCTCGTAGCTGTGGGAATAGAGTTCGAAGACGATGCCGAAGGGGTCCTCGACATAGACCATGCGGTAGGGCTTCTCGCCGGGGAAATACTCTCGCACGGGCATCCGCTGCTTGCCGCCGGCGGCGACGATCCTTGCCAGCAGGCCCTCGAGATCCGGGTCCTGGATCGCGAAGTGGAACAGACCCACCTGGCGATAGGGCAGGTTGTTCTCCGGCGTGTGGTTGTCGGGGAATTCGAACAGCTCGAAGCCGATGCGGTCGGCGGTCGACAGGTGGGCGATGCGAAGCCTGCCCCAGCCGGGGCCGAAGACATCGTCGCACATCATGCCGATGTCGCTGTCGTCCTGCACGATCTCGGTCGGCTCCATGATCACGTAGAAGCCCATCACGTCGCGGTAGAACGCCACCGCGCGGTCGAGGTCGGGCACCGACAGGCCGATATGCGAGAAGGTGCGGGGGGTGGTCCTGGTCATGAATGACTCCCGTGGTGTCGCCGGGAATATGGATTGGCGCGACCTGCGTTCCCAATTATCATTCATGCTGGAAATCATAACGGATCGCGCGGTCGGATGCTGAACGCGGCCTGGCTCGAGACCTTCGCCACCCTCTGCGACGTCGGCCATTTCACCCGGGCGGCGGCGGCGCTGAACATGACCCAGCCGGGCGTCAGCCAGCACGTGAAGAAACTGGAGGCGCAGGTCGGCCAGCCCCTTCTGTCGCGCGATGGCAAGAGCTTCTCGCTGACGCCGGCCGGCGAGGCGGTGCTGACCATCGCGCGGCGGCGGCGTGCCGAGGAAAGCGCGCTTCTGGGCGACCTGCAGCACGACGATCCGGACCGGGGACAGGTCTCGGTCGCCTGCTCGGGATCGTTGGCGCTGCTGCTCTATCCTCGCTTCATGGATCTGATGGCCGAAGCGCCGGAGCTGTCGATCACGCTGGAGGCGATGCCGCAGGCCCGGGTGCTGGAGGGGGTGGTGGCCGGCAGCTTCGATCTTGGCATCGTCGATCATTCGCCGACGCATCCGCGCCTCGAAAGCGAAAGCGTGGGCCAGGACGAGCTTTGCCTGCTGTTGCCGCCCGACCGCGCCCCGCCCGGCAGCTTCGCCGAGCTGGATGCGATGGGCTTCATCGCGCATCCCGACGGCTTCGCCCATGCGGACGAGCTGCTGGGCGCGAACTTCCCGGACGAGCATCCGGGCGCGGACCGCCTGCGGCGGCGCAGCTTCATCAACCAGATCGGCCAGATCCCCGAGCCGGTGCTGCGCGGGTTGGGCTACACCATCCTGCCGCGCAGCGGTCTCGACGCGCATCCGGGGCGGGGGCGGCTGCAGGTCATGGCCCTGCCGACGCCGGTCCGGCACGCGCTGTGGCTGATCCAGCGACGCAGCCGGATCCTGCCGGCGCGGGCCCGCAGGATCCGCGCCGTCATGGCCGAGGCCCTCGCCGCCCTGTAAGCCGGGCGGGGCCGGACCGATCAGCCCTTCGCCGCGCGCGCCGCCGCGACCAGGCCGCTCAGCCAGTCCTGGTGGCCGTTGATCATCGGGTTCGGCACGGCCATGGCCAGCTCCCGCGCCGGGGCGCCGTTCTGGGTCTCCTGCGTGAGGATGCGCACGCGGCCTTCCGACAGGTCCTCGATCAGCCAGGCGTGGTGAACGTCGAGCCGATCCGCGGCGCCCGGCTCGCCCGACCAGCCATGCCAGGCGATGCGCGCCGGCTGGCCCGGGGTCGGGGGTGTGCATTCGACGACGCGGGCGGGCACCGGGAAGCCGAAGGTGCGGAAGAAGAAACTGACGCCGGACGCGAGCTCGGGACCCTGGCCGTCGTGGATCTCCACGTCGGAGGCGTTGGCGTAGTAGTCGGGCCAGCGGGAGGGGATCGCGAGGAAGGGCCAGATCTCGGCGGCGGTCAGGCCGGCGACGATCACTTCGTTGGAGCAGTAGTTGTCGGTGAAGCCGGGCACGAAGCCCTCGGGCCAGAGGATGTCGGACATGGGTCTCTCCAGGGGTCGGGAAGCTGGAGACATGGCCGCGCCGGTGATATAAATCCAATCGCGATGCATGACATCAGATATCCAAATGTCTGATATCGGATCCTTCGACCTCAATCTCCTGCGCGCCCTGTCGGCGCTGCTCGTCACCCGTTCGGTCAGCCGCGCGGCGGAGAGGCTGGGCGTCACGCAGCCCGCGGTCAGCGGGATGCTGGCCCGGCTGCGCGAGGCCTTCGACGATCCGCTGTTCGTGCGCACTCAGCGCGGGATCCTTCCGACGCCGCGGGCCGAGGCGCTGGCCGAGCCGCTGGCCGCGGTGCTGGGCGGGATCGAGGCGTTGCTGCAGGCCGAGGCCTTCGATCCCGCGCGGGCGGAGCTGACGCTCTCGGTCGCCGCGACCGACTACGCGCAACGGGCCGTGCTGCTGCCCTTCCTCGATCGCCTCCGCCGCGAGGCGCCGGGCGCCCGGCTTTCGGTGCGGCCCGTCGCGCCGGACTTCGCCAGGTCCCTGGCGGAGGGCGAGCTGGACATGGCGCTGGTCACGCCCGAGATGGCGCCCGGCACGCTCAGGTCCCGCCGGCTGTTCGACGAGACTTACCTGACCCTCCTGCGCGCCGACCATCCCCGACGCCAGGAGGTCGCCACGCTCGACGGCTTCTGCGACCTCGAGAACGCGATCATGTCCCATGACGGCGCCGCCTTCGCCGGCGCGACCGATGCCGCTTTGAAGACCCTGGGGCGGCGGCGTCGGGTGGTGGCGAGCGTGCCAAACTTCACCATCCTGATCGACCTCGTCCGCCGCTCGGACATGATCGCGGTGGTTCCCTCCCGGCTGGCGAGGGAGGAGACGGGCGTTGCGAACGTGCGTCCCCCGGTCGAGATCGAGGGGTTCCGCAAGATCCTGGTCTGGCACGAGCGGCTGCAACACGATCCGGCGCAGATCTGGTTGCGCCAGCTGATCGCCGAGTGCGCGTCCGGGTGAAGCTTCGCTGACGCAAGGGCGCAGGCGAGGTCGCCCTCGCCTGCGTCTGATCGGCTTGACGGCCCGGCGCCGGGACGGCGTCGCCCGACCGCTCAGTAGGCGACCGTGAACCGGGCGCGTTCGTGGCGGGGCGTCTCCAGCTCGTCGACCAGCGCCACGGCGTAGTCCTCGAACGAGATGCGGTTATTCCCCGCCTCGTCCCGGATCACCTGGTCGCCGCCCAGCCGGAAGACGCCGGTCCGCTCGCCCGGGGTGATCGACATCGGGGGGCTGAAATAGGTCCAGTTGATGTCGGACGCCCGCAGCAGCGCGAAGGCCTTCACGTGGGAGGTCGCGATGTTGACGTAGGGCGCGGGCCACTTGCCGGAGTCGAGCACGCTGACCCCCGGCGCGAATTCCAGCGAGCCGGCGCCGCCGACCACGACCAGCCGCCCCGCGCCGGACGCCTTCACTGCCTGAACCGCCCGCGACGTCGCCTCGACCAGCTGGTCGGTATAAGCGATGTCGGTGGTGTAGCGGGGATCGGCGCTGGAGGGGCCGAAGGCGCTGATCACCGCGTCGGCGCCGGCGAGGATCTCGGCCAGCCCGTCGTCCTGCGTGAGGTCGAAGCGTACGGGGCGGACGCTCGCCGGCAGCCCCGCGGGCAGGCGGTCGAGGGAGCGGGCCACGGCCACGACCTCGTGCCCGCGGGAGGTGAGTTCGGTCAGCAGGGCGCGGCCGGCGCGGCCGGTGGCGGCCAGAAGCACGACTTTCATGATCTTGGTTTCCTGGGTTCGTTTCCTCGGGGGGAGACGGCGCGCAGGGCGCCCCGTCTCCTGATCTCGCGACGTCAGACCGCCGTCGTCTGTTCGAGCGCGGGATAGTCCACGTAGCCGGCGGCGCCGCCGCCGTAGAAGGTCTTGCGCTCGTAGGCGTTCAGGGGGGCGCCCTGCTTCAGGCGGGCCGGCAGGTCGGGGTTGGCGATGAAGTGCCGACCGAAAGCGACCGCGTCGGCGCGGCCCGCGGCGATCGCGGCGTCTGCGCTCGGCCCGTCGAAGCCGCCCGCAGCGATCAGGACGCCCGGCCAGAACGGGCGCAGGTCCTCCAGCGTCCGGGGCGTGCCGATCTCCATGCCCGCGCCGTCCCGCGCCTCGATCAGCGACAGGTAGGCCAGGCCATGCCCGGCGAGCCGGGTCAGCGCGGGGCCGTAGAGGGCGATCGGATCCTCCTCGCCCACGTCGTTGTACTCGCCGAAGGGCGACAGGCGCACGCCCACGCGGTCGGCGCCCCAGACGTCGATCAGCGCCTCGGTCGCTTCGTGAAGCAGGCGGGCGCGGTTCTCGATCGAGCCGCCATAGGCGTCGTCGCGGTGGTTCGATCGGGCGTGGAGGAACTGCTCGATCAGGTAGCCGTTGGCGGCGTGCAGCTCGACGCCGTCGAAGCCCGCCTCCATCGCGTTGCGGGCCGCCTGGCGGTAATCCTCGATGATCGCCGCGATCTCGGGGATCTCCAGCGCGCGCGGGGTCTCGTAGGGGACCTGCTGCCAGTCGGCGGTGAACACCTTCTGGGTGGTGATCGGAATGGCCGAGGGCGCGACCGGCAGGGCGCCGTCCGGCTGGAAGCTGGAATGCGACGAGCGCCCGGTGTGCCACAGCTGCAGGAAGATGATCCCGCCCTTGGCGTGGACCGCCTCGGTCACCGCCTTCCAGCCGTCGATCTGCGCCTGGGAATGGATGCCCGGCGTGCCGGGATAGCCCTGGCCGGAGGGCGAGATCTGCGTGCCCTCGGCGATGATCAGGCCGCCGGGCGTGGCGCGCTGGCCGTAGTACTCGGGCGCAAGCGCGTTGGGGACGGCGCCGGCGCCGGCGCGCATCCGGGTCAGCGGCGGCATCACCACCCGGTGCGCGAGTTGATGGCGACCGAGGCGGAGGGGCTGGAACAGCGAGGTCAGAGGCATGGGACGATCCTGTTTCGGCGAAGTGGCGGGCCGCGTCGGGGTTCGGGACGATTCCCTCGCGGCGCTGGAATTATATATGACCGGTCGTCTTGTATTTGCAAGGGCGATCTGCTGAGTCTGCACGCTCCGCCGCGACGTGCCGTGGCTGGCAGGTTTCGGCTGGCTCTTGGAGCGCGAAGCAATCGTTGTATCGGCGGGCATTTTCGATCGCGGCGCCGCGGCGATCCAGGTTCAAGCCGGAAAGCCCGCGGCGCCCTTTACATTCCGGGCTGCACGCGCAAAATATGAGACGACCGGTCAACCATGATCAGGAGCCCGACGATGACCACCGCCCAGGACGCCCCGCGCAGGGGACCCAAGCCGAACCCGCGCACGCGGGACAACCTGGTCCGCGCTGGGCTCGCCGGCTTTCACGAGCGCGGCTTCAACGCCACCGGCATCAAGGAAATCGTCGATGCCGCCTCGGTGCCGAAGGGGTCGTTCTACAACCACTTCGACGGCAAGGAGGCCTTCGCGGCCGAAGTGGTCGATCTCTATTTCGGCCGCGGCCTCGCGGACATGAGCGCGCTGCTGAACGACGCGAGCCTTCCCCCGATGGACCGCCTGCGCGCCTATTTCGAGCGTCGCACGGAGAGCTTCGTCGCCGCGGGCTTCAAGGGCGGCTGCCTGATGGGCAATCTCAGCCTCGAGATCGCCGACCACAGCCCCGCGATCCGCGAGCGGCTGGCCGCCCATTTCCGCACCTGGGCGGGCCTCTTCGAAACCTGCATCGCCGAGGCCCAGGCCTCCGGCGCCATCGCCACGACGACCCCGCCGGCGGTGCTGGCGGCCTTCCTGCTCAACAGCTGGGAAGGCGCGCTGCTGCGCATGCGGGTCGAGAAGAGCGACGCGCCCCTGAAGGACTTCGCCCGCGTGGTCTTCGGATCGCTGCTGGTCTGAGAGACGGAGAACAAGACCATGACATCCGACCCCGGCGCCCGCGCGCAGATGACCGGGCTCGAGCTGCTGACGGCGGTGAAGGAGGGGCGTCTTCCGCCCTCGCCCATGGCCGGGACCGTGCCGATGACCTTCACCGAGGTCGGGCCGGGCTTCATCCGGATCTCGGCCCGGGCGGACGGACGGCACCTGAACCCGCTGGGCGGCGTGCATGGCGGCTTCGCCGCGACGGTGCTCGACAGCGTCACCGGCTGCGCGGTGCACACCGTCCTGGGGGCGGGCGAGGGCTACGGCACCATCGACCTGCAGGTGAAGATGCTGCGCCCGGTCCCCCGCGACCAGGTCGTGATCGCGGAGGGCCGAAGCGTCCACATCTCCCGCAGCCTCGGCACCGCCGAGGGCGTGCTGAAGACCGAGGATGGCAAGCTGCTGGCGACGGCCACCGCCACCTGCTTCCTGATGCGCGGCCAGGGCGGCAGGTAGGGCTTCGCGTCCCCGGCCGGGCCGGGGGCGCGCCGCGTCGCCGCTACCAGACCTCGCCGAAGGGGCGCAGCTCGACGTTGAAGGACCAGGTGGAGCGGTCCTGGTGGGCGACGCGGAACATCTCCTCGGCGATCGCGGACGGCTTGGCGAAGAAGTCGTCCGGCTTGTCCGCCGCCATCATCGGGCGCGTGCGAGGCGTGTCGATCGAGGCGTCGATGATGAAATAGGCGACATGGACGCCGCGCGGCCCGAACTCCCGCGCCATGGATTCCGCCAGGATCCGCTGCGCCGCCTTGGTCGAGGCGAAGAAGCCCCAGTTGGCCTTGCCCCGCAGGGACGAGGTGTTGCCGGTCACCAGGATCGCGCCCTCGCCCGCCTCCAGCATTCCCGGGATGGTTTCGCGCGCGAGATGCAGCAGCGCCGTGGCGTTGACGCGGAAATTCCGCTCCAGGTCGGCAGGGTCCATCTCGAGGATACTGCCGCGGGTGGCGTGCAGGGCGTTGTGGATCACCACCTTTGGGGCGCCCATCTCGGCCTTGATGCGCGCGATCGTCTCCGTCAGGGCGTCGAGGTCGCCGACGTCGCAGGGATAGGCGCGGGCGTCCTCATACTTGCCTTCCAGGACGGCGAGGTTGCCCGCGTTGCGGGCCAGCATGGCGACGCGGTAGCCGCCCGCGGCGAAGCGCCGGGCGATCTCGGCGCCGGTGCCATGCTCCGGGCCGACGCCGGTGATGATGCAGACCGGTTTGCTCATGTCCATCTCCTCAAAGCTGGAAGGCGGGGCGCGCGGCGATCCTGTCGAACCAGGCGGCGACGGCAGGATGGCGCGCGGCGATGTCCATCTCCAGGGTCCTGGCCCCACGGACGGCGAAGAAGGCCGTGATGTCGGCGACGGTGAACTCCGCGCCGACGACGAAGGGGTTCCGGGACATGTGGGGCTCCACGCGGTCCAGAAAGACCTCCATCATCTCCTTGCCCCGGGTCACCAGCGCAGGCAGCTGCGGCAGGGCGTTGCGCGTGCCCGGCACGACCCTGCCCACGAAGCCCGGCAGATGGTTGCGCACGGCGTGCAGCAAGGGGACCATGGCGTCCAGCTCGAACCGGCGCAGCCACATGTCGATCATCGCGCGCTCCTTGGCCGTGCGTCCGAACAGGGCGGGTTCCGGGTGCAGTTCTTCCAGATAGCGGCAGATCGACAGGGATTCCGAGATCACCTCGCCGTCGTCCAGCTCCAGGAAAGGCACGCAATGGAACGGGTTCTTGGGGGCGAGCGCCTCGGAGAACTGGGCGCCCTCGCGGACATTGACCTGCACGGTCGGGATCTCGAGCCCCTTTTCGGCGAGAAACACGCGCACCCGTTGCGCGCTCGGCGCCGGTCCGAAATCGTAGAGCTTCATCGCTCCTGCTCCCTTTCTGGCGTCATTGCGAAGCCTCCGCCGTTTCGGCTCGGGCCATCAGTTCGGGGTCGTCGAGCGGCTCGGTGATGGTCAGGAACCGACCGACATGGCGCGGAGTCTCGACCTCGGCGAGGGCGAAGGCGGCGAGGTCCTCATGGGTGATCCTGGCCGAGCGGTTCAGCTCGATGCGGGTGTAGACCTGGTGCGGGCGGCCGCGCGGTCCGTCGTAGATCACGGGATTGCGGACCACCGTCCAATCGACGGGCGCGTCGGTCGCGGCGACGAGCGCCTCCATCCCGTCCTTGTCGAGGATGCGGTTGCCCACAAGGCCTCGCAGCCGGACGACATAGGGGGATCCGTCGTCGCTGCTCCCGGCGCCATGCGTGCTCATGAGGATGAGGCGCCTCATGCCATGACCAGGCATGGCCGCGAGCAGGAGCGCGGTGGAGACCGTGCAGACATCAGGGCGATCGGTGTCGTCGATCGCACCGTCCCCGGACCGGGAGACCGTGACGCCGAGGCTGCAGATCGCCGCGTCATGACCGGCCACGAGGCGGTCGATCACCTGCGGATCGCGGGCGTCTCCGACGATCACCGACAGCCTCGGGTCGTCGATGCCGAGGGCGTCGGGTCGGCGAACGAGCGCTGAAACGTCGTGGCCCGCCGCCAACGCCTGCCTGACGATGGACCGGCCGGTCATGCCGGTGGCGCCCAGCACGCTGATCTTCATGGATCTCAGAACTCCGCTTCCGGGGCCGAGGATCGGTTCGGGGGCGCTGCCGTGAGCCAGGCTCCGGAGCGCCCCCGGTCGAGAGGGCCGGATGGTGCCCGGTCAGAGCGGCAGGTAGCGCTTTAGGATCGTCCAGCCTTCCCGTGCGACGCCCCGGGCGACCAGGGCGTCGATCTCGGCGCCCTCCATCCCCAGATCGCGGAGCGCGTCGCGCGTGTCGGCGCCGGGCATGGTCGCGGGCGTCAGCGGGCGCGGCGCGGCGCCGTCCGCCCGGACCCAGGTGGGAAGCGGCAGCGCGATGCGGCGGCCGCTGGGATGGGGCGCCTCGCGCATCAGCAGGCCGGCGCCGTTGCGGCCCTCGGCCGGGCCGTCGTCGACCGTGCAGGCCTCGCGCAGCTCGTCCAGCCTCACCACGGGGGTCAGGGCCGCGGTCAGGCCCTGCAGACGCCGACCGAGGGCGGCGGCGTCCTCGCGCCGGATCGCCTCGGCCAGCGCCGCCTCGGTGGGCGAGGCCGCGCCGAGCCGCGCCGCGACCTCGTCCAGATCCTCCGGCCGGCAGGCGAGGAACGCCCAGCGGTCCTTCGCCCGGTAGAGGCGATAATGCGGGCCGTAGCCGAGCGCGGCCTGGCCCGAGGGCTCGGTCGCCTCGGCGCCCGCGGGCCCCTTGGCCATGAACGGGAACTGGACCAGCTGCCCGCCCATGGAGAGCGAGGTGCGCACATGCGCGCCCCCTTTCCCCGCCCGCCGCGCCGCCAGCGCCTGGGCCACGCCCAGCGCGGCGAGGAAGCCGGTGATGTAGTCGACGCAGGACGCGATGCCGTGCAACACCGGCGCCTCGGGCGAGCCGTAGCGGGCGGTGATGCCGGTGGCCGCCTGCAGCACCGGGTCGAATGCCGGGAAGTCCTTGAACGCCCCGCCGCGCGGGCCGCCCCAGGCGCTGACCTGGCAGGTGATGATCTCCGGGTTCAGGCGGCGCAGCGCGGCGTCGTCGATGCCCAGCGTCTCGGCCGAGCGGTCGAGGAAGTTGTGCAGGACGACGTCGGCCTCCCGCACCAGCTTCGCGAAGACCGCGCGACCTTCCTCGGACTTCAGGTCGAGGATCACCGCCCGCTTGCCCTGGTTCACGTCCAGCCCGAACCACATGGTCATGCGGGGGCCGGCCAGCGGCGCGGGGGCGTCGACGCGGGTCACCTCGGCCCCGAACTCCGCCAGGATGCGCGCCGCCGCGGGACCCGCGATGACGTTGGCGAGGTCGAGCACCTTGATCCCGGCGAGGATACCGGTCGCGGGCCCCGAGGCGGCCGCGACCGTCGCCTCGCGCCGCGGCGAGGTCCAGCCGTCGGAGGCCGCGCCGATCCGCCGGGGACGCAGGTCGGGCGACGCGGCGCCCGCGCCCTCGATCGAGACATAGCGACCCGGCTGGGCGACGCCGCCATGGCGCGGGTCCTCGACCCGCTCGACATTGCCGCCGTCGCGCATCTGGGGCAGGTCCAGCCATTCGGTCGTGGTCCGCACCACGGTGACGGGAACGCCGGCGGCCTGCAGCCGAGCCTCCCATTCCTGCGCCGGGCGGGTGCGGAAGCGGGCGGTCATCAGGGTCCGCATCCGCTCGACCCAGAACGCGCTCAGACCCGAGGAGCTGCTGATGTTGTTCCCGGCGCCGCCCTCCTCATAGGGGCTGCCGACGACCATGCCCTCGGCGATCAGGTCGTCGAGGAGGCCGAGGACGTCGAGGCAGGCGCGGGCGTGGCGGACATGGTCCACGGCGTTGATGAACACCTGCCGCCCGTCGGCGCAGACATAGTTGCCGAACTGCGGGCGGGCGAATTTCGCGAGGTAGCCCTTCACCAGGGCGCTCTGCGTCGGGTCCATGTCGTCGGCGAGATCGCGGAACAGCGGGAAGGCGACCTCGCGCATCGCCTTGTCGATCGGCGGCAGGTCGAAGCGCTGCGGCTGGTTCTCGACCTTCATGATCAGCAGGGCCATCGCCGACAGCAGCGCGTCGGCCAGAGGCGTCTCCAGCGCCCGGCCCTGGCCGGTCTTCAACCGGTCGAAATAGGCGAGCGTCGCGGCGATGGCCGCGTGCACCCCGCCATAGGCCGAGGCCATGGGCACCGAGGAGAAGATCGGCCGCCCGCCCATCACCGGCCCCAGCGCGTGGATGTCGGTGAAGACGCCGACCGCTGCGGCGATCACGCCCTCATAGGCCGGGACCCCTTCCATCTCGCTGCCCGCGGCGAAGCCGGGCATGGAGACATGGACGAGAGCCGGGTTGAGCTCGCGCAGGCGCTCGGGCGACAGGCCGAAACGCGCGGCGCGGCCGGCCCCGAGATTGTCGAGGACGATGTCGGCCTCCGCGGCCAGCTCCCGGATCCGGGCCGCCGTCGCGGGGTCCTTCAGGTCGGCGGCGATCACCGTCTTGCCCCGGCCGAGGGCCGCGTCATGCGTCGCCTCCTCCCGCCCCGGCCGGTCGATCTCGATCACCTCGGCGCCCTGGTCGGCCAGCAGCATCGCGGCGACCCGGCCGGCCCAGGAGCCGCCGAGGTTGAGCACGCGCACGCCGTCGAGCGGATGGGTCTGCATGGGGTTTCCTCCTGTGCGGCGGGCGCGTTCCCGACTTGGGCAGGGACGTCCGCGTCGTCGATCTATGTTATGGGCGAGGATGGTTCGGTCATGACGGCCGGGCGGCGTCAGCCGAGCGGCGCGCGCGTCAGCTCGCTGACGCGATCGCGGATCTCGAAGATCCGGAACGACTTTTCGGTCAGCGCCGGGTTGTTCTTCATGCGGGTCACGATCGGCCCGGCCAGGTAGGCCTCGGCGTCCGCGCGCGTCTCGAACAGGTAGATGCCGCCCGACAGCTGCGCGTCGGGTTCGTCGATCCAGATCTTCCACTTCAGGCCGCGCATGTCGATGAACGGCCCCGCGATCTCGTCGGTATAGCGCGCGTCCCACTCGGCCGCGGGCATGTCCGGGCGCCGGTAGTTGATCTGCACGATGACCATGGCCGCTGTCCTTGATGTCTTCGCCCCGGGGGCGGGGCGTTCGCCGCCGCGGCGAGCGCGACTCGCCGGGCCGGACGGACCCTAAGGCGAGTCGAAATAATGGGCAATAAAATTTTGACCATTACGACATTGCGGCGAGCGCCTTGCCGAGACGGCCGGGGCCGGCTACAACGCGATCACACGGACCCGCAGGCGACCGGATGGAATGCGGATGACACAGGCAGGCGATCGTCCCGGCGGGACGCTTCATGACAAGACGGCGCCCGGCGCGCTGGGGCTGGTGCATGCCTTCCTGAACACCTGGGACATGGCCGGCCCGCGGGAGCGCTTCGACACGCCTGAGCGGATGCGCAGCTGGTTCGCCGGCCGGTCCCTGATCGGCCCGACGGTCGAGGTCTCGCAGGCCGAGTTCGACCGCGTCCGCGGCCTGCGCGACGGGCTTCGCCACGTCCTCGCCGCGGCGGGCGAGGGGCGGGCGCCGGATCGCAAGCAGCTCTGGGACCTGGATCACGCGGCGGAGGCGGCGCCGCTGCTGGCGCAGTTCGGCCCGGACGGCGCGCCGGCGCTGATGTCCGCGGCCGGCGGGCTGGACGGCGCGGTGGGTCGGATGCTGGCCGTCATCGTCGCGGCGAGCCTCGACGGGGGCTGGTCGCGCATGAAGATCTGCCGGAACCCGGACTGCCAGCGCGCCTATTACGACCGCTCCAAGAACCGGGCGGCCGTCTGGTGCTCGACCGAGAAATGCGGGAACCGGCTGAACGCGCGCGCCTTTCGCGCCCGCGCCGGGGCCCTGAGCGACCCACAGGACAAGGAGACCCGAGGATGAGCGGCATTCGCACCGAGGCGCACGGCGACGTGCTGGAGCTGGTCTTCGACCGGGCCGAGAAGAAGAACGCGATCACCGACGCGATGTATGGCGCGCTCGCCGACGGCATCGCCGCGGCCGACGCCGACCCTGCCCTGCGCGTGGTGCTGATCCGGTCCGAGGGCGACATCTTCACCGCCGGCAACGACCTGGGCGACTTCGCCAAGGCCGACGCCTCCGCGCCCAAGTCGGACCTGCCGCGCAACGTCACCCGCTTCCTGCGCACCATCGCCGCGGCCGAGAAGCCGATCGTCGCCGCCGTGCAGGGCGCGGCCGTGGGCGTGGGCACGACGATGCTTCTGCATTGCGACTACGTGGTGATGGCCGAGGGCGCCTCGCTGATCACCCCCTTCGTGAACCTCGCGCTGGTGCCGGAGGCCGCGTCCTCGCTGCTGCTGCCCGCCCGCGTCGGCCACCCGCGGGCCTTCGCCATGTTCGCGCTGGGCGAGCCGGTGCCGGCGAAGGCGGCGCTGGACTGGGGCCTCGCCAACCAGGTCGTGCCGCTGGAGGAGGTGACCCCCGCCGCCCGCGCCGTGGCCGCGAAGCTGGCCGAGAAGCCGCTGGGCGCCCTGATCGCCACCAAGAAGCTGATGCGCGACCCTGCCGCCGCGCTGGCGCGGATGGAGGTCGAGGGCGAGGTCTT
The DNA here is from genome assembly GCA_036154955.1 of Pseudomonadota bacterium. Taxonomy (GTDB): domain Bacteria; phylum Pseudomonadota; class Alphaproteobacteria; order Rhodobacterales; family Rhodobacteraceae; genus Albimonas. The sequence goes on along the minus strand of JAYZWL010000068.1, from coordinate 2,579 downwards.
CGCCCGTCGCCTCGTCTCCGCCGAGGCGAAGGAAGCCTTCGCCGCCTTCGCCGAGCGTCGCAAGCCCGACTTCCGCAAGTTCGGCTGACGCCCCGCCTGACCCCGATCCCGAAGGAGACGCCGATTTCCGCCCCCGACGACCTGCTGGCGCGGATGCGCGCGATCAACGCCTCGGCCGCCTTCAACGCCTGGCTCGGGCTGGAGGTCGCGGCCGCCGCGCCGGGCGAGGTCGAACTGCGGCTCGGCTCGCGCCCGGATTTCGGCCAGTATGCCGGATTCCTGCATGCGGGGATCATCGGCGGCCTGATCGACACGGCCTGCGGCTTCGCCGCGGCGACCGTGGCGGGTCGCGTGCTGGCCTCGCATTACTCGGTCAACTGCCTGACGCCCGCCGTGGGCGAGGCCTTCGTCGTCCGCGGCCGGGTCCTGCGGGCGGGGCGCCGCCAGATCTTCGCGCAGGCCGAGTTGTTCGGCCTGCGCGGCGGGGTCGAGAAGCTCGCCGCCACCGGCGAGACGATCCTGATGCCGGCCGAATAGGCGGCACGGACCGGAGACGCAAACGCCGGCGCATTTCAAAAGACGCCGGCGGGAAGGGAGAGAAATGACCCCCAGAAACCAGAGCGTCGCCATCGTCGGCGCCAGCAACTTCTTCGGCGCCGCCATCTCCCGCCGCTTCGCGGCCGAGGGCTTCCCGTCCATCTCGGCCGGCGCAACGGCGACCAGCTCGCCCCCCTGATCGCCCAGATCGAGGCGGCGGGCGGGCGGGCCACGGGCCGCAGCCTCGACGCCCGCCAGCCGGAGGACCTGGCCGCCTTCCTCGACGAGGCTGAGGCGAACGCGCCGCTGGAGGTCTGCATCTTCAACGTCGGCGCCAACGTCCACTTCCCGCTCGCCGAGACCGCCGACCGGGTGTTCCGAAAAGTCTGGGAGATGGGCTGCTTCGCCGGCTTCGTCACCGCGCGCGATGGTTTTGACACGTTAACTGGATGGCGCCCGCGGGGAACATGGGGCTCGCCCTCAGACGGCAACCATCTCATGCCAGGTCGCGAAGGCCTCCGCCCGGAGCCTCTTCATCGAGCGGCGGGAGGTGAGGTGACGCTGGATGTTGAAGTGGTTGTAGACGGCGGCGTGGGGCGACAAAAAACGCTGGGCCGAGCCGGGCGACCGGAACCCGCGCCTCTGGCGTTCCTTCTTGCGCGTCGGTTGGTGTGAGACCTCGGCCCGCTTGTTCGACCGGCCGCCGGTCACGTGGCGGTCCGCCAGGGCGAGGTCCCGCAAGGCCGCACCGTAGGAGCGCAGCCGGTCCGTGACGATCGCTTCGGGCACGAAACCCTGCCGCTTCAAAAGTTTGCACAGCAGCTTCAGCGCCGCCTTCCGATCCCGTCGAGATTGGACGATCACCTCGAGCACCTCGCCCTCGTCGTCGACGGCGCGCCAGAGATAGTGGATCCGGCCCTGCATGCGCATGAAGACCTCGTCCAGATGCCAGCGGCCAGTCGGCTGCGGACGCCGCGCCCGGATCCGCCGCGCATAGGCGGCGCCGAACTTGAGCGTCCAACGACGGATGGTTTCGTAGGAGACGTCGATACCGCGCTCGGCGAGCAGGTCCTCGACATCGCGGTAGCCGAGGGCGAACCGAAGGTAGAGCCAGACCGCGTGCTGGATGATGGCCGGCGGAAAGCGATGGCGGGCGTAGGAAACGGGGCGCATGCCCGGGCATGTCGCGCCGCGGCTCGGGGTACCATCCGGTTTACGTGTCAAAGCCCTGCAGCGCCATCGTCACCACGGCAGAGGCCAGCAGCACGTAGATCAGCACGTTGCGGAACTGGGCGAGGAAGCGCGGCAGCGGCCCCCGCCGCGGCGGCTCCGGCAGGGCGTTGGGGCCGTGGCTGGCCAGGCGGCGGGCGGCCTCCACGGAGGTCAGCCCACCGGCCGAGGCGTCGAGCGCGCGCAGCGCCGCTTCTGCGCTTAGGGTATGGAAGGCGGGGGCGTCAGATATCGGCGAGTGCGATCTCCTTCAGGATCGTCCCGGCCGCCGTCTCGGTGGCCTGCGCGACAGCCGGCGAGGGCGGCGCGACAGTGACCTTGTCCCCAGCATCAGGGCCGCGGCGTCGTGGAAATCTCCGTTGCAGATGTGTCTGCTCCGAAGGCGGCGAGGTCAAGCTATCGACGACCGCCGCCATCAGCGTTCGACAGCCCAAGGCCGAGTACGGACGTCGAGTGTTGTAGTCGCGACGCCAGGCTTCGATCTCTTCTCGGACATAGCGCAGAGATCAAAACCAGCGCTGGTTCAGACACCGTCACGGGGTTGCGCGAGACCGGCGAAGACAATGGCGGCGTGGTGATCGACGAGGATTCTGTGGATCGGCGTCGAGATGGCGCGGAGCGCCCGGCCCTGAGACGACCGCCGGGTCCGCGCACATGCGGACCCGGCGGTCAGCGCTCGGTGGCCTCGGGCTCGGCGAGGAGCAGGGTCATGGCGTAGCCGTCGTCCTGGAACAGGGTCTGGGCGAAGACGCCGCCGCGGAAGTCGCCGGCGATCCAGTCCTCGGACTGGACTTCATTCATCGAACCCAGGC
>JAYZWL010000067.1:0-132989 GCA_036154955.1 Pseudomonadota bacterium | reverse complement strand
GCCGGGCCGCGCCGCGGGCGGGCGGGGGCGGCCTGGGCCGACCTCGGGCGCGGCGCCTCCTGCGCGCCCCGTCCTGCGCTCCGGTTTGATCCGGGGCGCGGCGTCGCTACATGACAGGCGGAGAAGGGCGAGGAGCGAGCGCCGCGCGGTCGCGCTGACCGCGGCCCGCGCCGCCGCCTGACCCGCGCGACCGCGACCGCGGCCCCGCCCCCCGCGAGCGCGAGCGACCCGCGCGACCGCGAACAAGGAGATCGTCATGGAAATTCTCGCCCTTCCCTATCTCGTCGCCTTCGGGCTGGTGGTCTGGTGGGCTTCGGTCTGGGGCCGCTCGGTGTTCTGGGCCGTGATCGGCTGCCTGCTCCTGTCGCCGCTGGTCTGGGGGATCGTGCTGCTGATCCTGGGTCCCGACCGGGCCGAGGTCTGATCCGGCCGCCGCCGCCCGTCCTCCCGCAGCCGCCGCGCGCGCGCCTTCGGCGAGCCCGCATGACCGCTGGACGCGCGGGGCGATTGACCTGACCGGCCCGCCGGCTAGGCTGCGCCCCGGCGACGCGCCTGCGCCGTCCCGACCGCCCCGCCGGTCCGCCGGGGCCCGCGAAGAAAAGAAAGTCACCCGATGAAGGATGCCGGAGCCGATATCGGTCCCGACGGCGCCGCGGTCTGCGCCGCCCTGCTCGACGCCGCCAAGAAAGCCGGAGCGGAGGCCGCGGACGCCGTCGCCGTCGCCGCCGAGAGCGTTAGCGCCGATGTGCGCGGCGGCCGGCTGGAGCAGGCGGAGCGCGCCGAGGGCGTCGATATCGGCCTGCGGGTGCTGATCGGGCGGCGGCAGGCGACTGTGTCGGCCTCCGACGCCTCGCCCGAGACCATCCGGGTGCTGGCCGAACGCGCGGTGGCCATGGCGAAGGCGGCGCCGGAGGACCCCTATTGCGGGCTCGCCGACCCCTCCCAGCTCACCGACCGGCGCGACGCCGCCGGCCTCGACCTCGTGGATCCCGCCGAGCCGCCCAGCCCGCAGGCGCTGGAGGAGATGGCGCGGCAGGCGGAGGCCGCCGCGCTCGCCGTCAAGGGCGTGACCCAGGCGGAGGGCGCCGGCGCCTCCTGGTCCCGCCGCCGCCTGCATCTCGCCGCCACCAACGGCTTCTCGGGCGGGCATGAGCGGACCACGTCGGGCCTCTACGTCTCCGCCATCGCCGGCGAGGGCGCCGGGATGGAGCGCGACTACCGGGGCGAAAGCCGCCGCCGCGCCGCCGACCTGCCGGACGCGGCGGAAATCGGACGCGACGCGGGCGAGCGCGCGGTGGCGCGCCTCTCCCCCCGCCGCGCCCCCACGGGCGCCTGGCCGGTGATCTACGACCGGCGGGTGTCGTCCTCGCTGATCGGCCACCTGATCGGGGCGGCCAACGGCGCCTCCGTCGCCCGGGGCGCCTCCTGGCTCAAGACCCGGATGGGGGAGCAGGTGATTCCCCGCGGCCTCGACATCGTGGAGGACCCGCTCCGCCCCATGGGCGCCGCCACCCGCCCCTTCGACGCCGAGGGGCTGCCGGTTGGAACCCGCGCCTTCGTGGCGGACGGGGTGCTGAAAAGCTGGGTGCTCGACCTCGCCTCCGCCCGTCAGCTCGGCCTCGCCTCCACCGGCAACGCCATGCGCGCGCCGGGTTCCACGCCGTCGCCGGGAACCACCAACCTGCGGCTGACCCAGGGCGTGCGCTCGCTCCGGGCGTTGATGGCCGAGATGGGCACGGGCCTGCTGGTCACCTCGATGATCGGCGCCTCGATCAACCCCAACACCGGCGACTACAGCCGCGGCGCCTCGGGCTTCTGGATCGAGGGCGGTGAGATCGCCTATCCGGTCAACGAAATCACCATCGCCGGCAACCTGGCGGAGATGCTCGCGTCCATCGCGCCGGCCGACGATGCGGAGGAGGAGCGGGTTTCCGTCGTCCCCTCCCTGCGGGTCGAGGGGCTGACGGTTGCCGGGGGCTGAGCGGGGCGTGGACGACGCCCGGACCGAGACCGGCGGCGCCTCGGCGCAGGACGCGGCCGACCTGGACCTGCTGGTCTCCGCGGCGCGGGAGGCGGGGCGCATCGCGCTGCGCCATTTCCGGGCGGATCCCGAGGCGTGGGAGAAGGACGGCGGGCAGGGCCCGGTCTCGGAAGCCGATCTGGAGGTCGACCGGATGCTGCGGGCCGAACTGGGTCTCGCCCGGCCCGACTACGGGTGGCTGTCGGAGGAGACCGACGACGCCGGAGAGATCCGCGCCCGCAGGCTCGCCGCGCGGCGCAGCTTCATCGTCGATCCGATCGACGGCACCCGCGCCTTCCTGAAGGGGGAGGAGACCTGGGGCCATGCGCTCGCCATCTGCGAGGGCGGCGCGATCCGGGCCGGCGTGATGTTCCTGCCGGCGCGCGGCGTGGTCTACGCCGCGGCGCTGGGGGGCGGGGCGCGCATGGACGGCGCGCCGATCCGCCATAGCGGGCGCGAGGAGATCGAGGGCGCCGACGCGCTGGTCACCCAGGCGGGGATGCGGCCGGAACGCTGGAAGGGCGGCCCGCCTCCGGTGACCCGGCATTTCCGCGCCTCGCTGGCCTACCGGCTGTGTCTGGTGGCGCAGGGGCGGTTCGACGCCTCGATCTCGGTGGGCGGGGTCTGGGAATGGGACGCGGCGGCGGGGGACCTGATCCTGTCGGAGGCCGGCGCGACGGTGACCGACGCCCATGGCGCGCGGCCGGCGTTCAACCGGCCCGAGCCGAAGCTCGCCGGCCTGATCGCCGCGGCGCCGGGGGTGCATGGCGCGATCCTGGCGCGGCTGGCGTCCGGCGGCTGAGCCGCCGGGCGGCGCGCCCGGGACGAGACGGGCGGGGAGACGGGCGCAGGCCGCGCGATCCGCGGGCGGCGCCGCATCCGGCGCCCGCCGGGTCGGGAACCGGCTTGCGCCGCGGGGGGCGGCGCGCATAGCTGAGCCGTCGCCCGATGCGCGACGCCCCCGTCCCGACCCGCGCCGGTCGCGCGCCGCCTGCGCGCGCCGAGAACCGGGCCGAACGCCGAGCCGCGAGCCCGAGATGACAGATGCGCCCCGTCCCGCCCCGGCGAACTCAAACCCGGCGAGCTCGAACCCGGCGGACGCCGTCCGGACGAACCCGGTCCCGCCGAAATCCGACGACCCGGCCAACGACCCGCGGGGGCTGATCGCGGAGGCCTACCGCATGGCGGACCTGACCGCCGAGGCGGCGCGGGCGATCTTCTTCGACTGGGCGCTGGGCCGGTCGGGAGGCGAGGGGCGCCCGGAGGCCATCGCCGCCCTGCATGCGCGCTACGCCGCCGCCGCGCCGGACCACCCGATGACCGCGGTTCTGGCGGAGGGGCTGACCGCCGCCGCCCGCGCCCCGGCCCGCCGCGGAGGCCGCGCCGGGCGGCGAAGCTGACCTGATCTGATCTGACCTTTGCGGACTGGGCCGGAGCGCAGGCGCCGCGTCGCGCGATCGCCCGCGGGACGGTTCCGCCCGCGGCGCGCGGATCCGGGGGCGCAGGCGGAGCCGCCAAGGGGCGGTTGCGGCGCGCGCGCCGCCCCGTCGAGCGCCACGCCTTCGTGCGTCACGCCGTCGAGCGCCGCGCCTTCGCGCGCCAGGCCTTCGCGCGCCACGCCTTCGCAGTAATGACGGGGCGCCGAGGCCGAGGCCCGGCGGCGAAGCGTCCCGACGGCAGGCGCCGGCAGCGCGGCGCCGCCCGTCCTGCGTTCCGGATGAGCCCCGCGCCCCTCGCCGCCCGCGGTCGGCCGCCGCGCGCCGCGGGCGTCCGGGGCCGGCCTGGCGGGCGCGGGGCGCGGCGCCTCGCCGGCCCGTCCGCCCGTGCGCCCGTCCGGGTTCAGCTCAATCCGCTGAGTTCGCCCAGCACCCGCGCCCAGGAGCGGGCCCCCTTCCGGAAGCTCTCCAGATCGTATTTCTCGTTGGGCGAGTGGATGCCGTCGTCGTCGTTGCCGAAGCCGATCAGCAGCGACTCCATGCCCAGCAGCTTCTGGAAATGCCCTGCGATGGGGATCGAGCCGCCGCAGCCGATGAAGGCCGCCTCCGTCTCCCATTCCGCCGACAACGCCTGGCGGGCCGCCTCGAATTCCGGCGCGGTCACGTCCATCACCACCGCGGGCGACGAGCCGTGGCGCTTGAACACCACCTCGCAATCCGCCGGAACCAGCGCCGCCACCTGCTCGCGGAACGCGGCGCGGATCTTCTCGGGGTCCTGGCGGGAGACGAGCCGGCAGGAGATCTTGGCCGACGCCTCCGCCGCGATCACGGTCTTGAAGCCCTCGCCCGTGTAGCCGCCGGTGACGCCGTTGAACTCGCAGGTCGGGCGCGCCCAGATCTGCTCCAGCGCCGAGCGGCCGGCCTCGCCCGCCGGGATCTCCAGGCCCACCGCGCCGAGGAATTCGGCCGCGGAGAAGGGCAGCGCCTCCCACTGTCGGGCGAGCTCGGGCGAGATGTCGTCCACGTCGTCGTAGAAGCCGGGGATGGTCACCCGCCCGGTCTCGTCATGCAGGGCGGCGAGGATCTTCGCCAGAACCCGCACCGGGTTGGAGGCCGGGCCGCCATACATGCCCGAATGCAGGTCGCGCGACGCGGCCTTGACGGTGATCTCCTCGCCCATCATGCCGCGCAGCATCGTGGAGATGGCCGGCGTCTTCGGATCGAACATGCCGGTGTCGCAGATCAGGGCGAGGTCGCGGGACAGCTCCTCGCGATTCGCCTCCAGGAACGGGATCAGCGAGGGCGAGCCCGATTCCTCCTCCCCCTCGAACAGGATGGAGATCTTCGCGGGCAGGGTCCCGGTCTCGGCCTTCCAGGCGCGGCAGGCCTCGACGAAGGTCATCAGCTGGCCCTTGTCGTCGGCGGCGCCGCGGGCGCGGATCACCTTCCTGCCGTCGGGCAGAGTTTCGACGGCGGGGGCGAAGGGGTCTGCGTTCCACAGCGACAGCGGGTCGACCGGCTGCACGTCGTAATGGCCGTAGAACAGCAGCGACGGCGCGTCGGAGGCGGGGTCGGCCAGCGCGTCGCCATGGGCGACCACCATCGGGTGGCCGGGGGTGGCGCGCAGCTCGGCCTTGAAGCCCAGGCCGTTCAGCTCCGCCACCAGCCAGGCCGCGGCCTCGGCGCAGGCGGGCTTGTAGGCGGGGTCGGTGGAGATCGACTGGAAGCGCAGCAGGTCGAACAGGCGGTCGACGGCGGCGTCGAGATCGGCGTCGAGCCGGTCGAGAACGGCGGGCAGGGCGGGATGGGACATGGCGCGCTCCGGTCGGGCGAGGCGGGGGAGGGGCCGGCGCGGCGGCCGGGAACCGGGGCGGAGCGTGGCGCCGGGCGCGGGGCTTGGCAACCGGGGGGCGGCGTGACGCAGGCGCCGCGGCCCGCGCGCGCCAGGCCGTGCCCAGGCGCCCGCGGCGCGCGGCGACGGGGCGCGGGCGGGCAGGGGGCCGGCGGTCCGGTCGGGACCCGGGCGGGGGCCGGGGAGCCGCGACGCGGAGCCTCGGGGCGAGAGCGGAATGCGGCCGCGCGGCAGGATGCGGTCGGGCCGCGGACCCGACGCCGCGCGCCGCGGGCGCGACGGCGCCGTGCGCGGGCGCGAGACGCGGCGCATTCGCGCGCTCGCCGCCGGTCGGCCCCGCCCGGTCAGCCGCGTTCGGCGCGGCGACGGGCGAGCGCGCTGTCGCGGTCCTCCACCCCCAGCAGGGGGGCGAGCTGGCGCAGGAAGGCGTCCTCCTCCGGATCGCGGCGGCCGTCGGCGAGGGCGACGGACCAGATCGCCTCCAGCAGCGCCGCCCGGTCCTCGATCGGCACCGCGTGCTTCAGGGCCCGGGTGAATCGCACCGTGTCGGGGGCCTCGGCCTCGACCTGCTCGGCCTCCGCGGTCAGGGCCTCGGCCTCCGCCGCGCCGAGGCCATGCCGCGCGGCGAGGGCGGAGAGGATCACCGCCCGTTCCCGCGCCTCGTAATCCCCGTCCGCCCGCGCCGCCCGCACCATCAGCGCCGCCAGCGCCAGCCGGGCCGCGTCCTGGGGAAGCGGGGCCGGATCCGGGGCGGCGAGCAGGGCGAGGAGCGAGCGAAGCATGGCGGGATCTCCGGTGAGAGGGGCGGGCGGAGCCCGGCGGGAAGGGGCGGGAGGACGGGCGGCGGGTCGCGGCCCGCGCCTTCATATGGCGCCCCGGCCGGGCCGCGGCCAGCCGGCGATGCGCCTGACGCAGGGGGGCGCGAGGGAATGTGACCGCGCCCGCCTCCTCGCCCGCGGAGGTTCCGGCGCGGTTTCGAAATTGGCGAAGGAATTTCGCTCGGGGGCCCTTGACGCCCCCCGCCGGCGCGAATATCAACCCGGCACTCCCGACGGGGCGGCGACGCGGACTGCGACGCAGGCGGCTCGAAGCACCGGACGGGACGGCGGCTGCGGTTGTAGCTCAGTTGGTTAGAGTACCGGCCTGTCACGCCGGGGGTCGCGGGTTCGAGCCCCGTCAACCGCGCCATCGCCGCCATCCTCGCCCGGGTCAGGATCTTCGACCGACGGGCGGCCCCTTCCGATAGTGAGAATTCCCTCCGGGGACACCGGGTGTTCGGAACGACGGACGTCGCGCGATCCGGGGACCCATCGCCGGGCGAACCATGCCGCGTCGCGCCGCAAGTCGGCCGCCGCCATGGGGATGCGGCGCGCGTTCCGCAACCCCGCCGAGTCTCCGTCATCGTCCCGCGGCCGCATCCGTGCCGTTCCGGCGCGCCCTTTCGCAGCGCAGCAGAACCGCGGCATGCAGGCGCATACCGAAACCGCCTCGCGATTCGGGCGCGTTATCAGCGCCTTGCCGCGACGTATGGTTAAAAAACTCCGAATTCCGGCCCCAATTCGACCCCGATCCGTTCGTCTCCCTTTGTTGACCTCGCCGCGCCGCGGTTATAGACGTGAGCGCGTCTGGAACGCCGGGACGCGCGCCGAGGTCGGCGCCTCTGTCCGCGGCCAGCGGGAGGGCCCATGGACGACCTGCTGCGCGAATATCTTCCGATCCTGATCTTCCTCGCGCTGGCCATCGGCCTGGGGCTGGTCCTGATCCTCGCCGCCGTGGTGCTCGCCGTGCGTCGGCCGGACGCCGAGAAGATCTCCGCCTACGAGTGCGGCTTCAACGCCTTCGACGACGCGCGCATGAAATTCGACGTGCGCTTCTACCTCGTCTCGATCCTGTTCATCATCTTCGACCTCGAGATCGCCTTCCTGTTCCCCTGGGCCGTGGCCTTCCAGGATGTCGGGCTCTTCGGGTTCTGGTCGATGATGGTGTTCCTCGCGGTGCTGACCATCGGCTTCGCCTACGAATGGAAGAAGGGAGCGCTGGAATGGCAGTGACCGGCGGCCACGCCTCCTCGCCCGCGCTGGCCACCGCGGCCGGCGCCGACAAGGACATCTTCGCCCGCAACCTGTCGGACGAGCTGGCGGACAAGGGCTTTCTGCTCACCACCGCCGACGACGTCATCAACTGGGCGCGCACCGGCTCGCTGTTCTGGATGACCTTCGGGCTCGCCTGCTGCGCGGTGGAGATGATGCACACCTCCATGCCGCGCTACGACGTGGAGCGGTTCGGCTTCGCGCCGCGCGCCTCCCCGCGCCAGTCCGACGTGATGATCGTGGCCGGCACGCTGACCAACAAGATGGCCCCGGCGCTGCGCAAGGTCTACGACCAGATGCCGGAGCCGCGCTACGTCATCTCCATGGGCTCCTGCGCCAATGGCGGCGGCTACTATCACTATTCCTATTCGGTGGTGCGCGGCTGCGACCGCGTGGTGCCGGTGGACATTTACGTCCCCGGTTGCCCCCCGACGGCGGAGGCGCTGCTTTACGGCATCCTCCAGCTTCAGCGAAAGATCAGGCGCACCGGGGTGATCGCCCGCTGAGCGGGCGGACCTCAACGAGCCAGGGAGACGCCCAGCCGATGTCCGAAGCCCTCGCAGAGATCGCCGCGCTCATGGAAGCGCGGCTGCCCGAGGCGGTGATCTCGTCCGAGATCGCCGTGGGCGAGCTGACCGTGCTGGTCGCGCTCGACAAGATCCCCGACGCGGTGAAGTTCCTGCGGGACGACCCCGCCTGCCAGTTCACCACCCTGGTCGACGTCACCGGCGTCGACTGGCCGGCGCGCGAACAGCGGTTCGATCTGGTCTATCACTTCCTGTCCATGCGCCAGAACCTGCGCATCCGGCTCAAGGCCCGGGTGCGGGAGGACGAGATCGCGCCCTCGATCACCGACGTCCACCCCTCCGCCGACTGGTTCGAGCGGGAGGTGTTCGATATGTACGGCGTGCTGTTCTCCGGCCATCCGGACCTGCGGCGGATCCTGACCGACTACGGCTTCCGCGGCCATCCGCTGCGCAAGGATTTCCCGACCACCGGCTATGTCGAGGTCCGCTACGACGAGGAGGCCAAGCGCGTGGTCTACGAGCCCGTCAAGCTGACCCAGGACTACCGGCAGTTCGACTTCATGAGCCCGTGGGAGGGCGCGGAATACATCCTCCCCGGCGACCAGAAAGCGGGGGCGAAGTGATGGACGGCACGGATTTCCAGACGCCCGAGCAGCGCATCCGCAACTTCAACATCAACTTCGGCCCCCAGCACCCGGCGGCGCACGGCGTGCTGCGCATGGTGCTGGAGCTCGACGGCGAGGTGGTGGAGCGGGTCGATCCGCATATCGGCCTGCTGCATCGCGGCACCGAAAAGCTGATGGAGAGCCGCACCTACCTGCAGAACCTCCCCTATTTCGACCGGCTCGACTACGTGGCCCCGATGAACCAGGAGCATGCCTGGTGCCTGGCCATCGAGAAGCTGGTCGGGGTCGAGGTTCCCAAGCGCGCCCAGCTGATCCGGGTGCTGTTCTGCGAGATCGGGCGCATCCTCAACCACCTGCTCAACGTCACCACGCAGGCGATGGACGTGGGCGCGCTGACCCCGCCGCTCTGGGGCTTCGAGCCGCGCGAAGACCTGATGATCTTCTATGAGCGCGCCTGCGGGGCCCGGCTTCACGCCGCCTATTTCCGCCCCGGCGGGGTCCATCAGGACCTGACGCCGGAGCTTTGCGCCGATATGATGGAATGGACCGGTCCGTTCCTGAAGACGCTCGACGACCTCGAAGGTCTGCTGACCGACAACCGCATCTTCAAGCAGCGCAACGTCGACATCGCCGTGGTGTCGAAGGAGGAGGCGCAGGCCTGGGGCTTCTCGGGCGTGATGGTGCGCGGCTCCGGCCTCGCCTGGGACCTGCGCCGCGCCCAGCCTTACGAGTGCTACAACGAGCTGGAGTTCAACATCCCGCTCGGCAAGAACGGCGACTGCTACGACCGCTATCTCTGCCGCATGGAAGAGATGCGGGAGAGCGTGAAGATCATGCGCCAGTGCCTTGAGAAGCTGGACAAATGCAAGGGCGAGCCGGTGATGCACCGCGGCAAGCTCGCCCCTCCGAAGCGGGCCGAGATGAAGACCTCGATGGAGGCGCTCATCCACCACTTCAAGCTCTATACCGAAGGGTTCCACGTCCCGGCCGGCGAAGTCTACGCCGCGGTCGAGGCCCCCAAGGGCGAATTCGGCGTCTACCTGGTCGCCGACGGCACCAACAAGCCCTACCGCGCCAAGCTGCGCGCGCCGGGCTATCCGCACCTCGCGGCCATGGACCACATCTGCCGGGGCCATCAGCTCGCGGATGTCGCGGCCATCCTGGGCTCGCTCGACGTGGTGTTCGGGGAGATCGATCGCTGATGCTTCGCAGACTTCACCACGAGCAGCCCGAGAGCTTCGCCTTCACGCCCGCCAATCTGGAATGGGCCAAGGGGCAGATCGCCAAGTATCCCGAGGGGCGGCAGGCCTCCGCGGTGATCCCGCTTCTGTGGCGGGCGCAGGAGCAGGAGGGCTGGATCTCCCGCCCGATCATCGAGGTCGTGGCCGACATGCTCGGCATGGCCCAGATCCGGGTGCTGGAGGTCGCGTCCTTCTACTTCATGTTCCAGCTCGCCCCGGTCGGCCGCATTCACGTCCAGGTCTGCGGCACCACCTCCTGCATGATCTGCGGGGCGGAGGACCTGATCGGCGTCTGCCAGGAGAAGATCGGCCCGAAGGCGCACACCGTCTACCGGGACGGCCTGTTTTCGTGGGAGGAGGTCGAGTGCCTCGGCGCCTGCTCGAACGCGCCCATGGTGCAGATCGGCAAGGACTTCTACGAGGACCTGACCACGGAGCGCTTCGCGGAGATCCTCGACGCGCTGGCCGCCGGAGAGGTGCCGACGCCGGGTCCGCAGAACGGCCGCATCGGGTCGGAGCCCAAGGGCGGGCCGACCGCGCTGGTGATCCCGGAAGGGGAGGCGCCGCGCAACCGCACCAACGCTTCGGTGCAGCTCGCCACCGCGCTCGGGGAGACGGTGACGCGCATCGACGGAACGCAGCCCGTCGCCTCGGCGGCGGTGATCAACACGCCCCAGGCCGACTGAGGCCGGGGACAAAGGGGGTCCTGAGGAGGATGGAGCGCGTGCGCAGCGACCGCGACAGGGCGCAGGCGAGGCTGGCGAGCATCGTCATCCTGGTCGCCTTCGTCGGCTGGATGGCGCTGAGCGCCGCCGGCGGCGCGCTGGGGCTGCCGGTGCGCTACGCCTTCCTCATCGACATGGCGTGCCTCGCGGCGCTCGGCTGGGCGGTCGTGACCCTGTTCAACATCTGGCGCCGCGGCGCCGGCAAGGAGTGACGCGGATGCTGCGCGACGAGGACCGGATCTTCCAGAACATCTACGGGATGAAGGACCGCACGCTGGCCGGCGCCCGGGCCCGGGGGCTCTGGGACGACACCGCGGGGATCCTGGCCCGCGGCCGCGACGCCATCATCGACGAGATGAAGAAATCCGGCCTGCGCGGGCGCGGCGGGGCGGGGTTCCCGACCGGGCTCAAGTGGTCGTTCATGCCCAAGGAATCCGACGGCCGGCCGCATTACCTGGTGGTCAACGCCGACGAATCCGAGCCGGCGACCTGCAAGGACCGCGAGATCATGCGCCATGACCCGCACACCCTGATCGAGGGCTGCGTGGTCGCCGGTTTCGCGATGGGCGCGCACGCCGCCTACATCTACATCCGCGGCGAGTTCATCCGGGAGCGCGAGGCGCTGCAATCCGCGATCGACGAATGCTACGACGCGGGCCTGCTGGGGCCGGACGCCCATGGCTGGGGCTTCGACGTGATCCTGCATCACGGCGCGGGCGCCTATATCTGCGGCGAGGAAACCGCGCTGCTCGAAAGCCTCGAGGGACGCAAGGGCATGCCGCGGCTCAAGCCGCCGTTCCCGGCCAACACCGGCCTCTACGGCTGCCCGACCACGGTGAACAACGTCGAATCCATCGCCGTGGCCCCGACCATCCTGCGCCGGGGCGGCGACTGGTTCGCGGGCTTCGGTCGGCCGAACAACGCCGGCACCAAGCTGTTCGGCCTGACCGGGCATGTGAACACGCCCTGCGTGGTCGAGGAGGCGATGTCGATCCCGCTGCGCGAGCTGATCGAGAAGCATGGCGGCGGCGTTCGGGGCGGCTGGAAGAACCTCAAGGCGGTGATCCCCGGCGGCGCGTCCTGCCCGATCATCCCCGCGTCCCAGTGCGAGGACGCCATCATGGATTATGACGGGATGCGGGAGCTGAAGTCCTCCTTCGGCACCGCCTGCGCCATCGTCATCGACCAGCAGACCGACGTCATCAAGGCGGTGTGGCGGCTGTCGAAGTTCTTCAAGCACGAGAGCTGCGGCCAGTGCACGCCCTGCCGGGAAGGCACCGGCTGGATGATGCGGGTGATGGACCGCCTGGTGACCGGCGAGGCGGAGGTCGAGGAGATCGACATGCTGCTGGACGTCACCAAGCAGGTCGAGGGCCACACCATCTGCGCGCTCGGCGACGCGGCGGCCTGGCCGATCCAGGGCCTGATCCGGCACTACCGCAACGAGATCGAGGACCGCATCAAGGCGAAGAAGACCGGCCGCGTCTCGGCGGTGGCCGCGGAATGATCCAGCCCGCCGGACATCACCTGGCCGAGTTCAACTGCGGCGTCCTGCGCTACGACTGGGACGATCCGCGGGTCGCGGACTTCGCCGACAACGAGCCGCGCGTCAACGCGCTGGCCGAGCGGGCGCCGGGCTTCGTCTGGCGGCTGTCGTCGGAGGAGATGGAGCGCGAGCAGCTCGACGCGCAGGGCGCGCTCGGCGGCAACCCGCGCATGGCCTCGACCCTCTCGGTCTGGGCGGACGCGGCCTCGCTCGAGCATTTCGTATGGAACACGGTCCACCGGGCGTTCTACGCGCGGCGGGCGGAATGGTATGACGCGACGGACAGTCACCGGCTGGTGATGTGGTGGGTTCCCGAAGGGACCCGCCCCACGGTGGCGGACGGCGTGGCCCGGCTGGCGAAGCTGGAGGCCGAGGGGCCTTCGGCGGAGGCCTTCGGCTGGGCGGACCTGAAGGACGCGCATCTCTGGAAGACCCGGGGCTGCGGCGACGCGGAGGCGGCGTGACGCAATGACCAAGACCAGCAAGATCAGCATCGACGGAACGGTCATCGAGGTCGATGGCGCCATGACCATCCTGCAGGCCTGCGAGCAGGCCGGGGTGGAGGTGCCGCGCTTCTGCTACCATGAGCGCCTGTCGATCGCCGGCAACTGCCGCATGTGCCTCGTCGAGGTGAAGGGCGGGCCGCCCAAGCCCGCCGCCTCCTGCGCCATGCAGGTGCGCGACCTGCGCCCGGGACCGGAGGGCCAGCCGCCGGAGGTGTTCACCAACACCCCCATGGTCAAGAAGGCCCGCGAGGGGGTGATGGAGTTCCTGCTCATCAACCACCCGCTGGACTGCCCGATCTGCGACCAGGGCGGCGAGTGCGACCTGCAGGACCAGGCGATGGCCTACGGGGTGGATTTCTCGCGGTATCGGGAGCCGAAGCGGGCGGCGGTGGACATGGATCTCGGCCCGCTGGTCGAGACCTGCATGACGCGCTGCATCTCCTGCACCCGCTGCGTGCGCTTCATCACCGAAGTCGCCGGCGTGCCGGAGATGGGGCAGACCGGGCGGGGCGAGGATTCGGAGATCACCTCCTACCTCTCGCAGACCCTGACCTCGGAAATGCAGGGCAACGTCATCGACCTGTGCCCGGTGGGCGCGCTGACCTCCAAGCCCTACGCCTTCACCGCGCGGCCGTGGGAGCTGAAGAAGACCGAGACCATCGACGTCATCGACGCGCTGGGGTCCTCCATCCGGGTGGACGTCCGCGGGCGCGAGGTCATGCGCATCGTGCCCCGCAACCATGACGGGGTGAACGAGGAATGGCTGGCCGACCGGTCCCGCTTCGTGTGGGACGGGCTGCGCCGGCAGCGGCTGGACAAGCCCTATGTGCGCAAGGGCGGCAAGCTGACCCCGGCCACCTGGGGCGAGGCCTTCGCCGCCATCGCCGAGGCGGCCGAGGGCAAGACCGTCTCGGGCCTCGCCGGGGACCTTGCGTCCACCGAGGCGATGTTCGCGCTCAAGGGCCTGGTCGAGAGCCTGGGCGGCGTCGTGGAATGCCGCACCGACGGCGCGGCGCTGGAGGCGGGCAACCGCGCGTCCTACGCCGGCACCGCGAAGATCGAGGATTTGGACGACGCCGAGCTGATCCTGCTGGTCGGGACCGACCCGCGCACGGAAGCGCCGGTGCTCAACGCCCGCATCCGCAAGGCCTGGATCAACGGCGCCCGCGTCGGGCTGATCGGCCCGGCCGTGGACCTGACCTACGACTACGACCATCTCGGGACCGGCCCCGACGCGCTGGCCGAGGTGGTGAACAAGCCCGCCTCGGACTGGGAGCCGGTGAAGGGCAAGAAGTCGGTTGTGGTGATCGGGCAGGGCGCCCTGGTCCGGGAGGACGGCGCCGCGGCGCTCGCCGCCGCCATGAAGATCGCCGAGCTGGGCGAAAGCGGCTTCCTGGTCCTGCACGGCGCGGCGAGCCGCGTCGGCGGGCTGGATCTGGGCGTGGTCGCCGAGGGCGGGGTGGCGAAGGCGCTGGAAGCCGACGTGATCCTGAACCTGGGCGCGGACGAGCTGGATATCCCCGCCGGGCCCTTCGTGGTCTATCAGGGCTCCCACGGCGACCGGGGCGCGCATCGCGCCGACGTGATCCTGCCGGGCGCCGCCTGGACCGAGGAATCGGGGATCTTCGTGAACACCGAAGGCCGCCCGCAGCTCGCCAACCGCGCCGGCTTCCCGCCGGGCGAAGCGCGGGAGAACTGGGCGATCCTGCGGGCGCTGTCCGCCACGATGGGCCAGACGCTGCCCTATGACGGGCTGGCCGCGCTGCGCAAGGCGATGTTCGAGGCGGTTCCGCACTTGGCCCGTCTCGACACGGTCCCCCAGAACGCGCATGAGGCGCCGGAGCTCGGGGTGCTTGGCCACGGCGCCTTCGTCCCCGCGCTTTCCGACCACTACCTGGTCAACCCGATCTGCCGCGCCTCCACGGTGCTGGCCGAGCTTTCCCGCCTGCGCGCCGAGCGCGCAGCGAAACCAATGGCCGCGGAGTAATCGCGATGGAAACCGGCTTCTGGTCCGATTACGGCCTTCCCGGCCTCTTGATCCTGCTGCAGTGCCTGGTGGTCACCGTCTGCCTGCTGGTCAGCCTCGCCTTCCTTCTGTGGATGGACCGAAAGGTCTGGGGCGCGGTGCAGCTTCGCAAGTCGATCAACGTGGTCGGGCCGTTCGGCCTGATGCAGTCCTTCGCCGACTTCCTGAAGTTCGCGATGAAGGAGATCGTGGTGCCGGCGGGCGCGGACAAGACCGTGTTCTTCCTGGCGCCGATGATCTCCTTCGTGCTGGCGACCATCGCCTGGGCGGTGGTGCCGTTCAACGCGGGCTGGGTGGTGTCCGACATCAATGTCGGCATCCTGTTCATCTTCGCCGTGTCCTCGCTGGAGGTCTACGGCGTGATCATGGGCGGCTGGGCGTCGAACTCCAAATACCCGTTCCTGGGCGGTCTTCGCTCCGCGGCGCAGATGATTTCCTATGAGGTCTCGATCGGCCTGATCATCGTGGGCGTGCTGATCTCCACCGGGTCGCTGAACCTGTCGGCGATCGTGGAGGCGCAGCGGGGCGACTACGGCATGTTCTCCTGGTACTGGCTGCCGCATTTCCCGGTGATGATCATGTTCTTCATCTCCGCGCTGGCCGAGACCAACCGTCCGCCCTTCGACCTGCCGGAAGCTGAATCCGAGCTGGTGGCGGGCTACCAGGTCGAGTATTCGTCCACGCCCTACCTGCTGTTCATGATCGGCGAGTACATGGCCATCACGCTGATGTGCGCGCTGATGACCACGCTGTTCTTCGGCGGCTGGCTGTCGCCGATCCCGGGTCTGCCGGACGGGGTGTTCTGGTTCGTGCTCAAGGCGGTGTTCTTCTTCTTCATGTTCGCCATGGTGAAGGCCGTCGTGCCGCGCTTCCGCTACGACCAGCTGATGCGCATCGGCTGGAAGGTCTTCCTGCCGCTGTCGCTGGCCTGGGTGGTGATCGCCGCCGGCCTGGCGCAGTACGGCGTCCCCGGCTACGCCCGCTGGTAAGGAGCATCTGACATGGCCTTCTCCTACGCCCGCGCCGCGCGATACTTCGTGCTCGCCGACTTCGTCGCGGGGTTCCGCCTGGGCTTCAAATACTTCTTCAAGCCCAAGGCGACGCTGAACTACCCGTTCGAAAAGGGCCCGCTCTCGCCGCGGTTCCGGGGCGAGCATGCGCTGCGCCGCTACCCGAACGGCGAGGAACGCTGCATCGCCTGCAAGCTGTGCGAGGCGATCTGCCCGGCGCAGGCCATCACCATCGAGGCCGAACCGCGGGAGGACGGCAGCCGCCGGACCACGCGCTACGACATCGACATGACCAAGTGCATCTATTGCGGCTTCTGCCAGGAAGCCTGCCCGGTGGACGCGATCGTCGAGGGGCCGAATTTCGAATTCGCCACCGAGACGCGCGAGGAGCTGTTCTACAACAAGGACAAGCTGCTCGCGAACGGCGAACGCTGGGAGCGGGAGATCGCCCGCAACCTGGAGCTGGACGCGCCCTACCGCTGAGGGCGGGGCGTCAGGGATCGCGGGCTTTGCGGGGCGCCGCTGACCGAGGGTCGGAGAAGGGGGAACGGGAGATGTCGAATGCGACGCTTGCTCGCGATTTGCCTTGCGCCGGCGCTGCTGGTCGCGGGCTGCGCCACCACCGACGCGCCGAGCCGCGCGGAGCGGATGGGCGCCCTGATGGGCCGCACGGAACTGTCGCTGGTGCGCGAAATGGGCGTGCCCGACGCGACCACCGAGGCCGAGGGGCGGCGCATCCTGCGCTGGTCCACGGCGAAGCTGGAGGTCGTGCCCGATCCCTACCCCTGGGGGCCGTTCGGACCCTGGGGCTACGGCTACGGCTACGGCCGGCCGGGCTACGCCTTCGGCTACGGGGCCGGCTGGGCCTCGCCGCGCACCTACCGACGCTGGTGCGACCTGGAACTGGAATTCGAGCGGGCGGACCCAGCGCCGGACGCGCCCTGGCGGGCGGTGTCCTGGCGGGCCCGCGGAAACGACTGCCGCTGAGCCTCGGGCCGGCGCGCGACAAGAGGATCTGCGCATGACCGTGGCCACGATCGCCTTCTACCTGTTCGCCTGTTCGGCCATCGCCGCCGGGCTGCTGACCGTGCTGGCCCGCAACCCGGTGCATTCGGTGCTGTGGCTGATCCTGGCCTTCTTCTCCTGCTCCGGCCTGTTCGTGCTGGTGGGGGCGGAGTTCGTGGCCATGCTGCTGGCCATCGTCTACGTGGGCGCGGTGGCGGTGCTGTTCCTGTTCGTGGTGATGATGCTCGACGTCGACTTCGCCGAGCTTCGCGCGGGCTTCTCCGACTATCTGCCGGTGGGCCTGCTGATCGGGCTGGTGCTGCTGATCCAGCTGGGCCTGGTGGCCGGGTCCTGGGTCTTCGCGGACGCCGCGCCCGAGCTGCGCGCCGCCGTCGCGCCGATCCCCGCGGATGTGGAGAACACCCGCGCGCTGGGGCGGCTGATCTACACCGACTACGTGCTGCTCTTCCAGCTCGCGGGCATGGTGCTGCTGGTGGCGATGATCGGCGCCATCGTGCTGACCCTGCGCCACAAGCCGGGGGTCAAGCGGCAGAGCGTGATCGCCCAGATGCACCGCGAGCGGCACGAGGCGATCGAGCTGAAAGACATCAAGCCGGGCCAGGGCATCTGAGTTCGGGACGAAGGGGACTGACATGGACAGCGCGGCGGGCATCGGCCTCGAGCACTATCTGACGGTGGGGGCGATCCTTTTCGTCACCGGCATCTTCGGGATCTTCCTGAACCGGAAGAACATCATCATCATCCTGATGTCGATCGAGCTCATGCTGCTCGCGGTCAACATCAATTTCGTGGCCTTTTCGGCGCATCTCGGCGACCTCGCCGGGCAGGTGTTCACCCTGTTCGTGCTGACCGTCGCGGCGGCCGAGGCCGCCATCGGCCTCGCCATCCTCGTCTGCTTCTTCCGCAACCGCGGAAGCATCGCGGTCGAGGACGTGAACATGATGAAGGGCTGATCCGATGCTCGAAAGCCTGGTCCTCTTCATTCTGCTCGCCCCCTTCGCCGGGTCGCTGATCGCCGGCTTCGGCTGGCGCTGGACGGGCGAGAAGGGCGCGATGCTGGTCACCACCGGCATCATGATGGTCGCGGCCGTCTTCGCCTGGATCGTGTTCTTCGCGCTGCCCGAGGAGGCGGAGCATCTGGTGCTGATGCGCTGGGTGGACAGCGGGACGCTCGCCATCGACTGGGGCATCCGGCTCGACCGGCTGACCTCGGTGATGCTGTGCGTGGTCTGCTCGGTCTCGGCGCTCGTTCACCTCTACTCCATGGGCTACATGGAGGAGGACGACGCCAAGCCGCGCTTCTTCGCCTACCTGTCCTTCTTCTCCTTCGCCATGCTGGCGCTGGTGACGGGCGACAACCTGCTGCAGCTGTTCTTCGGCTGGGAGGGGGTGGGCGTCGCCTCCTACCTGCTGATCGGGTTCTGGTGGAAGAAGCCCTCGGCCAACGCCGCGGCGATGAAGGCCTTCGTGGTCAACCGCGTCGGCGATTTCGGCTTCCTGCTGGGCATCTTCACGCTCTACCTGCTGACCGACTCGATTGAGCTCGACACCATCTTCGGGCAGGCCCATCACCTGGCGGAGACCTCGGTGCGGTTCCTGTGGACCGACTGGAACGCGGCGGAGCTGGCCTGCTTCCTGCTGTTCATCGGCGCCATGGGCAAGTCGGCGCAGTTCATGCTGCACACCTGGCTGCCCGACGCGATGGAGGGGCCGACCCCGGTTTCGGCGCTGATCCACGCGGCGACCATGGTGACCGCGGGCGTGTTCCTCGTCTGCCGCATGTCGCCGATCATGGAATACGCGCCGATGGCCACCGGCTTCATCACCGTGGTCGGCGGCATCACCGCCTTCTTCGCGGCGACGGTCGGGCTGGTGCAGAACGACATCAAGCGGGTGATCGCCTATTCGACCTGCTCGCAGCTCGGCTACATGTTCGTCGCGGCGGGCGTGGGTTACTACCAGGCGGCGATGTTCCACCTGTTCACTCACGCCTTCTTCAAGGCGCTGCTGTTCCTCGGGGCCGGCTCGGTCATCCACGCGATGCACCATGAGCAGGACATGCGGAAATACGGCCAGCTGAAGGAGAAGATCCCCGTCACCTTCGCGATGATGATGCTGGGCACGCTGGCCATCACCGGCGTCGGCATCCCGTTCTCCTACGACCTGCTGGGCCTGCCGATCGGCTTCGCCGGCTTCGTGTCGAAGGACGCGATCATCGAGGGCGCCTTCGCGGCCCATACCGCGGTCGGCGAGTTCTCCTTCACCCTGCTGGTGATCGCGGCGGCCTTCACCTCCTTCTACTCCTGGCGCCTGATCTTCCTGACCTTCTACGGGGAGACCCGCGACCGGAAGCACTGGGAGCATGCGCATGAGAGCCCGGCGGTGATGATGTGGCCGCTCTACATCCTCGGCGCGGGCGCGGTGCTGGCGGGCATGGCCTTCTTCGGCGGCTTCATCGGCCATCATTCGGAGGAATGGTTCGGCGCGGCGATCTACATGAACCACGAGACCAACCACGTCATGCATGACAGCCACTCGGTGCCGGCGCTGGTGAAGCTCGCGCCGTTCCTGGCGATGCTCGGCGGGTTCGCGGTCAGCTGGTGGTTCTACATCGTCAACCCGTCCCTGCCGCGCGAGCTGGCGGAGCGCCATCACGGCGCCTATCAGTTCCTGCTCAACAAGTGGTATTTCGACGAGCTCTACGCGCTGATCATCGTGCGCCCGGCCATGTGGCTCGGCTCCTTCTTCTGGAAGAAGGGCGACACGGCGACGGTCGACGGCGCGATCAACGGGGTGGCCATGGGGATCATCCCCTGGGTCACGCGGCTCGCGGGCCGCGGCCAGTCGGGATACGTGTTCCATTACGCCTTCGTCATGCTGATCGGCGTCTCGATCCTCGTGACCTGGCTCTCCGTCGGCGGGAGCGCCCACTGATGTCCAACATCCTCACGCTGGTCACCTTCCTGCCGCTGATCGGGGCGCTGGTCCTGATCCTGGTGCTGCGGGGCGAGGACGCGGCCGCCCAGCTGAACGCCAAGGTGGTGGCGCTGATCGCCACCGTGGCGACCTTCCTGCTCAGCCTGGTGATCCTCGGCGGCTTCGACGCCTCCGACACCGGCTTCCAGTTCGTGGAGGAGGGCGAGTGGCTGCTCGGCCTCAACTACAAGCTGGGGGTGGACGGGATCTCGGTCCTGTTCGTGATGCTGACCACCTTCCTGATGCCGATCGTGATCGGCGCCTCCTGGGGGGTCACGCACCGGGTCAAGGAATACATGGCCGCCTTCCTGGTGCTGGAGACGCTGATGATCGGCGTTTTCGTCAGCCTCGACATGGTGCTGTTCTACCTGTTCTTCGAGGCGGGCCTGATCCCGATGTTCCTGATCATCGGCATCTGGGGCGGCGCCAACCGGATCTACGCCAGCTTCAAGTTCTTCCTCTACACGCTGCTCGGCTCGGTGCTGATGCTGATCGCGATGATCGCGATGTATGCGGATGCGGGCACCTCGGACATTCCGACCCTGCTGGGCCACGCCTTCTCGGCCCAGCCGATGGAGGTGATGGGCTGGACCATCCCCGGCGGCTTCCAGACCATGCTGTGGCTGGCCTTCTTCGCCTCCTTCGCGGTGAAGATGCCGATGTGGCCGGTGCATACCTGGCTGCCCGACGCCCACGTGCAGGCCCCCACGGCCGGTTCGGTGGTGCTGGCGGCGATCCTGCTGAAGATGGGCGGATACGGCTTCCTGCGCTTCAGCCTGCCGATGTTCCCGGTGGCGTCCGAGATCATGACGGACTTCGTGTTCTTCCTCTCGGTCGTGGCGATCATCTACACCTCGCTGGTGGCGATGATGCAGGAGGACATGAAGAAGCTGATCGCCTATTCGTCGGTCGCCCATATGGGCTTCGTGACGCTGGGCATCTTCGCGGCCAACCGGCAGGGCGTGGACGGGGCGATCTTCCAGATGCTCAGCCACGGCTTCATCTCCGGCGCGCTGTTCCTCATCGTCGGCGTGATCTACGACCGGATGCATACCCGCGACATCGCCGCCTATGGCGGGCTCGCCGTGCGGATGCCGGCCTTCGCGCTGGTGTTCATGCTGTTCACCATGGGCAATGTCGGCCTGCCGGGCACCTCGGGCTTCATCGGGGAGTTCCTGACCATGGCCGGGACCTTCCAGGTGAGCACCTGGGCCGCGGCGGGCGCGGCGACCGGCGTGATCCTGTCGGCGGCCTATGCGCTGTGGCTCTATCGCCGGGTGGTGCTGGGCGACCTGATCAAGCAGTCGCTGTCGGCGATCACCGACATGACGGGGCGGGAGCGGCTGCTGTTCGCGCCGCTGGTGGTGGGCACGCTGCTGCTGGGCGTCTATCCCAGCCTGATCACCGACCTGTTCGGCCCGGCGGTCGAGCATCTGGTGAGCGGCGTCGACCACGCCGTCGCCGAGGCCGCCGCCGACGGCCTGATCCAGTTCGCGGGGGCTGCGCCCGCCGCCGGGGGGACCCACTGACATGCTGAGCCAAGACGTAACGGTCATCCTGCCGGAACTGCTGCTGGCGATCTGGGCGATGGTCGGCCTGATGGCCGGCGCCTACGGGCCCGGCGACAAGCTGACCAGCGGGCTGACCTGGGCCACCGCGGCGGTGATGATCGCGCTGGGCCTGATCGCGGGCTTCGGAACCGGAGAGGCGACGGCCTTCAACGGCGGCTTCGTCGCCGACGGCTTCGCGCGCTTCGCCAAGGTGGTGATCCTGTTCGGCGCGGCGATCATGCTGATCCTGTCCGACGGCTACATGCGCCGGCACGACCTGGCCAAGTTCGAATATCCCGTGCTGGTGACGCTGGCGGTGCTGGGCATGATGGTCATGGTCTCGGCCGGCGACCTGATGGTGCTCTACATGGGGCTGGAGCTGCAGTCGCTGGCGCTCTACGTCGTCGCGGCGTTCCGGCGCGACAGCCTGCGGTCCACGGAAGCCGGGCTGAAGTATTTCGTGCTGGGCGCGCTCAGCTCGGGCCTGCTGCTCTACGGCGCCTCGCTGGTCTACGGCTATTCGGGGTCGACCAAGTTCGCCTCCATCGCCGAGGTGGCGGAGCACGGGACCTCGCTGGGCATGCTGTTCGGGCTGGCCTTCCTCTGCGCGGGGCTCGCCTTCAAGGTCTCCGCCGCGCCGTTCCACATGTGGACGCCGGACGTCTACGAGGGCGCGCCGACCCCGGTGACCGGCTTCTTCGCCACGGCCCCCAAGGCGGCGGCGGCGGCGCTGTTCGCCCGTGTGCTCTACGACGGGTTCGGCGGCGCGGTGGCCGACTGGCAGCAGATCCTCGCCTTCCTGGCGGTGGCCTCGATGTTCCTCGGCTCCATCGCCGCGATCGGGCAGACCAACCTGAAGCGGCTGATGGCCTATTCCTCGATCGCCCATATGGGCTTCGCGCTGGTCGGCCTCGCCGCCGGCACCGAGGAAGGCGCGCGGTCGCTGCTGATCTACCTCGCCATCTACGTGTCGATGAACATCGGCGTCTTCGCCTTCATCCTGACCATGGAGCGGGACGGCAAGCCGGTGACCCAGATCTCCGACCTCGCGGGTCTGTCCAAGTCCCGTCCGGGGCAGGCGCTGGCCATGGGGGCGCTGTTCTTCAGCCTCGCCGGCATCCCGCCGCTGGTCGGGTTCTTCGGCAAGTGGTTCGTGTTCATGGCCGCGGTCGAGGCCGGGCTGACCCCGCTGGCGGTGGCCGGCGCGGTGGCCTCGGTGATCGGCGCCTTCTACTACCTGCGCATCGTCAAGATCATGTATTTCGACGAGGCGGAGCAGGGCCTGACCGGGCCGATGCCGCTGGTGCATGGCGTGGCGCTGGCCGCCTCGGCGCTGATCATGGGCGTGGGCTGGCTGCCGGTGGTGAACATGTTCGGCGTTCCGGTGCTGGCCGAAGCCGCCGCCGCCTCGCTGTTCCACTGAGACCCTGATGGGCGCGGACTGGCCGCGGGGCTACGGCGTCGAGATCCTGGAGGAGACCGGATCGACCATGGACGAGGCGCGGGCCCGCGCCTCGGCCGGGGTTCCGGGCCCGGTCTGGATCATGGCGCGCCGGCAGACCGCCGGGCGGGGCCGGCGCGGGAACGCCTGGGGCGACCCGGGCGGCAACCTCGCCGCGACGCTGCTGCTGCGGCCCCGGATGGGGGCCAAGGACGCGGCGCGGCTGAGCTTCGTGTCCTCGCTGGCAGTGGCCGACATGCTGGGCGCCCTGGCCCCCGGCCGTCGGATCGAGACCAAGTGGCCCAACGACGCGCTGATCGAAGGCGGCAAGGTCTGCGGCATCCTGCTGGAGAGCGAGGGCAGGGGCGAGGCGCTGGACTGGGTGTCGGTCGGCATCGGCGTGAACCTGGCCCATGCGCCGGCGCCGCAACCCGGCGCGGCCTTTCCGCCGGTGGCGCTGGCCGACCTGCTGGGCGCGGCGCCGGACCCGGAGGACGCGCTGCGCGAGCTCGCCGCCGGTTTCGCCCGCTGGCTGGACCTTTACCGCGCCCAGGGCTTCGGGCCGCTGCGCGACGCCTGGCTCGCCCGCGCCGCCCGGCTAGGGCAGCGCATCGAAGCCCGCCTCCCGCGTGAGACGGTCGCCGGCGTGTTCGCGGATCTCGACCCCGACGGCGCATTGATCCTTGAAACCCCGCAGGGCGCGCGCAAGATCGCCGCGGCCGAGGTGTTCTTTCCCTGAACGCCCCGAGGACGCCTCGCAGACCCGCTCCCGGAGGAGAGAGCCCCCATGCTTCTGGCCATCGACGTCGGCAACACCAACAGCGTGTTCGCCCTGCATGACGGCACGGCGTTTCTGGCCGACTGGCGCTGCGCGACGGATGTGAAGCGCACGGCGGACGAGTATTTCGTCTGGTTGCGGCAGCTGATGAACCATCACGGGGTGTCGTCCAGCCAGATCGACGGCGTGGTGATCTCGTCCACCGCCGCGGGCACGCTGTTCAATCTGCGGGTGCTCGCCGACAAGTATTTCGGCCAGCGGCCCTTCATCGTGAACAAGCCGGGCACCGAGATCGGGATCGACATCCGGGTCGAGCCCAACACCCGGGTCGGCTCGGACCGGCTGGTCAACTCGGTCTCGGCCTTCCGGACCTATGGCGGCGACGTGATC
Source organism: Pseudomonadota bacterium (assembly GCA_036154955.1). Lineage (GTDB taxonomy): Bacteria > Pseudomonadota > Alphaproteobacteria > Rhodobacterales > Rhodobacteraceae > Albimonas. The sequence goes on along the minus strand of JAYZWL010000067.1, from coordinate 109,223 downwards.
GTGGTGGACTTCGGCACGGCCACCACGCTGGACGTGGTGGGGGTCGACGGGGCCTATGAGGGCGGCATCATCGCGCCCGGCGTGAACCTGGCGCTGAAGGCGCTGGAGAACGCCGCGACGGCGCTGCCGGAGATCGACGTGACCAAGCCGGAGAAGGTGATCGGGCTGAATACGGTTGCGTGCATGCAGTCAGGCATTTACTGGGGCTATGTTTCGCTGGTGGAGGGACTCTGCCGGCGCATCATGGACGAACGCGGGCGCAAAATGCAGGTGATCGCCACCGGCGGCCTGTCGCCCCTGTTCGCCCGGGGCACCGACGTGATCGACGTGGTGGACGGCGACCTGACCCTGCGCGGGCTGGCCGCGATTTACGAATTGAACAGAAAACAAGGCTGAACAACGCATGGCAGACGACGCCGAACTGGTCTTCGTGGCGCTTGGAGGCGCCGGCGAGATCGGGATGAACATGTATCTCTACGGCTATGGCCGCGGGGCCGATCGCCGTTGGATCATGGTCGACTGCGGCGTCGGTTTCGGCGACATGGAGTCGAGCCCGGGCATCGAACTGGTGATGGCCGACCCCTCCTTCATCGCCGAGCGGGCCGACAAGCTGGACGCGATCTTCGCGACCCACGCGCATGAGGACCATATCGGGGGCCTCGGCCGGCTGTGGCCGATGCTCAAGGCCCCGATCTATGCGCGGCCCTTCACCGGGGTGCATATCCGCCGCAAGCTGGAGGAGGCGGGGGTCAACCCCAACTGCCTCAAGATCGTGGGAACCGACAAGCCGGTGAAGGTCGGCAAGTTCAAGGTCCGCTTCCAGCCGGTCACCCATTCGATCCCCGAGGCCTCCAGCCTGGTGATCGACACCCCCGCCGGAAGGGTGGTGCATACCGGCGACTTCAAGGTCGACGAGACCCCGCAGATGGGCGAGCCCTTCGACCTCGCCGCCTTCCGCGCCATCGGGGCGGAGGGGGTGCAGGCCATGGTCTGCGACTCGACCAACGTGTTCCTGCCGGGCCATGGCGGCTCCGAGGCCGAGGTGATGGAGCCGCTCAAGGCCTTGATCTCGTCGGCCAAGGGCGCGGTGGCGGCGACGACCTTCGCCTCCAACGTGGCGCGCCTGCGCTCGCTCGCCATCGCGGCGGCGGATTGCGGGCGGGCGGTGGTGCTGGTCGGCCGGGCCATGGACCGGATGATCGCCGCGGCGGTGGAGACGGGGGAGCTGACCGACTTCCCGCGCACCATCTCCGATTACGACGCGCGCGACGTGCCGTCGGAGCATGTGCTCTACCTCACCACCGGGTCGCAGGGCGAGGGGCGGGCGGCGCTGGCGCGCATCGCCAACGGCTCCCACCCCACCGTGTCGCTGGGCGAGGGGGACATGGTGATCTTCTCCTCCAAGACCATTCCGGGCAACGAGCCGGGGGTGGCGCGGATCTGGAACCAGCTCTCCGAACGCGGCGTGCAGGTGGTGGATGAGGCGAGCCCGGGTCTGGGCGGCCGCATCCACGTCTCCGGCCACGCGCGCAAGGAGGACCTGCGGGTGCTCTACGAGGCGCTGAAGCCCCGGATCGCGGTGCCGATGCATGGCGAGCATCGCCATCTGGTCGAGCATTCGGCCTTCGCCGGCACGCTGCAGGTGCCCGCCATCCCCGCGCCCAACGGGACCGTGGTGGCGATCGACGGCGACCGGCCGCGGATCCTGGACGAGGTGCAGACCGGGCGGCTCTACCTCGACGGGCAGACGCTGGTCGGGGCGATGGACGGGGTCGTTCGCTCCCGCCTCAAGCTGGCGCGGCAGGGGCATGTCATCATCGCGCTGGTGGTGGACGAGACCGGAGAGCTGCTGGCCGACCCGGAGATCCGGGTGCTGGGCGGGCCGGAGGAAAGCGAGGGCTGGCCGGCCCCGCTGGCCGACATGATCTACGACGCGGTGGACGACGCCGTGGACGGGCTGCCCAAGAAGAAGCGGTCGGACAAGGACATCGAGGACGCCGCCAACCGCGCCGCCCGCCAGGTCTGCTCCCGCCGCTGGGGCAAGAAGCCGGTGATGACCTGCATCGTGACCCGGCTGGAAGACGAATAAGCGCCCGCCATGCGACGCCGGAACGCCGGGCGGGGAACCGCCCGGCGTTTTGCGTTTCCGTCCTGTCGGGTTAGGCTTCCCCTTGGGCAACGGAGGGGGACGCCATGCCGATCCGGCTGGAGACGTGGTTCGCTGTGGGCAGCGCCTACACCTGGCTGGCGATCCGCCGGGCCGAGATGCTGGAGGCGGCGGGAGAGGTCGTCTTCGACTGGAAGCCCTATTCCACCCGCATCGTCATGTCCGAGCTCGGCACGTTGCCCAAGAACGCGCCGGTGAAACTCGCCTATATCTGGCGGGATATCGAGCGGCGGGCGCCGCGGCTGGGGCTCTCGCCCCGGTTCCCCGCGCCTTATCCGCTGGTCGACTACGACCGGGCCAACCATGTGGCGGTGCTGGCGGCGCGGGAAGGGTGGTGTTTCGATTACCTCCGCGCCACCTATCGGCGCTGGATGCAGGAGGGGCAGGTGGCCGGGGCGGAGCCGAACCTGTCGGAAAGCCTGCGGGAGATCGGGCGGGATCCGGTGGAGACCCTCGCCCGCGCCGACGCGCCGGAGATCGCGGCCGCCTTCCTCGCCAACACCGACCGGGCGCGCGAACTGGGCGTGTTCGGGGCCCCGACCTTCCGGGTGGGCGAGGAGCTGTTCTGGGGCGAGGACCGGTTGGACGACGCGCTGGACTGGGCGCGGACGGGGCGGCTTTCGGCGCCCTGACTGTCTCAGCCGATCCCCGCCGTCCGCCAGGCGTCGAACCAGCCGAGCGTCTTCTCGGTGTCGGGCCCGGTGACGGGGCCGGTGCGGTATTCGGCGCCGAAGAAGCCCTCATAGCCTGCCGCCCGCATCGCCGGCAGCACCCGTTCATGGGCGAGGTCGCCGAGGTCCGGGCGCAGGCGGCCGGGGGTGGAGGCGAACTGAACGTGCCGGATCAGCGGCAGCAGCCGGCCGAAGCGGCGGATCACGTCGCCCTCCATCACCTGCACATGATAGGTGTCGAACATCAGGCCAAGCTCCGGACGTCCCAGCCTGCGGATGATCTCCGCCGCGTGGGTGGTGGTCGACAGGAAGTAGCCGGGATTGTCGAGGGTGTTCAGCGGCTCCAGAACCAGCCCGACGCTGGCCTTGGCCGCCTGTCCGCAGGCCCAGAGCAGATTGGCGTCGAAGGTCGCCGCCGCCTCCGGGCCCGAGGTCTTGCCGGCCAGCACGTGGATATGCGCGGCCCCCAGCGCGCGGGCCCAGTCGATGGCCTCCAGGATCGCGTCCTGCGCCTCGTGCTCGCGGCCGGGCAGGGCGGTGAGGCCCACCGTCTCCCGGTCCTCGGGGTCGAGGCTGCGGCGGGTGTTGACCCCCAGCATCGGCCGGCCGGCGTCGATCAGGGCGGCCCGGATCTCGGCCTGGTCCTGGTCGTAGGGGGCGTGAAGCTCGAACCCGGCGAAGCCCGCGGCGGCGGCGAGCGGGATGGCCTCGGCCACCGGGCGGTCGGCCCAGAGATAGCCCAGATGGGCGGCGATTTTCATGGTGGTTCCTTCCGCGGGGATCAGCCCCGGCGTTTCTCGCCCGCGACCCAGACGGCTTTCACCGCCCGGTCGTCGCCGAGCATGATCGTGGCGAAGAGCGCCTCGAAGATGTCCTTCGCGCGGGCGGTGCGCTGCGCCAGCACCGGGGTCGCCGCCATGTCGAGCGCGACCACGTCCGCCTCCAGCCCCGGCGCCAGCCGCCCGACCTTGTCGGACATCCGCATCGCGGCCGCCGAGCCCTCGGTCGCCAGCCACAGAAGCTGCGCGGGGTGCAGGGGCAGGCCGCGAAGCTGCCCGACCTCATAGGCCGCGCGCATGGTGGCGAGCATGGAGAAGCTGGACCCGCCGCCCACATCCGTCGCCAGCCCCAGCGGGATCCCCTGGCCGCGCAGCCCCGCCACGTCGCAGAGGCCGGAGCCGATGAAGGTGTTCGAGGTCGGGCAATGGGCGACGCCCGACCCGGTCTCCAGGATCGCGGCGCGCTCACGCTTGGACAAGTGGATGGCATGGCCCATCAGGGCGCCGGGACCGGCGAGGCCGAAGCGCTCGTAGACCGCGAAATAGTCTTTGTCGTCCGGGAACAGGCGGCGGACCCAGGCGATCTCCTCCGGCTGCTCCGACAGGTGGGTCTGCATCAGGCAGTCGGGATGCTCGGCCCAGAGCGCGCCGGCGGCCTCAAGCTGTTCGGGGCTGGAGGTCGGCGCGAAGCGGGGCGTGACCGCGTAGCCGAGCCGTCCCTTGCCGTGCCAGGCCTCCAGCAGCGCCTTGGACTGGTCGTATCCGGTCTGGGCGGTGTCCTTCAGCCCGTCGATGGCGTTGCGGTCCATCATCACCTTGCCGGTGGTCAGGCGCATGTTGCGGGCCAGCGCGGCCTCGCAGATCGCGTCGACGCTCTCGGGGTGGATGGTGGAGAACACGCAGGCCGAGGTGATGCCGTTGGCGAGGCAGAGATCGAGGTAAAGCTCCGCCTGCGCGCGGGCGTAGTCCGGGTCGCCGAAACGCAGTTCCTCGGGGAAGGTGTAGTTGTTCAGCCAGTCGATCAGACGGCGCCCCCAGGAGGCGATGATCGCGGTCTGCGGGTAATGGGCGTGGCAGTCGACGAAGCCGGGGACCAGCAGGGCGTCGCCCATGTCCTCCACCTGCGCCTGCGGGTGAGCGGCGCGGAGCGCATCCGCCTCCCCGGTCGCGACGATGCGGCCGCCGTCGATCAGAACCGCGCCTCGGGACGAGTGGCGGGCGGCCTCCTCGGGCGGGGCGGCGAACGGATCGGCGTCGAAGGCCAGGGTCTGGCCCAGGATCAGTCGGGACATGGGGGGAGGCTCCGGGCCGGCGGTGGCGTGACCGGAGCATGGGACCGTTTCGGCGCGCGCATGTCAAACGCGCGCAGGGCCGCGCCCCCCGCGCGCAGGCGCGGAGGGCGGGCGGGGCGTCAGTAGGGGACGGGAAGCGGCACGCGGGTCGCGGCCATCAGCGCCACGACGGCGATGGTCGCGAACACGGCGGCGGGGGCGAAGAGCGCTTTCATGGCGGCCCTCCTTTCGGTCGGGGATTGTGGTTGTTGTTGCGGCGCCGAAGCGTCGGGATTGCGCATATGGGCGGACGGCCCGCCGATTGTAAGGGCGGGGGCGTGACGTCAACGGCGACGGATCGTTTCGTTTCCGTCCTCCAGGCCCGCGTCCCGGGGGCGTCGTTTCGCCGGCATCTCAGTTCAAGCCCGCGAGCCGCATGGGCGCGACAAGGCAGATCGCCGCGACGGCGATCAGGGCGAACAGGGCGGGGGGCGCGAGAAAGGCGCGCATCGGAGGTGCTCCCAGGCCGGATGCCGGCGGCGTCGGCATCGTTTGCGCGCATATAATCTCGCGCTCCGGCCCGGGATGTGACGGTCGGCACAGGCGGTTGACGGGAAATCGTTATTCCCGACCAACGATCGGCTCCCCCGACGAAAAAGGGGCCCGGCGTCGCCGCCGGGCCCCCTGATCCGCCGCAAAGGGCGCAGGCTCACTTGGGCAGTTCGCCCTCGATCCCCTCGACGTAGAAGTTCATGCCCAGCAGGGTGCCGTCATCCGCGGTCTCGCCCGCCGCAAGCCAGACCGAGCCGTCCTGCTTGTTGATCGGGCCGGTGAAGGGATGCAGCGTGCCGGCGGCGATGGCCTCCTTGGCGGCCATGGCCTCGGCCGCCACATCGGCGGGGATCTTGTCGGAGAATTCGCCGATGCCGACCATGCCCGAGGCGATGCCGCCCCAGGTGTCGGTCGACTCCCAGGTCCCGTCGAGCATCGCGCCGACGCGCTCCACATAGTAGGGGGCCCAGTGGTCGATGATCGACGACAGGCGCGCGTTCGGGCCGAACTGCTTCATGTCCGAGGCCTGGCCGAAGGCGTAGATCCCCTTCTCCTCGGCGATGGTCATGGCGGCGGGGCTGTCGGTGTGCTGCATGATCACGTCGGCGCCCTGCTCGATCAGGGCGTTGGCGGCGTCGGCCTCCTTGCCCGGGTCGAACCAGGTGTTCACCCAGACGATCTTGAACTTCACGTCCGGGTTCACCGACTTGGCGGCCAGGTAGGCGGAGTTGATGCCGCGCACCACCTCGGGGATCGGGAACGAACCGATATAGCCGATGGTGTTGGTCTTGGTCATGCGCCCGGCGATCAGGCCGATGACGTGCCGGCCCTCATAAAAGCGCGAGGAATAGGTGGAGACGTTGGCGTCGCGCTTGTAGCCGGTGGCGTGCTCGAACTTCACGTTCGGGAACTGCTTGGCCACCTTCAGCGTCGGGTTCATGTAGCCGAAGGAGGTGGTGAAGATCAGCTGATGGCCGGACTGGGCCATCTGGCGCAGGGCGCGCTCGGCGTCAGGCCCCTCGGGCACGGATTCGAGATAGGAGGTCTCGACCTTGTCGCCGTATTCGGCCTCGACGGCCTGACGGGCCTGGTCATGCTCGTAGGACCAGCCGAAGTCGCCGACCGGGCCGACATAGATGAAGCCGACCTTCAGCGGGTCGGCGGCCTGGGCGGCGCCGGCGCCCAGCGCGAAGGCCGCGGCGGCGGCGAGAAGGGAGAGGCGTTTCATCGGTCTGGGATCTCCTGTCGGGGTGGTCTGTCCGGTCTGCGCCGGCGGTCTGGGCTTCGCCGGCCTTCGCCGACGGGTCGGGATGAACGATAGCCGCGCCTGCCGCGCCCGTCACGGGGGGAAACGCTGCGATGCGGCAAAGGTTTGGCGGGCGACGCGGGGGCCGGGATCAGCCCGCCGCGAAGAAGGGGCGGCCGAGGCAGGCGGGCGCGTTCATCCGGGCCCGGGCCTTGTCGGCGGAGATGATGACCAGCACCACGATGGTCACGATATAGGGGGTCATCGAGAGATACTGGCTCTCGATCGCCACGCCCAGCGCCTGCAGGTTCAGCTGCGCGATGGAGACGCCGCCGAAGATGTAGGCCCCCAGGAACGCCCGCCACGGCTTCCAGGACGCGAAGACCACGATGGCCAGCGCGATCCAGCCGCGCCCGGCCGTCATGCCCTCGACCCAGAGCGGCGCGGCGACGAGGCTCAGATAGGCCCCGCCCACGCCTGCGCAGGCCCCGCCGAACAGGATGGCCGCGGTGCGGATCGCCACCACCCGGTAGCCGATGGCATGGGCCGCGTCGTGGTTCTCGCCCACCGCGCGCAGCACGAGGCCGGCGCGGGAGCGGTTGAGCAGCCACCATACCCCCCCGGTCAGGACCAGCGAGGCGTAGACCAGCCAGTCATGCGCGAAGAGAAGCGGGCCGAGCACCGGCAGGTCGGAGAGGCCGGGGATCGACAGCTCGGGAAAGGGCGGGGAGGGGATGCCGGCATAGGGCTGCCCGATCATCGCCGCGAGGCCGAGGCCGAACAGCGTCAGCGCCAGCCCGGTCGCCACCTGATTGGACATCAGCACCTGGGTCATGAAGGCGAAGAGGCCCGCCAGCGCGGCGCCGGCGACGAGCGCCGCGAGGATGCCGACCGTGGTCGACCCGCTCTCCTGCGTGATGGCGAAGCCGGCGATGGCGCCGACGATCATCATGCCCTCGACGCCGAGGTTGAGGACCCCGGCCTTCTCCACCACCAGCTCTCCGATGGCGGCGAAGACCAGCGGCGTGGCGGCGACGATCAGCGCCACCATGATGGCGACGGGATTGAGCGCGGACATGTCCATCAGGCGGCCCCCCCCTGGGCCCGGCGGGCGGCCAGCGCCTTGGACGGCGCGAGGCGGTAGCGGGAGAAGACGTCCATTCCCAGCAGGAAGAACAGCAGCATCCCCTGGAAGACCGAGATGGCGGCGGCGGGCAGCCGCATTTCAAGCTGCGCGCCCTCGCCCCCGATATAGGTCAGCGCCATCAGCGCGGAGGCGAGCAGGATGCCGCCGGGATGCAGGCGGCCGAGGAAGGCCACGATGATGGCGGTGAAGCCGTAGCCGACGGGCAGGGCGGGAACGAGCTGGCCGACCGGCCCCGCCGCCTCGAACGTGCCGGCGAGGCCCGCGAGCCCGCCCGAGACGCCCATGGACAGCAGCACCACCCGCGCCTCGCGATAGCCGGCGAAGCGCGCGGCGCGCGGGGCCTGGCCGAAAAGCTTGAGCGAGAAGCCGTATTCGTGCCGCTCCAGCGCCAGCCAGCCGATGACGACCGCCGCCAGCGCCGCCAGCGCGCCGACATGGGCGCGGGTGCCCTCCAGCAGGATCGGCAGGGTGGCGCTGTCGTGGAAGATGCGGGATTCGGGGAAGTTGAAGCCGTCGGGGTCGCGCAGCGGCCCGGTGACGAGGGCCGAGAGCCAGAGGCCGGCCACATAGACCAGCATCAGCGAGACGAGGATCTCATTGGCGTTGAAGCGGATGCGCAGGATGGCCGGGATCAGCGCCCAGGCCGCGCCGGCCGCGGCGCCGGCGAGGCACATCATCGGCAGCACCCAGACGCCGGCGGTGTCATAGACCGCGAGCCCCGCCGCGCCGCCGGCGATGGCGCCGACGATGAACTGCCCCTCCGCCCCGATGTTCCAGACCCCGGCCCGGAAGCCCAGCGCCAGCCCCACCGCGATCAGGCAGAGCGGCGTGCCCTTCACCAGCAGCTCGGAGCGGGAGAAATCGTTGGTCAGCGGATCCCAGAAGATGATGGCGATGGTGCGGACCGGGTCCTTGCCCAGCGCGGCGAACAGGATCATGCCGAAGACCATGGTCAGCGCCACCGCCAGCAGCGGCCCCGCCCAGGTCATCACCCGGCTGCGCTCCTTGCGCTTTTCAAGCCGCAGCATCGGCCTTGCCCCCCATCAGCAGCCCGATCTCCTCCACCGAGGTCTCGCCCGCCGGACGCGGGGCGGACAGCCGTCCCCCCGCGATGACGGCGAAGCGGTTGGAGATCTCCATCAATTCGTCGAGGTCCTGGCTGACCACCATCACCGCGGCCCCCGCGGCGGCGAGGTCGCGCAGCGCCTGGCGGATGGCCTGCGCCGCGCCCGCGTCTACGCCCCAGGTGGGCTGCGAGACCACCAGCACGCCGGGGCTTTGCAGGATCTCGCGCCCGATCACGTATTTCTGCAGGTTGCCGCCGGACAGCGACCCGGCCGCGGCATGGATCCCGGGCGTGCGCACGTCGAAATCCTGCACCACCTTCGCCGCATAGGCCTTGGCGGCGCCGAGCCGGAGGAAGCCGCGGAAGGCGAGCCGCATCCGGGTGCGGGCCGACAGGAAGGTGTTGTCGGTCAGGCTCATCTCCGGCGCCGCGGCGTGGCCGAGCCGTTCCTCGGGCGCGACGTTGAGGCCGAGGCGGCGGCGCTGGGTCGGGCCGAGGCCCCCGATATGTTTGCCGTCAAGCTGGATCATGGCGGGCGAGACGGTCGTCTCACCGGCCAGAACCGCCACCAGCTCATCCTGGCCGTTGCCCGCCACCCCGGCGACGCCCAGGACCTCGCCCGCCCGCAGCTCCACCGAGATGTCGCGCAGGGACACGCCGAACTGCGCATGGGAGATGGCGGTCAGCCCGGTCAGCGTCAGACGCGCCGCGCCGCCCGTGCCCGAGGGGGCGCCGGGCGGGGCGAGTTCGCGGCCGATCATCATCTCCGCCAGCCCCCGCGCCGTCTCCTGCCGCGGGTCGCAGGCGCCGACCACGCGGCCGCCGCGCAGCACCGTCGCGGCGGTGCACAGCGCCCGGATCTCCTCCAGCTTGTGGGAGATGTAGAGGATCGCCACCCCCTCCTCCCGCAGCTTGCGGAGCGTGAGAAACAGGGTCTCCACCTCCTGTGGGGTGAGCACGGAGGTCGGCTCGTCCATGATCAGCAGGCGCGGGGATTGCAGCAGGCAGCGCACGATCTCGACCCGCTGTCGCTCCCCGACCGAGAGCTGGCCGACCTGGCGGGCGGGGTCGAGCGGCAGGCCGTATTCGGCCGACACCTTGCGGATGCGCTCCGGCAGGTCCCGCCCGGCCTGGTCCGGGGGCAGGCCGAGGGCCACGTTCTCCGCCACGGTCAGCGCCTCGAACAACGAGAAATGCTGGAAGACCAGGCCCACGCCGGCCTGCCTCGCCTCGCCGGGAGAGCCGGGGGCGAAGGGGGCGCCGTTCCACGCCATGGTCCCCTCGTCCGGGCGCTGAACGCCGTAGATCATCTTGACCAGCGTGGATTTTCCCGCGCCGTTCTCGCCCAGCAGAGCATGGATCTCACCGGGTTGGACGTCGAAGGACACGTCGGCGTTGGCCACCACGCCGGGAAAGCGCTTGGTGACGCCGCGGATCGACAGCAGGGCGGTCATAGCGCCTCCTCGGACAGGCGGGCGGCCCCGCGGGAGGCGCGCCATTGCAGGTGGTCGGCGGCGACCGAAACGGCGATCTCGGCCGGGGCCTTGCCGCCGCGCATCCCGGCCGGACCGGCAAGGCCGATGGGGCATTCAAGGCGTGAGACGGTCGTCTCATCGTGCCCCAGCGCCCGCAGCCGGCTTCGGAAGCGGGCGGATTTGGAGGCGGAGCCGATCAGGCCCAGCCGGGCGAAGCCGCCGCGGGCGAGCAGCCGATGGCAGATCTCCAGGTCCAGCGCGTGCGAATAGGTCAGCACCAGATGCGCCGCGCCCTCAGGCGAGAGCGCGGCGGCATCGGCCGGGCTTGGGACGGGCAGGGCGCGCGCATGGGGCGGGACCTGTTCGGGGAAACGGTCAGGGGCGTGGTCGACCCAGGTGATCGCGAAGGGCAGGCCCTCGAACACCCGCACCAGCGCCCGGCCGACATGGCCGGCGCCCCAGATCCACAGCGGGGTGAGGGTTGGGGTCATCGGCTCCGCCAGCCATGGCGGCGCGCCGGGGATGTAGAGGGTATCTGCCGACTGGCCGCCCCGGGCGTCCCTCAAGGCGCGAGCGATGGCGAGCGGAGGCTCGCCGACGCCACCGAGGGGACGCGCGAAAACGAATTCATCCGAGAGAGTTGCAAGGCGTTTCTCGTCCCATCTCTCATAACCCAGCGTCGCCGCGCCGCCGCAGCATTGCGCCAGCGCCGGACCCAGAGGGTAATGCGCGACCCCGTCCGGGCCGGCGTCGAGCCTGCGCCGCGCCTCGGCCAACGCCTCGAACTCCAGCGCGCCGCCGCCGATGGTGCCTTCGAAGCCCGTCGCATGGACGATCATCGCCGCTCCGGCCTCGCGCGGGGCGGAGCCGAGCGCCTCGGCGACCACCACGCGCACCACGGGGCCATGGGCGGCGATGGCGCGGGCGAGCGCGTCCCGGTCGAAGCTCACCGGCGGGTTTCCCAGGGCCGGCCGCGGACATGGTCCACCGCACGCAGCACCCGCTCGGGCGTCGCCGGGGCGTCCAGCGCGGGGTAAACGGTTCCGTCACCCGCGGCCGACACCGCGTCCGACAGAGCCAGCAACGCGGAAATCCCAAGCATCAGAGGCGGTTCGCCGACGGCCTTCGAGCGGAAGATCGTCTCCTCCCGGTTCTCGCCGGCGAAGAGGCGAATGGTCATGTCGGGACGGTCGGAGGCGGTGGGGATCTTGTAGGTGGAGGGCGCGTGGGTGCGCAGCCGGCCGGCGTCGTCCCAGACCAGCTCCTCCATGGTCAGCCAGCCGAGCCCCTGGATGTAGCCGCCTTCGATCTGCCCTATGTCTATGGCTGGATTGAGAGATTTTCCGCAATCATGGAGGATGTCCGCCCGGTCGAAACGGTATTCGCCGGTCAAGATGTCGATGGTGACTTCGGTGACCGCCGCGCCGTAGGCGAAGTAGTAGAATGGCCGCCCACGCGCCGCCGGCCGGTCCCAGTGGATCTTGGGCGTCGCGTAGTGGCCGGTGGCCGAGAGCGATACCCGGGCCATGTAGGCGGCGGAGGCGAGGTCTTCGAAGCTGATCTCTTCGGCGCCCACGGCGACGCGGCCGGGCAGAAAGCGCACCTGCTCCGGCGTGGTCTGCCAGCGTTCGGCGGCGAAGCGGGTCAGGCGGGCCTTGATCTCGTCGCAGGCGTTCTTGACCGCCATGCCGTTGATATCGCTTCCAGAACTCGCTGCAGTCGGGGCGGTGTTGGCCGATTTCCCGGTATGGGTCGCGGTGATCTTCACCCGGTCGAGGTCGATCTGGAAGCACTCGGCGGCGACCTGGGCGACCTTGGTGAACAGGCCCTGGCCCATCTCGGTCCCGCCGTGGTTCAGGTGGACCGAGCCGTCGGTGTAGATATGCACCAGCGCCGAGGCCTGGTTCATGTGGGTCAGGGTGAAGGAGATGCCGAACTTCACCGGCGAGAACGCGATGCCCTTCTTAAGAACGGCGGATTTCGCGTTGAATTCCTTGATGGACTCGCGCCGCGCCGCGTAGTCGGAACTGGCGATCAGTTCGGCGGCCAGCTCATGGATGATGTTGTCCTCGACCTCCATGTGATACGGGGTCGTGACGCGGTCGCCGCCGGGCCGGTCGTAGTAGTTGAGGGCGCGGATCTCGACGGGGTCGGCTTTCAGCTCGAAGGCGATATGGTCGAGCACCCGTTCGATCGCCACCATGCCCTGCGGACCTCCGAAACCACGGAAAGCGGTGTTCGAGCAGGTGTTTGTCCGACAGCGATAAGAGCGGATGCGAACCGCGGGAAGGTAGTAGGCGTTGTCCGCGTGGAACATGGCGCGGTCTGCGACCGGCATCGACAGGTCCAGCGACCAGCCGCAACGGGCCATCTGCTCGAAGGCGATGCCCTGGATGCGGCCGGCCTCGTCGACCCCGACCTTGTAGGCGATGCGGAAGTCGTGGCGCTTGCCGGTGATCGTCATGTCGTCGTCGCGGTCATAGCGCATTTTCACCGGACGATTCAGGCGCTTGGCGGCGATGGCGCAGATGCAGGCGAGCGAATTGCCCTGGCTCTCCTTGCCGCCGAAGCCGCCGCCCATGCGGCGCACCTCGACGGTGACGGAGTGGAAGGGCTCGCCCAGCGCCTCGGCCACTTTATGCTGGATTTCAGTAGGATGCTGGGAGGAGCAATGGATAGTGACGTCGCCGTCCTCGCCCGGAACCGCGAGCGCGGCCTGGGATTCGAGGTAGAAATGCTCCTGCGCGCCGATCTCCATCACGCCCTCGATCACGCGGGGCGCGGCGGAGAGCGCGGCGTCGGCGTCGCCGCGCGCCATGACATAGGGCGGCTCGAACCAGCTTTCGGCGGCCATCGCGTCGTCGATGGTGAGGATCGCGGGAAGATCTTCCCATTCGATCAGCGCCTTGCGGGCGGCTTTTCGTGCAAGAAGGTGGGTCTCCGCCACCACGGCGAAAATCGGCTGGCCCTGGAAATGGACCTCGCCGCCCTCGGCCAGCAGCGGCTCGTGATATGCGTTGGGGGAGACGTCGTTGTGGCCGGGAATATCGGCTTCGGTCAGCACCGCGACTACGCCGGGGGCCGCGCGCACCGGGGCGAGATCCATCGAGACGATGCGGGCCCGCGCCCGGGGGCTGAGCCCGAAAGCGACGGAGAGGCAACCGCTTGGCGTCGGTATGTCATCCACATAGGTCGCCGCGCCCGCCACATGCTTGTGGCCGCTGTCATGCCGCTGCGGAGCGCGAACGCCGCCCTTGATCGCGCCGGGGGCGGTCATGCCAGCGCCCCCGCGCCGACGAGCCGGGTTTCCGGTTTCGTCTCGGCGCTTTCGTGGAAGACCTTCAGAAGCAGGTTCCGCGCGGCCTTCAGGCGATATTCGGCGGAGGCGCGCATGTCGGTCATCGGCTGGAAATCCTCGGCGAAAGCGGGCAGCGCGGCCTCGACCGTCTCCAGCGTCCAGGGGCGGCCGACAAGCGCGGCCTCGACCGCGGCGGCGCGCTTCGGGGTTCCCGCCATGCCGCCGAAGACGATGGAAGCGGAGGCGACCGAGCCTGCTTCGACCCGGATCAGGAAGGCCCCGAGGGTCGCCGTAATATCCTGATCGAAGCGCTTGGAAATCTTGAAGATCTTCAACGCCGCCGGATCGGCCGGGCGGGGAATGCGCACCGCGGAGACATACTCGCCCGGCGCGAGATCCTGCTTGCCGTAGGCGAGGAAGAAGGCCTCCAGCGGGATCGTCCGTTCCGCCGCCCCCTTGCGCAGCACCAGCTCGGCGCCCAGCGCGATCAGCGGCGGCGGGCCGTCGCCGATGGGCGAGCCGTTGGCGATGTTCGCCCCCACGCAGCCCGAATTGCGCACCTGGGTGGAGCCCAGCCGGCGCACCAGTTCGCCCAGGTCCGGCGACAGCCGACCCAGCGCCGCGGCGGCGCGGGCATAGGTGGCGCCGGCCCCGAGCTCCAGCCCCGTATCCGTCTCAACGATCCGGTCGAAACCCTTGACCCGGTTGACGAAGATCAGCGTCGCGGGTTCGTCCAGCCGCTTGGTGATCCACAGGCCGACATCGGTGGCGCCGGCGACGATCACCGCGTCGGGATGCGCGTCTACAAGCGCTGCGAGTTCGGCTTCGGTCGTGGGCGAGAACGCGGTGCAGCCGCTGCCCGAAAGCGTCAGCGAGCCGTCGTCCATCGCCGCCAGAGCCGGGGCGGGGTCGACCTCCCAATCCGGCGCGGGCAGGTCGTGCATGGCGAGACCGGACTCGAGGATCGGCCCGTAACCCGTGCAGCGGCAGAGATTTCCCGCGATCATGTCCGCCACCTCGGCGCGCGGCTTCGGCCCGTCAGGGTAACCCGCCCACATCGACATGACGAAGCCCGGCGTGCAGAAGCCGCATTGCGAGCCGTGAAGCTCCACCATCGCCGCCTGCGCGGGGTGCTGTCGGTCGGGGCCGGCGATCGCCTCCACCGTGGTCACCGCGGCGCCGTCGAGCATCGGCAGAAGCTGGATGCAGGCGTTCACGGCGCGACGGACGGGCACGCCGTCTTCCAGCCGGGTCACGCCCACGGTGCAGGCGCCGCAGTCGCCCTCGTTGCAGCCTTCCTTCGTGCCGGTCAGCCCCTGCGCCTCCCGCAGCCAGTCGAGCAGCGTGGTGCGCGGGTCGATCCCCGAAAGCTCGACGGGCGCGTCGTTGAGCAGGAAGCGAAGGCTGTCGCGCATCAGGACCCCCGATAGGTGGAGTAGGCGTAGGGCGAAATCAGCAGAGGGACGTGGTAATGCGCGTCCGCGTCGGCGATGCCGAAGCGGATCGGCACGTCGGAGAGGAATTTCGGCGAGGGCAGGCCGGGCGCGGTCTCGTCCAGGTAAGGGCCGGCGTGGAACACCAGTTCGTAGGTTCCCGACCGGAACGCCGCGCCCTCCAGCATCGGCGCGTCGGTGCGGCCGTCGGCGTTGGTCACCGCCTCCGCGATCCGCTCGCGGCTGTCGAGCGAGAGACGGAACAGTTCGATCCGCAGTCCCGCGGCCGGGCGCCCCAGCGCGGTGTCGAGCACATGCGTGGTCAACCGTCCCATCGTCACCCCTGTCGTCCGGTCCCGCGCGGTTGTTCCGCGCTGCTGCATTGCATCAAAGACCGGCGCGGGGCCGCGCGCAAGCGTCCCGAAGGGATGAACGAAGGATTAAGGCGAAAATTCGACGCGCGCCGGGGCGGGAATAAGCGGGCGGGATCAGCGCGGTGCGGGCTCCTCCGCCTCCGGGTCCGGCAGCAGGGCGGCGCGGCGCTCGGAGCGGATCAGCCAAAGATTGCGGGTGTAGATGAAGAAGCCCAGCGACTGGCCGAGGATGAAGACCGGGTCGGCCCGGTAGATGGCGTAGGCCAGCAGCACCGCCGCGCCGCCGATGGAGAACCACCAGAAGGCCACCGGCACTACCGAGCGATGCGCCCGCTCCGACGCGATCCACTGCACGAGGAACCGACCCATGAACAGCGCCTGACCGACCAGCCCGACCAGGATCCAGGCCAGTTCGGCGTCCGACTGGGCGCCCAGCACCCCGGCGAGCCAGGCCATCACGCGTCCTCCGCCACGACCACGGCGACCTTGCGGCGGCGGATCAGCCACCAGACGCCGACCAGGTCAAGCGCGCCGACCATGGCGCGGCCGAAATTGGTGTAATTCGACTTGCCCGCGTCCCGCGCCCGGTGGGAGACGTCGACCAGCGCCACCTCGCGCCCCTCGCGCTTCACCAGCGCGGGCAGGTAGCGGTGGATGTGGTCGAAGAAGGGGAGCTGCAGGAACAGCTCGCGCGGGAACGCCTTGAGCCCGCAGCCTGTGTCGCGGGTGTCGTCCTTCAGCAGCGACCGGCGCAGGGCGTTGGCCGCGCGGGAGGCGAGCTTTTTCGACGCCGTGTCCTGCCGGTCGACCCGCTGGCCGGCGACGAGGCCGATGCGCCCGGTCTCGTCCGCCAGCAGGGGCGCCGCGAGGCGCGGGATCTCCGCCGGCGGGTTCTGACCGTCGCCGTCCAGCGTGCAGCAGATCGGGGCGCGGGCGGCGCGCACGCCCGACAGCACCGCGGCCGACTGCCCGCAGGAGAATTCGTGCCGCACCTCGCGCAGCCACGGGTGGCGAAGGCGGGCCCGGGCGATGGCGCCGGCGGTGTCGTCGTCGGAGCCGTCGTTGACGAAGATGCATTCGAACGGGGCGAGCGGGGCGCAGGCCTCGGCGATCTCGTCGGCGAGGCGGCCGACATTCTCCGCCTCGTTCTTCATGGGCGCGATGACGGTGATCCGCGGGGTCTGCATGGGGCGCGCCGGGTCCTGGTGCGGGAAAGGGGTCCGCCCCCTATAGCGAAGGCCCGCGAGGCGGCCAACCCTAAGCGGCGGGGGCGGGGCCGGCGCGTCGCCACAGGCTGAGCGCGTCGGGGCCGAGGGCGCGGGTCTCCACGCAGCGGAAGCGGGGGGCCTCCGAGAGCAGCGACAGGCCGAGGGGGCCGAGGGAGGGCAGCCCCTCCGACCCGATGGCGGCGCCGCCGGTGAACCAGGCGATCTCGTCCACCAGGTCCGCCTCGATCAGCGTGGCGGCGAGCCGGCCGCCGCCTTCGCAGAACAGGCGGGTCAGGCCGCGGGCGCCGAGCGCGGCGAGCGCGTCGGCGGGGGCGAGGCCGTTGGGGACGGCGGGGACGGCGAGCAGATCGGCGCCGCGGGCGCGCAGCGCTTCGGCCCGCGCCGGGTCGGCGGCGGGGGCGTGCAGGATCAGGACCGGGCGGCCGGAGGCGAGCAGGCGCGCCTCGGGCGGCGTGGTCAGCCGGGCGTCGAGCAGGACGGGCAGGGGGGAGCGGTCCTCCAGCCCCGGCAGGCGGACGTCCAGCGCGGGATCGTCGGCGCGCAGGGTGCCCATGCCGACCAGGATCGCGTCCGCCTCCGCCCGCATCAGGTGGACGCGGGCGCGGGCGGCGGGCCCGGTGATCCAGCGGCTGTCGCCCGAGGCGGTGGCGATGCGCCCGTCGAGGCTGCCGGCCAGCTTCAGCGTGACCCAGGGGCGGCCCAGCGCGTGACGGGTGAGGAAGCCGGCGTTGAGATCGCGGGCCTCCGCCTCCAGCAGACCGGAGGCGACCGAGATGCCCGACGCGCGCAGGATGTCGAAACCGCGGCCGTTCACCCGCGGGTCGGGGTCCCCGGCGGCGGCGACCACCCGGGCGACGCCGGCGGCCACCAGCGCCTCCGCGCAGGGCGGCGTCTTGCCGTGATGGGCGCAGGGTTCGAGCGTGACGTAAGCGGTGGCGCCGCGGGCGTCGGGGCCGGCCTGGGCGAGCGCCATGGTCTCCGCGTGCGGGCGGCCGCCGGGCTGGGTCCAGCCGCGCCCCAGCGCCACGCCGTCGCGCGCGATCACGCAGCCCACGGCGGGGTTGGGCGCGACCCGGCCCAGCCCGCGGCGGGCCAGGGCGAGGGCCGCGCGCATCCAGCGCGCATCGGCGTCGTCGAACATCGTGGGTCGCTCCGCTTGCGTCATCGGCGTCGGTCTAGCCCGAGGCCGGGACGGAGGCGAGGGGCGGCGGCGCGGGCATGACATATGTCAATGTCTGAATGTGAGGGATCGGATCTTGTCGGAGCGATCTTCGAATGGAGCTGCTTCATGATCCGACTCACGCTGATCCTTCACGCCATGGTCTCCACCACTCTGATGGGCGCGGGCATCGTCGCGGCGCTGGTCGCCGGCTTCGATACGGCGCGGCCCATCGCGATCGTCGCCGGCCTGGGGTTCCTGCTGGCGATTCCGGCGTCCTGGCTGATCGCCCGGCGCATCGTCGCCGCCGGGCGGGTGCGGCGCGACGATCCTGCGCGACCCGGTCGGGGCGCGTGAGCGGGGCTTGATCAGGCCTCGTCCGGCTTGGCGATGGGGCGCAGCTCGGCCACGAACTCCTCGAAGTCGTCGGCTTCCTGGAAATTCTTGTAGACCGAGGCGAAGCGCACATAGGCCACGGTGTCGATGCGGGCCAGCGCCTCCATCACGATCTGGCCGATCTCGTCGGACGGCACGTCGCTGTCGCCCTTGGATTCGAGGCGACGGACGATGCCGGAGATCATCTGCTCGATCCGGTCGGGCTCTATCGGCCGCTTCTGGAGCGCGATGCGGATGGAGCGGGAGAGCTTGTCCCGGTCGAAATCCTCCCGCTTGCCGTTCTTCTTGACCACGGTGAGGTCGCGCAGCTGCACCCGCTCATAGGTGGTGAAGCGGCCGCCGCAGGCCGGGCAGAAGCGGCGGCGTCGGATGGCGACGTGATCTTCGGCGGGACGGCTGTCCTTCACCTGAGTGTCGGTATTGCCGCAGAACGGGCAGCGCATGTTGGGTCCCTCCCCGTCGCGTAACACGCGCAGTATAGGGCGCCGCCAACGGGTTGGGTAGCCGGCAGAGAGGGGGCGCCAGATATGCGGCGGGCGCGGCGCGGCATGGCCCCGAATCCGCAACCTGAACGCGGCTGCGGCGCGACATGATTCGCCGCGCGGATGCGCCCCATTTCCGCCGCAATTCGGATTTCACCGCAATTCACGTTCAGGTTGTTAAATGCCGTAACGGAATGTTGGTTGCAATCGAAAATCGTTCGCCAGTGAATCATCTATTTTTGTGCTTAAAGGGGAAACGAAGATCTACCTTTGGGCGAGGTTGGCGAGGTTGAGGAACTTGTGCCAATGCCGCCCAATTCGCCCCATTTTGGCCACGACGCGCCGTCCAGAATTTGTCTCAAGTCGTGTCGCTTGGATCTGGAGGTGCGCCGTGCAGTCGAAATATTATAAGGAAACCGGCATGTTGGACCTTTTCCGCAAACCGCGTGGCGGCGGGCGGCTGGCGTTGGCGGTCATCGCGGTTCTGGGCTTGAGCGCCCCGGCCAGCGCGGCTTTCGTCGATCTCACCCTGCTGACCGGCGGCCAGTTGCCCACGGACCCTTACAGCATTGTCGCCGATGACGGGACGGTGGTGACCTTCGAGGCTGTCGGTTCGGGAAACAACCTTCGCGCGACCGACTCGAATATCGAGGTCGATGTCGGCGTCGACGTGCTCGGCGATCCGATCTCGCTGAGCCTGGTCGGGCCGCTGTTCGAGCACGGGATCTGCGCCGACGACGACGACCTGGTCATTCCGCTGGAGGACTGCGCCGAGACGCTGAAGGTCAGCTTCAGCCGGCCGGTCGACGACCTCTATTTCGAGCAGCAGGGCATCAACCTGCTGACCAGCACCGAACTGATCATCGAGTTCGCCGACACCTCGACGCTCACGCTGGACGAAGGCGACCTTCTGGCGCTGAACCTCGACCTGACCCTGGGCTCGCTTCTGGGCGTGAACCTCGACGGGCGGGCCTTCGACCTGGCGATCTATTCGGGGATCGTGTCGGTGACGCTGGTTCCGCAGGCGCTGGTGTCCACCGGCCTCTATTACGGCGGCTTCCAGTTCGCGGAGCTGGGCGAGGGGGCGCCGTCCGTGCCGCTGCCGCCGGCGATGGCGGCGATGGCCGTGGGCGTCGCGGCGCTCGGCGCGGCGTCGCGCCGCCGCAGGCGCAAGGGCTGAAGACGGGGTCTCGGTCCGCCGCCGGCGTCCCTGGAACGTCGGCGGGCCGAGCCGGGCCGGCGACCGGCGTTGCGTCCGCCGGCCCTCGCCTTAGCGTCCCACCCAGGCGCGCGCGGCCACGTCACCGCCGCAGGCGAGCGCCTGTCCGGACATGTCGTCCGGGCAGGCGTTCGCGTTCGGCGCCGGATCCGGAACGCGAAGCGGCGGCGAGGGGCGTTCAGCCCTTCGCCGCCGCGACGGTCGTCTTGTCGATGCGCCGTCCGCGAGCCCGGCGAGCCCGGCGCCCGGGCCGGGTCAGAGCGTGGGGTAGATCGGGAAGCGGCGGCAGAGGGCGATGGCCTCCTCCTTCACCTCGGCCTCGATCGTCGCGTCGCCCTCGCCGTTGGTGGCGGCGAGCCCGTCGACCACCTTCACGATCATGCGGGCGATCTGGCGGAACTCCGCCTCGCCGAAGCCGCGGGTGGTGCCGGCCGGCGCGCCGAGGCGGATGCCGGAGGTCACGAAGGGCTTCTCGGGGTCGAAAGGCACGCCGTTCTTGTTGCAGGTGACATGCGCCCGGCCCAGCGCCGCTTCCGCCGCCTTGCCGGTCACGCCCTTGGGGCGCAGGTCGGCGAGGCAGAGATGGTTGTCGGTGCCGCCCGACACCACGTCGATGCCGCCCTTCATCAGCTCGTCCGCCATGGCGCGCGCGTTGGCCACGACCTGAGCGGCGTAGGCGCGGAATTCGGGGCGCAGGGCCTCGCCGAAGGCCACGGCCTTGGCGGCGATGACATGCATCAGCGGGCCGCCCTGCAGGCCGGGGAACACCGCCGAGTTGATCTTCTTGGCGATGGCCTCGTCATTGGTGAGGATCATGCCGCCGCGGGGACCGCGCAGGGACTTGTGGGTGGTGGTGGTGCAGACATGGGCGTGCGGCACCGGCGAGGGATGGGCGCCGCCGGCGACGAGGCCCGCGATATGGGCCATGTCCACCATCAGATAGGCGCCGACCTCGTCCGCGATCTCCCGGAAGGCGGCCCAGTCCCAGACGCGGGAATAGGCGGTGCCGCCCGCCACGATCAGCTTGGGCTTGTGCTCCCGCGCCTTGGCGCGGATGTCGTCCATGTCCAGCAGCTGGTCCTGGGCGCGCACGCCGTAGGAGACCACGTTGAACCACTTGCCCGACATGTTGACGGGCGAGCCGTGGGTGAGGTGGCCGCCGGAGTTCAGGTCGAGGCCCATGAAGGTGTCGCCGGGCTGAAGCAGGGCGAGGAACACCGCCTGGTTCATCTGCGAGCCCGAGTTGGGCTGCACGTTGGCGAAGCCCGCGCCGAACAGCTGCTTGGCGCGCTCGATCGCCAGCTCCTCGGCGATGTCGACGAACTGGCAGCCGCCATAGTAGCGCTTGCCCGGATAGCCCTCGGCGTACTTGTTGGTCATCACCGAGCCCTGCGCCTGCAGGACGGCGAGGGAGACGATGTTCTCCGAGGCGATCAGCTCGATCTCCTCGCGCTGGCGGCCCAGCTCCTTGTCGATGGCGCCGAAGATCGCGGGATCGCGGTCGGCGAGGGTCTCGGCGAAGAAGCCGGCGTCGCGGGTGGCGGCGTCCATGGCGGGTCTCCTCGGGCTCGGCGCGGGGCGTTGGCGCGCCTGGGGCGGGGCGGCCGGGCGGGTCGCGTCCGGCGGCGATTCCCGCGGGTGATACACCCGCGCGCGGCGTTTGTCCCGCAAAGGCGCGGCGCCCGGGAGGGCGAGAGCGACGCGGCCGTCGCATCGCCCGCGAGGGCGGCGCCCGAAGGCGCGGAAGGAGGCGCCCGCCGTCGCGGCCGCGGGCGGGGACCGGGCGCCGCGGGCGCGCGGGACCGGGGGGCGCGGGCGGAGCGCGGCGCAGGCGGCGAGAGGCGCGAGGGGCGAGGACGCGCGCGCGAATCCGCCGCCCCGCGCGCCCGGCGCTTGCCCCCGGGCGCGGCTGCGGTCATGGTCGGCCTCCGTTCCGGCCGCGCGGCCGGCCGACGCTCCGCCCCCCGCGCCCGACGGACCCTTCCGGCCGCGCGCGACCAGCCCGAGACGCCGACCGATATGGACCCACTCCTCCTCCAGCCGCGCATCCATTTCACCCGCTCCGACGCGCCCCCGGCGCTCGAGGCGTTCGAGGCGCTGACCGCGCGCTACGGCCAGGCTGCGCGCGCCGATTGCGACGTGGTGGTGGCGCTCGGCGGCGACGGGCTGATGCTGGAGACCCTGCAGGAGACGCTGGAGACCGCGGGAGAGGGCGCGGCGCAGGAACGCCGCCCGGTCTACGGGATGCATCGCGGCACCGTCGGCTTCCTGATGAACGACTATTCCGAGGACGGGCTGATCGAGCGGCTGATGGCCGCCGAGGCCGCCGCCATCAACCCGCTGCGCATGACCGCGCACCGCATCGACGGCGAGACGCGGGTGGCGCACGCCTTCAACGAGGTCTCCCTGCTGCGCGAGCGGCACCAGGCGGCGAAGATCCGCATCTCCATCGACGGGCGGGAGCGGATGCCGGAGCTGGTCTGCGACGGGGTGATCGTGGCGACGCCGGCGGGGTCGACGGCCTACAACTACTCGGCGCACGGGCCGATCCTGCCGATCGGGGCGGAGATCCTGGCGCTGACCCCGATCTCCGCCTTCCGGCCCCGCCGCTGGCGGGGGGCGCTGCTGCCCCGACATGCGCATGTGGAGCTGGAGGTGCTGGACCCCGAGCGGCGTCCGGTCTCGGCCACCGCCGACAATGTCGAGACGCGGCATGTGACGCGGGTCGCGATCGAGGTGGACGCGGCGATCACCCATACGCTGTTGTTCGATCCGGGGCACGGGCTGGCGGAGCGTCTGATTCGCGAGCAGTTCGCCTGATCCGCTCGCCCGTGCCGGCGGGGGGCGAACGGCGAGGGAGCGACGGGCATGGGCGCGATTTCGGGAGAGACCTGGGCGGGGTTCCTGCTGGCCAGCGCGGCGCTGATCGCGGCGCCGGGGCCGAACGTCGCGCTGATCCTCGCGGTCGCCTCGGCGCGCGGCTTCGGCGCGGGGCTGCGGACCGTGGCGGGGACCACCGCGGCGCAGGGCGTTCAGATCGCCGCGGCCGCGTTCGGCATGGCCTGGCTGGCGGAGGCCTGGGGCGCGGGATTCGAGATCCTGCGCTGGATCGGCGCGGCCTGGCTGGTCAGACTGGGCGTCGGGCTGTGGCGCGAGGCGGGCCGGCCGGTCGCGGAGACGGCGGCCCGCGGACGGCGGGGCCGGGCGCGGGAGGCGGGCCGCGGCTTCGTCGTCGGGCTCGCCAATCCCAAGAGCCTGGCGTTTCACGCGGCCTTCCTGCCGCAATTCGCCGACGCCTCGGCTCCGATGGGGCCGCAACTCGCGGCGCTGGGGGCGGCGTTCGTGGCGGTGGCCTTCGCGCTGGATTTGGGCTGGGCCGGTTTGGGCGCGGGGTTGGGCGCGGGGCTGAGTTCGGCGGGCGGGCGGCTTTCGGGGCCGGCGGCGCGCGCCTGGATGGCGCGCGGCGCGGGGGCCGCGCTGATCGGCGGCGCGGTCTGGCTGGCGCTCGGCCGGCGGGCCTGACAGAAGGGCGGCGCCGGGGCGGGCGGAGGCCTTTCGCCCGCCGCGGCGACCGGCGGGGTTGAACGCGGCCGGCCCGATGCCGGATGCTTCCGGACGAGCCTGGACGAACGCGGACAAGGAGACGGGCATGGCGCTGAGCGTCGGCGAACAGGTCAGGTGGTGGACGGCCGGGCTGGCGCTGCTGGTCCTGTTCATGTGGGCGATGTCGGGGGTGATGCTGCCCTTCCTCGCCGGCGCGGCGCTGGCCTATTTCCTCGACCCCGCCGCCGACCGGCTGGAGGCCCGCGGCCTGAGCCGGGCCGCCGCGACGGGCGTGATCACCGTGGCGATGGGCGGCCTGTTCGTGCTGGTGCTGCTGCTGCTGATCCCGGCCTTCGTCAATCAGGCCCAGGCCTTCGTCGAGCAGGCCCCGGTCTATGCCGAGGCGGTGCGCCATTTCGTCGAAAGCCGCTATCCCGACCTGCTCGCCTCCGGCTCCCCGCTGGCGCAGGGGCTGGAGACGCTGCGCGGCCGGGCCGACGAGTGGTCCATGCAGGCGGTGAAAAGCGCCTGGACCGGGGGGCTCGCGGTCATCGACTTCGTGACCCTGCTGGTCATCACGCCTGTCGTCGCCTTCTACTTGCTGATGGACTGGGACCGGCTGACCGCCAAGATCGACGGCTGGATCCCGCGCGATCATGTGCGCACCGTGCGCCGGCTCGCCTCCGACATCGACGCGGTTCTGGCGGGCTTCGTGCGCGGGCAGATCACGGTCTGCGCCATTCTCGGCACGTTCTACGCGGTGGCGCTGATGCTGGTGGGGCTGCAGTTCGGGCTGGTCATCGGGCTGTTCGCGGGGCTGATCAGTTTCATCCCCTTCATCGGCTCCATCGTCGGCGGGCTGGTGTCGGTCGGCGTGGCGCTGTTCCAGTTCTGGGACGATCCGCTGATGATCCTCGCGGTGGTGGGCATTTTCCTCGGCGGGCAGGCGGTGGAGGGCAACTTCCTGACGCCCAAGCTGGTCGGCGGTTCGGTCGGGCTGCACCCTGTGGCGCTGATGTTCGCGCTGTCGGCCTTCGGCTCGGTGCTCGGCTTCACCGGCATGCTGATCGCGGTGCCGACCGCGGCGGCGATCGGCGTGGTGGGGCGCTTCGCCATCGACCAGTACATGTCCGGACGGCTCTATCAGGGGCTGGAGGGTCAGGAGGAGGCGCGGGCGGCCGAAGCCCGAACCGAGGAGCGCGCGGATTTCCTCGCCGCCCGCCCGGTCCCCTTCGATGCGGCGGGGCGGGGGGAGGACGGCCGACCGTGACCCTGACCCGCCAGATTCCGCTGGACCTGCCGGTGCGCGCGGCGCTGGACCGGGAGGCGTTCTACGTCTCCGAGTCCAACGCGCTCGCCGTCGCCCAGATCGACGGCTGGCGCGGCTGGCCGGGGCGACGGATGGCGCTGGTCGGGCCGGAGGGGGCGGGCAAGACCCACCTCGCCGCGGTCTGGGCGGGCGACACGGGCGCGCGCGCCGTGCCGGCCGCGGCGCTGGCCGGGCTCGACCTCGGCGCGCTGGAGCGGCTGCCGGGCGTGGCGGTGGAGGATGCGGATCGCCTGCCGGGGCCGGAGGCGGAGCGCGCGCTGTTCCACCTGCACAACCGGCTGGAGGCCGCGGGCGGCGCGCTGCTGCTGACCGGGCGGGAGGCGCCGGCCCGCTGGCCCGTGACGCTGCCCGACCTGCGCAGCCGGCTCGCCGCCATGCCCGTCGCCCGGATCGAGGGGCCGGACGACGCGCTGATGGAGCGGCTGGCCAAGAAGCTGTTCGACGACCGCGGCGTGACCCCGGAGAAGAGCCTCCTGCAATGGCTGGCCCGGCGGGCGCCGCGGGACCACCGCTCCCTCGCCGAGGCGGTGGCGCTGATAGATCGCGCCGCGCTCGCGGCCGGGGGGCGGCCGCGCCGGCAGCTGGCGCGGCTGGCGCTGGCCGGGCGGCCGGGTTGGGAGCATCTGGCGGAACCGGACGCCGACCCCGATCCGGACGCCGACGCGGCCGACGAAATTTCCTTCGACCCGCCGCCCCGCGCATGAAACCGTCATCGAAACCGTGCAGGTTCCCGCCATGCGAGCCGATTTCCTGAACGCGCCCTGCGCGCCCGCCCCCGACCACCAGCTCACCTTCGACCTCGAGGGACCCGAGCGGTTCATCAACCGTGAGCTCAGCTGGCTGGGCTTCAACTGGCGCGTGCTGGCGGAGGCCGAGAACAGGGCGCATCCGTTGCTGGAGCGGATCCGGTTCCTGTCGATCTCCGGCGGCAATCTGGACGAGTTCTACACCGTGCGCGTCGCCGGCCTGCGCGGCCTGGTGCGCGGCGGGGTGGAGGTGGGCTCCGCCGACGGGCTGACGCCCGCCCAGCAGCTCGCGCGCATCGACGCCGACGCCCGCGCGCTGATGGAGCGTCAGCAGGTGGTGTGGGAGGAGCTGCGCCGCGCGCTGAAGGACGAGCATATCCAGGTGCTCGACCGCAAGGCGCTGACCAAGGCCGACGCCGAGCGGCTGGAGAGCTATTTCCTCGAACAGGTGTTCCCGGTGGTGACGCCGCTGGCCATCGACCCGGCCCACCCGTTCCCCTTCATCCCCAACGAGGGCTTCGCGCTGGCGCTGAAGCTGGAGCGGCTGTCGGACCAGGCGCCGCTGGACGCGCTGCTGCCGATCCCGGCCCAGGTGCGCCGCTTCATCCGGCTGGAGGGCGGGCGCGAGGGGCTGACCCGCTACCTGCCGCTGGAGGAGCTGCTCAAGCTGTTCATCGACCGGCTGTTCCCGGGCTATGGCATGACCGGCCACGCCCTGTTCAAGGTGCTGCGGGACAGCGATCTCGAAGTCGAGGAAGAGGCCGAGGATCTGGTGCGGGAGTTCGAGACCGCGCTGAAGCGCCGTCGCCGCGGCGGGGTGATCCGGCTCAAGATCGCCGCGGGCGCGCCGGCCGACCTGAAGGCCGAGATCGCCGACAAGCTGGGCGTGGCGCGCGAGGAGGTGGTCGAGGTCGCCGGGGTCATCGGGATCAAGGACCTCAGCGAACTGGTGACCAAGGAGCGGCCGGAACTGCTGTTCCCCCCCTACACCCAGCGGATGCCGGAGCGGGTGAAGGACTTCAACGGCGACATCTTCGCGGCCGTCGCCCAGAAGGACATGCTTCTGCATCATCCCTATGAGAGCTTCGACATCGTGGTCCGCTTCCTCCAGCAGGCGGCGCGGGATCCCGACGTGGTGGCGATCAAGCAGACGCTCTACCGGACCTCGAAGGAAAGCCCGATCGTGGCGGCGCTGTGCGAGGCGGCGGAGGACGGCAAGTCGGTCACGGCGCTGGTGGAGCTGAAGGCCCGCTTCGACGAGGCCGCCAATATCCGCCAGTCCCGGCAGCTGGAGCGCGCGGGCGCGCAGGTGGTTTACGGCTTCATCGATTGGAAGACCCATGCCAAGGTGTCGATGGTGGTGCGGCGCGAGGGCGACCGGCTGGTGACCTACACCCATTGGGGGACGGGCAACTACCACCCGATCACCGCCAACATCTACACCGACCTGTCGCTGTTCACCTGCGACGCGGGGCTGGGGCGGGATGCGGCGCGGCTGTTCAACTACGTCACCGGCTATGCCGAGCCCGAGGGGCTGGAGCGGCTGCGCCTGTCGCCGCGCACGCTCAAGAAGACGATCCTGGAGGGGCTGGAGGCGGAGGCGGAGCACGCCCGCGCCGGGCGACCCGCGCAGGTCTGGGGCAAGATGAACTCGGTCATCGACCCCGAGGTGAGCGACGCGCTTTACGCCGCCAGCCGGGCCGGGGTGAAGATCGATCTGGTGGTGCGCGGCATCTGCGGGCTGCGGCCGGGCGTGCCGGGCCTGTCGGAGAACATCCGGATCAAATCCATCGTCGGCCGGTTCCTTGAGCATTCGCGCATCGTCTGCTTCGGGGCGGGCTACGGGCTGCCGTCGCGCAAGAGCCAGGTGTGGATCTCCTCCGCCGACTGGATGGGGCGCAACCTCAACCGCCGGGTGGAGACGCTGGTGCCGATCCTGAACCCGACGGTGCATGCCCAGATCCTCGAACAGGTGATGGCGGCGAATTTCCGCGACGAGGCGCAGAGCGCGGTGCTGCAGCCGGACGGAACCTGGCTGCGGGCCGAGGCGCCGGAGGGGGAGACGCCGTTCTCCGCCCATCACTTCTTCATGCAGAACCCGTCGTTGTCGGGGCGGGGCCGGGCAGGGGCCGACGACGCCCCGCGCCTGATTCCCGAAGCGGTGGAGGCCGAGATCGAGGCCGCCGTCGCCGCGGCGCCGCCGGCGCCCGAGCCCGACGACCTGCCCGCCGCCGCGCCTGCGGCCGAGTAACGCGCAGGCGCCCGGCGCGGATCGTCCTCGTCATGCCCGCGCATGTCGCGCCGACCGGGTTCCTTCCACGGACCCGGCCGGCGGCGACGCCCCCTCTCCCAACCGCCGATCCCATCCCGGCGCGCCGCCCGGGCGGGCGCATCGCCCTTGACCCCTCCGCCCGCGCGTGCGAGCGGATTGGGGCCGGAGCCGGACCGAAAGGAAGCGTTCTGCAATGAACGAGCCGTCACGCAAGGGCAGGACCGGCGCGCGCCGCGCCGCCGCCTCGTCCTTCGCCTCCGTCGCCCGTCTGCGGGATCGGGAGCCGGACCGCGCCCCGACCCGGGTGGCGGTGGTCGATGTGGGATCGAACTCCGTTCGGCTGGTGGTGTTCGAGGCGATGTCCCGCTCCCCGGCTTATTTCTTCAATGAGAAGGTGCTCTGCGGCCTCGGGTCCGAACTGGGGGAGACGGGGCGCCTGTCCGCCGGCGGACGGGTGCGGGCGCTGGCCGCGCTCCGCCGCTTCGCGGCGCTGGCGGAGCGGATGCAGGTGGAGGCGCTGGACGGCGTCGCCACCGCCGCGGTGCGCGAGGCGGAGGACGGCGCGGATTTCGTGGCCGAGGTGGAGGCCGCCACCGGCATCGTGCTGCGCATCGCCTCGGGCGAGGACGAGGCGCGGCTGGCGGCGCAGGGCGTGCTGATGGGCTGGCCCGATGCGGACGGGCTGGTCGCCGATCTGGGCGGCGCCTCGCTGGAGCTGTGCCGGGTGGGGCTGGGCGAGGTCGGGCGGGGCATGACCCTGCCGCTCGGCCCCCTGCGCCTGATGGGCGTGGAGGGCGGCGCGGAGGCGCAGGACCAGTTGATCGCGGCGTCGCTGGGGCTGGCCAAGGGCGTGATCGGGTCGCCCGGCGGGCGGCTCTACCTGGTGGGCGGCTCGTGGCGGGCGCTGGCCAAGCTGCACATGGTGCGCACCAACTACCCGATGCAGGTGCTGCACGAATTCGAGCTTCCGGCCGAGACCATGCTGGCGTTGGCCGACGAGGTGGCCGGGACGAGCCCGGAGGACCTCGCGCGCGAGGCGCCCAGTTCCAAGGACCGGCTGGCGGTGACGCCGACGGGCGCGCGGGTGCTGGCCGGGCTGATCCGGGCGGCGCAGCCGTCCCGGGTCGCGGTGTCGGCCTTCGGGCTGCGCGAGGGCGTGCTCTACGACTATTTCCCCGAGGCGCTGCGCCAGCAGGATCCGTTGTTGTCGGCCGCGCGGGAGACCGAGCGCCGGCTCGCCCGCTTCCCCGGCTTCGGGGCGGAGCTGGCGGCCTGGGTCTGGCCGCTGTTTCCGCAGGCGACGTTGAGCCGGCGCCGGCTGATCGAGGCGGCGTGCCTTTTGAACGACGTGAGCTGGAACGCCCATCCCGACTATCGCGACCAGGGCGTGTTCGAGGCCGTGTTCCGCGCCAACCTGTCGGGCGTCGGCCACGCGGAACGCGCCTGGATCGGGGCGGCGCTGCGCTATCGCTACAAATCCGGGGCCGGGCGCTCGCCCTCGCCGGCGCTGTCGCTGCTGGGCGAGCAGGAGGTGGCGGACGCCAAGCTTCTGGGCCGGGCGATCCGGCTGGGGGCGATGGTCTGCGGCTCCGCCCCCGGGGTGCTGCCCGGCTGCGCGCTGGAGGTGGGGCAGGAGGCGCTGACCCTCAAGCTCGGGCCGGAGGCGACGGCGCTGGCGGGGGAGGTGGTGCTCAAGCGGCTCGCCTCGGTGGCGGAGGCGTTGGGGCTGGCGCCGGTGCTGACCACGGCGTGACCGGTCGAAGATCGCTTAATTCATGTGAGCCCGGCTTGAACAGTTGGCTTGGTCGTCAACTATCCAATCGGCATTGACGCGCACGTAATTGAATAGCCGTCGCGCCCGGCGGGGCGGGGCGGCGGATGACGGGCGCGCAAAATGAAACGGGTCCGCCAAGGCGGACCCGAGACTTTGTTTCGGGTGCATCGCGCGTCGCCGCGCGGCCCCATTTCTCCTCCCCAGACTTGCGCCTGTTGTCTTTCGAAGGACACTTTAACGATCTGTTTCCGGAGCGCAAGAAAATTGCGATTCCCGCCGGCAGATGAAAGAATGTTCGCATAACGTCCGCTGCGTTTGCGAAGGAAACGGTTCGTCCCGGGGCGCCCCTTTCGCGGTTGCGGCGAAAATCGCAGCGTCGCCCGGCGCTTCGGCGGCGCGGCCGCGGCCATTCGATTCGATGCGCGGCGACCGGTCCGATCGCCAAGCCCGATCGCCTGGCCCTGATCAGGCGGGCCGGGCCCCGCGTCGCAGGTCGGTCGCGCGGTCGGGGCGTTGCGCCCCGCGCCGCCATGACCTAACCATCCAACGGCCCGTTCCGGGCGCGCGCCGCGCCGGCGCCGCCCCCCTGAAGCGAGACCCGTCCATGCGCCTGAGCCGCTATTTCCTGCCTGTCCTCAAGGAGACCCCCTCGGACGCCCAGATCGCCTCGCATCGGCTGATGCTGCGCGCGGGCATGATCCGGCAGCAGGCGGCGGGGATCTATTCCTGGCTGCCGCTGGGCTTCAAGGTGCTGGAGAAGCTGCAGCGCATCGTCCATGAGGAGCAGCAGCGCGCCGGGCACATCCCGGTGCTGATGCCCACGCTCCAGCCCGCGGAGCTGTGGCGGGAGAGCGGGCGCTACGACGCCTATGGCAAGGAGCTGCTGCGCATCCGCGACCGGCACGACCGCGACATGCTCTACGGCCCGACCAACGAGGAGATGATCACCGACATCTTCCGCTCGGGCGTGTCGTCCTACAAGCAGCTGCCGATGACGCTCTACCACATCCAGTGGAAGTTCCGGGACGAGGTGCGGCCCCGGTTCGGCGTGATGCGCGGGCGCGAGTTCCTGATGAAGGACGGCTACAACTTCGACCTGACCAAGGAGGATGCGCTGCACGCCTACAACCGCCACATGGTCAGCTACCTGCGGACCTATGAGCGGATGGGGCTGAAGGCGATCCCGATGCGGGCCGACAGCGGCCCGATCGGCGGCGACGACACCCATGAATTCCTCGTGCTGGCCGACACTGGCGAGTCCGAGGTGTTCTACGACAGCGCCGTCACCGACCTGACGCTGGGCGACCGGGCGGTGAACTATGACGACCGCGCCCAGCTCGAGGCGATCAAGGCCGAGTGGACCACGCCCTACGCGCGCACCGACGAAACGCATGACCCGGCGCTGTTCGATGCGATCCCCGAGGATCGGCGCAAGGTCGGGCGGGGCATCGAGGTCGGGCAGATCTTCTATTTCGGGACCAAATATTCCGAGCCGATGGGCGCGATGGTCGCCGACGAGACCGGGGCGCGCGCGCCGGTGCATATGGGCAGCCACGGCATCGGGGTCTCGCGCCTCGTCGGCGCGCTGATCGAGGCGCATCACGACGAGAACGGCATCAAGTGGCCGGAAGGCGTGGCGCCGTTCGGCGTGGGCATCGTGAACCTGAAGGTCGGCGACGACGCGACCGACGCGGCCTGCGAAACCATCTACGCCGCCCTAACCGCGGCGGGCGTCGATCCGCTGCTGGACGACCGGGACGAGCGGGCGGGGCAGAAATTCGCCACCATGGAGCTGATCGGCCTGCCCTGGCGCATCACCGTCGGGCCGCGGGGCCTGAAGAACGGCGTGGTCGAGCTGACCTGCCGCGCCACCGGCGAGAGCGAGGAGCTGTCGGCGGAGGCCGCGTGCCAGAAGCTCGCCGGGATCTTCGCCGGGCTCTGACCGGCGCGCCCCCGGACCGGGGGCGGGGCGCGGAGGGCGTCGAGCTCCCGCGCGCCCGGCGGCCCGGGCTTCGCCCGGCGGGCGCCCGGATTTCGCCGCCTTGCGCGGTCAGGGCGGGGGCCACGCATCTCCCACAGGGAAGGACGAGCCATGAGCGGCGCCGCGAACGGCACGGAGCGGGACCGGTACGGGAGAGGACGGGGCGGCTCGGTCCCCTTCGCGCCTCATGAATGGCTGATCGCCTGGCGCTACATGCGCGCCAAGCGGCGCGAGGGCGGGA
The DNA here is from genome assembly GCA_036154955.1 of Pseudomonadota bacterium. Taxonomy (GTDB): domain Bacteria; phylum Pseudomonadota; class Alphaproteobacteria; order Rhodobacterales; family Rhodobacteraceae; genus Albimonas. Next base: position 77,372 of record JAYZWL010000067.1, on the reverse strand, counting down.
TCTCGGTCATCGTGTGGTACGCGCTGGTGGGCATCGCGCTCGCCGTCGGCACGCTGATCGTGGTGATGGCGGTGATGGTCGGCTTCCGGGCCGAGTTCACCGACCGCATCCTGGGCGCGGAGGGCCATGCCCGCATCTACCCGATCCCCGTGGTTCAGGCCGACGGGCGCCGGGTGGCGGAGATCGCCGACTACGACGCGCTCGCCAAGCGCATCGCCGCCGTGCCGGGGGTGATCCGCGCCGCCCCGATGATCGAGGCGCAGGTGCTCGTCTCCCGCGGGTCGGCCAATTCCGGCGCGGTGGTGCGGGGGATGCGGGTCGAGAACCTGGAGGATCTGCCCTATGTGGCGCATCCCGAGGAGTCGGAGGGCTCGCTCGCCGACCTTCCCCGCGGCATCGCGCTGGGCGAGGGGATCGCGCGCGAGCTGAACGCCTATGTCGGCGACAAGATCACCATGATCCTGCCCGGCGGACAGGCCACCCCCTTCGGCATGGCGCCCAAGGTCAAGACCTTCGATCTGGTCTACGTGTTCAAGGTCGGGCGGGCGGACGTCGACCGCTCCCGCGTCTACATGACCTTCGAGGCGGCGCAGGACTTCTTCAACAAGGGCGACGCCGCCGATCAGGTGGAGGCGCTGATGGCGCATCCCGACCTGCTCGGCTCCCGCGCCCGCCCGACGGATGCGGACCGGGCGCTGATCGCGGCGGCGGGGCCGAACCGGGTGCTGTGGACCTGGAAGGACGCCAACGGCGCGTTCCTGTCTGCGCTGGATGTGGAGCGGGCGGTGATGTTCATGATCCTCAGTCTGGTGGTGGTGATCGCCGCGCTCAACATCATCTCCGGCCTGGTGATGCTGGTGAAGAACAAGGGGCGCGATATCGGGATCCTGCGCACCATGGGGCTGACCCAGGGGGCGATCCTGCGCATCTTCTTCCTGTGCGGGGCGGGGATCGGGACGCTGGGCACCGCCATCGGGGTGGGGCTGGGCATCCTCTTCGTCATTTATATCGACCCGATCTTCGACGTGGTGAACTTCCTCGCCGGAGGCGGGATCTGGAACCCGGAGATCCGGATGCTGACCAAGTTCCCGGCGGAGCTGCGCTGGCAGGACGTGGCCGCCTCGGCCGGGCTGGCGCTGGCGCTGAGCTACGGGATCACGCTGTTCCCGGCGCGCCGGGCGGCGCGGCTCGATCCGGTGGAGGCGCTGCGTTATGAGTGAGGTCGCGGCGCTGGAGCTGGTGGGGGTCGAGCGGGTCTACGGGGCCGGCGAGCCCGGAGAGGTGCGGGTGCTGACCGGCGCCTCGCTGGCGGTGCGGCCGGGCGAGGTGGTGGCGCTGGTGGCGCCCTCGGGCTCGGGCAAGTCGACGCTGCTGCATCTCGCGGGGCTGCTGGACCGGCCGGACGCGGGATCGGTGCGCATCGCGGGCGAGGCGGCGGAGGCGTTGTCGGACGCCCGACGCACGGCGATCCGGCGGCGGGACGTGGGCTTCGTCTACCAGTTTCATCACCTGCTCAAGGAATTCTCGGCGGTGGAGAACGTGGCGCTGCCGATGCGGGCCGCGGGCCTGTCCGCGCGGGCGGCGGAGGCGCGGGCGGCGGATCTGCTGGACCGGGTGGGTCTGGCGGCGCGGGGTCATCATCGCCCGGCGGAGCTGTCGGGGGGCGAGCAGCAGCGGGTCGCGATCTGCCGGGCGCTGGCCAACCGGCCGCGGCTGCTTCTGGCTGATGAGCCGACGGGCAACCTGGACCCGGCCGCGTCGTCGATGGTCTACGAGATGCTGGCGGCGCTGGCCCGGGACGAGGGGTTGGGGGCGCTGATCGCGACCCACAATCTCGACCTCGCGGCGCGGATGGACCGGGTGCTGAGGCTCGACGCGGGGCAGGTGGTCGAGGGGTAGCGGCGCGGTCCGCTCCGAAGGCCCTGTTCCGGAAGCGATCCGCGTCGCGAGGCCCCGGGTCGAGCCCGGGGCGCGCCGTTTGCCGCGGTCAGCGAGAGAACCCGGTGGCGGGCCCGAGCGCTCCCCCGAATGGAAAGGCCCCGGCGGAAGCGCCGGGGCCTTTCCAATTCTTGGATTGGGACGCCCGCGGGCGTTCCGGTCAGACGGTTTCGGCGTCGGCGCCGCCGCTCGGGGCAGGGGCGTCGCCGGACGCGGCCGGGGCGTCGCCGCCTTCGGCCGTCTTGTCGCGGCGCGGCCGGCGGCGGCGCGGGGCGCGGGCGCGCGGGGCCGGCGCGCCCTCGGCCGAGGCGTCGCCGGCGGCGTCGGGCTTCGCATCGCCACGGCTCTCGGCTTCGGGCGTGGCGACGAGCGGGTCGGAATCGTCGGACGAGTCGATGGTTTCCAGCGCCGAGCCGGACCCCGCGCCGCCGCCATGGCCGTTCGCGGTCCCGTTGGCGGCGCCGTTCGCCGACCCGCTCTGGCCGCTGTTGCGCCCGCCCTGGCCGCCGATATAGGGCTGATCGTCGTCGCCGTCGTTCTTCTGCTGCGCATCGTTCCGGTCGCGCGGCTGCTGCGGCTGGCTGTTGGCCTGCTGTTCGGCCTGCGCGGCGGAGAGCAGGCGCAGATAGTGTTCCGCGTGCTGCAGGAAGTTCTCCGCGGTCACCCGGTCGCCGGCGGTCTGCGAATCCCGGGCGAGCTGTTCGTATTTCTCAATGATCTGCTGCGGCGTCCCGCGGACCTTGCCTTCCGGTCCGGCGCTTTCGAAAACGCGGTTGACCACGTTTCCCATGCTCTTGGGGCGGTTGTTCTTGCCGCGATTGCGGTTCGACTTCTGCGAAGGTCTCATCACGTCCGGTTCTCTGCCCGATCAGGTCTGACCCGATCCCGACCCGGCCGGCAGGCAAATGCCCACGGGCTCCAGGCCACCGAGGCGACCCGAAGTCCTTCGGACCCGGATCAGCGTCTACGATGCGATTGGCTGTTCGCCACGCCCGGCGCATGCGCAAATCCCCTCCGCGCAAGGGGCGTGTCCGGCGAACAAATGGAGACTACACGCAAGCCGAGGCGAAGCACAAGCCCGGTTTCGCGATGATACGGGAGTATTTGACGCCAAATCGCGGTTATCCGCGGGTCGCGGGCGCTTCGCGGCGGAATTCGAGCGCGCGGGGCCGGCCGTCAAGGTCGGTATGCGCGGCGTGCAGGGCGAAGCCGGCGCGGGCGAAGATGGCGGCGACGCCGGTTTCCTGGCCGGCGCCGATCTCGAAAATCGCGCGTCCGCCGGGAGCGAGCGCGCGGTCGAGACCGTCGGCGAGCGCGCGATAGGCCTCCAGCCCGTCCGGTCCGGCGGTCAGCGCGCCCAGCGGCTCCCATTCGCGCACTTCGGGGGAGAGGCGCTCCACCTCCGCCTCCGGGATATAGGGCGGGTTGGAGACCACGAGGTCGAAGCGGCCGCGGACCGGCGCGAACCAGTCGCCCTCCACCAGTTGCGCGCGGTCCGCGACGCCGTGCGCGGCGGCGTTGGCGCGGGCGAGGGCGAGGGCGGCGGCGCTGCGCTCCACCCCCATGCCGGTCGCCGCGGGCCATTCGGCGAGCAGCGTCACCAGGATGCAGCCGGAACCGAGGCCGAGATCGAGCACCGCCTCCGGTCGCCCTCCGTCGAGCGCGGCGGCGATCAGGGTTTCGGTCTCGGGCCGCGGGTCGAGCACGTCGGCGGAGACGGCGAAGCGCCGGCCCCAGAACTCCCGCCCCCCCACGATCTGGGAGACGGGGCGGCGGGCGGCGCGCAGGGCGAGCGCGGTGGCGAAGCGGGCGGCCTCGTCGGCCGGGGCCGGGTCGGTGAGCCGGGCGGAGAAGGCGGCCGCCTCCAGCCCCGCGGCCCAGCGCAAGAGCAGGCGGGCGTCGCGGGCCGCGCCCTCCACCCCCGCCGCGGTCAGCGTCGCGGTCCCCTCCGCCAGCAGGTCGACGCGCGAGGTCATGCGTCCAGCTCCGCCAGCCGCGCGGCCTCGTCGGCTTCGGCGAGGGCGGAGAGGATCTCGTCCAGGTCGCCCTCCATCACCTCCGACAGCCGGTAGAGGGTGAGGTTGATGCGGTGGTCGGTGACGCGGCCTTGCGGGAAGTTGTAGGTGCGGATGCGCTCCGAGCGGTCGCCGGAGCCGACCTGGCCCTTGCGGTCGGCGGCGCGGGCGGCGTCGGCGGCCTGGCGCTTGAGGTCGAAGAGCCGGGCGCGCAGCACCTCCATCGCCCGGGCGCGGTTCTGGTGCTGGGATTTCTCGGAGGAGGTGACGACGATCCCGGTGGGGATATGGGTGATGCGCACCGCCGAGTCCGTGGTGTTGACGTGCTGCCCGCCGGCGCCCGAGGCGCGCATGGTGTCGATGCGGATGTCGGCGGGGTCGATATCGACGTCCACAGCCTCCGCCTCCGGCAGCACGGCGACGGTGGCGGCGGAGGTGTGGATGCGGCCGCCGGACTCGGTCGCCGGCACCCGCTGCACCCGATGCACGCCGCTTTCGCGCTTGAGCCGGGCGAAGACGCCTTCGCCCCGGACCGCTGCCACGACCTCCTTGATCCCTCCGAGCTCGGTGGCGGTTTCGTCCAGCACCTCCAGCTTCCAGCCGGCGCGTTCGGCGTGGCGGGCATACATGCGCAGCAGGTCGGCGGCGAAAAGCGCCGCCTCCTCGCCCCCGGTCCCGGCCCGGATCTCGAGGATCGCGGGGCGGGCGTCGGCCGCGTCGCGGGGCAGGAGGGCGCGGCGCATGGCGGCCTCGGCCTCGGGCAGGGCGGCTTCGAGGCGCGAGAGCTCTTCTTCGGCGAGATCGCGCATTTCGGGGTCGGCGCGCAGGGCGCGGGCCTCGGCCAGGTCGCGCTGCAGGGTCAGCCAGGCGCGGGCCTGCTCGGCGACGGGACGCAGTTCGGCGTAGTCGCGCGACAGGGCGGCCACGTCGCCGCGTCCCTCGGCGAGGGAGGCTTCGAGGAACTCGAAACGGGCGAGGATCTGGTCGAGGGCGTCGCGGGCGATCATGGCGCCTGTCATCGCGTGAGGCGGGCGGGGGGTCAAGGCGGCGCGGGGGGCGGGTGACGCTGCGTTGGATTTCGCTTGGATTCGCCGCGGACGGGGCGCAGGCTTGCGCGATGATCCGTTCGCGCCGCCCCGTCCGGGCCGTCCGGCCCCTCGTCGCGCTCGCCGGCTGCGCCCTGATGGGGCTGGCCGGGGCGGCCTGGGCCGGCCCGATCTCGCCGAAGCTCGCCGGCGACCCGGTGTTCACGCCACCGCCCGCGAAGCCCGGCTTCGCCTATCCGGACTGCTTCTGCGTGAACAAGGGGGGCGAGCGGACGCCTATGGGCGGCACCGCCTGCATCCGGGTCGGGTCGAGCGAATACACCGCCCGCTGCGGGATGTCCCTGAACAACCCCGCCTGGCGAAAGCTGCAGGACGGCTGCGACCCGGGGGTCGGCGCCTCACTGCTCCAGCGGCTTCAGAGCCTCAAGCCAGGCTGACAGACGCTTCAGGTTCACGCCCCAGTCGTAGGACCCGTAGCGGGAGCGGGAGGCCATGGCCAGCGTCGACCCGTCGGGCGCGGGCAGGGCGCGGACGGTGACGTAGTCCGGAAAGCCCAGCAGGGCGGAGCGCTGGACATAGGTGACCTGACCGTCGGCCGGGTCGCCCAGCGCGCGTTCGGTGCGGGGCTGGGCCAGCGCCATGGCGTCGAAGGCCAGCATCAGCTCGGCCGGGGCGGCGGCGTAGACCGGGGATTCGATATCCACGGGGCCGGCGCCGGGCTGCAACGCCTCGGTCGGCGCGACGAGGGCGGCGTTGGAACCGGTGCGCGCGAGGGCCAGCGGGTCTCCGGCATAGCTCTCGGCGTCGAGCGGGGCGAGGCGGATGGCGATGGCCGCGCCGAGGGTCGCGAGCAGGACGACCGCGACCAGCCCCAGCAGGATTTTCAGCCACATCGCCCGGTTCTCCCGCTCCGTCCGCGCCTCACGCGCCCGACAGTCACTCGGCCGCCGTCGCGGCGGCCTCCGCGGCTTCGGCGGCGGCGCGCTCCGCCTCCAGCGCCTCGGCCTTCTGTTCGACGAGGTCGACGATATGGTCGATCATCGCGCCGTTGCCGATCTTGTGATCCGCGACGCCCGACAGATAGACCATGCCCGAGCCCGCGCCGCCGCCGGTGAAGCCGATATCCGTCTCCCGCGCCTCGCCCGGCCCGTTCACCACGCAACCGATGATCGACAGCGTCATCGGCGTGGCGACATGGGCCAGCCGCTCCTCCAGCGTCGCCACGGTCTTGATGACGTCGAAGCCCTGGCGCGCGCAGGAGGGGCAGGAGATGATGGTCACGCCCTTGTGGCGCAGGTTCAGGGACTTGAGGATCTCGTAGCCGACCTTCACCTCCTCGACCGGATCGGCCGAAAGGCTGACGCGCAGCGTGTCGCCGATGCCCATCCACAGAAGCTGGCCGAGCCCGATCGCCGACTTGATGGAGCCGGACACGCGCCCCCCCGCCTCGGTCACGCCCAGATGCAGCGGCGCGTCGGTGGCGTCGGCCATCGCCATGTAGGCGGCGGAGGTCAGGAACACGTCGGACGCCTTGAGGCTGATCTTGTATTCCTGGAAGTCGTTGTCCTCCAGCAGGCGGATATGGCGGAGGCCGGAGTCCACCATCGCCTCGGGGCAGGGCTCGCCGTATTTCTCGAGCAGGTCGCGTTCGAGGGAGCCGGCGTTGACCCCGATGCGGATCGAGCAGCCGTGGTCCTTGGCGGCCTGCACCACCTCGCGCACCTTGGCGTCGGAGCCGATGTTGCCCGGGTTGATGCGCAGGCAGGCGGCGCCGGCCTCCGCGGCCTCCAGCGCGCGCTTGTAGTGGAAATGGATGTCCGCGACGATCGGGACCGGGGAGGCGGCGACGATGGTCTTGAGCGCCCTGGTCGACTCCTCGTCCGGGCAGGAGACGCGCACGATGTCGGCCCCCGCCTCGGCGCAGGCGCGGACCTGGGCGATGGTGGCGCGCACGTCATGGGTCAGCGTGTTGGTCATGGTCTGGACGGAGATCGGCGCGTCGCCGCCGACCTCGACCTTGCCGACCTTGATCTTGCGGGAGGGGCGACGGGCGATGTCTCGCCAGGGGCGGATGCTCATGCGGCGTTCCTTCGGGCGTCCGTTCGGGCCGGCCGGCGGGCCGGGTGTCGGTCCTGCTCTCGCGCCCGCATATAATGCGCGCCGGCGCGGCTGGCGATAGGGCCGTGAGCCGCGGCCGCGCGCATGAACCCTGCGGCCCGCGGCGGGAACCGCGGGGGAGGGTGGGCTCAGAGGGTCTTGAGATCCGCCGCCGGGTCGGCCAGCGCGTCGGCGTCTGGGCTGCGGCCCGCCTCCAGCCAGCGCTTGCCGGTCATGTAGGCGCGCGGGTCGTTCATCGCGTCCACCGCGATCAGCTCCGTTCCGCGGAAATACCAGTGCGAGACCGTGCCGTCCCGCGCGCCGGGGCGGGTGACGATGCGGTCCCAGTCCCGGGCGAGCCCGGCGATCTGCAGCTTCACGTCGAACTGGTCGGACCAGAACCAGGGCATCGGGGCGTAGTCCGCCGGCTCGCCCAGCATGGCGGCGGCGGCGGCCTCGCCCTGTTCAATGGCGTTCTGCACCGATTCCAGCCGGATCCGCGCGCCCCGCCAGGGCAGGGAGGCGCAGTCGCCGGCGGCGAAGATCGCGGGATCGGCGGTGCGGCAGGCGGCGTCGACCTCGATGCCGCCGGCGGGCGAGAGCGCGAGGCCCGCCGCCTCCGCCAGTTCGGCGTTGGCCGCGACCCCGATGCCCACCAGCACGAAATCCACGTCCAGCGCCGGGCCATCGGCCAGCACGGCGCGGGCGACGCGGCCGTCGGGGCCGGGTTCGAGCCGGGCGAGGCCCACGCCTTCGCGCAGATCCACGCCGCGGGCGCGGTGCAGGGCGACGAACCAGGCGGCGGTCTCGGGGCAGGCGACGCGGCCCAGAATGCGCGGCGCGGCCTCGATCAGGATGACCTGGAGGCCCAGCGAGGCCGCCACCGCCGCCGCCTCCAGCCCGATATAGCCGCCGCCGACCACCAGCAGGCGCCGGCCCGCGACGAATTCCGGTTGCATCGCATCCACGTCGGCGAGGTTGCGCACCGCGAAGACGCCGGGCAGGTCGCCCCCGATGGCGGCGGGCAGGGCGCGGGGGCGGGCGCCGGTGGTCAGCGCCAGCTTGTCGTAGGCCAGCGTCTCGCCGCCCGCGAAGCGCACGGTTTTCGCGTCGCGGTCGATCGCCTCGGCGGTCAGGCCGGTGCGCAGGTCGATGTTCTGCTCGGCGTAGAAGGCCTCGGGACGCAGCAGCAGCCGGTCCCGGGCCATCTCGCCCAGCAGGTATTTCTTGGAGAGCGGCGGGCGCTGGTAGGGCGCCGTGGGCTCGTCGCCCACCAGCGTCACCGGGCCGTCATAGCCCTTCGCGCGCAGCGCAGCCGCCAGCGAGGCGCCGGCCTGGCCCGCGCCGAGGATCACCATGCCGGCCATCGCCGCCTCCTGTCGTCAGGTCAGAACGGGATTTCGTCGTCGAGATCCGAGCGGCCGCCGCCGAAATCGCCGCCACCCGAGGACCGGCCGCCGCCGCCGCCGCCATAGCCGCCGCCCGAGCCGCCGCGGTCGTCGTAGCCGCCGCCCCCGCCGCCCTGGCCGCCGCCGCCGGCGCTGTCGAGCAGGGTCATCTCCCCGCGGAACGGGCGCAGAACGACCTCGGTCGAATAGCGGTCCTGGCCGGACTGGTCCTGCCACTTCCGGGTCTCCAGCTGGCCTTCGAGATAGACCTTGGAGCCCTTGCGCAGATATTTGGAGGCGATGTCGGCCAGCGGCTCGGAGAAGATGGCGACCGAGTGCCACTCGGTCCGCTCCTTGCGCTCGCCGCTGTTGCGGTCGCGCCAGGTCTCGGTGGTGGCGACGCGCAGGTTGCAGACCTTGCCGCCGTTCTGGAAGGTCCGGACCTCGGGGTCGCGCCCGAGATTGCCGATGATGATGACCTTGTTGACGCTGCCCGCCATGTCCGCCCTCTCGTATCCCGTGTTCGTCCGCCTCCCGCGGACAAGTGTCTTCGGCCCGCCCATGGCGGAAGGGTCGCGCGGCCCCGTCGCCGGGGGGGCGCGACTCGCATCCGGCTCGCGCCGGGTCGGGGCCGACGTTAGCCGCGGCGCCGGCGCAAGGCCATGGGCGACGCCACGGCGGGGGCGGGCTTGACCTCGGGCGGGCGCGCGGGCGTCATGGAACCGTCGCGAACCCGGTCGCGGCGGAAGCGAGGAGCGAGATGCAGGACGACGATTTCCCGCCCCCGGGGGCCGCGTTTCCCCGCGGCGCCGCCCCGCGGCCGAGCCTGTCGCAGCGCCGGCATGACCCGGACGCCCTGCGCCGGGCGTTCGAGACCGCGGACTACCCCTACGCCTCCAAGATGCGCCGCGACGTCTACGAGACCCGCAAGGCGGCGCTGCAGGTGGAGCTGCTGAAGGCGCAGGCCTGGGCGCGGGAGACGGGGCAGCGCGTCGTCATCGTCTTCGAAGGTCGCGACGCCGCGGGAAAGGGCGGCGCGATCAAGCGGTTCATGGAGCATCTGAACCCCCGCGGCGCCCGGGTGGTGGCGCTGGAGAAGCCCACCGAGGCCGAGCGCGGGCAATGGTATTTCCAGCGCTATGTGCAGCATCTGCCCACGGCGGGCGAGTTGGTGCTGTTCGACCGGTCCTGGTACAACCGCGCCGGGGTGGAGAAGGTGATGGGCTTCTGCGACGCGGCCGAATACGCCGAGTTCATGCACCAGGCCCCGGCGCTGGAGCGGATGTGGACGCGGTCCGGCATCCGCCTGTTCAAACTGTGGTTTTCGGTCAGCCGGACGGAGCAGCGCAAACGCTTCAAGGCGCGGGAGACCGACCCGCTGAAGCGGTGGAAGCTGTCGCCGATCGACCTCGCCTCGCTCGACAAATGGGACGAGTACACCGAGGCGAAAGAGGAGATGTTCCGGCATACCGACACCGCCGACGCGCCCTGGACGCTGATCAAGTCCGACGACAAGAAACGCGCCCGCATCAACAGCATGCGGCATGTGCTTGCCAACCTGGATTACGACGGAAAGGACGCCTCGGTGGTCGGGCGGCCTGATCCGCTGATCGTGCGGCAGGGCACGCGGGGCCTGGACTGGTCCCACGCGGAGGAAGAGGCGCTGCGGCCGCCGCGCGCCGGGGGCGATCCGGCGGACTGATCGGCGCCGGCGACCGGCGCGGACGGGGGGCTGCTGACAACGTGCTGTCAGCAGCGACCTCGCGCCGCGCCGGCTTGCGGAAATGTTCCCGTTTCGTTTACCATTTCGCGGTCTCGCAACCCGGGCCCGAGGGCCTATCTGGAGGGATTGCGACAGGCCGGGGCGGGAAGCGAGCCATGACAGACCTCAAGACCATCTCGATCCGCGGCGCGCGCGAGCACAATCTCAAGTCCATCGACGTGGACCTGCCGCGCGACAAGCTGGTGGTGATCACCGGGCTGTCGGGCTCCGGCAAGTCCTCGCTCGCCTTCGACACCATTTATGCGGAGGGGCAGCGGCGCTACGTCGAAAGCCTGTCGGCCTATGCGCGCCAGTTCCTCAACATGATGCAGAAGCCGGACGTGGACCATATCTCGGGCCTGTCTCCGGCGATTTCGATCGAGCAGAAGACGACGTCGAAGAACCCGCGCTCGACCGTGGGGACGGTGACGGAGATCTACGACTATCTCCGCCTGCTGTTCGCCCGCGCCGGCACGCCCTATTCGCCGGCCACCGGCCTGCCGATCGAGGCGCAGCAGGTCTCCGACATGGTGGACCGGGTGATGGCGATGCCTGAGGGGACGCGCGCCTATCTGCTCGCCCCCATGGTGCGCGACCGCAAGGGCGAATACCGCAAGGAATTCGCGGAGTTGCGCAAGCAGGGCTTCCAGCGGGTCAAGGTGAACGGCGAATTCCACGAGCTGGACGAGCCGCCGGTGCTCGACAAGAAGTTCCGCCACAATATCGACGTGGTGATCGACCGGATCGTGGTGCGCGAGGGGATCGAACAGCGGCTGGCGGACAGCTTCTCCACCGCGCTCGGCCTCGCCGACGGGATCGCGGTGGTGGAGACCGCGCCGACGGAGGGCGAGCCGGAGCGGTTCGTGTTCTCCGAGAAGTTCGCCTGCCCGGTGTCGGGCTTCACCATCGCCGAGATCGAGCCGCGGCTGTTCTCGTTCAACGCGCCGTTCGGGGCCTGTCCGAAATGCGACGGGCTGGGGATGGAACTGTATTTCGACGACCGGCTGATCGTGCCGGACGAGAGCCTGTCGATCTGGGACGGGGCCCTTGCCCCCTGGGCGAAATCGAAGAGCCCCTACTTCAAGCAGACCATCGAAGCCATTGCGAAGCATTACGATTTCGATTTTCGGACGCCGTGGCGCGACCTGCCGGTGAAGGTGCAGGAGGTGTTCCTGCGCGGCTCCGGCAAGGAGGAGATCGCCTTCCGCTATGATGAGGGCGGGCGGGTATACTCCGTCTCCCGCCCCTTCGAGGGCGTGGTGCCGAACATGGAGCGGCGCTGGCGGGAGACGGACTCCAACTGGGTGCGCGAGGAGTTCGAGCGCTACCAGAACAACCGGCCCTGCGGGACCTGCGGCGGCGCGCGGCTGAAGCCGGAGGCGCTGGCGGTGAAGATCGCCGGGGATCACATTGGAATCGTGACGCAAAAATCGATCCGGGAGGCGCTGGACTGGATCGAGGCCGCCCCTGGCGCGCTGTCGCCGCAGAAGGCCGAGATCGCGGCGGCCATTCTCAAGGAAATCCGGGAACGTCTTGGATTCCTTGTCAATGTCGGGCTGGACTACCTGACCCTTTCCCGCGGGTCGGGCACCTTGTCGGGCGGCGAAAGCCAGCGGATCCGGCTGGCGAGCCAGATCGGATCGGGTCTGACCGGCGTGCTCTATGTGCTGGACGAACCGTCCATCGGCCTGCACCAGCGCGACAACGGCCGGCTGCTGGAGACGCTGAAGAACCTGCGCGACCAAGGCAACACGGTGATCGTGGTCGAGCATGACGAGGAGGCGATCCGGGAGGCCGACTATGTGGTCGATATCGGCCCCGGCGCCGGCGTGCATGGCGGTGAGATCATCGCCGAAGGTTCGCCCGGGGACATAGCCTCTCATCCCAAGTCGCTGACCGGCATGTATCTTTCCGGCGCGCGGGAGATCGCCATTCCGGGAGAGCGCCGTCCGGGCAACGGCAAGTCGCTGGTGGTCGAGGGCGCGACGGGCAACAACCTGCGCGACGTGACCGCGGCGTTCCCGCTGGGCGCCTTCGTCTGCGTGACCGGCGTGTCGGGCGGCGGCAAGTCCACGCTGACCATCGAGACGCTGTTCAAGACCGCCTCCATGCGGCTGAACGGCGCCAAGCAGGTGCCCGCGCCCTGCCGGTCGTTGAAGGGGCTGGAGCATCTGGACAAGGTGGTCGATATCGACCAGTCGCCGATCGGGCGCACGCCGCGTTCCAATCCAGCCACTTACACCGGAGCCTTCACCCATATCCGCGACTGGTTCGCCGGATTGCCGGAGGCGAAGACCCGCGGCTACAAGCCCGGTCGGTTCAGCTTCAACGTCAAGGGCGGCCGCTGCGAGGCCTGCCAGGGCGACGGCGTCATCAAGATCGAGATGCATTTCCTGCCCGACGTCTATGTCGAATGCGAGACCTGCAAGGGCAAACGCTACAACCGCGAGACTCTGGAAGTTCTGTTCAAGGGCAAGAGCATCGCGGACGTTCTTGACATGACGGTCGAGGACGCTCAGCAGTTCTTCGCCGCCGTGCCCGCGATCCGGGAGAAGATGGACACGCTGATGCAGGTGGGCCTTGGATACGTCCGGGTCGGCCAGCAGGCGACGACGCTCTCGGGCGGCGAGGCGCAGCGGGTGAAGCTCGCCAAGGAGCTCAGCCGCCGCGCCACCGGCCGCACGCTCTACATCCTCGACGAGCCGACCACGGGCCTGCATTTCGAGGACGTCCGCAAGTTGCTGGAAGTGCTGCATGAACTGGTAGCGCAGGGCAACACGGTGGTGGTCATCGAACACAATCTCGACGTCATCAAGACCGCGGACTGGCTGATCGACATCGGCCCCGAAGGCGGCGACGGCGGCGGCGAGATCGTGGCGGTCGGCACGCCGGAGGACGTCGCCGGCGCGCCCCGCTCCCACACAGGGCGCTATCTGCGCGAGATCCTCGCGGCGAAAGGGCGGGTGGCGGCGGAGTAGGCCGGCTCAATTCCCGCTTGTATCTCGCTTGACTGACACGCCCCTTGCGCGTCACGCTCCGGGTGACAGGAACCGTGGACCCCGGGAGGAACGCCATGACCGTCGCTAGGATTCTCCGCCAGAAAGGTTCGGCCGAAGTGGCCACGATCACCGCAGCGGAGTCGGTGGCCGACGCGGCCGCGACGCTGTCCAGCAAGCGAATCGGCGCGCTGGTGGTGTCGAACGACGGCAAGTCGGTGGCCGGCATCATTTCGGAACGGGACGTGGTGCGCTGGCTGGGACGAGAGGGCGCAGGCTGCCTCAAACGCCCGGTGGCGGAAGTGATGACCGCCAAGGTGATGACCTGCGGGCCGGACGACGACGTGGCCGAGATCATGCAGCGCATGACCGCGGGACGGTTCCGGCACATGCCGGTGCTGGACGACGGCCGGCTGGCGGGCGTGATCTCCATCGGCGACGTGGTGAAATACCGGATGGACGCGCTGGAGCACGAAGCCTCGGCGCTCACCGACATGATCAAGGGTTACTGAGCCCGCCGATCCGACGTTCCCGATGCGGGATCCGCGTCCGGGCCGCACTTGACCGCGCGGCCCGGATGGTGTCGCTTGCCCCGATCGCCGCATGGGAGCGGCTGCAAGAACGGGCGCCCGCGCGCCAGGGAGGCCCCGCCTCCGCGATGCGCGCCGCGACCCGGCTGGGAGGGGACATGACGCGCAGCTTCAAGCGCACGGGCCTGTATCCGGGCACGTTCGATCCGGTCACGCTGGGCCATCTCGACATCATCCGCCGCGCGGCGACCCTGGTCGACAAGCTGGTGATCGGGGTTGCGATCAACCGCGACAAGGGCCCGCTGTTCTCGCTGGAAGAGCGGACCGAGATGATCGAGGCGCAGGTGAGCCCGATCGCGGAGGAGACCGGCACCGAAATCGTCTGCGAGCCGTTCGAGAACCTGCTCATCCACTTCGCCGAACAGGTGGGCGCGCAGGTGATCGTGCGCGGGCTGCGGGCGGTGTCCGATTTCGAATACGAGTTCCAGATGGTCGGCATGAACCGGGCGATGAACGACACGGTCGAGACCCTGTTCCTTATGGCGGATGCGCATCACCAGGCCATCGCCTCCAAGCTGGTGAAGGAGATCGCGCGCCTGGGCGGCGACGTGTCGAATTTCGTGCCGGCCGAGATCGAGACCAAGCTGCTGGCGCGGCTCGGTCGCTGAGGCGACGCAGGCGGCGGCGCTCAGCGCGCGCCGCCTGCCCGCCGCTCCTGACCCGGCCGGGCGCTCGGCCCGCCGATCCGCACGTCGCCGGGGCGGTGACCGGGGCCGAAGGCGTCGGGTCGGGCGCGCGGCGCGGAGAGGTCCACCGCGGCGTCGGCTTCCCAGCGCATGACCTCGCGCAGCTGCGTCTCGGGCATCGGCGCGCCGAAGTGATAGCCTTGGAGGTTGTCGCAGCCCAGTTCGGTCAGCATGCGGGCCTGGGCCTCCGTCTCCACCCCTTCCGCGGTGACCTTCATGTCGAGCCGCCGCCCCAGCGCCACGATGGCGGCGATGGTGGTGCGCGCGCGGTCCGGCTTCTGGTCGAAGGCCTGCACGAAACTCCGGTCGAGCTTCAGGCGGTCGAACCGGAAACGCCAGAGATAGGATAGGCTGGAATAGCCGGTTCCGAAGTCGTCCATGGCGAGCGAAACGCCGAGGATCTTGAGCGCGTCGAGCTGGGCCTCGACCTGATCGACGTTGGAGATCAGAAGCGACTCGGTGATCTCCAGTTCCAGCCGGTCGGGCGGAAGGCCGGACGCGTCCAGCGCGGCCTGCACCGCCTCGACCAGGTCGCCGGCGCGGAATTGCTCCACCGACAGGTTGACCGAGACCAGGAGCGCCTCCGGCCAATGGGCGGCGGCGGCGCAGGCCTCGTGCAGCGCCCAGGCGCCGAGCTGGGAGATGGCGCCGATATCCTCCGCCGCCGGAATGAATTCGGCCGGCGATATCGGCTTGCCGTTGGCGTCGACAAGGCGCATCAGCGCCTCGAACCCGCGGGTTCGGCCGTCCGCGGCGCGGACCAGCGGCTGGTAATGCAGCGTGAAGCGGTTGCGCTGGATGCCTTCGCGGATCGAGCGTTCCACCTGGCGGCGACGGCGCATCCGCGTCTCCATCTCCGGCTGGAACACGCATATCCGGCCATGTCCGCCCGTCCGCGCCTCCTGCAAGGCGATCTCGGCGCGGCGCAGGCCGCCGTCGACCCCGACCTCCCCCGGGGCGATGCGGCAGGCTCCGATGGTCATGCTGATCGAGATGACGCGGCCCGGGCCCGCCCCGGGCGCGGCGATCGGGGCCGCCGCGCCCGCGGACAGGCGCGCCAGGATCGGCTGCAGATCGGTCGTGGGAGCGAGGCGGACCACCACGCCGAACATGTCGGAGCCGAGCCGGGCGAGCACGTCGTCGCGTCTGAGAACGCCGCGCAGGCAGCTCGCGATCCGGCGCAGCACCGCGTCGCCGGCATCGGCCCCGTGCAGGTCGTTGATGGCGCGGAAGCCGTCGATGTCGAGGCAGATCACCGCGAGTCCGTCGCCGGCGTCGGCCGCGAGCTGGGCGAGGCGCGCGGAATCGGAGGCGAATCCCGAACGGTTGGGCAGGCCGGTGAGCTGGTCGCGCTGGGTGATGCGCGCCATCTCGTCCTGGGCGCGGCGCGTCTTGCCGCGCATCGACCACCAGCCCAGCGCCGGCGCGCCGAAGCCCAGCGCGGCGAGCAGGGCCAGACCGCCCCCGGCGATGCGCAGCGCATCGGTCATCTCCTGCGAAAAGCCGGTGATGTCCACGTAGAGTTCCGCATAGCCCGCGATCGCGCCGTCGGGCAGGGAAAGGGGCAGGAACACCTCCGCGTAGCGAAGCGGGCGATCGCCATGCGGCGGAGACTCGGCGAGTTCGACGAACCGGCGGCCCGCGAGCAACGTCCGCCAGGCGTCGGGATGGGCCTCCCGAAGCGACGGGTCGCCTGCGCCGGTCGAAGTCGCCGGGGACGACGCGCCCTGTCCGCGGCCGCGCCGCCGGGGACCCGCGGCTTCCGGCTTCGCGGTCGCCGTCGCCGCCGCGGCGGGAGGATGGCGGATGCGCGCCACCGCGACGCCGTTCCAGCTTCGCAGCGCGGCGACCTCCCGCCCCGACGGATCGAACAGTTTGAGGGCGAACGTCTCCCCCAGCACCCCTGCGTCGCGCAGCGCGTCGGCGTCGGCCCCGGCCAGCGCGCGGTCGGCGAGGCGTCGCGGAAGTTCCGGCATCGCCCGTCGCATATGCTCCGACCACGTTTGCGCGAGACGGTCGGCGTGGCCATGCTGCGCCCGTTCCACCGTCCAGAGCATCAGACCTTCCAGCGCGGCGACGAGGCAGAGCGCGGCGAACAGGAGCAGGGCCGGCATGCGCAGACCGCGACCCCGTCCCATGCCCGCCCGGCCCGGCTTTCGCGTCATTCCGCCGTCTCCTCCGTCGCCGACCATCGTCGAAAGCCGTGGTGGCCCGTCCTCGCCCGCCTTCTGCCGTCGCCGCGTCGCGGACCGGTCGCGGGCGGAACTGGTAAGGCCCGGATGCTTACGGGACGCTTAATCCCGCGTCAGGGGACCGCCGTTTGACCCCGGGCCCGATCCGCGATACGCCGCTGTCCTCCGGCGCGCCGATCCGCGCCGCGTCCCCTGAGCAGGCAGGAGCCTCCGGTGATGAAACGACTGATCGCCGCGCTTTTCGCGCTGACCCTTTTCGCCCCGCAGATGGAGGCCCTGGCCGTGGAGCAGGACCCGCAGAACACCCTCGTCATCGAGCTCAAGGACGGTCCCGTCCTGATCGAGCTGCTGCCGCAGGTGGCGCCCAAGCATGTCGAGCGCATCAAGACGCTGGCCAAGGAAGGCTTCTACGACGGCGTGGTGTTTCACCGCGTGATCGAGGGCTTCATGGCCCAGACCGGCGACCCGACCGGCACCGGGCGCGGCGGCTCCAAGCTGCCCGACGTGCCGGCGGAGTTCTCGAACGTGCCGTTCGAGCGGGGCACGGTGGGCGCGGCGCGCTCGCAGAACCCGAACTCGGCGAACTCGCAGTTCTTCATCATGTTCGCGCCGGGCCACTTCCTGAACGGGCAGTACACCGTCTGGGGACAGGTGATCGAGGGCATGGACAAGGTCGACGCGATCACCCGCGGCGAGCCGCCCCGCAACCCCGACAAGATGATCAAGGTCTACCTGCTCGCCGACAAGAAGTGAGCCGGGACTGAGCTTTGCCGGGCCGGGCGCGAGCGGATCGCGCCCGGCCCGTTTCGTTTTCCGAGGCGGAGAAGGGGCGCGATGCGCGTCGACGATTTCGATTTCGAGCTGCCGGAAGAGCTGATCGCGCTGCGCCCGGCGCGGCCGCGGTCCTCGGCGCGGATGCTGGTGTCGGGTCCCGGGGGGATCGAGGACCGGCGGGTCTCGGACCTCGCGGGGATCCTGCGGGAGGGCGACCTGCTGGTGTTCAACGACACCAAGGTCATCCCGGCGCGGCTGTTCGGCGAGCGGCGGCGCGAGAGCGCGGACGGGTCGGGCGTGGCGAAGGTCGAGGCCACGCTGATCGCGCGGGACGGGGACGCGGCCTGGCGGGCGCTGGCGCGGCCGGGAAAGCGGCTGCGGGTCGGCGACCGGCTGCATTTCGGGGCGGACGGCGCGCTGACCGCCGAGCTGACCGAGAAGGCGGAAGGCGGCGAGGTGCGGCTGGTCTTCGACCGCGGCGGACCTGCGCTGGACGAGGCCATCGCGGAGGCCGGCGTGATGCCGCTGCCCCCCTATATCGCGCAGCGCCGGGCGGCGGACGCGGCTGACCGGGACGACTATCAGACCGTTTTCGCCGAAAAGCCGGGCGCGGTGGCGGCCCCCACGGCGAGCCTGCATTTCGACGCGCCGCTGCTGGCGGCGCTGGAGGCGGCGGGCGTGCGTTCCACCCGGCTGACGCTGCATGTGGGCGCGGGGACTTTCCTGCCGGTGAAGTCGGAGACGCTCGACGGCCACAGGATGCATTCGGAATGGGGCGAGGTTCCGGAGACCGCGGCGGAGGCCGTGGCCGAGACCCGGGCCGCGGGCGGGCGGGTGATCCCGGTCGGGACCACGGCGCTGCGGCTGGTGGAGACGGCGGGGCGGGAGGACCGGTTCCTGGCGCCCTGGTCGGGCGACACCGACATCTTCATCCGCCCCGGCCACCGCTTCCGCATCGCCGACGGGCTGATGACCAATTTCCACCTGCCGCGCTCCACCCTGATGATGCTGGTGGCGGGGCTGGTGGGCATGGAGCGGATGCGCGCCATCTACGCCCACGCGGTGGCGGAGCGGTATCGGTTCTATTCCTACGGGGATTCGAGCCTGCTGTTCCCCTGAGCGGCGCGCCCTCGCGAGGGGATCAGCCTTCGCAGGCGGCTTTCAGCAGGCGCAGCGCGTGCTGTATCGTGCCCTCGCGCACCTTGCCGCGTCCCAGCGCGCCGAACTGGATGGTCTCGGTGCGCACCGGACCGGTTCCTGAGACGATGCCGAAGCAGACCATGCCCTCTGGCTTGGGGCCGGAGGCGCCGGGGCCGGCGACGCCTGTGACCGAGACCGCGACCTGCGCGCGGGAGCGTTCCAGGGCGCCGGCGGCCATCGCCTCGGCGGCGGGTTCGGAGACCGCGCCATGCTCGCGCAGCACCGCGCCGGGAACGCCCAGAAGCTCCTGCTTGGCGTGGTTGGAATAGACCACGAAGCCGCGCTCGGCGACCGCGGAGGACCCGGCGATGGCGGTCAGCGCGCCCATGATCAGCCCGCCGGTGCAGCTTTCGGCGGTCACGATCTTCACGCCCGCGGCCTTTGCGACGTCGAGCACCTCCGAGGCGAGGGTCAGGATCTCGGGCGGGAGCAGGTCGTCGGCGTAGACGTCGGCGGGGGCGTCGAGTGTCATCGGGTCAGAGCCATCCATGCGCGATCGCGGCCGCAGCCGTGACCAGTATCGCCGAGATCAGCCCCGCCACCAGATCGTCGGCCATGACGCCGAGCGCGCCGGGCAGGCGCTCGGCCGTCGAAACCGGCGGGGGCTTCAGTATGTCGAAGGCGCGGAACAGAAGAAAGGCCCCGACCCAGCCCGGCCACGGGAAGACATGCGGCGCGGCGTTGGCGAGCCAGAGGCCCAGCGAAAGGGGCGCGAGGGCGAGGAGCTGGCCGGCGAACTCGTCGGCGATGACCTCGCCCGGGTCTTCCTCGTTGTTGGCGGCGAGGTAGCGGTCGGCGGAGCTGTAGCCCAGCGCCGTCGCCGCGATCAGCCCGAAGGCGAAGAGCGGGAAGCCTCCCGCCCAGTGCAGCAGCCAGCCCGCGGGCAGGGCGGCGAGGGAGCCGAAGGTGCCGGGCGCGAAGGGCGCGCGTTCGCCCAGGCCGAAGAGGGTCGCGAAGCGGGTTGTGATCATGCTCATCTCAGGTCGCGCCGGCCTCGGGGGCCGCCGGCGCATCGGCGGGCAGGGCGAGACTGGCGCAGGCCTGGGCGGCGATGCCCTCGCCGCGGCCGGGGAAGCCGAGCCGTTCGGTCGTGGTGGCCTTGACCGAAACGCGGCCGGTATCGATCCCGAGGATCTCCGCCAGACGTCGCTGCATTAGCGAGGAATGCGGGCCGATTTTGGGCGCTTCGCAGATCAGCGTCACGTCGACATTGACGATGCGCCCGCCGCGCGCGGCCACCCGCTCGGCGGCCTTGCGGAGGAAGATCGCGGAGTCGGCGCCCTTCCATTGCGGGTCGGACGGGGGAAACCAGCGGCCGATATCGCCCTCGGCGAGCGCGCCGAAGATCGCGTCGGTCAGCGCGTGCATGCCGACGTCGCCGTCGGAATGGGCGGAGAGGCCGCGGTCGAAGGGGATCGTCACGCCGCAGAGCGTGACCCGGTCGCCCGGCCCGAAGGCGTGGACGTCGAAGCCGATCCCGGCGCGGTATTCGGGCGGCGGGGGGGCGAGGGCGGCCTCGGCGCGCATGAAGTCCTCCGGCGTGGTGAGCTTGAGATTGGCGGGGTCGCCCGGGGTCAGGGCGACGGGGAGGCCGGCGGCGCGGGCCAGTTCGGCGTCGTCGGTGGCCTCGAACCCGGCTTCGGCGGCGCGGCGATGGGCGTCGAGGATGGCGGCGAAGCGGAAGCCCTGCGGGGTCTGGGCGCGGGTCAGCCCGTCCCGCGGCAGGAGCTCGCCGGCTAAGCCGCCCTCGTCGCGGCGCAGGGTGTCGACCAGAGGCAGGCCGGGGCAGGCGGCGGGGTGAGCCGCCAGCGCCCCCCGCACGCCGGCCACCAGACGGGGCGAGACGAAAGGCCGGGCGGCGTCGTGGATCAGCACCAGGTCGTCGGGGGCGGCGGCCAGCGCCTCCAGCCCGAGGCGCACGCTTTCCTGCCGCGTGGCCCCGCCGGAGACGGGCGGGGCGAGGGGCAGGGCGAGGCCGGCGACGGCGGCGGCGTAGGCGGCGGCGTCGTCGGCATGGATGACCACCGCGATCCGGTCGACCCCGGCCGTCCCCAGCGCCGCGAGCGTCCGGCGCAGCACCGGAACCCCGCCGAGCGGGCGATACTGCTTCGGCCCGCCCGGGCCGGCGCGGGTCCCGCGGCCGGCGGCGACGACCAGCGCATGCACCGTCGGCGGGGCGCCGGGCGCTGCGGCGGACTCCGCCGCGGATTCGACCACGGACTCAGGGGGCGCGGGAGGCATCGGGCGGAAAATCTCCGTCAAAGGGGAGGCCGGCCGGCCCGGTTCGCGCAGGGCGCGAGGCGCGGAGCCCGGTTGGCGCGGGGCGCGCGGGTTGTCGCGGGCCGGACGCTACAGCGCGGCCTTGCGCCTCTCAAGACCCAAGGCTATGCGTAACTTCGTGCATAAGGAATGAGCAGATGTGTGTCTCGATAGGCAATCTGACGCTCCGCGATCCGGTTTTGCTCGCGCCGATGGCAGGGATCACCGATCTGCCCTTCCGGCGGCAGGTCGCCCGTTTCGGCGTCGGCATGATGGTGTCGGAGATGATCGCCTCCCGCGAGATCGCGGCGGGGGACGCCCGCGCGCGCGCCAAGGCGGAGATCGAGGGGGGGCTGGGCCTGACCTCGGTGCAGATCGCCGGGCGCGAGCCGCATTGGGTGGCCGAGGCCGCGCGGCTGGCCGAGGGCATGGGCGCGCCGGTGATCGACATCAACATGGGCTGCCCGGCCAAGAAGGTCACGGGCGGGCTGTCGGGCTCGGCGCTGATGCGGGTTCCCGACCTGGCGCTGAGCCTGATCGAGGCGGCGGCGGAGGCCGTCTCGGTCCCTGTGACGCTGAAGATGCGGCTGGGATGGGACGCGACGACCCGCAACGCCCCCGATATCGCCCGGCGGGCGGAGGCGGCCGGGGTGGCGATGATCACCGTCCATGGCCGGGACCGCTGCCAGTTCTACGAAGGCGCCGCCGACTGGGCGGCGGTGGGCGAGACGGTGCGCGCGGTGCGCGTGCCGGTGATCGTGAACGGCGACATCGCCGACGCCGACGACGCGCGCGCGGCCCTGCGCGCCTCCGGCGCTGCGGGGGTGATGGTGGGCCGGGCGGCGCGGGGCAAGCCATGGCTTCCGGCGCGCATCGCCGCCGGGCTGGCCGGGCGCAGGCCGCCGGCGGAGCCGGATCCGGAGACCCAGACAGAACTGGTCTGCGCGCATTACGAGGACATGCTGTCCTTCTACGGAACCGAGGTCGGCCGGCGCTGCGCGCGCAAGCACCTCGGCTGGCGGCTGGACCACGCGCCCGGCGCGACGCCGCTGATCGCCCGCCTGATGCGCGAGGAAAGCCCGGCCCGGGTGCTTCGCGCGCTGCGGGCCGAACTGCCGGGGCTGCTGGCCGCCGCCGCCGCCCCGACCGACCCACGCGCCATCGAGGACGCCGCATGACCCAAGAGGCCCGCTGGTCCGCCATCTGGAACGCCGTTCCCTTCGCCGCCCTGCTGCTCGACGCCGACGACCGGGTGGTCGACGTGAACAGCGCCGGGGAGGTGTTCTTCGACCTGTCCGCCAAGGTGCTGACCGGCCGGTCGCTGGAGGCGCTGTTCGGGCCGAGCTCGCGCATCGCCGACCTGGTGGGGCAGGTGCGCGGCGGCACGCTGTCGGTGGGCGAGCACGACATGGAGATCAGCTTCGCCGACCGCCCGCCGCGGGTGGCGGACATCCATATCTCCCGCATCGCCGAGACGGGCGGCGAGGTGCTGCTTGTCATCCAGCCGCAGTCGGTGGCCGAGAAGATGGACCGTTCTCTGACCCACCGGGCCGCGGCGCGGTCGGTCACCGGGATGGCGGCGATGCTGGCGCATGAGATCAAGAACCCGCTGGCCGGCATCTCGGGCGCGGCGCAGCTGCTGGCGATGCAGCTGGGCGACGAGGAGACCGAACTGACCGACCTGATCCGGGAGGAGGCGGACCGCATCGCCAAGCTGCTCGACAAGGTGGAGCTGTTCGGGGACAACCGCCTCGCCCAGCGTCTGCCGGTGAACATCCACGACGTGCTGGACCGCGCCAAGCTGTCGGCGGCGTCCGGCTTCGCCAAGCATGTGCGCTTCGCCGAGGAGTTCGACCCCTCGCTGCCGCCGACGCCGGGCGATTCCGGGCAGTTGATGCAAGTGTTCCTGAACCTGCTGAAGAACGCGGCCGAAGCGACGCCGCAGGTGGGGGGGATGATCACCATCCGCACCTCCTACCGGCCGGGCATCCGCATGGCCTCTCCCGGCGGCGGGCATGAGAGCCTGCCGTTGCAGATCACCATCTCGGACAACGGCTCCGGGGTGCCGGAGGCGCTGAAGCGGGACATTTTCGAGCCGTTCGTGACCTCCAAATCCACGGGGTCGGGGCTGGGGCTGTCGCTGGTCTCCAAGATCGTGGCCGACCACGGGGGCGTGGTCGAATGCGAGAGCGATCCGGGATGGACCACGTTCCGGCTGCTGCTGCCGGTGTGGACCGACCCGGCCGAGACCAGGGCGCGAGGGGCGAAGGCGCGCGCGAAGAAGGAGAAGAGGGCATGAGCGGGGGTCGCTTGAACGGGACGGTGCTGGTCGCGGACGACGACCGCGCCATCCGCACGGTGCTGAGCCAGGCGCTGAGCCGGGCGGGGTGCCGGGTGCGGTCCACGGGCTCGGCCTCGACGCTTTGGCGCTGGGTGGAGGATGGCGAGGGCGACGCCATCGTCACCGACGTGATGATGCCGGACGGCGACGCGCTGGACCTGCTGCCCGCGATCCGCAAGAAGCGCCCGGACCTGCCGGTGATCGTGATGTCGGCGCAGAACAACATGCTGACCGCGATCCGCGCCGCCGAGGTCGGGGCCTACGAATATCTGCCCAAGCCCTTCGACCTGCGCCAGGTCATCGAGCATGTGGAGCGCGCGCTGGACGGCGCCCGCCAGCCCGAGGCGCCCGCCCCCGACCATGGCCGCGACGAGGGGCTGCCGATCATCGGCCGCTCCGCCGCCATGCAGGAGGTCTACCGGATCATGGCGCGGCTGATGAACACCGACCTGACGGTGATGATCAACGGCGAGTCCGGCACGGGCAAGGAGCTGGTGGCCCGCGCCCTGCACAGCTTCGGCTGGCGCAAGTCGGGGCCGTTCGTGGCGGTGAACATGGCCGCGATCCCGCGCGACCTGATCGAGGCGGAGCTGTTCGGCCATGAGCGCGGCGCCTTCACCGGCGCGACGGAGCGCATGGCCGGCAAGTTCGAGGCGGCGGCCGGGGGCACGCTGTTCCTGGACGAGATCGGCGACATGCCGCTGGACGCCCAGACGCGCCTGCTGCGCGTGCTTCAGGACGGCCAGTTCACCCGCATCGGCGGGCGCACCCCGATCAAGGCCGACGTGCGGGTCATCGCCGCCACCCACCAGGACCTGCGCGGGCTGATCAACGAGGGCGCGTTCCGCGAGGACCTGTTCTACCGCCTCAACGTGGTGCCGGTGCGCCTGCCGCCGCTGCGCGACCGGGCGGAGGACGTGCCCGACCTCGCCCGCGCGTTCCTGCGCAAGGCGGAGTCGGAGGGTCTGCCGCGCAAGTCGGTGAGCACGGAGGCGCTGGAGGCGCTGAAGTCCCAGCCATGGCCCGGCAACGTGCGCGAGCTGGAGAACCTGATGAAGCGGCTGGCGGCGTTGTGCGCCGACGACGTCATCAGCCTGGCGGATGTGGAGAAGGAGCTTGCGGCCCGACCCTCCGCCGCGCCGGACGTGGAGCGGGGGGCGAGCCTCGGCGCCTCGGTCGAGGCGCATCTGCGAGCCTATTTCCAGCTTCACGGCGACGCGCTGCCGCCGCCGGGATTGTATGACCGGATCCTGCGGGAGGTGGAGCTGCCGTTGATCGCGCTGACCCTGTCGGCGACGCGAGGCAACCAGCTTCGCGCCGCGGATCTGCTGGGCATCAACCGGAATACCCTGCGCAAGAAGATCCGGGAGCTTGACATTCCGGTGACGCGCGGCAAGACGTTGATGTAAACATGCAACAGTGACGGCGGATGAGCGCGCGGGCGGTCCGCCTCGCGCCGGCCAGGGGTGGCCGGCGGCGCTGCCCAACGACCCGACCCGCGCATCCCGGGGACCGTCCCGCTTGCAGTCCGAGAGGCCCCATTGGCCCCGCGCAGTCTCCGCGCCGCCCGCTCGCTGATCGACAGCGCCGCCGCCCTGCCTGCGGCGGTGTTCAGGGACGGCTGGTCGCGCGCGGCGCGGCTGCGGCTGACGGTGTTCGTGGTGCTGGTCGGCCCGGTGCTGGCTGCGCTGACCGGCTGGGCGCTGTCGGGCGGGGTCGACGGGCCGGTGCGGCAGGAGACGCTGCGCGGCGTTTTCCTGCTGGACGTGGTCTACATCCTCGTCATCGCCGGGCTGGTGATCTGGCGGGTGACGGCGCTGATCTCGGCGCGGCGCGCGCGCTCCGCCGGGTCGCGGCTGCATCTGCGGTTGACCGGGGTGTTCGCGGTGATGGCGCTGGCCCCGACCATCCTGGTCGCGGTCTTCGCCACGCTGACGGTGAGCTTCGGCATCGAGGGCTGGTTCTCGGACCAGATCGGCTCGGTGGTCCGAAACAGCCTGGTGACCGCCCAGAGCTACGAGCAGGAGCACCGCCGCAGCATCCGGGCCGAGATCCTGGCCATGGCAAACGACCTCAACCGCGCCGGCGATCAGGGGATCAACGACGGACAGCTGGGCGAGCTGCTGCGGGCGCAGGCGCGGCTGCGGGAATTCCCGGAGGCGTTCGTCTTCGACAGCTCGATGGAGCTTCGGGCGCGGGGCGAATTCTCCTACCTGTTCTCGTTCAGCCCACCGGGGCCGGAGGCGCTGGCCCGGGCGCGGGCGGGGGAGGTGGTGATCGTCTCCGACAGCGACGCCAACGAGATCCGGGCCCTGGTCTATCTGCGGGCGTTCTTCGACTACTACCTGCTGGTCAGCCGCGACGTGGACGGCGAGGTGCTGCGGCTGCTGGACGAGACCCAGGACACCGTCCAGCTATACGAGCGGCTGGAGAAGGACCGCTCCACCATCCTGCTGGAATTCGCCATCCTCTATGTCGGGTTCGCGCTGGTGGTGACGCTGGCGGCGATCTGGGCGGGGCTGTATTTCGCCGAGCGGCTGGCGCGGCCCATCGGCCGGCTGGCGGGCGCGGCGGAGCGGGTGGGCGCGGGCGACCTCGACGTGCGGGTGCGCGAGGAGCGGGGCGACGACGAGATCGCGGTGCTGAGCCGCATCTTCAACCGCATGACCGAGCAGGTGAAGGGCCAGCGCGACGCGCTGGTCGCGGTGAACCACGAGACCGAGCGTCGCCGCCGGTTCATGGCGACCGTGCTGTCGGGCGTGACGGCGGGCGTGGCGCGGCTGGACGCCGAGGGGCGGGTGGAACTGCTGAACGAGGCGGGCGCGCGGATGCTGGGCGTGACCCCGGCGGAGGCGGCGGGGCGGCCGCTGGGGGAGCTCGCGCCCATGTTCCAGCCGCTGCTGGACCAGGCCCGCGACCGGCGGGCGGGGCACGCCACCGACCGGATCCATGCCAGCGTGCAGGGCGCCGGCCGCGATTTCCTGGCGCGGGTGGCGCGCACCGCGCCGGACGGCGATGCGGAGGCTTTCGTGCTGACCTTCGACGACCTGACCGAACTGGTCGCCGCCCAGCGGCTGGCGGCCTGGGGCGACATCGCCCGGCGCATCGCCCATGAGATCAAGAACCCGCTGACCCCGATCCAGCTGTCCGCGGAACGGCTGAAGGCCAAGTTCTCGGGCCGGCTGGAGGGGCGGGAGCGGGAGCGGTTCGACGGGTATTCCGACATG
This sequence comes from Pseudomonadota bacterium, assembly GCA_036154955.1. GTDB lineage: Bacteria > Pseudomonadota > Alphaproteobacteria > Rhodobacterales > Rhodobacteraceae > Albimonas. The sequence goes on along the minus strand of JAYZWL010000067.1, from coordinate 50,861 downwards.
ATCGTGCGCCAGGCGGGCGACATAAGGCGGATGGTCGACGAGTTCTCCCGCTTCGCCCGGATGCCGGCGCCGGTGCTGGAGCCGGCCTCGCTGGCCGGGATCCTGCGCGAGGCGGTGATGCTGCAGGCGGAGGCCGGCGGCCCGGTGAATTTCGAGGCGGTGATCGACGACGAGGACGACGACCGCGCGATAAGCTGCGATCGGGCGATGCTGGCGCAGGCGTTGACCAACCTGCTCAAGAACGCCGGCGAGGCGGTGGAGGCGCGGCTTGCGCAGCGCCCCGAGCCCGCGGGGCGGGTGCGGGCGGAACTGCTGCGCGAACCCGACGCCGATGTGATCCGGATCATGGACAACGGGGTCGGATTGCCGGAGACGGGTCGTTCCCGCCTGCTGGAGCCCTATGTGACGACGCGGGAGAAGGGCACGGGCCTCGGCCTCGCCATCGTCAAGAAGATCGTGGAAGAACATGGCGGCGCGCTGGTGCTGGACGATGCGCCGGAGGGGTGGGACGCGCGCGGCGCTGGGAACGGCGACGCGCCTCGCGGCGCCGAGAACAGCGATGCGCCTCGCGGCGCGATGGCGGTGATCCGGATACCGGTCCCCGCCGTCGGGGCGGCGACGGACAAGGCCGGGGACGGCGCGGACCCGCGGGGCGGCGCGGATACGAACGGGGCGGAGACCGGGACGGGGCGGACAGACCTCGCCGGGGCCGAAGAGGCAGGAGCAGGGACCAATGGCTGACATTCTGGTCGTCGACGACGAAGCCGATATCCGCGAGCTGGTGGCCGATATCCTGGAGGACGAGGGCCACGCCACGCGGCAGGCCGCCGACGCCGACGGCGCGCTGCGCGCGGTGGAGACGGCGCGGCCCGACCTCATCATCCTCGATATCTGGCTGCAGGGCAGCCGCATGGACGGGATCGAGATCCTCAAGACCGTGCGCCGAAACCAGCCCGACATTCCGGTGGTGATCATCTCGGGCCATGGCAATATCGAGGTGGCGGTGGCGGCGGTGAAGCAGGGCGCCTACGACTTCATCGAGAAGCCTTTCACCACCGATCAGCTGATGCTGGTCGCCACGCGGGCGCTGGAGGCGAGCCGGCTGCGGCGGGAGAACGCGGCGCTCAAGGTCTCGGACCAGCAGCAGGCGGAGATCCTGGGGACGAGCCACGCGGTCGCGGCGCTGCGCCAGAAGCTCGACCGTGTGGCGCGGACCGCGAGCCGGGTGCTGCTGTCGGGGCCCTCGGGCTCGGGCAAGGAGGTGGCGGCGCGCTACATCCATGCGCGCTCCGACCGGTCTGGCAAGGCATTCGTGGTGCTGAATTCCGCGACCATCGAGCCGGGCAAGATGGAAGAGACGCTGTTCGGACGCGAACGCGACGACGGCGGCGTCATTCCGGGCCTGTTCGAGAAGGCGCATGGCGGGACCCTGTTCCTCGACGAGGTGGCGGAGATGCCGCCGGGAACCCAGGCCAAGATCCTGCGGGTGCTGGTCGACCAGCGCTTCGCCCGGGTCGGCGGGGCCGACATGGTGCAGGTGGATACGCGGGTGATCTCGGCCACCACGCGGGACCTGGAGGCGCTGATCGGCGCGGGCAAGTTCCGCGAGGACCTGTATCACCGCCTGTCCGTGGTGCCGCTGGAAACGCCGCCGCTGGCCGCGCGGCGCGAGGACATCCCGATGCTGGCCGCGCATTTCCTGGCCCGGTTGTCGGAGACGGAGGGGCTGGCGCCGCGGCGGCTGTCGGCGGACGCGGCGGCGCTGCTGCAGACCCAGAACTGGCCGGGCAACGTTCGCCAGCTTCGCAACGTGATGGAGCAGGTGCTGATCCTCGGCCAGGGCTCGGGCGAGATCCGGCCGGAGGAGCTGCCGCTGGGCGGCGGGGAGCCGGCGGAGGGCGGGTCGATCCTGTCGCCGGCCATGGCGACCCTGCCGCTGCGCGAGGCGCGGGAGCTGTTCGAGCGGGATTACCTGATCGCGCAGATCAACCGTTTCGGCGGCAACATCTCCAAGACCGCGGCTTTCGTCGGCATGGAGCGCTCGGCGCTGCACCGCAAGCTCAAGAGCCTCGGCGTGGCCACGGTGACGCGCGGAGGGGCGCGGGTGGCGGTGGCCGGCGAGGGCGACGAGGACGAGTTCGAGGACTGATCCGGCGAGAGGCGGACCCGGCCCGGGGCGGCGCCCGGAGGCCGTCGCGGCCGCGATCCGCCCAGCCCTGACCGGCGCCGGAGGCGCGCGGCGTCAGACGCGCTCCAGCGGGGCGTGGGGCGGCGCAGGCAGGGCGACGGCGATGGCGTCGCCGGCCCGGATCTCTCCGCCCGCGAGCACGATCCCCATGATGCCGGCGCGGCGGATCAGGGCGTCGCCCTCTCTCCACAGCACATGGGCGAGCAGGCCGGGGCGGAAATCCTCGATCTGCTGACACGGATTGCGCAGGCCGGTCACCTCGACCGTGGCGCCGGAGGGGAAGGCGAGGCGCGCGCCGCGGGGCAGGGCGTGGAGATCGAGCCCCCCGGTCAGGATGTTCTCGCCGAGATCGCCGGGCGCGAGGGCGAAGCCGGCGGCGGTCAGCCGGGCGAGAGTTTCGGAGGGGATCAGGTGGACCTGGCGCAGGTTGGGCTGCGTGGGGTCGACGCGCACGCGGGAGCGGTGCTTGACCGTCACGCCGCGATGGGCGTCGCCCTCCACGCCCTCGCCCGCGATCAGGGTCAGCGTGGGGACGACGCGCTTGGAGAAACCGTGACCGGGCGCGCGGGCCAGCGAGGCGACGCGCCCGGGGCCGGTCATCCCAGCAGGTCCGGCAGCAGCGCCGCGGCGGCGGCGGCGGGGCTGGTCAGGGCCGCTCGATCCTCGCCGGGGCGGAAGCGGGCGCGGAGCGCGGTGGGCATCGCCGGGGGAGAGAGGTGCAGGACCGTGTGGGGGAACTTCGCGGCCTCCGCGGCCCAGGCGCCGGTGAGGGCGCGGGCGGCGGTCTTGGAGGCGGCGTAGGTCCCGTGGAAGGGGCCCGCATTCTCGGTGTCGTCGAAGAAGACGGCGCGGCCGGCGGGCGCGGCGCGCAGCAGCGGGTCGACCACCCGGATCAGCCGCGCGACGGCGCGGGCGTTCACGGCGAAGGTCTTGTCCCAGTCCTTGGCGTCGGCGTGTTCCGCCGGCGACAGGGGCGGGGCGTGGACGGCGGCGTGGACCCAGAGGTCGAGCCGGCCCCAGCGCCCGTGGATCGCGGCGCCCAGCCGCTCCAGCCCCTTGTCGTCGGTGACGTCGAGGGGGACGAGCGTCGCGCCCGGGCCGCCGGCGGCGCGGATCGCGTCGTCCAGCTCCTCCAGCCCGCCGACGGTGCGGGCGACGGCGATGACCTCGGCGCCGCGGGCGCCCAGGGCTTCGGCGAGCGCGCGGCCGAGACCGCGGGAGGCGCCGGTGACCAGCGCCGCCTTTCCGGAAAGTTCCAACGTCATAAGAGCCTTATTCGGCGGCCTTGAGAGAGATCCTGCCCATCTCGATCATGTCGGAGGGCTGGATGGGATAGGCGCCCGAGAAGCAGGCGTCGCAGTATTGCGGCCGCTCGGGGTCGCGGCCGGTCTCTTCGCCCACGGCGCGGTAGAGGCCGTCGAGCGAGACGAAGCGCAGGGAGTCGACGCCGATATGGTCGCGCATCTCCTCCTCCGACATGGTGGAGGCGAGCAGCTTTTCGCGGTCGGGCGTGTCGACGCCGTAGAAGCAGGGCCAGGCGGTGGGCGGCGAGGCGATGCGGAAATGCACCTCGCGCGCGCCGGCGTCGAGGATCATGTCCTTGATCTTCATCGAGGTCGTGCCGCGCACCACCGAGTCATCCACCAGCACCACCCGCTTGCCGCGGATGATGGCGCGGTTGACGTTGAGCTTGAGGCGGACCCCCATGTTGCGGATCTGCTCGGTCGGCTCGATGAAGGTGCGGCCGACATACTGGTTGCGGATGATCCCCATGGCGAAGGGGATGCCGGATTCCTGCGCGTAGCCGATGGCGGCCGGCGTGCCGCTGTCGGGGACGGCGCAGACGAGATCGGCCTCCACCGGGGCCTCGCGCGCCAGCTCCACCCCGATGCGGCGGCGGCTTTCGTAGACCGAGGCGCCGTTGATGACGCTGTCGGGGCGCGAGAAATACACATGCTCGAAGATGCAGAAGCGCGGGCGCTGCGGCTCGAACGGCATGGTGGAGCGCAGGCCGGTGTCGTCGATGGTGACCATCTCTCCGGGCAGGATGTCGCGCACGTATTCGGCGCCGACGATGTCGAGGGCGCAGGTCTCGGATGCCAGGATCCAGGCCTCGCCGATGCGGCCGAGCACCAGCGGCCGGACGCCCAGCGGGTCGCGCACGCCGATCAGCGCGTCGGAGGTCAGGGCGAGGACGGAGAACGCCCCCTCCACCCGGCGCAGGGCGTCCTTCAGACGTTCGGCGATGGTGCGGTGGAAGGAGCGGGCCATCAGGTGCAGCACCGCCTCGGTGTCGGAGGTGGTGTGGAACAGCGAGCCGCGCTCGATCAGCTCCCGCTTGATCTGGAGGGCGTTGGTCAGGTTGCCGTTATGGGCGATGGCGACGCCGCCGACGGCGAGGTCGCCGTGGAAGGGCTGCACGTCGCGGATCGTGGTCTGGCCCTTCGAGCCGGTGGTCGAGTAGCGCACATGGCCGATGCCGGAGCGGCCGGGAAGCTGGGCCATGGTCTCGGCCGTGGTGAAGGTGTCCCGGACATAGCCGAGCCGCTTGACCACGTTGAAGCCGCGGGTCTCGTCATGGGTGACGATGCCGCCGGCCTCCTGCCCGCGATGCTGGAGCGCGTGCAGACCCAGCGCCACGAAATTCGCGGCGTCGCCGGCGCCGTAGATGCCGAACAGGCCGCATTCCTCGCGCAGCTTGTCGCCGTCGGGCGTTTCGAACGGATCGGCCAGGGGCAGGCGACGGGCCTGGCGACGGGGCTCTTGCATCGGCTGGAGGCTCCCATGAGCGGAGGTGTCGGCGCGCAACATAGGCGTCTTAAGGCGAATTGTCATCGCGTCGTCATGTAGCGTCGCCGGAGAGGGCCGGGACGCCGCCGCATTCGGCCATCAGGTTGTTCACCGGGTCGAACAGCCAGGAGGGCAGGGTGGTCGGCAGCTTGTCGTTCATCAGGGCCGCGGCCTCGGAGATCATGCCGATCAGGTGCGAATCGTCGATCATCGCCAGCCGGTCCGAGGGCGGCACAACCTGATTGTAGATCAGGTAGACCACGGCGGCGAGCACCAGTCCGCGCGCCACGCCGAAGACGAAGCCCAACCCCTTGTCGATGGGGCCCAGCAGGCTGTCCTGCACCGCCGAGGAGAACAGCGGCGTGAAGATCGAGAGCAGGATCAGCGCCACCGCGAAGGACACCGCGAAGGCGGCGAGCTTGGAGAGGGTGCAGGAGGAGGCGAGCATGGGCCCGACCGCGGGTATCTCCTGCAACAGCGGCTCGATCAGCAGGGAGACGTGCAGGGCGGCGACGGCGGCGACGATCCAGCCGAGGATCGAGAGCGCCTCCCGGGTGAAGCCGCGCGACCAGGCCAGAAGGCCGGAAATCAGCAGCACGGCGAGGATCACCCCGTCCGCGATCGTGAAACTCATGCGTTCTCGTCCCTCGCCAAGCGTGCGGAGCCGGGGGCTCCGTCCTCGCCCGTCCCACCTGCGCGGAGGCGCGCGGCCCCCGCCCGATCCTCGACCGAGCCCGGCCTGTCTCAGGCCTCGGCGTCGAGGAGGCGGGCCACCAACCCGCTCAGATCCTCGATTCGGTGCACCGTCATGCCAGAATTCGCGCCCGGCTTCACCTGCGAAGGGGCGAGCGCGACGTTGAAGCCGAGCTTCGCCGCCTCCCGCAGCCGCGTGTCGGATTGCGGCGCGGGGCGCACGGCGCCCGACAGGCTGATCTCGCCGAACACCACGGTGTCGGGCTCCAGCGGACGGTCCTGGGCGGCCGAGAGCAGCGCCGCGGCTACGGCCAGGTCCGCCGCAGGCTCCGACACGCGCAGGCCTCCGGCGACGTTCAGATAGACGTCGCGGCCGCCGAGCGCCACCCCGCAGCGCGCCTCCAGCACCGCGAGGATCATGGCGAGGCGGCCGCTGTCCCAGCCCACCACCGCGCGGCGCGGCGAGCCCGGGGCGGCGGCGCCGACCAGGGCCTGGATCTCCACCAGCAGGGGGCGGGTGCCCTCGACGCCCGCGAAGACCACGGTGCCCGGCGAGGCGCGGCCGCGTTCGGACAGGAACAGGGCGGAGGGGTTGGCGACCTGGGCGAGGCCGCGGGCGGTCATCTCGAACACCCCGATCTCATCCGAAGGGCCGAAGCGGTTCTTCACCGCGCGCAGGATGCGGAACGGGTGGCCGCGCTCGCCCTCGAAATAGAGCACGGTGTCGACCATGTGCTCCACCACGCGGGGGCCGGCGATCTGGCCCTCCTTGGTGACGTGGCCGACGAGGATGACGGCGGCGCCGCGGGTCTTGGCGAAGGCGGTGAGCGCATGGGCGGCGGCGCGGACCTGGGAGACGGAGCCGGGGGCGCTGTCCACGGAATCGAGCCACATGGTCTGGATCGAATCGACCACGACCACGTCGGGCTTCTCGTCCTCCAGCGTGGCCAGGATCTCGCGCAGGCCGGTTTCGGCGGCGAGCTGGACCGGGCTTTCCTGCAGGCCGAGCCGGGCGGCGCGCATGCGGATCTGGCCGGTCGCCTCCTCGCCCGACACGTAGATCGCCTTCGCGCCCTGGCGGGCGAAGGCGGCGGTGGCCTGGAGGAGCAGCGTGGACTTGCCGATGCCGGGATCGCCGCCGACCAGCACCGCGGAGGCGGTGGCCAGCCCGCCGCCGAGCACGCGGTCCAGTTCGCCGACGCCCGCGGAGAGGCGGGCGGGCGCGGGCTCGGACCCGGCGAGCGAAACCAGCGGCGCCCGGCGGACCCGGGTCTTGCCCGGCCCGGTGGCGGGGGGCAGCGCAGGGCCGAGGCCCGGGTCCTCGGAGATCGAATTCCAGGCCCCGCAGGCGTCGCAGCGCCCCGCCCATTTGCCATGGACGGCGCCGCATTCGGCGCAGGTGAACTGGGGGGCGGATCGGGCCATGGCGCGGTTGTGGACGCTCAGCGCGCGGAGGGCAAGCGGCGGGAGGTGAGGATCGAGAGCGCCAGCGAGGCGAGGATGCAGAAGGCGAAGAGCCAGAGGCCCCAGGCCGTCTCCACCCGCCCCACGCCGACGCCCTTCACCACGACGATGGTGAGCGCGAGCAGAAAGACGTCGGCCATGGAGAGTTTGCCGAGCAGTTCCAGCGCCGGCAGGGCGCGGGGCGGGAGGCGGCCCAGATGGACGGCCGCGAGCGCCAGCGTCTTGGCGTAGGGCAGGACCAGCGCCAGCAGGCCGACCAGCAGCGCGAGCGCGGGGTCGGCCCGCCACAGGGCCGCGAGGCCGGAGAGGATCGACATGTCCTCCGCCCCGAGGAAGGGCAGGAAGCCGGTGCGGACCACCGGCGCGGCCCAGGCCAGCGGCCAGAGGACCAGCAGCGCCAAGTTGGCGACGAGCAGGAGGCGCGGCGCGCGGGGGTCAGGAGATGAGGGCGAAGTCCGACTCGTCGATCTGGGCCGCTGCGACGCCGAGCAGGCGCAGCACGCCGGGCCCGTCGACATAGCCGATCAGCAGGTTGCCGTTGATCTCGCGCAGGGTCAGGTCGTCGAACGACGCGCCCGGCGCGAGCTCGATGCGGTCGAGCGAGTCCTCCCAGTCCAGCGCCGTGTCCTTGCCGCCGCGGGCGAAGACGAAGATGTCGGCGCCCGCGCCGCCGGAGAGCCGGTCGAGCCCGCCGCCGCCGTCGAGCCGGTCGTCGCCGTCCCCGCCCTGAAGCGTGTCGCGGCCCGGACCGCCCAGCAGCGCGTCGTCGCCCTCGCCGCCGCGCAGCGTGTCGCGTCCGCGCCCGCCGAGCAGCCGGTCGTCGCCGGCCCCGCCGTCGAGCATGTCGGCGCCGCCCCCGCCCGAGACCACGTCGTCGCCGTCGCCGGCCGACACCCGGTCGGCCTGGCCCCGGCTTGAGATCAGGTCGTCGTGATGGGTGGCGACGATGGCGTCCTGACCGCGGCCGCCCTTGATGACCACGGCCTGCTTCGCATCGTTCCATTTGGCCGCGGGCGCGTCCGACGGCGCGCCGTAGAGCAGGCGCATCGCCTCGCGGTCGAGGGAGCCGAGCGACACGGTGGAGGAGGACCGGTCGTAGGACATCACGGTCTGCCAGCCGTTGAGATTCGCGGTCGGCGTCCCGTCGAAAGGATGCTTGAAGCCCAGGGCGTGGCCGATCTCGTGCAGGACGATGGAGTGCCCGGAGACCCCGGGCCGGAAGGCGTTGGGATCGCCGGCATATTGCCGGGAGAGGTAGACGTCTCCGCCATGGCCGTCATGGACCATGTAGGTGACCGGCTCGCCATCGCCGCCGACGTAATGGACCAGGCCGGGGTAGTAGCCGAAGCCCTTGAGCGGGCCGCCCGTGGCGTTGGTCTGGCCCGACATGTCGACGATCGAGAATCGGATGTCGCCGCGCAGCGTGTCAGGCACCTCGACGAAGGCGATGCCGGCGGAGGCGGCCCAGGTCGCCATTGCGGCGCGCACGCCGTCCTTCTGGGGCTCCAGCCAGGACTGGTAGCCGCCATAGAGGCCCCGGGCGTAGGGCGCGGCGCGGTCGCCGAAGCTGTAGGAGACGACGACGGGCGTTCCCATCGGATCCTCGCCGTTCCAGCGGGGATAGGGGCGCGCTCCGCCCGTTATTACTTCAGTGCCGGCCATGTGACGCTCCCTGTGATGCAGCGCCGTGATTTGCGCGAAATCTAGGGGGGTTGCGCGGGCCGTTCAATGGAGCGCGTTCAGCGGATCGCGGCGATGGGGCCTTCGGCGCGGCCGTGGATGAACTGGGTGACGTAGGGGTCGTCCGAGGCGTCGAGCGCGTCGACCGGGCCCTGCCAGCGGATCAGCCCTTCATGGATCATCGCCACCCGGTCGGCGATGGCGCGCACCGAGGTCATGTCGTGGGTGATGGTCATCGCGGTGGCGCCCAGATCGGTGACCAGTTCGCGGATCAGGTCGTTGATCACGCCGGACATGATCGGGTCGAGGCCGGTCGTGGGCTCGTCGAAGAAGATGATCTCGGGATCGGTGGCGATGGCGCGGGCGAGGCCGACGCGCTTCTGCATGCCGCCTGACAGCTCGGCGGGGAAGAGGTCGGCGGTCTCGGGCGTGAGACCCACGCGGCGCAGCTTCTCGATGGCGATCTCCCGGGCCTCGGCGCGGGGGCGGCGATGGGCGCCATGGCGCATGCGGAAGGCCACGTTCTCCCACACCGTCATGGAGTCGAACAGCGCGCCGCCCTGGAACAGCATGCCGAAGCGGGACAGCAGTTCTTCGCGGTTGCGGGCGGTGGCGCGGGCGCCGTCGATCAGGACCTCGCCGGCGTCGGGCTCGATGATGCCGAGCACGCATTTCAGGGTCACCGACTTGCCGGTGCCGGAGCCGCCGATGATCACCATGCTTTCGCCGCGGGCGACGTCGAGGTCGACGCCGCGCAGCACATGCTTGGGGCCGAAGGACTTGCGCACGCCGCGAAGCGCGATGCGGGACGGGGAGGCGGCGTCGGTCATGCGGAGAACAGCGCCTCGGTCAGGATGTAGTTCGCGGCGAGGATCAGGATCGAGGCGGAGACCACGGCGTTGGTGGTGGCCGTGCCCACGCCCTGGGCGCCGCGGCCGGAATTGTAGCCCTGATAGCAGCCCATCAGCGCGATGATGAAGCCGAACACCGCGGCCTTGATCAGGCCGGACATCACGTCCTCGGTGGTCAGGTATTGCTCGGTGTTGCGGATATAGGTCGAGGCCGAGAAGTTCAGCCTTCCGACGCCCACGAGAAACCCGCCCATGATGCCGATCACGTCGCCGATGAAGGCCAGGATCGGCATGGCGACGGTGGCGGCCAGCAGGCGCGGGGCCACGAGGTATTTCATCGGGTTGGTCGACAGCGTGGTCAGCGCGTCGATCTGCTCGGTCACCCGCATGGTGCCGAGCTCCGCGGCCACGGAGGCGGACACGCGGCCGGCCACCATCAGCCCGCCGAGCACCGGCCCCAGTTCGCGCACCATGCCGATGGCGACGATGGAGGGCACCACGGATTCCGCGTTGAAGCGGGCGCCGCCGGAATAGATCTGCAACGCCAGCGCGCCGCCGGTGAACAGCGCGGTCATGCCGACCACGGGCAGCGAGAAATAGCCGATGCGCAGCAACTGACGGCCGAATTCCGCCGGATACCAGGGCGGACGGAACACGTGGCTCGCCCCCGACAGCGCGAACAGCGTCAGCGCGCCGGTGGCGCGGCACAGGCCCAGCACCGTGGCGCCGATGGCCGCGAGGAAGGCGGCTATGGGGGAGAGAACCATCATCGGGGGGCCGGTCCGTCTGCTCGGAGGGTTCGGCGAGGGGCGGCGGGGGCGGCCGGTCGCGGGATGGGGGCGTCGGGCATCGGGCTCTCGTTCAATCTCGCACGCGGGTTCCGATATATCCGCGCCGGGCGCGGGAACCAAGGGCGTCCGGGCGGCGGCGCGCCGGCCCGCCCAGGCTCGGCTTCGGCGCAGCCCGGCGCGCGTCGCTGACCGTCAGGCGTAGGATCGGCGGTAACGGGGGCCGAGGCCGGTCAGGACCTCGTAGCCCGTCGTGCCGGAGGCGGCGGCGAGGCGGTCGACGGACTGGTTCGGCCCGAGGATCTCGGCGAAGTCGCCGGGCGAAGGCTCGGGCAGGTCGGTGAGGTCGACGGTGATCATGTCCATGGACACGCGGCCCGCCACCGGGGCCGGGCGGCCGTTCACGTAGACGTCGAACCCGGTGGAGAGCCGGTGCAGCCCGTCCGCGTAGCCGACGGGCAGCACGCCGATGCGGCTGGGCCGGCGGGCGGTCCAGGTGGCGCCGTAGCCGACGGTCTCGCCAACCGGGATCTCCCGCACCTGCAGGAAGGGGGCGAGGAGGGTGACGACGGGCCGGGCCTCCGCGAAGGGTTCGCCGCCGTAGAGGCCGACGCCCGGGCGCACCAGGTCGAAATGGAAGGGCTCGCCCAGCAGCGTGCCGCCGGTGGCGGCGAGGGAGCGGCGGGCGTTGGGCGCGATGCGGGCGGCGAGTTCCGACCGACCCACGAAGGCGCCGCGCTGCCGGGCGTTCATCGAGTTCTCGGGCTCGTCGGCGTTGGCGAGGTGGGACATGACCAGCGTCAGGTCCAGCCCCTCCGGCGGGTCGGCGCGCAGGCGGTCGAGTTCGGCGGCGGTGAAGCCCAGCCGGTTGATGCCGCTTTCGATATGCAGGCCGGGTCCGGAGCTCGGGCGGATGTCGTCGCGCGCGGCCAGCCAGGCGGCGACCTGCCAGGGCGAGGACAGCACCGGCCGCAGATCCGTGCCGCGGAAGGCGGGCGCGTCCTCCGGCATGAAGCCGTTGAAGACGTAGATCGCGGGGCCGGGTCCGAGGATCTCGCGCAGGGCCGCGCCTTCGCCGGCCTGGGCCACGAAGAAGGTGCGCGCGCCGGCGGCGAAGAGCGCGGGGGCGGCATGGGCGAGGCCGGTTCCGTAGGCGTCGGCCTTGACCACCGCCGCGGCCTCCGCCGTCGGGGCCTTCGCGGCCAGCGCGCGCCAGTTGTCGGCGAGGGCGCCGAGGTGGATGGTCAGTTGCGCGCGCGAGCCGGCGGCGACGGGCGTTGCGGGAAGGGCGGCGGGCGCGGTCAGGGTCATGGGAAGCTTCGATGCCGTGATCAGAATGCGTCGTCGCGTCCGACCTGGGCGTAGGCGTCGCGGGCGAGGTCGCCGAAGCGGGTGAAGCGGCCCTCGAAGGCCAGTTCCACGGAGCCGATGGGGCCGTGACGTTGCTTGCCGATGATGACTTCGGCCTTGCCGCGCACGGTCTCCATGATCTCCTGCCACCTCATCGTGGCCTCCACATCGGTTTCGGAGGGCTTCTCGCGTTCCTTGTAGTATTCCTCGCGGAACACGAACATCACCACGTCGGCATCCTGTTCGATGGAGCCCGATTCCCGAAGGTCGGAAAGCTGCGGCCGCTTGTCCTCCCGGCTCTCCACCTGGCGGGACAGCTGGGAGAGGGCGATGACCGGGATGTTGAGTTCCTTCGCCACGGCCTTGAGGCCCATGGAGATCTCGGCGATTTCGTTGACGCGGTTGTCGGTGCGTCCGGCGCCGCGCACGAGCTGGAGGTAGTCGATGAACAGCGCGTCGAGCCCGTGCTGGCGCTTCAGCCGCCGGGCGCGGGCGGCGAGAGTGGAGATGGGAAGCGCCGGCGTGTCGTCGATGTAGAACGGCATCTTCTCAAGCTCCTGCGCGGCTTCGACGAAGCGGCGGAACTCCTCCTCCTCCATGTCGCCGCGGCGGATCTGCTCGGACGGCACGCGGGACTGTTCGGAGAGGATGCGGGTGGCGAGCTGCTCGGCGGACATTTCCAGCGAGAAGAAGCCGACCTTGCCGCCGTTGATCGCGCCGAAGGTGCCGTCGGGGCGTTCGCCCTCCCGGTAGGCCTTGGCGATGTTGAAGGCGATGTTGGTGGCGAGCGAGGTCTTGCCCATGGAGGGGCGGCCGGCGAGGATCAGGAGGTCGGACGGATGCAGGCCGCCGAGCCGGCGGTCGAGGTCCACGAGCCCGGTGGAGATGCCGGCGAGCCCGCCGTCGCGCTGATAGGCGGCGTTGGCGACCTCGATCGCCTCGGTCGCGGCGGACAGGAACGAGCGGAAGCCGCCGTCGGAGCGGCCTTTCTCGGCCAGGGAATAGAGGCTCTGCTCCGCCTCCACGATCTGGTCGGCGGGTTCGGCGTCGGCGTCGGCGGCCTGGGCGCGCTCCCGGATCTCCATCCCGATCCGCATCAGGTCGCGGCGGATGGCGAGGTCATAGATCGCCTGCGCGTAGTCCTTGGCGGAATAGATCGAGATGGCGGCGGCGGCGAGGCGCGCCAGATAGGCGGCGCCGCCCAGCTCCTTCAGGCCCTCGTCGTCCTCCAGGAAGGTCTTGAGGGTGACGGCGTTGGCCTGGAAGTTCTTCTGGATGCGCCGCGCGGCGGTGGCGAAGATCCGGGCGTGGACCGGGTCGTAGAAATGGTCGGCGGTCAGGAAGCTCGCGACCCGGTCATAGACCTCGTTGTTGACCAGGATGGCGCCCAGCAGCGCCTGCTCCGCCTCGATGTTCGAGGGGAGGGCGGGCGGCGTGGTCGCGGCGAGCGCGGTTCCGGGAGCCTCCTCGGGCAGGGCGGGGGGAGGCGGGCCGTCGTCCATCTGGATCTCCTAGCGGGTCGTCCGGTGCCTACACCCGAATCCGGGCGCCCCGGCAAGAGGGGCGTGACGGCAGGGGCGCGGTTGCGCTTGCGCGGGGCCGGGCACATGTTACCACGCGACCCAGACATGCGCAGCCAGGGAGCGGGCGATGACTTTGCGGATCAACGACACGGCGCCGGATTTCGAGGCGGAGACCACCGAGGGGCCGATCAAGTTCCACGACTGGATCGGCGACGGCTGGGCGATTCTGTTCAGCCATCCCAAGGACTTCACGCCGGTCTGCACGACCGAGCTGGGGACGATGGCGGGGCTGGCGCCGGAATTCGCCAAGCGGAACTGCAAGATCATCGGGATCAGCGTCGACCCGGTTGAGAGCCATGTGAAGTGGAAGGCGGACATCGCCACGGCCACCGGCAACGACGTGAGCTATCCGATGATCGGCGACGAGACGCTGGCGGTGGCCAAGGCGTTCGGGATGCTGCCGGCGGATGCGGGCACGAGCTCCGAAGGGCGGACGGCGGCGGACAACGCCACGGTGCGCACGGTGTTCGTGATCGGGCCGGACAAGAAGATCAAGATGCAGATGGCCTACCCGATGACCACGGGGCGGAACTTCAACGAGTTGCTGCGGGTGCTGGATTCGCTGCAGCTGACCATGGGTCACAAGGTGGCGACGCCGGCGAACTGGGCGCAGGGCGAGGACGTGATCGTGGTTCCGGCGGTGTCGGACGCGGATGCGGAGGCGCAGCATGGGTCGTTCGAGCGCAAGCTGCCCTATCTGCGCATGGTCAAGCAGCCGGGCTGACCGGGGCCGCTTCGGCGGAGATCGGGGGCCGCGCGCCGGGGACGGCGCGCGGCCCGGTTCGTTGCGGCCGCGCGGGATCCGCGGCGGGGGGCGCGACCGGCCGGGAGGGCCGGGCGGCGGCCGCCGCCGCGTCGACCAGGGCGACGAGCGCGCGACGGGCGGCGCGTGCGGCGAGTTCCGGCGATACGCCCCGGTCGAAGGCGGCGACCATCGCCTCCGGCCCGGTGAGGGCGAGGAGGGCGCGGATCAGGTCTTCCGTGTGGTCCGCCGGCAGGCGATGCAGGATCGGGACGAGGGCGGCGCGGAACGCCGCTTCCGCCCGCGGGCTGGGACAGGGCGCGGAGGCGGCGGCGTCTCTCAACCGGGCCTGCTGGCGAAGGGCGAGGTGGCGGCGCGTCGCCTCCGGCGCCCGGACGGCGAGGGCGAGACGCCAGTCGCAGACGGCGAGCGCCCGGTCGCGGGGGCGGGTCAGGCCGGCGAGAATGTCGGGGATGGGCGCGCCTTCGGGGTCGGTCGCCGCGGCTTCGGCCAGCAGCTCCGGCGAGGGGAACTGGCGATAGGCGGTGGCTCGGGACAGGCCGGCGGCGCGGGCGGCCTCGGTCACGCTGGGCGTGCGGCCTTCGGCGTGGAGCCGGCGCGCGGCGGCGATCAGCGCGGCGCGGGAGGCGGCGGCGCGGCCGGATGCGGCGGAGAGGGGCGAGGCGGGCGCGGTCATGGCGGACGCCCCGTCATCGGGCGCCCGCGGTTTTCATGGGGTTAAGATCGGGGGTGAGACACCCGTCTCACGCCGCCTTCTCGAACAGCAGCGAGGCGTTGACTCCGCCGAATCCGAAGCCGTTGGAGATCGCCGCGCGCAGGGGGCGGCGGACATGGGCGTCGGCGGCGAGATCGAAGATCGCGGCCTCGGGCATCGGGTCTTCGAGGTTCAGGGCGCGAGGGACCACGCCTTCGCGCAAAGCCTGGACGGTGAAAACCGCCTCGATGGCGCCGGCGGCGCCGAGCATGTGGCCGGTGGCGGACTTGGTGGAGGTGATGGTGAGATCCCGGCCGCGGGCGCCGAGAAGGGCGGTGAGCCCGGCCAGTTCCGCGGCGTCGCCCACCGGGGTCGAGGTGGAATGGGCGTTGACGTAGTCGATGTCCCCGGGCCCGCGGCCGGCCATGGTCAGCGCCCTCTCCATCGCCGCGCGGCCGCCGCGACCGTCCTCGTGCCCTGCGGTGACGTGGTGGGCGTCGGCGGTGGTGCCGTAGCCGGTGAGCCAGGCGAGCGGGGTGGCGCCGCGGGCTTCGGCGTGGCTCAGGCGCTCGATGACCAGGGTGGCGGCGCCCTCGGAGAGGACGAATCCCTCATGCGCGCGATCGAAGGGTCGGGAGGCGGCCTCGGGCCGGTTGTTGAACCCGGTGGCGAGCGCCCGGGCGGCGGAGAAGCCGCCGATGGAGATCGGGTCGACGCAGGCGTCGGTTCCGCCGCAGACCGCCACGTCGACCTCGCCGGTCAGGATCATGCGCATGCCGTCGCCGATGGCCTGGGCTGAGGCGGCGCAGGCCGTGGTGGGGGCGCCAAGGGGGCCGGTGAAGCCGTGGCGGATGGACACCTGGCCGGCGGCGAGATTCGGCAGGAAGGACGGCACCACGAAGGGCGAGAGCCGGCGCGGTCCGCGGGCGGCGATGGTGTTCACCGCCGCGGTGATCGCCGGCACCCCGCCGACGCCGGTGGCGATGATGGTGGCGGTGCGGGAGAGGGCGGGCGCGTCGGTGGGGGCCCATCCGGCCTGGGCCAGCGCCTCGTCGGTCGCGGCGAGCGCGTAGAGGATGAACAGGTCCATCTTGCGCAGCTCACGGCTGTCGGCGTGCTCCGTCGGCTCGAACCCATGCGGGCCGGCGGCGCGGGGCGGGACCAGACCCGCGATCCGGCATGCGTAGTCGGAGACGTCGAAGCGGTCGTTCGCCGTCACGCCGGAGCGACCGTCGAGAAGCGCCTGCCAGTTGGCGCCGACGCCGACGCCAAGCGGCGAGACGGCGCCCATGCCGGTGACGACGATGGGGTCGGTCCGGGCGGAATCGGGTGCGGGCATCGGGGCCTCCGAATTGATGCATATGCACGGTGTATATGCATCAAGCGAGGCGAAGGCAATGACGGGCGGCCGCGGGCCTCAGATCTCGGTCATTCGGCGGAGCATGGCGAGATAGGCGTCGGCGTCATGGCCGGCGAGATGGGCGCGCATCTCTTCCTGCGCTTCGCGCCAGAGGGGAACCAGGCGGTCGAGCAGGGCCTCGCCTTCCGGCGTGAGGTCGCAGGTCAGGGCGTTGCCGCGGACGCCGGGCCGCTTGGCGACCCAGCCGCGGCGCGCCATCAGGTCGAGATTGCGAGAGAGGGTGGAACGGTCGGTCGCGGACCGCTCGGCGAGTTCCGAGACGGTGCCGCCGGGAGAGGCGCGCAGGGCGCCCAGCGCGGCGAACTGGGCGACGGTGACGCCATGGGGCGCGAGGCGGGCGTCGTAGCGGCGGGTCAGCGCCCTGGCGGCGCGCACGGTGTTGAGCACCAGGCAGGTGGCGAGCGCGTCGAGTTCGGCGGGGTCGGGAGCGGCGGACATGGATTGGCGGTAGCGCGGCGGGTCGCGGCGCGCAAGCGTCGGGGCGATCAGGCGCGTCCGCGGCGCCGGGTCCACGCGGACGAAGCGGCCGCGGCCTCGCGCAGCTTTTCCTGCGCCTTTCCGGGGGTATGCGCGGCGAAGTTGCGGCTTTTCCAGTCCACCTGCACGCCGCCATGCGCGGCGGCGTAGGCCTGTTCCGCAGCCTGTGTGGCCGGGCCGCGGATGCCGTCGATGGCGCCGGGGTCGAAACCCGCGACGCGCAGGCAGAGCTGGCGGCGCATCCAGACTTCGGGCCCATCGTCCGCATAGGCGGCGCCGGGACCGACGATGTCGTCGAGCGCGTCCGCGCGGATCTGGGCCAGGGGACCTGAAACATAGGCGTCGATGGCGCAGGAATAGTCGTCGGTCACCATGTCGTCCGCGGTCGGGTCGTCCAGCGCGGCGAGGGGGACCAGCGCCATCAGCAGCGCGCCGGCCACGGCGCCGATGGCGTCGCGGGGGCCCTGGAAGAAGCGCCCTGGAGAGATGCAGGCAACCGCGGCCGGCGCGGGTCAAACGAAAACGGCCGCGGCTTGCGCCGCGGCCGTTTCCTGTCCGTCTCGCAGGATCCGCCGAAGCGGATGGCGATCAACGGAGGTCTTCGTCCTCGTCGCCGCGCGGGTCGGAGAGAAGGCCTTCGCCCTCCTCGTCGTCCTCGAACAGCTCCTGGATGTCGAACTCGGCCGCCGCGTCCTCTTCGGCGCGGGCGTCCTGGATCGACTTGCCGGAGGCCTGCAGTTCGGCCTCTTCGGTCGAGCGGGCGACATTGACGGCGATGGTCGCCGTCACCTCGGGGTGCAGCACGACGCGGATGTCGTGGATGCCCAGC
This sequence comes from Pseudomonadota bacterium, assembly GCA_036154955.1. Taxonomy (GTDB): domain Bacteria; phylum Pseudomonadota; class Alphaproteobacteria; order Rhodobacterales; family Rhodobacteraceae; genus Albimonas. The sequence goes on along the minus strand of JAYZWL010000067.1, from coordinate 33,291 downwards.
TCCTTCACCGGCTTGTCGAGCGAGACCTGCCGCTTGTCGACGGTGAACCCGCCCTCAGTCGCGGCCTCGGCCACGTCGCGGGGGGTCACGGAGCCGTAGAGGGCGCCCATGTCGGACGCCGACCGGATGATGACGAAGCTCTGGCCGTCAAGCTTGTCGGCGACGGCCTGGGCCTCCGCCTTCAGCTCGAGGTTGCGGGCTTCGAGCTGCGCGCGCTCGGCCTCGAAGCGGGCGATGTTGCCCTTCGTGGCGCGGAGGGCCTTGCCCTGGGGCAGAAGGAAATTGCGCGCGAAACCGGGCTTGACGTTGACCACGTCGCCCATCTGGCCGAGCTTCTCGACGCGTTCCAGAAGAACCACTTCCATGGGTCAGTGCTCCTCAGCTGATCGCGTAGGGCAGCAGGGCGAGGAAGCGGGCGCGCTTGATGGCGCGGGCCAGCTCACGCTGCTTCTTCGCCGAGACGGCGGTGATGCGGGAGGGGACGATCTTGCCGCGCTCGGAGATGTAGCGCTGCAGGAGCTTCACGTCCTTGTAGTCGATCTTCGGCGCGTTCTCGCCGGAGAACGGGCAGGTCTTGCGACGGCGGAAGAAAGGCTTGCGAGCCATGGTTCGGTCCTTTCCCTGATCAGTCGCGCGGACGGCGGTCGCCGCCCCGGTCGCCACGGTCCCCACGATCGCCGCCGCGGTCGCCGCGATCGCGGTCGCCGAAGCGCGGACGGTCGCCGCGGTCACGGCCGCCACGGCCGCCGCGGTCGTCGCGGGACGCCTTGGCCTGGAGGACGGCGGAGGGGCCTTCCTCATGAACCTCGACCTTGACGGTCATAACGCGCAGGACGTCGTCGTGGAGGCGCATCAGGCGCTCCATCTCCTGGACCGCGGCCGCGGGGCTGTCGGTCTTCAGGAAGGCGTAGTGCCCCTTGCGGTTCTTGTTGATCTTGTAGGCCATCGTGCGGACGCCCCAGTACTCGGAGCCCTGGACGTCGCCGCCGTTGTCCTTGAGGATCTGGCCGAAATGCTCGATGAGCCCTTCGGCCTGCGCGTTGGAAAGATCCTGACGCGCGATGAAGACGTGCTCGTAGAGCGCCATCTGTTCACCTGCCATGTTCGGTGCGCTTCACCATGCGGGGGCGATCCCTTCCGAAGCCCGCATACGAGAGGCGCCCTAGTCATCCTTTTTCGGAAGGTGGCGGGCCTATGCCGCAAAACCGGGTGGAAAGCAAGCGCGCAGGACGCGGGGAGGATGCCGGGGCGAGGTTGCGGGGAGGGGGCGCGAAAGGTAAAGCGGGCGGGAACGACGCAGGGAGGGACAGTTCGTGCGCGCATTCGTGTTTCCGGGCCAGGGCGCCCAGTCGGTCGGCATGGGCAAGGCCTTCGCCGAGGCCTATCCGGCCGCGGCCGCGGTGTTCGAGGAAGTGGACGACGCGCTGGGCGAGAAGCTGAGCGCGCTGATCTGGGACGGTCCGGCCGAGGAACTGACCCTCACCGCCAACGCGCAGCCGGCGCTGATGGCGACCTCGCTGGCCGCGTTCCGGGCGCTGGAGGCGGAGGGTCTGAGCATCGCCGACGCCGCCTTCGTGGCGGGGCACTCGCTGGGCGAATACTCGGCGCTGTGCGCGGCCGGCGCGCTGGGCGTGGGCGAGACGGCGAAGCTGCTGCGGCTGCGCGGACAGGCGATGCAGGCGGCCTGCGCGCCGGGCGTGGGCGCGATGGCGGCGCTGCTGGGGTTGGGGCTGGCGGACGCGCAGAAGGCCGCGGCCGAAGCCGCGCAGGGCGAAGTCTGCGAGGCGGCCAACGACAACGAGCCGACGCAGGTGGTGATCTCGGGCCACAAGGCGGCGGTGGAGCGTTGCGGCGAGATCGCCAAGACCATGGGCGCCAAGCGGGCGATGATGCTTCCGGTGAGCGCGCCGTTCCATTGCGCGTTGATGCAGCCCGCGGCGGACGCGATGGCGGAGGCGCTGGCCTCGGTCGAGATCAAGGCGCCGGCGGTCCCGGTCGTCTCCAACGTGAAATGCGAGGGGGTCACGGACCCCGAGGAAATTCGGAAGCTGCTGGTGGCGCAGGTGACCGGCGCGGTGCGCTGGCGCGAGGGCGTGCTGTGGATGGCGTCGCAGGGCGTGACGGAGCTGGTCGAGATCGGCGCCGGCAAGGTGCTGTGCGGGCTGGCGCGGCGCATCGACAAGAGCCTGGGCGCCAAGGCGGTGAACGGGCCTGACGACGCGAAGGCGGTCGCGGCCGCGATGGGAGAGGCGTGATGTTCGATCTTACCGGCAAGAGGGCGCTGATCACCGGCGCCTCGGGCGGCATCGGGGGCGAGATCGCCCGGGCGCTGCACGGGCAGGGGGCGACGGTCGCCCTGTCGGGCACGCGGGTCGAGCCGTTGGCGGAACTGGCGGACAGCCTGGGCGACCGCGCCCATGTGACCCCCTGCGACCTGGGCGACGCGGCTTCGGTCGAGGCGTTGCCCAAGACCGCCGCGGAGGCGATGGGCGGGGTCGACATCCTGGTCAACAACGCCGGCGTCACCCGCGACCAGCTGTTCATGCGCATGTCGGACGAGGACTGGGATACGGTGCTGCGGGTCAACCTGACGGCGGCCTTCCGGCTGTCGCGGGGCGTGATGCGCGGCATGATGAAGGCGCGCTGGGGGCGCATCGTCTCGGTGACCTCGGTGGTCGGCGTGACGGGCAATCCGGGGCAGGGCAACTACGCCGCTTCGAAGGCCGGGCTGATCGGCATGTCCAAGAGCCTCGCGGCCGAGGTGGCGAGCCGGGGCATCACGGTGAACTGCGTGGCGCCGGGCTTCATCGCCACGGCGATGACCGACAAGCTGCCCGACGCGCAGAAAGAGAAGCTGCTGGGCGCGATCCCGGCGGGGCGGATGGGCGACGCGGGCGAAATCGCGGCCGCCGTGGCCTTCCTGGCCGCGCCGGAGGCGGGCTACGTCACCGGCGCCACGTTGCATGTCAACGGCGGCATGGCCATGATCTGACCGGTCGCGGAGGGGAGGCTGATCGCGGATTTCGCGGTTGCCACCCTTCGCCCCTGTGATATAGGCCGGCCTCACGCGGCGGGCCGGAACCGCGTCGCGGCCGAGACAGGCCCGCGGCCCCCGAGACAAATAACGGCAAGCGGCCAGAGCGGCCTGCGAAGAGTGAGGAGCACTCGCATGAGCGACATTTCGGATCGTGTGAAGAAGATCGTGGTCGAGCACCTGTCGGTCGAAGAGGACAAGGTGACCGAGAGCGCGAGCTTCATCGACGACCTCGGCGCGGACTCGCTGGACACCGTCGAGCTGGTCATGGCCTTCGAGGAGGAGTTCGGGATCGAGATCCCCGACGACGCCGCCGAGACGATCCAGACCGTCGGCGACGCGGTGAAGTTCATCACCGAGAACTCCGAGGGCTGAGCCCCGTCCGGGCCCCGCGGCGCGTCGCGCTCCGACAAGGATGCGCACGCCCGCGTGACGGCGCCCGGCTTGCAGCGGGTGGGGGGCGCGGCTAGGGTCGCGCCCGCACAGGGTTAACGAGAAACGGAGCGAGCGCGTGAGGCGGGTCGTCGTCACCGGCATGGGATTGCTGACTCCGCTGGCTTGCGGGGTCGAGGAAACCTGGTCCCGACTGCTGGACGGAAAGTCCGGCGCGGGCCCGATCAAGCATTTCGATGCGTCGCATCTGCCCTGTCAGATCGCCTGCGAGATTCCGCTGGGCGACGGCACGGACGGAACCTTCAACGCGGATGACTGGGTGCCGGCCAAGGACCGCCGGAAGGTGGACCGGTTCATCACCTACGCGCTGACCGCCGCCGAACAGGCGGTGAAGGACAGCGGCTGGGTCCCGTCGAACGACGAGGAGGCCGAGCGCACCGGCGTTCTGATCGGTTCGGGCATCGGCGGCGTCGAATCCATCGCCGAAGCCGCGATCACCCTGCGGGACAAGGGCCCGCGGCGCGTGTCGCCCTTCTTCATCCCCGGGGCGCTGATCAACCTGTGCTCCGGCCAGGTGTCGATCAAATACGGCTTCAAGGGACCGAACCACGCGGTGGTCACGGCCTGTTCGACCGGCGCCCACGCCATCGGCGACGCGGCGCGGCTGATCATGCTGGGCGACGCGGACGTGATGGTCGCGGGCGGGGCGGAGAGCCCGGTCTGCGAGATCGGCGTCGTGGGCTTCTGCGCCTGCAAGGCGCTGTCCACCGCCTACAACGACACGCCCGAGAAGGCCTCGCGTCCCTATGACAAGGACCGCGACGGCTTCGTCATGGGCGAAGGCGCGGGCATCGTCGTGCTTGAGGAATACGAGCACGCCAAGGCGCGCGGCGCGAAGATCTACGCGGAAGTCCTGGGCTACGGCCTGTCGGGCGACGCCTACCACATCACCTCGCCGGCGCCGGACGGGGACGGGGGCTTCCGCTCGATGTCCGCGGCGCTGCGCAATGCCGGGCTGACCGCGTCGGACATCGATTACGTCAACGCGCACGGCACTTCGACGCCGCTGGGCGACGAGATCGAGCTTGGCGCGGTGACGCGGCTGCTGGGCGACCACGCCCCGAACGTGACCATGAGCTCGACCAAGTCGGCGATCGGTCACCTGCTGGGCGCGGCCGGCGCGGTCGAGGCGATCTTCTGCGCGCTGGCGATCCGCGATCAGGTCGCGCCGCCGACGCTCAACCTGGAGAATCCCTCGGTCGACACCAAGATCGACCTCGCGCCGGGCAAGGCGGTGAAGCGGGAGATCAAGGTGGCGCTGTCCAACTCCTTCGGGTTCGGGGGCACCAACGCGTCGCTGATCCTCGGCAAGGTGGATTGAGGGCGCGTTCATGCGCCATCTGGCGGCCAACGCGCTCACCATTCTGATCGTTCTGGGCATCGCGCTTGCGGGCGTGATAGCCTGGGGCGTGAACCAGTATCGGGCCGAGGGCCCGCTGACCGAGCCCACCGAAGTCTCCATCCCCCGCGGCGCCAGCCTGCCGCGGGCGGCGGAGATTCTGGCCGAGGCCGGGGCGATTTCGGACCCGCGGATCTTCCGGCTGGGCGCGCGATATGGCGAGATGCAGGCGCGTATCCAGGCCGGGGAATTCGAGATTCCCGCCGGCGCCTCGATGGAATCGGTGCTGCGCTGTCTGGTGGACCAGTCGACCTGCCGGCGCGTGATCTATCAGGTGACGGTCGTGGAGGGCTCGACCTCCTGGCAGGTGGTGCAGCAGCTCAACGCCATCGACACGCTGACCGGAGAGATCACGGAGATCCCGCCGGAAGGAACGCTCGCCCCCGAGACCTACCAGACCAATCGCGGCGACGACCGGGCGGCGATCCTGAAGCGGATGCGCGACGCGCAGTCGGCGATTCTGGAGACGGCCTGGGCGAACCGGGCGGAGGGGCTGCCGATCTCCACGCCCGAGGAGGCGCTGATCCTCGCCTCGATCATCGAGAAGGAAACCGGGGTGCCGGAAGAGCGGCGGCGGGTCGCCTCTGTCTTCGTCAACCGGCTGAAGCGCGGGATGCGGCTGCAGACCGACCCGACGGTGATTTACGGGATCACCGAGGGCAAGGGCGTGCTGGGCCGGGGGTTGACCCGCTCGGAGCTGGACCGGCGCACCGACTGGAACACCTACCAGATCGACGGGCTGCCGCCGACGCCGATCGCCAATCCCGGGCGGGCGTCGATCGAAGCCGCGGTCAACCCGCTGGAAACCCGGGACCTGTATTTCGTAGCCGACGGGAGCGGTGGGCACGCCTTCGCCGAGAACCTGGGCGAGCACACGCGGAACGTGCAGAAATGGCGGCGGATCGAGGCTGAGCGCAGGCAAAGCCAGTAGACCGACGCGCCCGTCGCAATGTTTGATCGCGCAACGGATGCGACCTGAAATATAACTGTTGACGGCGCGCTCGCTCTAGGGTAGAGTTCAGGCAAGCTGGGAAAAGCAGGTCGAAGCGGCTCCGGATCACACGATCCGGGGCCGTTTTCGCGTCGGGCGACCCGGGCCTCGGATCGGGAGGGCCCCAGGGGATGACGCGTAACGACGACTGGGAGGAGATGACCACGGGTCAGATGCTCCAGAAAGCCCGACAGTCCTTCGTCAAGTTCCATGCGACGCTGACCGAGAAGGTCGACGCGTTCGGATGGGCCTTGTGCGAGAAGGAGCGGGCGGACCGTGCAAGCAAGGAAGCGGCGGAGGCCGCGTCGGGAGAGGACAAGGGCAAGGCGGAGCGGCTGGAGCGGCTGAAGCTGCTGATGGCCGAGATCGCCGCGCTGCAGAAGGCTCTGGACAACATCATGGACTGCGAGAGGAAACTTGAGCGGATCATCGCCGAACGCGCCGGGAAGCGATCGGGCGACGTCGATCTCGACGAAGCCCGAAAGGAGGTCCTGGGCGAGTTGGCTCGCCTCGCTGGGCGAGGCTGAGCGCAAGGCCTTCGTGGAGGGGCTGAGCCCCAACGCGGCGGCGGCGTTGCCCTGGCTTTTCGAGGTCTGGGGCATGCCGGGGCATCAGATGGCGCCGGAGGGACGGTGGCGGACCTGGGTGGTGCTGGGCGGGCGCGGCGCCGGCAAGACCCGGGCGGGGACCGAGTGGGTCCGCGCCCGGGTCGAGGGCGCCACGCCGCTGCGCGCGGGCATATGCAGGCGGCTGGCGCTGGTGGGCGAGACCATCGACCAGGCGCGGGAGGTGATGGTCGAAGGTCCGTCGGGGCTGCGGGCCTGCTCGCCCCCCGACCGGAGGCCGGCCTATGAGGTGACCCGCAAGCGGCTGGTCTGGGAGAACGGGGCGGAGGCGCGGTTGTTCTCCGCACACGATCCCGAGGGGCTGCGGGGGCCGCAGTTCGACGGGGCGTGGTGCGACGAGCTGGCCAAGTGGCCGAAGGGGCGGGCGGCCTGGGACATGCTGCAGTTCGCTCTGCGGCTGGGCGACGATCCCAGACAGCTTGTGACCACGACTCCGCGGCGGAATCCGTTGCTCCAGGAGATTCTGGCCGCCCCGGACACGGTGATGACCTCGGCCCCGACCTCGGCCAACGCGGCCAATCTGGCGGCGGAGTTCCTCGAGGCGGTGAACCGCAAGTATCAGGGCAGCGCGTTGGGGCGGCAGGAGCTGGAGGGCGAGCTGCTCTCCGATGTCGAGGGGGCGCTGTGGAACCGCGGCCTGATCGACGGGGGTCGGGTGGCTGAAGCGCCGGAGCTGGCGCGGGTGGTGGTGGCGGTGGATCCGCCGGCGACCTCGGGCCCCGCCGCCGATGCCTGCGGGATTGTGGTCGCGGGGCTGGGCGGGGACGGAGTGGTCTATGTGCTGGCCGACCTCACGATGCAGGGGGCCGCGCCCTCGGTCTGGGCGGCGCGGGCGGTGCGGGCGTTGGAGGAATTCCAGGCCGACCGGATCGTGGCGGAGGTGAACCAGGGCGGGGAGCTGGTCGAGACCCTGATCCGCCAGGTCGACGCGAAGGTTCCTTACAAGGCGGTGCGGGCGACGCGGGGCAAGGTCACGCGGGCCGAACCGGTCGCCGCGCTCTACGAACAGGGGCGGGTGCGGCATGCGGGAAGCTTCCCGCTGCTGGAAGACCAGATGTGCGCCTGGACCGGCGAGACCGGGCAGGGCAGCCCCGACCGCATGGACGCATTGGTCTGGGCGGTCACCGAACTGAGCCTGGGCGCGGGATCCGCGCCCCGGGTGCGGCGGCTCTGAGGCCGGCCGGCCCCCTTCCGACAACCGATGAAGCAAGGGAGAAAGCCGATGGCTTTCAATTGGCTGCGTGCGGCTGCGACGGCGCCGGAGAGCCGCAAGACCTCGGCCGTCGGCGCGGCCATCGCCTATTCGGGACCAGGGCGGGCGGCGTGGTCGCCGCGGGACGGGGTCTCGTTGGCGCGCAACGGCTTCGGGCGTAACGTCATCGGGTTTCGCTGCGTTCGGATGGTGGCGGAGGCGGCGGCCTCGCTGCCGATGGTGCTTGCGGAGGACGGCCGACGGATGACGGCGCATCCGCTGCTGAAGCTGCTGGGCCGGCCCAATCCGGGGCAGACGGGCGGGGCGTTCCTCGAGTCCGTCTACGGCCATCTGCTGCTATCGGGCGACGCCTATGTGGAGGCGGCGGGGGTCATGGCCTCGGGCATTCCGGGCGAGCTCTATGCGCTCAGGCCCGACCGGATGCGGGTGGTGCCGGGGGCGGACGGCTGGCCGGAGGCCTATGAGTACCAGGTGGGCGGCAAGAAGGTGCGCTTCGACATGAGCGCGGACGCCCAGCCGATCCTGCATATCAAGAGCTTCCATCCGCTCGACGACCACTACGGGATGTCGCCGCTGGAGGCCGCGGGTTCGGCGGTGGATATTCACAATGCGGCCGGGGGCTGGTCGAAGGCGCTGCTGGACAACGCCGCCCGGCCCTCGGGCGCCATCGTCTACCGGGGCGCAGATGGCGGCGCGATGAGCGAGGAGCAGTACCAGCGGTTGGTCGACGAGCTGGAGGACAACCACCAGGGCGCGCGCAACGCCGGGCGGCCGATGCTGCTGGAGGGCGGGCTCGACTGGAAGCCGATGGGGTTCAGCCCGTCGGACATGGAGTTCCTTGAGACCAAGACCGCCGCTGCGCGCGACATCGCCATCGCCTTCGGAGTGCCGCCGATGCTGCTGGGGCTGCCGGGCGACGCGACCTACGCCAACTACCAGGAGGCCAACCGCGCCTTCTATCGCCAGACGGTCGTGCCGCTGGCGCAGAAGGTGCTGACCGGGATGGGGGGATGGCTTTCGGCGCAGGTGGGCGAGACCGTGAGCCTCTCCCCCGATCTCGATGCCGTGCCGGCGCTGGCGCCGGAGCGCGAGGCGCTGTGGCGGCGGGTGTCGGGCGCGGATTTCCTGAACGAGGACGAGAAGCGGGCGATGCTCGGTCTCGGGCCGGCGGTCCGGTGATGCGCAACAGCCTGCGCACGGGCTCGGGCGGGTCGAAGTTCCTCTACGAGCCCTTCGACAGCGCGCATGCCCGGATCGAGGCGCTGGAGCGTGTGCTCGATGAACGCTGGGCGGCGCTGGAGCGGTCGCTCGACCGGATCGACCAGGCCGTGGAGCGGCTGGAGAAGCGGCTGTGGCTCGCGGTGTTCGGGGTCGCGGCGGCGCTGGTGAGCCAGTTCGCGGCGGTCCTGCTCGAAGGCCGTTTCAATCCCTGAGGATCAGCACATGACGGAATTTCACGCATCCAATCCGAGCGCATTCGGGCTGGAGACGAAGTTCGTCGCCTTCGACCAGGTGGCGACGGTGGCCGATGACGGGCGGATCGAGGGCTACGCCTCGCTGTTCGGGGTCTCCGACCAGTCGGGCGACGTGGTGGAGCCGGGGGCCTTCGCGGCGAGCCTGGCCGCCACCCGTGCGGCGAGGCGGTCGGTCAAGCTTCTGTGGCAGCACGATCCCGCCCAGCCGATCGGCGTGTGGGACCAGGTGCGCGAGGACGATCGGGGGCTGCGCGTGCGCGGGCGGCTTCTGACCGAGGTGCGGCGCGGCGCCGAGGCGCTGTCGCTGCTCAGGGCGGGGGCGGTCGATGGCCTGTCCATCGGCTACCGCGCCCTCAAGGCGGGACGCGCGCCGGGCGGCGGGCGGCTTCTGCAGGCGGTGGAGCTGTGGGAGGTGTCGCTGGTGACCTTCCCCATGCTTCCCGAGGCGCGCGCGTCGGCGGCCAAGTCCGATGACGACGTCATCGACGCCGGCGGCGAGGACGCCGACGACGCGGCGCTGGCGACGGCCCTGGCCGACGCGATCGCCGAGGCGCGGGGCCGCTTCGGCGGCTGACTTGTCGAACCTTCACAGCTTTCGGATGGACGAAGGAAAGTCTCACATGACCAATGCCAATCTGGGCCAGGGCCTCGAAGCCAAGTCGGCGGTCGCCGGTTTCCTGCGGGAGTTCGGCGCCTTCCAGGACGAGATGAAGTCCCGCATGAAGGCGCAGGACGATCGGCTGGAGGCCATCGACCGCAAGTCCGCCGGCGCGGGCGGGCGCCCGGCGCTGAGCCGCTCGGCCGACCTGGACCTGCCGCATCGCAAGGCGCTGTCGGCCTATCTGCGCTCGGGCGACGACGACGCGCTGCGCGGCGTGACGGTGGAGCGCAAGGGCCTGTCGACCGCGGTCAACGCCGAGGGCGGCTACCTGGTGGACCCGCAGACCTCGGCCCGCATCCAGTCGGTGCTGACCGGCGCGGGCTCGATCCGCTCCATCGCCAACGTGGTGCAGGTGGAGGCCAACGCCTTCGACGTGCTGGTCGACCACGCGGACTTCGGCCATGGCTGGTCGTCGGAGTCGGGTTCGGTGTCGGAGACGACGACCCCGCAGATCGAGCGCGTGTCGATCCCGCTGCATGAGCTGTCGGCGCTGCCCAAGGCCTCGCAGCGGCTGCTGGACGACTCGGCCTTCGACATCGAGGGCTGGCTCGCCGACCGCATCGCCGACAAATTCGCCCGCGCCGAGAGCGACGCCTTCATCAACGGCGACGGATCCGATCAGCCCACCGGCTTCCTCGACTACGACGTGGCGCATGTGAGCGCGGGCGAGAGCTGGGGCACGCTGAACTACGTGCCGACCGGGGTCTCGGGCGATTTCTCCGCCTCCGACCCGGCCGACGCGATCGTGGACCTGGTCTATGCGCTGGGCGCCCGCTACCGCGCCAAGGCGACCTTCGTGATGAACTCGAAGACCGCCGGCGCGGTGCGCAAGATGAAGGACGCCGACGGGCGGTTCCTGTGGTCGGATGGGCTCGCCCAGGGCGAGCCGGCCCGCCTGATGGGCTACCCGGTGCTGATCTGCGAGGACATGCCCGACATCGCCGCCGGGGCCAAGGCGATCGCCTTCGGCGACTTCGGCGCGGGCTACACCGTCGCCGAGCGGCCGGACCTGCGGGTGCTGCGCGACCCGTTCTCCGCCAAGCCCCATGTCCTGTTCTACGCCACCAAGCGCGTGGGCGGCGACGTGACCGACTTCTCGGCGATCAAGCTGCTGCAGTTCTCGGCCTCCTGACCCGGGGCCGGACGATCCGCGGCGCGGTTGAAGCCGCGCCGCGGAGGTCGGACCGGGAGGACCGGCCGGGGCGCTTCCGCGCGGGATGCTCGCATCCTGCTTCCCCATGTCGTGACCGGGTCCGCGCGGGGGCGCTTCCGATCGCCGATGCGTTCGCCGGCGGTTTCTTCCGCCGGCGTGACCAGCGGGAGGGCGTAGCGATGGGCGACTATCTGATCAAGCGCCGCGACGAGACGCGGCCGGTGGCGCTGGCCTGGCGCGGACTGGGTCCCGGAGAGACGGTCCGCGAGGACCTGGGATGGATGATCGTGCCGCAGGAGATGGATGCGGAGGCGCTGGTGCTGGTCTGCGCGAGCTGCGGGGACGGCGCCTCCACCGCGCTGCTGAGGGGCGGGCGCGCGGGGCATGTCTACCATGTGACGAACCGGGTGCGCACCAGCGCGGATCGGGTGCTGAGCCAGAGCCTGATGCTGCGCGTGCTGGCGGCCTGAGGAGGATTTCCGATGATCACGGAACTTGAGCCGGCCGCAGTGGCGCCGGTGGACCTGGACGATTTCTGCGCGCATCTGCGGCTGGCGTCGGGCTTCGCGGGCGCGCCGGACGAGGCGGCGGTGATCGAGCGCTGCGCAAGGGCCGCGGGCGCCGGCATCGAGGGGCTGGTGGGCAAGCGTCTGATCCGGCGGCGGTTCAAGTGGACCGTGACCCGTTGGCGCGAACCGACGCGGGTGGCGATCCCGCTCGCTCCGGTCGCGCAGATCAACGCGGTGACTCTGGTCGATGCGGATGGCGGGTGGGAGGCGGTCGACAGCTCGCGCTGGGTGCTGTCGCCGGACGGCTTCCGTCCGTGGCTGTCGGGGCGCGGCGGGCGGTTCCTGCCCAAGATCCCGACGGATGGCGTCGCGGAGGTCGAGCTGGTGGCCGGCTATGGCGAGGCGCCGGCCGACGTGCCTGAGGAGCTTCGCCAGGCGGTGATGCTGCTGGGCGCACAGTACTACGAGCAGCGCCATGCGGTGTCCGAGCCCGGCGAGGAGCCGCCCTACGGCGTGCGGGCGCTGGTCGCCCGGCATCGGGAGCTGCGGCTGTGAGCGCGGCGGTTCCGATGGCCCCGGTGCTGAACCGACGGCTGGTGCTGGAGGGCCCGACGCGGACCCCGGACGGGGCCGGAGGCGCCTCGGTCGGCTGGGCGGAACTGGGCGTGCTCTGGGCCGCCGTCACGCCGCGGGCGGGACGGGAGCTGGAGCGCGGCGGGCGGCAGGGCAGCCGGGTGTCGCATCGCATTCTGGTGCGCGCCGCGCCGGTCGGGGCCGTGACCCGGCCGCGCGCCGATCAGCGGTTTCGGGAGGATGGGCGGACGTTCCGCATCCGCGCGGTGACCGAGGCGGACGCTCGCGGCCGGTTCCTGATCTGCTGGGCGGACGAGGAGGCGACGGAATGAGCTACGAGGCATCGGCGTCGCTTCAGGGCGCGGTTTACGCGGCGCTGAGCAGCTCCTCCGGGCTGGCCGCGCTGGCGGGAGACCGGATCTGGGATGCGCCGCCCCATGACGACGGGGCGGAGGGCGAAGCGGGGCTCTACGTGCTGCTGGGCGAGGAGACGGTGTCGGACTGGTCGGCGCAGGGGCTGAACGGGTCGGCGCATGAGGTCGAGATCTCCGTCCATGCCGCGGAGCCCGGCTTCGCCTCGGCCAAGCTGGCGGCCGAGGCGGTGGCCGCGGCGGTGACGGGCGGGCTTCCCGCCTTGCCGTCCGGCCGGGTGGCCAGCGCCGATTTCATCGGCGCCAAGGCCCGGCGAGGCAAGGACGGCGGGCGGGGGATCTTCCTGCGGTTCCGCTTCAGGATCGAACACTAATCCACGGGAAAGGCGACGCAAATGGCTGCTCAGATGGGCAAGGACCTTCTGCTGAAGGTCGATACGGGGTCCGGCTACGTCACCGTGGCGGGGCTGCGGGCGACGCGGATCGCGTTCAACGCCGAGACGGTGGACGTGACCCATGTGGGATCCTCCGGACGTTGGCGGGAGCTGCTTGCGGGGGCGGGGCTGCGCAGCGCCTCCATCGCGGGGTCGGGGGTGTTCCTGGACGGGGAGACCGACGCGACCATGCGGCAGGCCTTCTTCGACGGTTCGGTCCCGTCGTTCCAGGTGATCGTGCCCGACTTCGGGACGGTGACGGGGGCGTTCCAGATCACGGCTCTGGAGTATTCCGGCCAGCATGACGGCGAGGCGGTCTACGAAGTCGCCCTGGCCTCGGCCGGCGCGCTGAGCTTCGTGGCGGCCTGACATGGTCAACACGGCGCGGGGCGAGGCGGAGCTGATCGTGGACGGGGTTCCGCGCGTTCTGCGCCTGACCCTGGGCGGGCTGGCGGAGCTGGAGACGGCGCTGGGAGCCGACGGGTTGGCGGCGCTGGTCGAGCGGTTCGAGACCGGCGGCTATCGGGCGGGCGATCTGATCGCGCTGCTGGCGGCCGGGCTGCGGGGCGGGGGCTTCGCGGTCACGGACGCGGCGTTCGCGACGATGCGGGTCGAGGGCGGCGCCGGAGGGGCGGCGCGCGCCGCCGCGGCGCTGTTGATGGCGACCTTCTCGCCGCTGGACGGTTGAGCCATGTCGGACGGGTCGCGCGAGATGATCGACTGGCCTTCGCTGATGCGGTTGGGCCTGGGCGCGCTGCGCCTGCCGCCTGACGTGTTCTGGGGGATGACGCCGCGCGAACTGCGCGCGGCGGCGGATCCCGACGGCGGCGCGAAGCCGGTGAAGCCGATGGCCCGGATCGACCTGGCGGCGCTGGCGGCGCGCTTCCCTGACGCACCGAAACGGGAGAGCGAAGCATGAGCATTTATTCCGACACCGATATCGGGACCGCCCTGCGCGAGGTCGGCGGGGCGGCCGGAGGCGCGAGCGAGGGCGCCTCTGGCGTCTCGGACGAGCTGAAGCGGATGCGGTCCGAGATGCGCGACGCGACACGGGAGGCGAAGGGGCTGGCTGGAGCGATCTCCGGCTCGCTGCGCGGGGCGTTCGACCGGCTGGTGACGGGGGGCGGCAACGCCTCGGACGTGCTGTCGCGGCTGGGGACGGACCTGGCGGGGCGAACCTTCGAAGCGGCGCTGGCGCCGGTGCATGGCGCGATCAGCCAGGGGCTGACCGGGGCGATCGGAACCGGGATATCGGGGTTGTTCGCAGGGTTCTCGGCCTTCGCCAAGGGCGGCGCCTTTTCCGGCGGACGTCCGAGGGCTTTCGCAGGCGGCGGCGTGGTGGAGGGGCCGACGCTGTTTCCGATGCGGGGCGGCGCGGGGCTGATGGGCGAGGCGGGGCCGGAGGCGATCCTGCCGCTGCAGCGCGGGGCGGACGGACGGCTGGGCGTGGCCGCGGGCGGGGGCAAGGCGGTGAACGTGACCGTGAACATCCATACGCCCGATGCGGCCGGTTTCCAGAGGTCGCGGAGCCAGGTGGCGGCGCAGCTGGCGCGCGCCGTCCGGATGGGCCAGCGCAACGGGTGAGGATCAACAATGGCGTTTCATGACGTGCGCTTTCCCGACCGGCTGTCGGTCGGCTCCTCGGGCGGCCCGCAGCGACGGACGGAGATCGTCTCGCTCGCCAACGGCTTCGAACAGCGGAACACCAACTGGGCGGAGTCGCGCCGGCGCTATGATGCGGGCGTGGGGCTGAGCTCATTGGACGATCTGGCGGAGGTCGTCGCGTTTTTCGAAGCGCGGCGCGGGCAGCTTCATGCGTTCCGCTGGAAGGACCCGATGGACCACAAGTCCTGCGCGCCCGGCGACGACGTGGGGCCGACGGACCAGATCGTCGGGACGGGCGACGGGACGGCGACGGCGTTTCAGCTGGTGAAGGTCTACCCGGCGGCGGTGAATGCGTGGACGCGCGTGATCTCCAAGCCCGTGGCGAACTCGGTGCGGGTGGCGGTGGACGGCGAGGAGAAGGTATACGCGGCCGATTTCGTGGTGAACCACGCCTCGGGGCTGGTGACGTTCACCGCCGCCCCCGGCGCGGGCGCGGCGATCACCGCGGGCTTCGAGTTCGACGTCCCGGTGCGCTTCGATACCGACCGGATCGTGGCGACCCTGTCGGCGCTGGAGGCGGGGGACATCCCCTCGATCCCGGTGGTGGAGGTGCGGGTCTGATGCGGGAATTCGATCTGGACCTGGCGAGCGAGCTGGCCTCGGAGGCCACGACGCTCTGCCGTTGCTGGACCGTGGCGCGCAAGGATGGCGTCACGTTGGGCTTCACCGATCACGACCTGGCGCTGAGCTTCGACGGGGTGGAGTTCGAGCCGGAAACCGGCTTCGCGCGCACCGAGATGGAGCAGACGCTGGGTCTGGCGGTGGACAATGTGGAGGCCTCGGGCGCGCTGCGTTCGGCGGCGATCACGGAGGCGGATATCGGCCGCGGGCTGTATGACGGCGCGGTGATCACGCAATGGGCCGTCGATTTCCGCGACGTGGGGCGGCGGGCGAAGCTGAGCGTGGGACGCGCGGGGGAGATCCGCCGCGGCGCGGGGGCCTTCGAGATGGAGGTGCTGGGGCAGGCGGAGCTGCTGAACCGGCCCTTGGGGCGGATCTATCAGCGGCTGTGCGACGCCGAGCTTGGCGACGCGCGATGCGGGGTCGACCTGAGCGGGGCGATGAACAAGACCGGCACCGTGGCCGCGGTTCAGGACGCCCGGCGCTTCGTGGTCGACGGCAACGCGGGCGACGAGGCGCCGGGGTTCTTTTCGGCCGGGCGGCTGGAATGGACCTCCGGCGCCAATGCGGGCGCCTCGGCGACGGTGCGCAGCTTTTATGCGCAGAGCGGGCTGCGGGTCATCGATCTGTGGAATACGCCCGAAGTCGCCATCGCGCCGGGCGATGGCTTCCGGGTCTATGCCGGCTGCGACAAGAGCGCGACGACCTGCAAGGCCAAGTTCTCCAACTTCGACAACTTCCGCGGATTCCCGATGATTCCGGGCGAGGACTGGCTGACGGCCTATCCTCGGTCGGACGAGGACCATGACGGGAGCTCGCTTTTCGATGGCTGATCGGCGGGCGGCGGTGATAGCCGCGGCGCGGGGCTGGCTGGGCACGCCCTATCGTCATCAGGCGAGCGCGCGGGGCGCGGGCGCGGATTGCCTGGGGCTGGTTCGCGGGGTGTGGCGGGAGGCGGTGGGGGCGGAGCCCGAGGCGCCGCCGGCCTACAGCCCCGACTGGTCGGAGCCGAGCCGCGAGGAGCGGCTGATGGCGGCGGCCTTGCGCCATATGACCCCCGTCGCGCCGGAGGCGGCGCGGCCTGGCGACGCCCTTTTGTTCCGCATGCGCGAGCGGGGACCGGCCAAGCATCTGGGCATCCTCATCGAAGCCGGGCCGACGGAGGCGCGGATGATCCACGCCTATTCGGGGCGAGGGGTCGTTTCGTCCTCGTTGGGTCCGTCCTGGCGCCGCCGCCTCGTCGCGGCCTTCAGCTTTCCGGAGTAGATCATGGCGACGCTTGTACTGGCCGCGGCCGGCACGGCCCTGGGGACCGCCGCCGGCGGCTCGATCCTCGGCATCGGCGCGGCGGCGATCGGCCAGGCGGCGGGGGCGGTGCTGGGCGCCGTCATCGACCAGAACATCCTCGGCGGCGGGTCGGGCGCGGTGGCGCGCGGCCGGGCGTCCGGCCTGAAGGTGCAGGCGGCGAACGAGGGCGCGCCGATTCCGCGGGTCTACGGACGGATGCGCGTGGCGGGACAGCTGATCTGGTCCACGCGGTTCCGCGAGCATGTCACCGAGAACGGCGGCGGAAAGGGCGGGCCCAAGGTTCGCGACTACAGCTATACGATCAGTTTCGCGGTCGCGCTGTGCGAAGGGCCGATCACCCGCATCGGGCGGATGTGGTTCGACGGCAAGCAGGTGAACGTCGACGCGATCCAATGGCGGCTGCATCGGGGGACCGAGACGCAGGGCCCGGATTCCGCGATCGAGGCGGCCGAGGGCGAGGCGCCGGGATTTCGCGGCGTCGCCTACCTGGTGTTCGAGGATCTGCCCGTCGCGGACTATGGCAACCGGATCCCGCAGGTCTCGGTCGAGGTGTTCCGGCGGCCGCGCTCGCCCAAAAACGTGGAGGTGGGCGAGGAAGGCGATCTTCGGATCCACAAGATCGTCAAGGCGGTGGCGATGTCGCCGGGGTCGGGCGAATTCGTGCTGGAGACCGATCCGATCCGGGTGATCGAGGGCGAGGGGCAGGAGCGGTTCGCCAACCTCAACGCCTGGTCGGACCGCACCGACGCGGTGGCGGCGCTGGATCAGCTGGTCGAGGAGTTGCCGAACCTCGAAGCCGTATCGCTGGTGGTGAGCTGGTTCGGGGACGATCTGCGCTGCGGCGAATGCCGTCTTCGGCCCGGCGCGGAATATGCGGAGACGGTGACGGCGCCCCATGTGTGGCAGGTGGCGGGGCGGACCCGCGACACCGCCTATCTGGTCAGCCGGGACGAGGAGGATCGGCCGATCTTCGGGGGCACGCCCTCGGACGGCTCGGTGATCCGATATATTCGCGAGCTGAAGGCGCGGGGCATCCGCGTGACCTTCTATCCTTTCATCCTGATGGACGTTCCAGGAGGCAACGGCAAGCCGGACCCCTGGGGCTGGGGGGCGGAACAGGCGGCGTTTCCCTGG
Source organism: Pseudomonadota bacterium (assembly GCA_036154955.1). Lineage (GTDB taxonomy): Bacteria > Pseudomonadota > Alphaproteobacteria > Rhodobacterales > Rhodobacteraceae > Albimonas. The sequence continues at coordinate 15,671 of JAYZWL010000067.1, read as the reverse complement.
CGCGGGCGGATCACCACCTCGGCTGCGCCGGGGCGGCCGGGATCGCCCGACGTGACGGCCGCGGCCGCGGATGAGGTGGCGGACTTCTTCGGGACGGCGGAGCCCGAGGAATTCGCGGCGAGCGGTGACACCATCCTCTATTCCGGCGGGTCCGACTGGCGGATGCGGCGGTTCATCCTGCACTACGCGCATCTCTGCGCGCTGGCGGGCGGCGTTGATGCGTTCTGCATCGGCTCCGAAATGCGGTCGCTGACCCAGATCCGGTCGGCCCGGACCGAGTTCCCGGCGGTGGATGAACTGATCCGGCTGACCAAGGACGTGCGCGGGATCCTCGGCGACGGGGTGAAGCTGGGCTATGCCGCGGACTGGTCCGAGTATTTCGGTTACCAGCCGGCGGACGGAACCGGCGATAGGCTGTTCAATCTCGACCCGCTCTGGGCGCACCGGCAGATCGATTTCGTCGGCATCGACTGGTATGCGCCGCTGACGGACTGGCGGGACGGGCGGGCGCATCTGGATGCCCAGGAGGCATCGACGATCTACGACCTGGACTACCTCGCCTCGCGGTTCTCGGCGGGGGAGGGGTTCGACTGGTACTACGCTTCGGATGCGGACCGGTTGGCGCAGGTGCGCACGCCGATCGTGGACGGGCTGCATGGCGAGCACTGGATCTGGCGCAACAAGGATCTGAAGAACTGGTGGAGCCGGTCGCACTACCAGCGGGTCGACGGCGCGCGGGAGGATGACCGGACGGCGTGGCGGCCGCGGTCGAAACCGATCTGGCTGACCGAGATCGGGTGTTCCTCGGTCGACAAGGGGACCAACCAGCCCAACGTGTTCGTCGATCCGAAGTCGTCGGAACACGGCTATCCGCATTTCTCCTCCGGTCTCCGGGACGACCTGATCCAGCGGAGGATGCTTCAGGCGGCGCAGAAGCATTGGGGGCGGTCGGTCAACAATCCGGATTCCACGCGGTATACGGGCACGATGCTGGACCTTTCCAACAGCTATGTGTGGACGTGGGATGCGCGGCCCTGGCCGGAATTCCCTCGGCGGCTGGACCTCTGGTCGGACGGCGAGAACTACGAATACGGGCACTGGCTGAACGGACGGGTGACCGCAGGCGCGCTCGACCGGATCGTGGCGGAGATCTGCGACGAGGCCGGGCTGGTCGATATCGACGTGACCGGGCTGCATGCGCTGGTCGACGGTTTCCTGCAGGACAAGGTGCAGACGCCTCGGGAGGCGTTGCAGGCGCTGATGATCGCCGAGGGCTTCGACGCCTACGAGAGCCAGGGCGTGCTGCGCTTCGTCATGCGGGGTCAGCAGTCCGCGGTGCAGCTTGCGCCGGAAGAAGTGGTGGCGGAGGGCGCCGGCCCGGAACGCGATGTGGAACGGGTGCGCGCGCCGGAGAGCACGGTTCTGCGCGAGGTGCGCGTGGGGTTCCTGCGCACCGATGCGGGCTATCAGGCGGGCGCGGCGGAGGTGATCAACCCCGATGGCGCGGCGCTGGGCGTGCAGGGCGCGGACCTGCCGATCGCCATGTCGCGGGGCAGGGCGGTGGCGATCGCCGAACGCTGGGCCCGCGAAAGCGCGGTGGCGCGGGAGACGTTGAGCTTCGGTCTCCCCAACGCGCGATTGGCCATCGAGCCGGGCGACGTGGTGCGCTTCGGACCGGAGGGCGATCCGGAATACCGCATCGACCGTATCGCGGAAGGCCATTTCCGCCGGATGGAGGCGACCCGGATCGAGGCGGCCAACTATCAGCTGGGCGCGCGGGTCTTCCCGAACGAGCCTGAGGCGGCGCTTGACGCCCGCACCAGTTCCGGCGCCCCGGGCTACCGGTTGCTGGACGTGCCCTGGGCGATCTTCGACGGCTCCGAAACCCGCGGCTACGTGGCGACCTGGTCGTCGCCCTGGCCCGGGACGGTGGCGGTCTATGGATCGGATCGAGACGAACGCTACGCAGCCCTTGGGGCGGCCAACCGGCCTTCGGTCGTCGGCCAGCTTCTGGGGACGCTGGAAAAACGCGCCCCCTGGCGATGGACCCGCGGACTGGAGGTTCAGGTGCGGATGCTCTCGGGCGCGCTGAGTTCGGCGGACGAGCTGGCGGTCTACAACGGCGCCAACCTGGCGGCGCTGTCGTCTCCGCTGGGCGGATGGGAGCTGGTTCAGTTCCGGAACGCGGAGCTGGTCGCAACCAACACCTACCGGCTCTCGGGGTTTCTGCGGGGGCTCGGCGGAACCGAAACGCTGATCGGCGACCCGACGCCTTCGGGCTCGATGCTGGTGCTGCTCGACAACCGGCTGGTCGGGCTGAACCTGGGCCAGGCTGCGGTGGACGTGTCGCGTCACTACCGGATCGGCCCGCAATCGGCGGATATCGGCGATTCGAGCTTCGCCCATGCGGTCTGGACCTGGGAAGGCGCGCCGCTGAAGCCCCATGCGCCCACGATGCTGCGGGCGGAGCGTGCGGGCGGCGGCGATGTGACGGTGACCTGGATCCGGCGAGGGCGACGCGATGCGGACACCTGGCCGGCGGGCGAGACGCCGCTGTTCGAGGAGACCGAACGCTACCGGGTGCGGGTGCGCGCGCCCGGCGGCTCGGTGGTGCGGAGCGCGGAGGTGACGTCTCCGTCCTTCGTCTACACCGCGGCGCAGCAGGCCGGAGACGGCATCGGCGCCGTGGCGACTTTCGAAATCGCGCAGATCTCCGCGGCCGTCGGGCCGGGGCATGATGGGAAGGTGACGATCGATGGCTGAGACCGCCAACCTGGAACTCCCGCTGCTGGCCGCCGGGCAGGCGCAGAAGCACGTCACGGTCAACGAGGCGCTGTCCAAGCTCGACTGGCTGGTGCAGCTGTCGTTGAAGAGCCGGACCCTGGCCACGCCCCCGGGTTCGCCGTCGGAGGGGGATCGCTATGCGGTCGCCCCCGGCGCGACGGGCGCGTGGTCCGGCCAGTCGCAGAAGATCGCGATCTTTCTCAACGGCGGCTGGGAATTCGTCCAGCCGCTGACCGGATGGCGCGCCTTCGTGGAAGACGAGGGGGCCGAGTCGGTCTTCGCCTATGGGATGTGGACGACGTTGACGCTGCCCGCGGCGATGGCCGGCGCCATCGAGATCATCGAAATCGACCATGTGATTTCCGCGGGCGGCGCCCAGACCACCTCGGGACAGATCCCGTCGAAGTCCGTCGTGCTCGGCGTCACCGCGCGGGTCAAGGAATTGATCACCGGCGCCTCGGGCTGGTCGCTGGGCATCAACGAGGCCGAGACGCGCTATGGCGAAGACCTGCCCACCGGCGTCGGGGTGCAGGTGAAGTCCGGGCTGACCGGACCCATGGCCTACCGGACCAACGTGCCGCTCAAGATCAGCCCGGTCGGAGGGAACTTCACCGGCGGCCGCATCACGTTGCATGTCTACCGGGTGGAGCTGAGCGCCCCGCCGGCCTGATCGTGGCGCGAATGCGGCGGTTCGCGAACGGTTTCGTCACAAATCCTGATGGGCGCTTGGCTTGAAATCAGCTACAGGACAACGATCTTGGACCAAGCGGCGCCGACAAGGCGCGACCCTAGGGAGAGATCGACATGTCCGTCGCCCCGAAGGACCAGGCCCTCGCCAAGCTCGACCCGGTCTGGTCGCGCATCCGCGACGAGGCCCGGGACATGGTGGAGCGCGAGCCGCTGATCGGCAGCCTCGTCCACGCCACCGTTCTGCACCATGAAAGCTTCGAGGATGCGCTGGCCTACCGCATCGCGCAGAAGCTGGCGGCGCCGGATCTGTCGGCGCTGATCCTGCAGGACATCGCCCGTCAGGCCATGGCGGAGAACACCGGCATCGGCGCCGCCGCCCGCGCTGACGCCGTCGCGGTCTACGAGCGTGACCCGGCCTGCCACCTCTACATCCAGCCCTTGCTGTTCTTCAAAGGCTTCCTGGCCGTGCAGGCCTACCGGGTGGCGCACGCGCTGTGGATGCAGGGACGCCGCGACGTGGCGTGGTTCATCCAGATGCGCGGGTCCGAGGTTTTCGGCGTGGACATCCACCCCAACGCAAGGGTCGGGCGGGGCATCATGATCGACCATGCCCATTCCATCGTCATCGGCGAGACGGCGGTGGTCGGCGACAATTGCTCCATGCTGCATTCCGTGACGCTGGGCGGAACCGGCAAGACCGACGGCGACCGTCACCCGAAGGTCGGCAACGGCGTGCTGCTGGGGGCCGGCGCCAAGGTGCTCGGCAACATCTCCATCGGGCATTGCAGCCGGATCGCGGCCGGCTCGGTGGTGCTGGCGGATGTGCCGCCCTGCAAGACCGTCGCCGGGGTGCCGGCGAAGGTGGTGGGGGATGCGGGCTGCGACCAGCCCTCTCTCAGCATGGACCAGATCATGTGATCCGCGCTGATCACGCCTGAAACGCGAAACGCCGGCCCGTCTGGGCCGGCGTTTTTTTCGTTCCGGGATCCGTCCGCCGTCAGGCCAGCATCGCCACCGGGTTCTCCAGCGCGTCCTTGATCGCCGCGAGGAACTCCGCGCCCAGCGCGCCGTCGATCACCCGATGATCGACCGAGAGCGTCACCGACATCACGGTCGCCACCCGAAGCTCCCCGTCCGCGCCGACGACCGGCTTCTTGAGCCCCGCGCCGACCGCGAGGATCGAGGCGTGGGGCGGGTTGATCACCGCATCGAAGTTCTCGATCCCCATCATCCCGAGATTGGAGATCGCGAAGGACCCGCCCTGATACTCATGCGGCGCGAGCTTGCGGTCGCGGGCCCGGGCGGCGAGGTCCTTCATCTCGCCCGACAGCGCCGACAGCGACTTCGCGTCGGCCGAGCGCAGGACCGGCGTGAACAGCCCCCCCTCGATCGCCACCGCCACCGCCACGTCGGAGGCTTTGAACTTCAGGATCCGGTCGCCCGCCCAGACGGCGTTGCAGTCCGGAACCTGCTGCAGGGCCAGCGCGCAGGCCTTGATGATGAAGTCGTTCACCGACAGCTTCACCCCGCGCGAGGCGAGCGCGTCGTTCAGCTCCGCCCGGAACGCCATCAGCGCGTCCAGCTCGATCTCCCGCCGCAGGTAGAAATGCGGGATGGTCTGCTTGGCCTCCACCAGCCGCGAGGCGATGGTGCGGCGCATGCCGTCGAGCTTCACCTCCTCGAAGGCCACGTCGGCGTAAAGCTTCTTCACCGCCTCCGCATCCGCCGGGGCAGGGGCAGGGGTGGCCTTGGGCGCGGGCGCCGCGGCGGGCGCGGCTTCGGCCGGCGCCGCGGCGGCGGGCTTCGCCGCCTCCACATCCGCCTTCACGATGCGACCGCGCGGACCCGAGCCCTTGATCGCCGCCAGGTCCAGGCCCTTGTCGGCCGCGATCCGGCGGGCGAGGGGCGAGGCGAAGATGCGGTCGCCGTCCGCGTCCTTCGGGGCCGCCGGCGCGGGGGCGGCCGCCGGGGCCGGAGCCTCCGTCTTCGCCTCGGCCTCAGGCTTCGGGGCGGGCGCGGCCTCCTTCTCGGGGGCGGGGGCCTCGGCCGCGCCTTCGGCGGCGGAGGCGTCCTCGCCCTCCTCCAGCAGGACGGCGATGGGGGTGTTCACCTTCACCCCCTCGGTCCCCTCCGCGATCAGGATCTTTCCGATCACGCCCTCGTCGACGGCCTCGAACTCCATCGTGGCCTTGTCGGTCTCGATCTCCGCGATCACGTCGCCGGAGGAGACGCTGTCCCCCTCCTTGACGCACCACTTGGCGAGCGTCCCCTCCTCCATGGTCGGGGACAGCGCCGGCATCAGGATCTGGATCGCCATGGTCCGGGCCTCCTCAGCGGTAGCAGACGGACTTGGCCGCCTCGATCACCTCGGCGGTGGTGACCAGCGCGTGCCGTTCCAGGTTGGCGGCGTAGGGCATCGGCACGTCCTTGCCCGTGCAGCTCAGCACCGGCGCGTCGAGATAGTCGAAGGCCTGGCGCATCAGCACCGCGGTGATCTCCGACCCGATCGAGCAGACCGGCCAGCCCTCCTCCACCGTCACGCAGCGGTTGGTCTTCATCACCGAACGCACCACCGTATCCGTGTCCATCGGGCGGATGGAGCGCAGGTCGATCACCTCCGCCGAGATCCCGTCTTCCGCAAGCTTGTCAGCGGCTTCCAGGGCGTAGGTCATCCCGATTCCGAAGCTGACCAGGGTCACGTCCGTCCCCTCCCGCCAGATCCGCGCCTTGCCGAGCGGGACCGTCAGGTCCTCGATATCGGGGACGTCGAAGCTGCGCCCGTACATGATCTCGTTTTCGAGGAACACCACCGGGTTGGGGTCGCGGATCGCCGATTTCAGCAGGCCCTTCGCGTCGGCCGCCGAATAGGGCTGCACCACCTTCAGCCCCGGAATCTGCGCGTACCACGCCGCGTAGTCCTGGGAATGCTGCGCGCCCACCCGGGCCGCGGCGCCGTTCGGCCCGCGGAACACGATCGGGCAGCCGAGCTGGCCGCCGGACATATAGAGCGTCTTGGCCGCCGAATTGATGATCTGGTCGATCGCCTGCATGGCGAAGTTGAACGTCATGAACTCCACGATCGGCTTCAGCCCCGCGAAGGCCGCGCCGACCGCGAGCCCGGCGAAGCCGTGCTCGGTGATCGGGGTGTCGATCACCCGCTTGGCGCCGAACTCGTCCAGCAACCCCTGGGTGATCTTGTAGGCGCCCTGATACTCGGCCACCTCCTCGCCCATGATCAGCACGTCGCCGTCGGCGCGCATCTCCTCGGCCATGGCGTCGCGCAGGGCCTCGCGCACGGTCTGCTTCTTCATCGGCGCGTCGGCGGGCCAGTCCGGGGTCCATTCGGAGGGCGTGGGCGCCTTGGGCTCGGCCGCGGCCTTCGGGGCGGGGGCCTCCTCCTTCGCCGCCGGCTTGGTCTCGGCCTCCGTCTCGGGGGCGGGCGCGGCGTCCGCGTCGGAGGCGCTCTCGCCCTCCTCCAGCAGCACCGCGATGGGGGTGTTCACCTTCACCCCTTCCGTGCCCTCCGCGATCAGGATCTTGCCGATCACGCCCTCGTCGACGGCCTCGAACTCCATCGTGGCCTTGTCGGTCTCGATCTCCGCGATCACGTCGCCGGAGGAAACCTTGTCCCCCTCCTTGACGTTCCACTTGGCCAGCGTCCCTTCCTCCATGGTCGGGGACAGGGCGGGCATCAGGATCTGAATGGTCATCTCGGCCCCCCTCAGGCGTAAACGTCGGTCCAGAGCTCGGCGAGATCCGGCTCCGGGCTGGCCTGGGCGAACTCGGCCGACTTGTTGACCCGGTCGCGGACCTCCTTGTCGATGGCCTTCAGCTCATCGTCCGTGGTCTCGCCGCCCAGCGTCAGCAGCTCGCGCACATGCTCGATCGGGTCGCGGGTCTCGCGCATCTTCTGCACTTCCTCGCGGGTCCGGTATTTCGCCGGGTCCGACATCGAATGGCCGCGATAGCGGTAGGTGTTCATCTCCAGGATATACGGCCCCTTGCCGGACCGGCAGTGCTCCACCGCCTTCCTGGCCGCGTCGCGCACCGCCAGCACGTCCATGCCGTCCACCGCCTCGCCGGGGATGCCGAACGCCTCGCCGCGGGTGTAGAGCGCGGGCGTGGACGAGGCGCGCTTGAGGCTGGTGCCCATGGCGTACTGGTTGTTCTCGATGATGAAGATCACCGGAAGCTTCCACAGGCTCGCCATGTTGAAGGTCTCGTAGACCTGGCCCTGGTTCGCCGCGCCGTCGCCGAAATAGGTGCAGGCCACGTTGTCGTTGCCGCGATACTTGTTGGCGAAGGCCAGTCCCGCGCCCAGCGGCACGTTGGCGCCCACGATGCCGTGGCCGCCGTAGAACTCCTTCTCCTTGGAGAACATGTGCATCGACCCGCCCTTGCCGCGGGAATAGCCGCCCTCGCGCCCCGTAAGCTCGGCCATCACCCCGTCGGGGTCCATGCCGCAGGCCAGCATGTGGCCATGGTCGCGATAGGTGGTGATGCGCTGGTCGCCTTCCTTGGCCGCCGCCTCGACCCCGACCACCACGGCTTCCTGTCCGATATAGAGGTGGCAGAAGCCGCCGATCAGACCCATGCCGTAAAGCTGTCCGGCCTTCTCCTCGAACCGTCGGATCAGGAGCATGTCGCGGTAGTAACCGAGCAGCTCCTCCTTGGACGCGTTCGGCTTGCGCTGCCGTGTGGCGGCCATTGCAGGTCCTCCCCTCGTTCCGTGATGGGACGTATCGTTCAGGCGTCGATAGCCGTCTTAGCGCCAAGAAAAGCCGGGCGCACGCAATAACTCGGTCCGGGAATTGCGGTTTCGTCCGCTGGACGAGAAGTTTCGTGCGCGCACGCGGGGGGCGAACCCCGCCGCCGCCGCGCGCATCGCGGGAGAGGTCTCAGCGGATCACGATCTCGTCGGGGCGCACGTAGCCCAGCACCGCCCGCGCCCGCTCGTCCAGCAGGTCGAGGTCGAGATAGCGGTCCGACAGCCGGTGGGTGAGGTTCTCCATCCGCGTGCGCTCGGCCCGGATGTCGACCAGCTGCGCTTCCAGCTCCGCCTTCTCGCGGGTCAGGCGCAGCTGCTCCACCAGCCCGGTGTCGCCCTGCAGGGCAGCGTAGCCGAAATAGCAGGTCGCCCCGACGACGAAGAAGCCGAATCCCGCCGCGAAGGCGCCGCGCGTGCCGCCGTTCTCGCTCATCTTGTCCCATCGCCCGTATCTGGCCGCGCGCGTCGCGTCGGCCGACTGCTCGTTCTGGGCGGCGCGTTTCGCGCGGTTCGCCCGGACGGTTATCCGCCTCTGAGCGGAGTTTATCGCAGAGGCGCGGGAATTTGAAGCGCGAAGCTCAGGCGATGGTGGAGCGCAGGAACACCAGCACCGCCATGCCCGCCAGCACCACCGCGACGCGGCGCAGCCGATGGCCGCCGCCGCCCCCGCTCAGCCGGCGCTGGGTGCGCAGCGGCTGCGTGGTCCGCCGGGGCTGGATCTTCCGATCCGCGCTGCCGGCCCCGAAGATCCGCAGATGGTCCAGCGACGCCCGGTGCGCGTAGCCGGGACGGGGCGGGACCTGTCGGGATTGGGGGCGGTGCATGGCCATGGCAGGGAATCCTGAGCGGATGCGGATGCCCTGCCTGTAACCCATGCACGCTGGCGCATGGGTGAATGGACCCTTCAGCCCTCGTGCAGACTCAAGGACTTGGCCGCCGCCCCGCGCCGGGGCGGCGGCCATCTCACGGGGGGCGGGCCTCAGCCGCGCAGGATGCCGCGGCCGGCGAATTCCGCCGCCTCGCCCAGCTCCTCCTCGATGCGGATCAGCTGGTTGTACTTGGCCAGCCGGTCCGAGCGCGCCAGCGAGCCGGTCTTGATCTGCCCGCAGTTCAGCGCGACCGCGAGGTCGGCGATGGTCGCGTCCTCGGTCTCGCCCGACCGGTGCGACATGACCGAGGTGTAGCGCGCCCGATGCGCCATCTCGACCGCCTCGATGGTCTCGGTCAGCGAGCCGATCTGGTTGACCTTCACCAGGATCGAGTTGGCCGCGCCCATGTCGATGCCGGTCTTCAGGCGCTTGGAGTTGGTGACGAACAGGTCGTCGCCCACCAGCTGGCACTTGTCGCCGATCAGGTCGGTCAGCGCCTTCCAGCCCTCCCAGTCATCCTCGGCCATGCCGTCCTCGATGGAGATGATCGGGTAGTCGGCGACCAGCTTGCCCAGGTACTCGGCCATCTGGTCCGAGGACAGCACCGCGTTCTCGCCGGCGAGGTTGTATTTCCCGCCCTCGAAGAACTCGGTGGAGGCGGCGTCGAGCGCGATATGCACGTCGTCGCCCGGCTTGAACCCGGCCTTCTCGATGGAGGCCATGATGAAATCGAGCGCCTCGCGGGTCGACCCGATATTCGGCGCGAAGCCGCCCTCGTCGCCGACATTGGTGTTGTGGCCCGCGGCCTTCAGGCCCGACTTGAGGGTGTGGAACACCTCCGCCCCGATGCGCACCGCCTCGCGGATCGAGGACGCGCCGACGGGCATGATCATGAATTCCTGCACGTCGATCGGGTTGTCGGCATGGGCGCCGCCGTTGATGATGTTCATCATCGGCACCGGCAGCACCCGGGCCGAGGTCCCGCCCACATAGCGGTAGAGCGGCAGGCCCACGCTCTCGGCCGCGGCCTTGGCGGCGGCGAGCGACACGCCCAGGATGGCGTTCGCGCCCAGGCGGGACTTGTTGGGCGTGCCGTCGAGCTCGATCATCGCCCGGTCCAGGGTGATCTGCTCGGTCGCGTCGAAGCCGGCCAGCGCCTCGAAGATCTCGCCGTTGACCGCGTCCACCGCCTGCAGCACGCCCTTGCCCTTGTAGCGGTCGCCGCCGTCGCGCAGCTCCACCGCCTCATGGGCGCCGGTCGAGGCGCCGGACGGCACCGCGGCCCGGCCGAAGGCGCCGTCCTCAAGGGTCACGTCCACCTCGACGGTGGGGTTGCCGCGGCTGTCCAGGATCTCGCGCGCGGCGATGTCGACGATGGCGCTCATGGTGGGTCTCCGTTGTCGGCCCCGGGGCCTCGCGCGCGGGCTCGGCGCGGTCCGGCGGGGCGGGGAAGGGGTCGGGCCGGCGGTCAGCCGCCCGGGTCGGATTTCTTGGACGGCGGGCGGCGCAGGGGGCGGCCGTAAAGCTCCATGCGATGCCCCTTCAGCTCGTAGCCGAGGCGTTCGGCGACCTTGCGCTGCAGGGCCTCGATCTCCTCGTCGACGAATTCGATGACCTTGCCGGTGGCGAGGTCGATGAGGTGGTCGTGATGCTCGCGCTCCGCGTCCTCGTAGCGGGCGCGGCCGTCGCCGAAGTCCACCTTCTCGACGATGCCCGCGTCTTCGAACAGCTTGACCGTCCGGTAGACGGTGGCGAGCGAGATGCGGGCGTCCTCCTCCGCGGCGCGGCGGTGCAGCTCCTCCACATCCGGATGGTCGTCGGAGGCTTCGAGCACGCGCGCCACGGTCCGGCGCTGGCCGGTCATGCGCAGGCCGGCGGCCTCGCAGCGCTCCAGGATGGTGTCGGGCATGGGCCGTCCGTCTCGCCGATCTCCGCGCCGTGATAGACCATGAGGGCGCCAAGTCAAAGGGGAGGGGACGTCGCGGCGCCGCCCTTCGGTCCGCCGTCGCGTGCGGCGCGACGGCGGCCTCCCGGACTTCCGGAGGTCGCCGCGGCGCCTCCGGGCCCCGGGCTTGACCCGGGGCCTCCCGCCGCCCGCTCCCGACCGGCCGGCGCGTCAGCCCCCGGCCGCGTTCTTCGCGGCCTTCTCCGCCGCCTTGGCCCGGTCCCACAACGCGTCCATCTCGGCGAGGCTCGCCTCGCCCGGCGTCTTGCCCGCGGCCGCCAACCCCGTCTCCACCGCCCGGAACCGCCGCTCGAACTTGGCGTTCGCCGCGCGCAGCGCCGCCTCCGGATCCAGCCCCAGTTTGCGGCCCAGATTGACCATCACGAAAGCGAGGTCGCCGAACTCCTCCTCCAGCGCGTCCCGGTTCCCTCCATCCCGGTCCCCCCCATCCCGGTCGGCTGCATCGCGCGCCTCGACCAGCTCCTCCGCCTCCTCGAGCAGCTTCTCCAGCACGTCGCCCGCCTCCGGCCAGTCGAAGCCGACCCGCGCCGCGCGCTTCTGCAGCTTCAGCGCCCGGGTCAGCGCCGGCAGGCCCAGCGCCACCCCGTCCAGCGCCGAGACCGGCCCCTCCGGCTCCCCCCGCGCCGCGCGCTCGGCCGCCTTGATCTTCTCCCATTCCACCGTCTGTCCGTCGGCGTCGCGCCCGTCGGCCTGGTCGCCGAACACATGCGGATGCCGGCGCACCATCTTGTCGGCGACGCCGCGCGCCACCGCGTCGAAATCCCAGTGACCCGCCTCCTGCGCCATCTGGGCGTGGTAGACCACCTGCAGCAGCAGGTCGCCCAGCTCATCGCGCAGGTCCGCCATGTCGCCGCGCGCGATGGCGTCGGCGACCTCGTGGGCCTCCTCGATGGTGTAGGGCGCGATGGAGGCGAAGTCCTGCTCCAGGTCCCAGGGGCAGCCGTCCGGGGCGCGCAGGCGGCGCATGATCTCCAGCAGCCGCGGCAGCGCGGCGGAGGCGTCGTGTACCAGCGCGTCGGAGGCGTCGCGGGGCAGGGGGGCGGACATCGCGGTTCCTCCGGCGAGGGATGGGGCGGGCGCTCCCGGCCTAGCCTCCCGGCGGGGGCGGGATCAATCCCCGCCGCGCGCCGGCGTGCGCGTGAGGCCGCGCGACGCCCCGGACAAGGGCCGCGCCCGGGCGCCCGCGCGGCCGGTCCTCCTTGCGCCTGGCCGCTCCGGGCGCAAGCGGAGGGGACGGGGCGACCTTCCCACCCGCGCCCCCGCCGCCGCGCCGCGCGGGCGCCCCGGTCCCAGCGGCGCGCGGGTCGTCGCGCGGCTCCCTGCGCCCGCATCCCGCTTCCCGCTTCCCGCCCGCTCCGAAACCGGGTAAGCCGCGCCCATGACAGACCATGACGCGCTCCCCGACGACGAAGCCCCGCAGGACGCCTCTACGCGCCCCGTGATCCGCCTGAAGCCCAAGGCCGGCCGCCGCTTCCTCGCCGGCGCGCCCTGGGTCTACCAGGACGAGATCGTCATGGACCGGCGCACCCGCAAGATCGCCCCCGGCGCGGTGGTCGAGCTGCAGGACCCTTATCGCCAGCCGCTGGGCCTCGTCGCCTTCAACGCCGACAGCGCCATCTCCGCCCGCCTGCTCGACCCGAACCCCGCGGCCGAGATCGACGCCGACTGGCTCGACGCCCGCCTCGCCCAGGCCCTCGCCCTGCGCGAGCACCTGTTCGACAAGCCCTTCTACCGGCTGGTCCATGCCGAGGCCGACTTCCTTCCCGGCCTCGTCGTCGACCGCTTCGGCGACGCCGCCGTCTTCCAGCCCAACGCCGCCTGGGCCGACGCCCGCGCCGACCTGATCGCCGCCTCGCTCCAGCGCGTCACCGGGGTCTCGACGGTCGTGCTCAACGCCGGCTCCCGCGCCCGCGCGCAGGAGGGGCTGGACGCCGAGACCCGCCTCCTCGCCGGCGCCCTCGACGGGCCGGTGGAGACGCCGATGAACGGCGCCACCTACCTCGCCGACCTGCTGGGCGGGCAGAAGACCGGGCTCTATTACGACCAGCGCCCCAACCACGCCTTCGTCGCCCGCCTCGCGCCGGGCGCGCGGGTGATCGACGTGTTCTCCCATGTCGGCGGCTTCTCGTTGGCCGCGCTGGCCGCCGGCGCGGCCTCGGCGCTGGCCGTGGACGGCTCCGAACCCGCCCTGGCGCTGGCGGCGGAGGGTGCGGCCCGCTCCGGCTTCGGCGATCGGTTCGAGACCCGGCGCGGCGACGCCTTCGACGTGATGACCAGACTGGCCGAGGCGGGCGAGACCTTCGACGTCGTGGTCTGCGACCCGCCCGCCTTCGCCCCCTCCCGCTCCGCCTTCCAGAACGGGATGCGCGCCTATTCCCGCGTGGCGCGGCTGGCGGCGAGGATCACCGCGCCGGGCGGCTACCTGACGCTCTGCTCCTGCTCCCACGCCGTGGATCTGGAGCATTTCCGCGACGCCTGCGCCCACGGCCTGCGCGCCGCCGGCCGCGCCGCCCAGCAGATCCGCGCCGGCGGCCCCGGGCCCGATCACCCCAGCCTGCCCGCGCTGCCCGAGACCTCCTATCTGAAGGCCATCACGTGGCGTCTCCCATGACGGGGCGCCTGGCGTGACAGGGCGCCTGCCGTGACCGAAGAGGCGCAGCGGGGCGACGGGCCGCCCCGCGCCTTCCTCGACGCCTGCGTGCTGTTTCCGCCGCTGACCCGCGGCCTCTTGCTCTCGGCGGCCGTCGAGGGCCTGCTCGACCCCGCCTGGTCCCCCGGCGTCGTCGCCGAATGGGCCCACGCCACCGCCCGCGACCACGGCCCCCTCGCCGCCGAGGCGGTGCATCGCGAGGCCGCGATGATGGCCCGCCGCTGGCCCTCCGGCCTGGCCGAGCCCGCGCCCGACGCGGCCGAGGCCCTGTCCCTCCCCGACGCCGGCGACCGCCACGTCCTCGCCGCCGCGCTGGAGGCGCGCGCCGCGCTGCTGGTCACCGCCAATCTCCGCGACTTCCCCGCGCCCAAGCTGCGCCCGCTGGGCCTCGCCCCGATCCATCCCGACGCGCTGCTCTGGGAACTCGCGGGCCGCGCGCCCGAGGCCATGGCCCGCGCCCTCGCCCGAACGCTGGAGACGTTCCCGGCCCTGCAGGGCGACCGGGCGGAGACCGTCCGCGCCCTCAAGCGCGCCGGCCTGCCGCGCTTCGCCAAGGTGCTGAAAACCGGCGGGCTCGACCCCGCCTGAACCGGGCGACCGCCTCGGGATTTCGGAGCGATGCGCGGACCGCTTTCGCGCCCCGGGCCTGACCCGGGGCCTCGCCCGGTCAGGCCCCCGCGCCGCGGTTCCAGTCCGCGTGCAGCGCCTCGATCGCCGCGATCCGCGCCTTGGCGGGCGGGTGGCTCATCAACCAGGCGAAGCCGCCGCTTCCGCCGGGATTCATCCGCTCCAGCTTGGCCAGAAGCGAGGTCTGCGCCACCGGATCCAGCCCCGCCTTGCGCATCAGCGCCGCGGCGAAGGCGTCGGCCTCGAACTCGTCGCGCCGGCTCAGCCGGGCAGAGACCATCTGCGTCAGCATCACCGCGATCCAAGGCCCGATGAAGGGGATCAGCCGCCCCAGCAGCGCGCCCAGCACCAGCCGCGCCGCGTTCTGCCCGGTCCAGTCCACCATGCGCCGCCGCGAATGCCCCAGCGCCACATGCCCCAGCTCATGCGCGATGATCGAGGCGACCTCCTCCGCGCTCACCCGGCCCATCGCGTGCTGGTCCAGCACGCCGCGGGTCACGAAGACCCGCCCGTCCGGCGAGGCCAGCCCGTTGAACACCGGGATGTCGTAGACCAGCGCCCGCAGCTCCGGCAGGTCCACCGCCCGCCCCAGCCGGCGCACCGCCGCCTCCAGCTCCGGACGGTCCAGCGGGGCGGAGCGCGCGTCCAGCTCCCGCTTCGTCCGCCAGACGGAGAGGCGCCAGCTCAGCAGCCCGTAGGCGATCAGGGCGATGAAAGGCAGAAGCTTCAGCATGGGAGGGAGATAGGCGCCCGCGCGCCCCGCGTCACCTGTCCGCGTCCGCCTTTGCGCCGGTTTCCCGCGCGGCGGCGTCGTCCCCGCCGCCCTCCGGCAGCCGCGCCATCAGCGCCAGGAACCCGAACTTCGCCGCGGCGGTCAGCGCCACGCCGATCGCCGCCGCCCCGGCATGCCCGGCCCACAGCCCCCAGGCGCAGAGCAGGGCCGGCGGGATCGCCATGCGCTCCGCCGCCAGGATGCGTCGCGCCTCCGCCTCCGGCAGCGCCGCGCGGCCCGGCCCGACCCAGAGCCGTTCGCCCATCACCGCGCGCCAGCAGAAGCCCCGGTTCGGGGCGACGGGCGGAAAGGCGCGAGGGTTGAGAAACGCCCAGAGAACCAGCGCGATGACCGGGACCAGCGCCCAGGGGCCGATCCAGAACCGCGACCAGATCGCCCCCGCCATCAGCGGCAGAATCGCGGCCCGGGTCCAGAAGCTCCACGGATTGGCATGGCGGGCCCAGTCCTGCGCGCCGCGCAGGCCGAACAGGGCCGCCAGACGGGCGCGGGGATCGTTCACGCCGTCGCCGGAAGCGGCTTCGGCA
>JAYZWL010000066.1:0-6844 GCA_036154955.1 Pseudomonadota bacterium | reverse complement strand
GGGGATGGGGGGGGGCGGGTTGGGAGGGCCCGGGATGCGCTCGTCGCTCACGCCCCGTCCCCCGAGGGCTTCGGGGCGGCGGTTCCGGTGTCGGTCCCGTTCCCGTCATCGGCTTCGGTCCCGTCCGTCTCGGCGCCGTCGTCGGGGAACAGGCCCTCGGGCGGGTCGGCGACGATGCGATGGGCGGCGAGGTCGACGATGGGCACGGTGTCCCGGGTGAAGGGCAGCATGACGGGCTGGGAGAGGCCGGGGCCCGCGATCTCCAGCATGTCGCCGGCGCCGAAATCGTGCACCGCGCGCACCCGGCCGAGCTTGCGCCCGCCGGCGTCGGCCACCGGCAGGCCGATCAGGTCGGCGTGGTAGAATTCGTCCGAGGGCAGGGTGGGCAGGCGATGGCGCGGGGCGTAGAGACGGGCGCCCTTCAGCGCCTCCGCCGCCTCGCGCGTCGGAACGCCGCCGAGCCGGGCGGCGAAGCCGCCCTTGATCGGGCGGTCGATGCGCACCGAGTATTCGCGGCCGGCGGCGTCGGTCAGGGGGGCGTAGTCGGCGATGGCCTCGGGCTCGGCGCAGAAGCTTTTCAGCCGCACTTCGCCGCGCACGCCGAAGGCGCCGGCGATCACGCCGACGCAGACTTTTCCGATGGGGTCGTCGCTGGCCGGCATGGTCCGCCTTGCTGGTGTCCGCCCGGTAGGTGAGGCCCCGCGGCCCGGAGGCGCCGGACCGCGCGACCCGGCCGGGGACGGCGCGCCGCCCCCGGCCGGTCGAGGTCGCGCCAGCCCCCTCCGGCGCCCGCATCGCGGGAGGCGGCCGGACCGCGCGGCGCCCGGGCCGCGCCGGGGCGCGGACCGAGACGGAAGGCCCGGCGCGCGGAGGGCGCGCCGGGCGGGGAGATCACTCGGCCGAGGCTTCCTCGGCCGGGGCGGCGGCGGCCTCCGCGGCGGCGGCGGCGCGGGCGGCTTCCTTGTCGGCCCGCTCCTTCGCGCGCTCCACGGCCTTCTTGCCGGGCTCGCCCTTCTTGAGGTTGGCGCGGGCCGGCTTCTCCCGCACGCCGGCGGCTTCGAGGAAGCGGGACACGCGGTCGGTCGGCTGGGCGCCCTTGGCGATCCACTCCTGGATCTTCTCGACGTCGAGCTTCACGCGGTTCTCGTCGTCCTTGGCCAGCAGCGGGTTGTAGGTGCCGAGCTTCTCGATGAAGCGGCCGTCGCGCGGCATGCGGCTGTCGGCGGCGACGACGCGGTAGAAGGGGCGCTTCTTGGAGCCGCCGCGGGCGAGACGGATCTTGATCGACATGGTGCTTCTCCTTGGATGGGGGCCGGGGGGCGCGGGGCGCCTCGTGCCCGGAAAACTCAGCTTTTCAGCTTCTCGTGATGGCGGATGACTTCCTGGATGATGAAGGCCAGGAAGCTTTCGGCGAAGACGGGGTCCAGCTCGGCCTCATGGGCCAGCCGGCGGAGGCGCTCCACCTGGCGCGCCTCCCGGTCGGGATCGGCTGGGGGCAGGTCGTGCTCGGCCTTCAGCCGGCCGACGGCCTGCGTCGCCTTGAACCTCTGCGCCAGGGTGAAGACCAGGATGGCGTCGAGATTGTCGATGTCGCCGCGCAGGCCGGCCAGCAGGCGGCGCGCGCGCTCGGCGTCGGTTTCCGGGGCGGCTTCGGCCGCCGGAAGATCGGTCGCGCCGGTCATCGCCAGCCCTCCGCATGAACGCCGTCGGCGAGGTCGGGGGCGTGGCGCCAGACCTGCAGGCCGCGGCGCGGGGCGCGGGCCAGCGGGTCGGGGCGGGCGCCGAGACGGCGGGCGACGGAAAGCGCCGCGGCGTCGAAGGCGTCGAGGAAGCTGACCAGCCCGAGCCCGGCGTCGGCGCCGGCGTCGAAGGCGCGGTCGCGCAGGGCGGCGGCGGCTTCCACCGCGGCGCCCGCGGCTTCGGCGGCGGGGGCGAGCGCCCAGCCCAGCGCCAGCACGCGCCAGCCGGCGTGGCGGGTCAGCGAGACCTGACCGAGCACGGCGCGGTCGTCGCGGCGGATCACCGCCCAGACGCCGGACCATGCGCCGGACCAGGAGCCCGGCTCCCCGGCCTCGGAAGGCAGGGCGCGCAGCAGCAGGCGCGGCGTCTCGATCCGCGAGGCGGCGGGCGCGGCGAAGGGGGCGCGGCGCGGGTCGCCCGGGCCGCCGGGGCCCGAGGGGCCGGCGGCGTGGCGCGCGGCGGCGAGGAAGCAGGCCATGTCGGTCATGCATGCGTCTCCGTCTTGGCCGCGGCGGCGGCGGTGGCAGGGGCGGCGGCGTCCGCGGCGGCCAGCGCCGGGTCTTGAGCGTTCGCGGCGTCGAGCGCCGCGGGCGAAGGATGCCGGAAGGCGATCAGATCGACCCCCGTCGGATGGGGGAAGCCGCCGGCGGGAACCGCGCCCAGCCGGCGGGCCAGCGCCTGCGAGCGGCGGTTGTCCGGCGCGATGGCGCTGATCGCGGTGGTCCAGCCCAGGACCTCGTAGGCGTAGCGGCGGGCGAGGCGGGCGGCGCGGAAGGCGACGCCCCGGCCCTCGGCCCCGTCGAACACCGTCCAGGCGATCTCGGGTTCCGGCCAGGCGGCGGGGAAATAGGGGCCGACGACGCCCAGAGCCCGATCCGAGCCCCCGTCCGACCCGGCCTCGGTCACGATCCAGCGGCCGAAGCCCTTCAGCTCCCAATGCCCGATCAGCGCGGCGAAGCGGGTCTCGGAGGCGGTGCGGTCGAACGGCCCGCCCACGAAGCGGGCGCGATCCGAGGCGCCGAAGGCGGCGAAGGCCTCGAAGTCCCGCGCCCGGGGCGCGCGCAGCACCAGCCCGTCGCCCGCGAGCGTCGGGATGTCCAGCCGCGTATGTCCGACCACGAGGCTCATCGATTCAGCAGCCGGCGCCCTTGGAGGGCGCGGCCGACGGGGTCGGGCGCGGGGCCAGCGGCGGGGCGACCGACGGGAAGACCACGGGCGAGGGAGCGGGCCCGAAACCGGGCGAGGGCGCGAAGGCGCGGATCATTTCTTTTTCCCGAAACCGGAGAGACCAGGGGGCAGCGACGCGCCGCCGAGACCGGGGAGGCCGCCGGGCATCCCGCCGCCGCCCATCCCGCCGAGACCGGCGGGCAGCTTGGGCGCGGCGCCGGGCGCCCCGCCCGGGGGCGTCATGCCCGGGGGCATCCCGCCGCCCTTTCCGAGCAGCGCGCCGAGCCCGCCGCGCATCAGGCCCTTCGTGCCCATGCGCCCCATCTTCTTCATCACATCGGCCATCTGCCGGTGCATCTTCAGCAGCTTGTTGACGTCGGCGACGTCGGTGCCCGACCCGGCGGCGACGCGCTTCTTGCGGCTCGCCTTCAACAGGTCGGGGTTCTTGCGCTCGTCCTTGGTCATGGACTGGATGATGGCGATCTGGCGCTTGAGGATCTTGTCGTCGAGCCCCGCCTCGTCCATCTGCTTCTGCATCTTGCCCATGCCGGGCAACATGCCCATCAGCCCGCCCATGCCGCCCATGCGGATCATCTGCTCGAACTGGTTCTGCAGGTCGTTGAGGTCGAAGCGGCCCTTCTGGAACCGCTTCATCATGCGCTCGGCCTCTTCGGCCTCGATGGTCTCCTGCGCCTTCTCGACCAGGGAGACGATGTCGCCCATGCCGAGGATGCGGCCGGCGACGCGCTGGGCGTGGAATTCCTCCAGCGCGTCCATCTTCTCGCCGAGGCCGACGAACTTGATCGGCTTGCCGGTCACGGCGCGCATCGACAGCGCCGCGCCGCCGCGGCCGTCGCCGTCCATGCGGGTCAGGATCACGCCCGAGACGCCGACCTTGCCGTCGAACTGCTCGGCCACGTTCAGCGCGTCCTGGCCGGTCAGGCCGTCGACCACAAGCAGGGTCTCGCGCGGGCGGACGGCGTCGCGGACCGCGATCACCTCGTCCATCAGCACGTCGTCGATATGCAGCCGCCCGGCGGTGTCGAGCATGTAGACGTCGTAGCCGCCCATGGCGGCCTGCTGCTTGGCGCGCGCGGCGATCTGAATCGGGGTCTGGCCGGGCACGATCGGGAGCACGTCGACGCCGATCTGCAGGCCCAGCACCTGAAGCTGCTCCATCGCCGCCGGGCGGCGGGTGTCGAGCGAGGCCATCAGGACCTTCTTCTTGTCCCGCTGCGCCAGCCGCATGGCGAGCTTCGCCGTGGTCGTGGTCTTGCCCGAGCCCTGCAGGCCGACCATCAGGACCGGGGCGGGCGGGTCGTCGACGCGCAGGCGGCCGGGCTCGGCCTCGTCGCCCGACAGCACCTTGACCAGCTCGTCATGGACGATCTTGACCACCTGCTGACCGGGGGTGACCGACTTGGTCACCGCCTGGCCGGCCGCCTTCTCCTGCACCGACTTCACGAAGTCGCGGGCCACGGGCAGCGAGACGTCGGCCTCCAGCAGCGCCACCCGCACCTCGCGCAGCGCCGAGGAGACGTCGGCCTCCGACAGCGCGCCCTGCTTGGTGAGCTTGTCGAAGACGCCTGAGAGGCGCTCTGAAAGGCTCTCGAACATGGCCGGCGCTCCTGTCGTCTGCGGCGGCGGGGCGGACCCGGCGGCCTGGTTGCGTCATGTCCCCGGCGCGGGCGGTCCGCGCGAACCCGGTCCTGCGCCGGCGATCGCGCAAAACACGGCGGCTCCGGCGGGCGCGACGCGCTGGCCGGAGTCGATCCCCGCGGATGCGCGGGGACCGGAAGCGTTCGGGCTTCCGGGGAGTCGGCGGGTCGATACGCGCCGGCGGCCCGCATGTCAATGCCGCAGGGGCGCCGGACGGGGACGGGACGGGGGCGGGAGGAGGCGGAGGCGGAGGCGCGGTTCGGGCCGGGTTCCGGCCATGCCCGGGGCGCGGCCGCGGCGCCGGGGCGACGGTCGCTGGGCGATCCGGGGGCGCCTCGCCGCGGCGGCCGCATCGGGGTTGACCCGGCCGGTTCCCGCGGGCTTCCCTGACAAAAGTTAATTTTGGGAGCCTCATCATGATCCGCCGATCCTCGACCGCCCTTTCGCCGGCCGCGGCCGCGACGCTCTGCGCCGGGCTCCTCGCGCTCGCCGCGCCCCTGCCGGCGCTGGGCCAGGCCGCCGCGCCGATCCAGCCGGGGCCGCAGGGCTCGGGCCTGCTGTTCGGCGCGGCCGGCAACGGGGTCGAGGTGGCCGAGACCTCCAGGTTCAACGCGGTGGTGCTGACGGTGGACGAGGACACGCGGCAGGTGCTGCTGCGCAATCTCGACACCGGCAAGGTCTCGGTTCATGTGCCCGACGCGACCCAGTCGGGCGCGATGGGCGTGAAGCCCGGCGACCGGATCGAGGGGGTGATCACCCGCGGCGTCTCCGCCTGGCCGGCGGAGCCGGGGGCGGAGGAGAAGACGGTGGTGGAGACGATCTCGGTCCCCGCCGAGGCCGGCAGCAAGGCGGCGCTGGTCTCCGGGCGGCTGACCCGTTCGGTGGTGGTGCTGGAGGCGTGGAACCCGGTCAGCTTCGTGATGGTGGCCCAGACGCCGGAGGGGCGGACGCTGCGCAGCTTCGTCCCCGCGCCAGAGGCGCAGGAGTTCCTCGCCACCCAGAAGCCCGGCGCGAAGATCCAGCTTGAGATCTCCGAAACCGCGGTGCTGAAGAAGGCGGACTGACCGGCCGGGGCGGGGCCGGCCCCGCCCTCAGCGCGGCAGGCTGATCCCGACCCCGGCCGCCACGGCCCGGTCGAAGCACAGCCCGGCGAGCGCGAGGTCCCCCAGGGCCAGGCCGCGGAAGGCGAAGGCCAGCCGCTCCTCCGGACCCTGGCGGCCCGGAACCTCGCCGGTCACCAGATCCGAGAGGTCGCCGGAGATGGCCTCGGCGGGGACCAGGGGGTCGGGCATCTCCGCCTCCTGCGCGCGGTCGTCGACGAAGGTGCGGGCGCGGCCGGCGAGCCGGTCCACCTGCCAGGCCCGGGCCAGCTCCACCATCGAGGCGAAGGCGCCGGGGGCGAGCCGGTCGGGGTCGAGAAAGCGGGGCAGCTCCGGGCTGGGCGTGGCGGAGGACACCACGATGTCGGCGCCGTCGAGCATCGCCTCGGGCCCGCCGGGTTCGGAGACGGCGAGGCCGAGCGCGCGGGCGTCGGCGGCGACCTTCTCCAGGTTCGGGCGGCCGCGGCCCAGAAGGCGGACCTCGCGCAGCGGGAACAGCTCCGAGAACAGCGCCAGATGGGTGCGCGCCTGCACGCCGGTCCCCACCAGCGACAGCACGGCGGAGTCGGGCCGGGCGAGATGCAGGGCGGCCAGCGCCGACAGGGCCGCGGTGCGGACCCCGGTGATCCAGTCGCCGTCCATCACCGCCACGGGGCGTCCGGTGGCGGCGTCGTGCAGGCAGATCAGCGCCGAGATGGTGGGGATGCCGCGGGCGGCGTTTTCGGGCGCGAGGCCCAGCGACTTGGTGGCGAGGCGCAGGGGCGGCGCCGCGGCCGCGCCGGCGGGCCCCAGCGCCAGCATCGACATGTAGAGCCGGCCGTCGGGGAAGTTGATCGCCCGCTTCGGCGTGTTCACCGCCGCGCCCGAGGGCAGGGCGGCGACGAGCCGGGCGAGCGCGTCGGTCATGTCGCGCGCGGTCAGGCCAAGCCCCTGGAGGTCGGCGCGGGTGAGATAGAGCAGGGCGTCGGGCGGGATGTCGGCGGCGTCGGTCATGGCCGAACCCTGCGCGGGCGGGCGGGCCCGCGCAAGCGCGGCCGCGCCGGCGGGGGCGGTCCGGATCGTCGCGGGGGCGGAAGCGGACGGCGGGCGCCGCGTCCGGAGGCCGGTCGCGAAGCCGCGCGACGGCCCGCGCGCCGGTGGCGCCCGGGCGCCCGCGCGGCGCGGCGGCGGGGGCGCGG
>JAYZWL010000065.1:0-7516 GCA_036154955.1 Pseudomonadota bacterium | reverse complement strand
CCCGGGCGCGGCCGGGCGCGCGGGTCGGGGCGCCGCTCCCGCCCCCGCGGCCTCGCGCCCCCCCGCCGGCACGCGCCGGCGGCGCGACCGACGGAGGGACCGAACCCCCGGTCGTCAGAGCGCCGAGACCACGGCCATCACCAGCTTGCCGTCCGGCTTGATCGGCCCGTCCTCCTTGGCGCCCAGCGTGTATTCGAAGACGCCGGTCTTCATGCCGCCGTCCTCGGCATGGATCATCAGCATGAACTTGTCGCCCTTCGCCGCCGGCTCGGTCAGCAGGGCCGCCACGTCCATGTTCTCGCCGGCGCGCAGCGGGGCGTAGCCCACCACCGGGCCGGGCTTCATGTCGTCGCCGGTGCGATGCACGACCATCCAGCCGTTGACGGAGGCCACGATCTTCTCGGCCGAGATCACGCCGTTGGACATGTCCTGATCCATGGCGCTGACCATCGGCATGCCCTCGGCCAGGGCCGCGCCGGCCGAAAGACCCAGCAGGGCGGGAACCAGGGCGAGACGGGCGAGCGGTCGGGTGCGGGTCATGGGCGAAACCTTCCTGTTGCGCGGAGCCGCCGTCGCGGCGCTCCTTCCCCCGCAGCTACGGGCGGGCGCGGCCAGGGTTTCGCGCGCTCACGCAGCCGTCATCCCGCGTGATCCGCCCGCCCCGCTCCCGGCCCCGCCCCGCAACGAAAACGGCCCCGGTCCGCCGGGACCGGGGCCGCGCGCCGTCCCGACGGGGACGGATCAGTAGCGGTAGTGCTCGGGCTTGAACGGACCCTGCGGGGTGACGCCGATATAGTCGGCCTGCTCCGCCGACAGCTCGGTCAGCCGCACGCCCAGCTTGGCGAGGTGCAGCATCGCGACCTTCTCGTCGAGATGCTTGGGCAGCACGTAGACCTCGTTGGTGTACTTGTCGCCCTGGGTCCACAGCTCGATCTGCGCCAGCGTCTGGTTGGTGAAGCTCGCCGACATCACGAAGGACGGGTGCCCGGTGGCGTTGCCGAGGTTCAGCAGCCGCCCCTCCGACAGCAGGATCATGCGCGCGCCCGAGGGCATCTCGATCATGTCCACCTGCGGCTTGATGTTGGTCCACTTCAGGTTCTTCAGGTGGGCGACCTGGATCTCGTTGTCGAAGTGGCCGATGTTGCCGACGATGGCCATGTCCTTCATCTCGCGCATATGCTCGATGCGGATCACGTCCTTGTTGCCGGTGGTGGTGATGAAGATGTCCGCGGTCTTGACCACGTCCTCCAGCGTCGCCACCGCGTAGCCGTCCATGGCGGCCTGCAGGGCGCAGATCGGGTCGATCTCGGTCACGATCACCCGGGCGCCGGCGCCGCGCAGCGAGGCGGCGGAGCCCTTGCCCACGTCGCCGTAGCCGCAGACCACGGCGACCTTGCCGGCCATCATGGTGTCGGTGGCGCGGCGGATGCCGTCGACCAGCGATTCCTTGCAGCCGTACTTGTTGTCGAACTTGGATTTGGTGACCGAGTCGTTGACGTTGATGGCGGGGAACGGCAGGTGGCCCTTCTCCATCATCTTGTAGAGCCGGTGGACGCCGGTGGTGGTCTCCTCCGACACTCCCTTGATCATGTGGCGCTGCTTGACGAACCAGCCGGGATGCGAGGCCATGCGCTTGCGGATCTGGGCGAAGAGCGCGACCTCCTCCTCCGACTGCGGGTTCTCGATCAGGCCGGTCTCGCCCTCTTCGACGCGGGCGCCCATGAGGATGTAGAGCGTGGCGTCGCCGCCGTCGTCGAGGATCAGGTTGCAGCCGCCCTCGGGGAAATCGAAGATCTTGTCGGCGTAGTCCCAGTATTCCTCCAGCGTCTCGCCCTTCACGGCGAAGACCGGGATGCCGGCGGCGGCGATGGCCGCGGCGGCGTGATCCTGGGTGGAGAAGATGTTGCAGGACGCCCAGCGCACCTGCGCGCCGAGCGCGACCAGCGTCTCGATCAGCACCGCGGTCTGGATGGTCATGTGCAGCGAGCCCGCGATGCGCGCGCCCTTGAGCGGCTGGGCCTCGCCGAATTCCTCGCGCAGCGCCATCAGGCCCGGCATCTCGGTCTCGGCGATGTCGAGCTCGATGCGGCCGAACTCGGCCAGGCTGATGTCCTTGACGATGTAATCGGTCATGCGGGGATCTCCTTGGGGGGCCGCGTAAGGCGTCGGTCGCAGGGTTAGCAGGTGCAACGTAACGGGGCAACGGACGGCGCGCCGGCGGCGCGCGCGACCCGGCGCGCGGGCATAGCCGGCGAAGGGTTCGCATCGGGTTCACGGACAGGGTGAAGATCGCGGCGCGACGCGATTGCCGCGCCCCGCCCGACGCGGCAGACTCGGGCGGCGCGAGAGGCGGGAGACGGAGGCGGGCCATGTTGCAGCCGTTCGGAGACGGATTGCTGATCGCCCCGGGCGACCCGGTCTCGGTCGCCGGGTTCCCCTACCCCACCCGCATGGCGGTCCTGCGGCTCGGCGACGGCGGCCTGGCCCTGTGGTCGCCGGTCCGGCTGACGGCTGAGCGGCGCGCGGCGGTCTCGGCGCTGGGGCCGGTGCGCCGGCTGATCGCCCCGAACGCGCTGCATCACCTGTTCCTCGCCGACTGGGCCGCCGCCTTCCCGGACGCGGAGATCCACGCCGCCCCGGGCCTCGCAGCCATGCGCCCCGACCTCACGATCGCGGCGGAGCTGACCGAGGCCCCCGACCCCGGCTGGGGCGGCGCGGTGGACGTCGCGCTGTTTCGCGGCAACCTCATCACCACCGAGGCCGCGCTGATCCACCGCCCCAGCCGAACCGCGCTGTTCTGCGACCTGCTGCAGCGGATCGACCCGGCGACGCTGCGCGGCTGGCGACGCGCCGTCGCCAGGCTGGACCTGATGTGCGAGGCCGAACCCGCCGTGCCCCGCAAGTTCCGCCTCGCCTTCCTCCGCCGCGCTCCGGCCCGCGCGGCGCTGGCCCGGGTGCTGGAGGCCGCGCCGGAGCGGGTGCTAATGGCCCATGGCGACCCGGTGGCGCGGGACGGGACCGCCTTCCTGCGCCGCGCCTTCGCCTTTCTGGGCGACTGAGGGCGGGGGCGCGCCGACCTCCCGCCGCGTCCCCCTCGACGCAGGCGCGCGGGGCCGCTAACCCTCCCCCCGATATCGCCCCGCCCGCAACGCTCAAGGAGGACCCATGTCCGGCACGCCCCCCCGCGCCTGGCAGCGCATGCTGTCGGGGCGCCGGCTCGACCTGCTCGACCCCTCGCCCATGGATGTGGAGATCGAGGACATCGCCCACGGGCTCGCCTTCGTCGCGCGCTGGAACGGGCAGACCGAGGGGGAATGGCCGTTCTCGGTCGCCGATCACTCCCTGCATGTGGAGGAGATCTTCGGCCGGCTCTCGCCCGATCCCTGCCCGGTGAAATGGCGGCTGGCGGCGCTGCTGCACGACGCGCCGGAATACGTGATCGGCGACATGATCTCGCCGTTCAAGACCGCGCTGGGGCTGGATTACCGGGAGTTCGAGGGGCGGCTGGAACGCGCGGTGCATGTCCGCTTCGGCCTGCCGGCCGAGACGCCCAAGACCATCAAGGCGCGCATCAAGCGGGCCGACCGGGCCTGCGCCTGGTTCGAGGCCACCCAGCTCGCCGGGTTCTCGGAGGCGGAGGCGGACCGGTTCTTCGGCCGCCCCCGGTTCGAGGGCGCGGCCGACTGGCGGATCGCGCCCCGGGCCCCGGCCGCGGCGCGCGGCGCGTTCCTCGACCGGTTCCGGGCGCTGCTGGCGGCGCTCTGAGCCGGCGCTCCGCGCTCAGGCGGGGCCGAAACGCTTGTCGAGCGCGCGCAGGCCGCCTTCGAAGATGGCGGCGACCATGCGGTCGGCCTCCGGATCCTCGCTGTCGAAGCTGGCCGACCAGAACACCCGGCAGCCGTCGCCCTGGGGGAAGACGGTGAGGGTGGCGAGGTAGTTCTCCACCGGCAGGGCGCCTTCCTCGATGGTGTAGCGGTGCAGGTGGGGGCCTTCCTCCACCAGCCGCTCCAGGAACAGCGCGCCCGAGGTGGCCTTGACGTGGCGATGGACCGCGCCGCCGATCTCGGCCCGCTCGCAGCTTTCGACGCCCGGCAGCCAGGATTTCAGGTCGCAGAAATCGCCGATCGCCGCCCAGACGGTTTCGACCGGGACGGGAAGGTCGAGCCAGCGCTCCACCCGGTCGGTCTTCTTGTGATGTTCGGTCATGGCGGTCTCCCGGTTTGGCGGCCCGGATGGGTCGGGGGCGCAGCATAGGCCGGCGGGCGGGGGCGGCAAGGGGCGCGCTTGCCGGCCCGTCCGGATGCGAGGAGGCTGCGCGCGACGTGACGGGCGCGGAGGGATGCGGCGATGCTGCGGCTGCTGGGACGGTTCGGGTCGATCAACGTGCGCAAGGCGCTGTGCGCGGCGGAGGAGGCCGGCGTCGCGCTGGCGCATGAGGCGGAGTGGGGCGCGGACGGGCCCGGGGCGCGGGCGCTGACCGAGGCCGGGTTCCGGGCGCTGAACCCCAACGGGCTGGTCCCGGTGCTGCTGGGGGCCGGAGCGCCGCTTTGGGAGTCCCACGCCATCATGCGCTTTCTGGCCGAGACCGGCGGGGCCGAGGCCCTGCGCGGCGGCGGCGATGCGCGCGGGCGGGCGGCGACGGACCAGTGGCTGGACTGGCTGGGGACGGAGCTGAACCCGGCCTGGCGACCGGCCTATCTGGCGCGGGTGAAGGGCGCGGCTTTCGCGGCCGAGGCGGTGGCGGCGAGCGAGCGGGACTGGAACGCCCGCATGGCGCTGCTGGACGCGGCGCTGGCGCAGACCGGGGCCTGGATCGCGGGAGAGACCTTCACGCTGGCCGATATCGCGCTGGGGCTGGCCGCGCATCGCTGGCGGAAGACGCCCATCTCGCGGCCGGACCTGCCCGCGGTCGCGGACTGGCTGGCCCGGCTCGACGCCCGCCCCGCCTTCGCCCGCTGCGCGCCCCCCGACCTTCCCTGAGCGCCGGCGCGCCGCCGCCTTTCGCAGACCCGCCGCGCCACACGCGCCCCGGGCCTGACCCGGGGCCTCGCGCCGCCCGTGGCTCGCGACCGGCACGTTGTGGGGCGCAGGGCTACGGGATGACCGACCAGGCCCTCGCCCGGCTGACGCCCCACCGGGCGGCGACCCCCGCGCAGGCGCCGCGTCGAAGGCGCGCGGGCGGCGCCCGGACGCCCGCGGCGCGTGGTGACGGGGCGCCGGGCGGGGCGGTCTCTTCGTCTCCGACCGGTCTTGAGCGGGCGCCCGTCCGCCGCGAACGGAAAACGGCGGCCCCCGGGGAGCCGCCGTTTCCAACCGTTCCGCGGGATCCGCCCGGGGCGGCCCGTCTCAGCCCTGGGGCTGGGGGCTCATCCCGCCGTCGTCGCCGCGGGGGCGCTTGCCGGCCTTGGGGATCGAGGCGATGGAGCCGCCGAGCCCGCCCGACGGGGCCTCGCCGTCGTCGTCCGAGCGGTCCAGCGTCTCGCCCCGGATCACCTGGGCGATCTCCTCTCCGGTCAGGGTCTCGTATTCCAGAAGACCCTGGGCCAGCCGCTCCAGATCCCCGGCCTTCTCGGTCAGGATGCTCTTGGCCGTGGCGTAGCCCTCGTCCACCAGGCGGCGCACCTCGGCGTCGATCATGCGCTGCGTCTCCGGCGAGGCGGAGGACTGGCCGTAGCCGGCGCCCAGATAGGACTGCTGCTCATTGGCGTAGTCGATGTTGCCCAGCTGCTCGGACATGCCGAACTGGGTGACCATGGCCCGGGCGATGCGGGTGACCTGCTGGATGTCGGAGGCGGCCCCGGACGTGACCTTCTCCGGCCCGAAGATCAGCTCTTCGGCCACCTTGCCGCCCATCGCCATGGCGATCTTGGAGCGATACTTGGTGTAGCTGACCGAGAGGTGATCCCGCTCCGGCAGGCTCAGCACCAGGCCCAGCGCGCGGCCGCGGGGGATGATGGTCGCCTTGTGGATCGGGTCGTGGTCGGGGACGTTCAGGCCGACGATGGCGTGACCGGCCTCGTGATAGGCGGTCAGCTTCTTCTCGTCCTCGGTCATGACCATGGAGCGGCGTTCCGCCCCCATCATCACCTTGTCCTTGGCCTTCTCGAAATCGTCCATGGTGACGAGCCGCTTGCCGGCCCGCGCCGCGGTCAGCGCCGCCTCGTTCACCAGGTTGGCGAGATCGGCGCCCGAGAAGCCGGGCGTGCCGCGCGCGATGACCTTGAGGTCCACGTTCGGGGCCAGCGGCACTTTGCGGGCGTGGACGTTGAGGATCTTCTCGCGCCCCGCCACGTCGGGGTTCGGCACCACGATCTGGCGGTCGAAGCGTCCGGGGCGCAGCAGCGCGGGGTCGAGCACGTCCGGGCGGTTGGTGGCGGCGATGAGGATCACGCCCTCGTTCGCCTCGAACCCGTCCATCTCGACCAGAAGCTGGTTGAGGGTCTGCTCCCGCTCGTCGTTGCCGCCGCCGTAGCCGGCGCCGCGATGGCGGCCGACGGCGTCGATCTCGTCGATGAAGACGATGCAGGGGGCGTTCTTCTTGGCCTGCTCGAACATGTCGCGCACGCGGGACGCGCCGACGCCCACGAACATCTCCACGAAGTCGGAGCCCGAGATGGTGAAGAACGGCACGCCCGCCTCACCCGCGATGGCGCGCGCCAGCAGCGTCTTGCCCGTGCCCGGAGGGCCGACCAGCAGCGCGCCCTTGGGGATCTTGCCGCCGAGGCGGGAATATTTCTGCGGGTCGCGGAGGAATTCGACGATCTCCTCCAGCTCCTCCTTCGCCTCGTCGATGCCGGCGACGTCGTCGAAGGTGACCTTGCCGGACCGCTCGGTCAGCAGCTTGGCCTTGGACTTGCCGAAGCCCATGGCCCCGCCGCGCGAGCCGCCCTGCATGCGGTTGAGGAAGAAGATCCACACGCCGATCAGGATCAGCATCGGCAGCCAGAAGCCCAGCGTCGACAGCAGGCCCGAGGACTGCTGCGGCTCCACCCGGATCTCCACCCCATGCTGGCGAAGGTCGGCGATGACGTCGGCGCCGCCGGGCTGGATGGTCTGGAATTCGGCGCCCGAGGACAGGCGGCCGGTGATGCGTTCGCCGTCGATCAGAACCGAGGCGACCTGGTCGTTCTCAACCCGGGTCAGGAAGTCCGAGAAGGTGATGCGGGCCCCCTGGGTGTTGCCGCCGCCTTCCTGGAACACGCTGAACAGCGCGACAAGCAGGAGGATCACGGCGGCCCAGAAGGCCAGGTTCTTGGCGTTGCCCAACTCTGAGACTCCGATTCGCTTCGCCGAACGCGCGAGGCCGGATTCGTTCGGCCCACCGCCTTGGTCACATAGGTATCACACGCGGGGTATCAACGCGCGGTCGCCGTTCATTTCATTCGAGGCGATCCGTAGCGTGAAATGCGGGCCGGAAGAAGGTCATGGAGGGTCGCAGCGCCGTAATCCGCCTGCGGAACCGCGATCAGGCGGCCGTCGAGGCGCAGGCAGGGGGCGGCGGCGCGGGCGGCGCGGG
>JAYZWL010000064.1:0-5294 GCA_036154955.1 Pseudomonadota bacterium | reverse complement strand
CGGCGGGCGTCGTCGCCTGCGCGGCGCCTCCGGGCCGCCGCGACAGCCGGGACCGCCGGGACCGCCGCGCGCGACGGGCGCCGGTGACCGCTGCGGCGTGGCGGAGGGAGGCCGCGGCGCTCGGCGCGCTGCTGGTCCTGTTCGCGGCGAGCCGGGCGGCGGTGTCGGGGCTGGGCGTCTCGCCCGATCCCACCGCCTTCGACGGCCTGTGGCAGAACCTGCCGCTGGAGGCGCTGCGGACGGACTACTGGGGCGCGCTGGCCGGCCTGCGCTCGCAACCGCCGCTGTGGAACGCGCTGGTCGGCGCGATCGCGCGGGCCTGCGGCGGGGATCTGTGGTGCGCCGCCTCGGCGATGCAGGCGGGCTTCATGGCGCTGACGCTGGTCGCGGCGCTGGCGCTGCGGGCGACGCTGGGGTTGGCGGGGGCGCGGCCGTGGCTCGCCTGGGGGGCGGCCTGGCTGCTGGCCCTGAGCCCCTCGGCGGCGTTCTTCGAGCTGTTTCCGCTTTACCCGCAGCCGACCATGGCGCTGGCGGCGCTGGCCGGGCTGGCGCTGGCGGGGCTGGCGCGGGTTTCGACGGGCGACGACGACGGGCGAGGCCTGCGGCGGCTGGCGGGGCTTTATGCGGCGATGACCGCGCTCTGCCTGACCTGGAGCCTGTTTCACCCGGCCTTCCTGCCGCTCGCGGCGCTGGCCGCGGCGCTGGCGGGGGGCGGGCCGCGGCGCCTGCTGGGCGGGCCGGCGCTGCGCCCGGCGGGGCTGGCCCTTCTGGCCGGCTTCACCCTGCTGGCCGCCCTGCCGGCGATGCGCAACCAGGCGGAGCACGGCCTTTTCGCCAACGGGACCTGGGGCGGGATGAACCTGGCGCAGACCGTGCCGTTCCTGCCGCCGGAAACGCGGCGGAGCTGCGAGTTCTCCGCGGTGATCGAGCGGCTGAACCGCGCGCATCCCGGGCTGGAGGCCAAGGCCCTGCATCTGCCGGAGGCGGCGGAGATCTCGCGCGAATGCCTCGACCGGGCCGTGGGCGCGATCCTGACCCATCCCTGGGGCTGGCTGCGCGGGCGTCTGGCGATGGCGGAGCTGTCGCACCGGCTCTGGCCCTACGAATACGTGCAGTATCGCCCGCTGGGATGGGAACGGCTGCCGATCCCCGACGCGGCGCGGGCCCAGGACCCGGCCGGCGGCGGCGTGCTGAACATGAGCGCGGCCCTGCTGGGCGGCTGGCCCACGCTGGGCTGGTATGCGCTGATCGCCTTCGGGCTGGCCTGGGCTTTCGCCTCGGGCGGGTTCGGGCCGGCGTTCGGGCTGGCCGCGGCGCTGAGCCTGCTGGTGGTCGGCGAGGAGGGCATGGCCCACCTGTTCAACGGGGCCGAGCAGGCGCGGATGCGCTGGACGGTCGAGCCGCTGATCCTGGCCCTGGCCGCGCTGGTCGCGGAGGCGTGGTTGCGGCGACGCCGGGACGGGCGCTCAGGCTGACGCCTGTCGCCCCGCCCGCCGTCCCCCCGCCTCCCGTTCCTCCGGGGACGACGAGCGGTTCGAAGAGCGCCCGGGTGCGGGGATGAGGCCGCGCCGGTCCCGCGCGCCCCGGACCTGATACGGGGCCTCGCGCGGGCGCCGACGTCGCGAGGCCCCGGGTCAGGGCCCGGGGCGCGGTTCCGGGCCCCGCCGCGGGACGCGACGCCCGGCCGTCAGCGGTTGCGGCGGTCGTCGAAGCGGCCGGCTTCCTCGGCGGCCTTCATCAGGGCGCGGGCCTTGTTCACCGTCTCCTGGAACTCGGCTTCCGGGTCGCTGTCATGCACCACGCCGCCGCCGGCCTGGACATACATCTTGCCGTCCTTGACCACCGCGGTGCGCAGGGCGATGCACATGTCCATCTCGTCGGCGGCGGAGATATACCCCACGCCGCCCGCGTAGACGCCGCGCTTCTCGGGCTCCAGCTCGTCGATGATCTCCATCGCCCGGACCTTGGGCGCGCCCGAGACGGTGCCCGCCGGCAGCCCCGCCAGCAGCGCCCCCAGCGCGTCGATGTCCTTGCGCAGCTTGCCCTCGACATTGGAGACGATGTGCATGACATGCGAATACCGCTCCACCGTGTAGGTGGCGGTGGGGACGACCGTGCCGATCTCCGCCACCCGGCCGACGTCGTTGCGGCCCAGATCCAGCAGCATCAGGTGCTCCGCCCGCTCCTTGGGATCGGCGAGCAGGTCGGCCTCCAGCGCGTCGTCCTCCTCCGGCGTCGCGCCGCGGGGGCGGGTGCCGGCGATGGGGCGGATGGTGACCGTGCCGTCGCGGACCCGCACGAGGATCTCCGGCGAGGCGCCGACCACCTGGAAGCCGCCGAAATTGAAGAAGAACATGTAGGGCGACGGGTTGGTGCGCCGCAGCGCCCGGTAGAGCGCGAAGGGCGGGGAGGGGAAATCCACCGTCCAGCGCTGCGAGGGCACGACCTGGAAGATGTCGCCGGCGAGGATATACTCCTTGGCCTTGTTCACCACCTCCAGATACCGCTCGAACGTGGTGTTGGAGACCTGCTCGGGCGCGGGCGCCGGGTCGCCGTCGGCGCGGGCCTCTCCGGGCGCGCGGTCGAGGTCCATCACCGCGTCCGACAGGCGCTCGGCGGCGCGGGCGTAGGCGGCGCGGGCGGTCTCTCCGGTCCCGGCGCGGACCGGGGTCACGAAGGTCACCTCGTCCTTCACCGAGTCGACGGCGGCGACGATGGTCGGGCGCATCATCACCGCGTCGGGCAGGCCCAGCGGGTCGGCGTTGGGCTCGGGCAGGCGCTCCACATGGCGGACCATGTCGTAGCCGAGATAGCCGAAGAGGCCGGCCATCCCCGGCGGCAGGCCGCGGGGCAGCTCGATCCGGCTTTCCTCCAGCGCGGCGCGCAAGGAGTCCAGCACCGGGCGGGGGTCATGCTCGAACGCATCCGAGTCCCAGCGGGCGGAGCGGTTGATCTCCGCCCGGTCGCCCCGGCAGCGCCAGATCAGGTCGGGCTTGAAGCCGATGAAGCTGTAACGGCCGCGGGTGTCGCCCCCCGTGACGCTCTCCAGCATGAAGCTGTCGCGCCGGGCCTGGGTGAGCTTGAGCATCAGCGACACCGGCGTGTCGAGATCGGCGGGGATGGTGCAATAAACGGCCTGGGAGCGGCCGGCGGCGAAACCGGCTTCGAAGGTCGCGAAATCGGGAAGGATCTGCATGGGACTTGCCTTGGCGGGCGGGGCCTGGGGCGGAGGCGGCGGCGGCGGGCGCGGCGGAGAGGCCGGGGGCGCGTCGGGCGCCGCCTCCGGCCGCTCCGCTCAGCGCAGGGCGCCGATCGCCTGGTCCATGGCCTGCGGGTTGAGGGTCGCGCCGATCCGTTCCTGAACGGCGGCGGCGAAATAGGTGTAGAGGTCCTGGGAGACCGAGCCGTCCAGCGCGTCGCGCCATCGCCCGAGCAGGTCCGCGGCCTGTCCGGAGGCGAGATCGGCGGGGATGACCTGCGTCACCTCGACCAGCGCCGCGCCGTCGGGGGTGGGAAGGGCGAGCGTCGCGCCCTCCTCCGCCGCGAACAGCGGCGCGATGGCGTCGAAGGGCAGGCCGGGAACCTGCTGGTCGCGGCGGAGCGGCGGCAGGTCGATCGGCTGGGCGGGCAGGTCGGCGGCGACCGCGTCCCAGGTCTCGCCGTCGCCCAGACGCTCGCGCGCCGCCTCGGCCGCGGCCAGCGCCGCGTCTATGCGGGCCTGCGCGGTCCAGTCGGCGGTCACACGGTCGCGCACCTCGTCCAGCGGCAGGTCGCGGGCCGGGGTCTCGGCGTCGACCCGCACCAGCGCGTAGGCGCCGTTCCCGGCTTCGAGCAGGTCGCGCTCCTCGCCCGTCGCGGCGGCGAAGACCTCGGCCAGGAAGGCCGGGTCGCGGGCGAGCGGGCCTTCGGCCCCGGTCCCGTCGGCGGCGATGGCGTCCGCCTTGCGCAGGGGCAGGCCGGTGTCGCGGGCGATCTCCTCCAGCGTGGCGCCGGAGGCGAGCAGGTCGGCCGCTTCCTCGGCGCGCACATGGGCCTGGTCGCGGGCGCGGGCCATGGCCAGCTCCTCGCGCAGCTCGGGCGCGGCGGCCTCGAAGGCGGTGGTGCGGGCGGGGACGATGCCGCGGATGTTGTAGAGCGTCGGGCCGAAGAGCGTGTCGACGGGCCCGACCGGGCCCAGTTCGTCGGTTCCGAACACCGTCTCGGCGGCGGCCTCGTCCAGCGCGTCGCGGGCCACTTCGCCCTGGTCGATATCGGCGGCGGTCAGGCCGCGCGCCTCGGCCAGCGCCTCGAGGGTCGTGGTCCCGGCGGCGATGGCCTCGGCGGCTTCGGCCGCGGCGGCCTCGTCGGGGAAGGCGAGCATGTCCAGCGCGCGCAGCTCCGGCTTGGCGAAGCGGTCGCCGGCGGCGTCGTAGGCGGCGCGGATATCGGCCTCGTCCACCTCGACGGAGGCCGACAGGCTGGCCGGCGCGATCTCGATCCAGGTGGCGGCGCGGGTCTCGGGGGCGCGGTAGCGGTCCTGGTTCGCCTCATGGAAGGCGGTCAGGGCCGCGTCGTCGGGGGCGGCCGGGGCGGGGACCGCGTCGGCGGGGAATTCGGCCACCCGGAAGGCGCGGGTCTCGAAGGCGCGCTCCACCATGCGCTCCGCGTATCCCGGGGCGGCATGGGCCCCGCGGGATACGGCGCCGGTCAGCACGTCGCGGGCCAGCGACTTGCGCAGGTCGTCCTCGAACCGGTCGACGGGGAAGCCCAGCCGCTCCAGCACGAATCGATACTGCTGCTCGTCGAACCGGCCGTCGAGCCCTTGGAAGGAGGGCGAGGCGAGGATGGCGTCGCGCACCGCGTGGTCGTCCGCCGAGAGGCCGAGGCGGCGGACCTCCTCGTTGAGCGAGGCGTCGCGGACCATGCGCGCGGTGACCGACTGGGGCAGGCCCATGGCCTGGGCGGCGGCGATGTCGATGGGCTGGCCGGTGCGCTGGGAGACGGCGCGCATCTCCCGGTCGAGGGCGCGGGCGTAGTCCTCCACCGACACCTTCTCCTCGCCCACGGTGATGACCCCGGTTCCGCCGCCGCCGAGGTCCATGTCCCCCACGCCCCAGACCGCGAAGGAGAGGATCAGCAGGCCGAAGAGGATGCGGAACACCCAGGTCTTGGCGGCGCGGCGCAGCAGGTGGAGCATAAAGCGGGGCCTTCGGTGCGTCAGGGCGGGGAATGGTCCGGAAACGGGTATTACGCGCCGGGGCGGGCGGGGGCAACCGGCAGGGGGCGGGCGGGGCGGTCACGGCTGCGCGGGGGCG
>JAYZWL010000063.1:0-5158 GCA_036154955.1 Pseudomonadota bacterium | reverse complement strand
GCCGCGACCGCGGCCGCGGGGCCGCGATCGCGGCCCCGGCGCGGCTCTGCGCCCGGCTCGCCACCGGCGCGCGAGCCTCCTGCGCCGCGGCGACGACGCCCACGATCTTCGCGGAGCCCCCCCGATGACCGAGGGCAACCGCATCCTGCCCTTCCCCGCCCGCTCCGGCCCGTCCGGCGCCGCCCGCCCCGGCGGCCCGGACGCCCCGTCCGCCGTCCCGCCCCTGCCCGAACCCGCCCCGACGCTGGAGGGCGTGGTGCTGCTGCGCGGCGGCCGCCGGCTGCTGGACGGCCTCACCCTGCGCCTGCCCGGCCACGGCGTCACCGCCCTGATGGGCCCGAACGGCGCCGGCAAGAGCCTGTCGCTGCGGGTCATGGCCGGGCTGGTGCGCCCGGATCTCGGCCAGGTCCGCTCCATCGCCATCGCCACCTCGCTGGTCTTCCAGCGCCCGGTCCTGCTGCGCCGCTCGGTGCGCGCCAATCTCGACCATGCCCTGCGCGCCGCCCGCGTCCCCCGGCGCGAGCGGGCGGAGCGGCTGGCCGAACTGCTGGGCCTCGGCGCGCTGGAGGGGCTGGCCGACCAGCCCGCCCGCGCGCTCTCGGGCGGCGAGGCGCAACGGCTGGCGCTGGTCCGCGCGCTGGCCGTGCGCCCGCGCCTGCTGCTGCTGGACGAGCCCACCGCCAGCCTCGACCCCCGCTCCACCGCCGCGATCGAGCGGCTGGCGGCACGGGTGGCGGAGGAGGCGACGGAGGTGGTGCTCGTCACCCACGATCCCGGCCAGGCGGCGCGGCTCGCCGACCGGATCGTGTTCATGCATCGCGGCCGGGACGTGGAGACGGCGCCCGCCGACCGTTTCCTCGACCGGCCCGAGACCCCCGCCGCGCGCGCCTATCTCGACGGCCGCCTGCTGATCTGACCCCGCCTGCCGGAGCCCTCGCCATGTCCCGCCTCCTGTCCGCGGCGCTCGCCGCCGCCCTCGCCCTGCCCTGCGCCGCGACGGTTTCCGCCGCCGACCGTTTCGTGCTGGTGCAGTCCACCACCTCCACCGCCAATTCCGGGCTGTACGACGCGATCCTGCCGAAGTTCGAGGCGGCGACGGGGATCGAGGCGCGCGTGGTCGCGGTGGGCACCGGCCAGGCGCTGAAGAACGCGCGCAACTGCGACGGCGACGTGCTGGTGGTCCATGCCAGGGCGGCGGAGGAGGCGTTCGTGGCCGAGGGCCACGGCCTCGCCCGCCACGCGCTGATGCATAACGACTTCGTCATCGTCGGCCCGGCGGACGACCCGGCGGGCGTCGCCCCCGCCCCCCACGCCCCCGCCTCCGACGCGGCCGCCGCGCTGCGGGCCATCGCGGCGGCGAAGGCCCCCTTCGCCTCGCGCGGGGACGAAAGCGGCACCCATGTCAAGGAGCGCGCGCTGTGGGCCGCGGCGGGAGTGGACGCGGCCGCGGCCTCGGGGACCTGGTATCGGGAGACGGGGTCGGGCATGGGCGCGACGCTCAACCTCGCGGTCGGCATGGGCGCCTATGCGCTGACTGACCGGGCGACCTGGGCCGCCTTCGGCAACAAGGCCGCCCACCGCATCGTGGCCGAAGGCGACCCGGCCCTGCACAACCCCTACGGCGTGATCCGGGTGAACCCGGAACGCTGTCCCAACGTGCGCGCGGCGGAGGCGGAGGCGTTCGAGGCCTGGCTCCTCTCCCCCGCCGGGCAGGAGGCCATCGCCGCCTATCGCCGCGACGGCCAGCAGCTGTTCTTCCCCGACGCCACCGACTGAGAGGCGGCGGGCGGCGCCGTCAGCCCACCCGCGCCGACGCGGCCGGGGCGGCGCCCCGCCACGCCGCCTGCGCGGCGATCACCGGCAGATCGTCGCGGCCCAGCCGCAGCGCCTCGACCGCGAGGACATGGGCCGCGCCCACGGCGCGGGCGGCGGTCTCCTGCGGCGGCTTGCCGGCCAGCGCCCCGGCCATCAGCAGGGCGGCCACGAAATCGCCCGCGCCGTTCACATGCAGCGCCGCCCGCGGGGCGGAGGCGAGCCAGGCGCCCTCGCCGGTCACGGTCAGGATGCCGACGCCGTCCTCCGGGCCCGGAACCGAGGTGACATGCACCACCCCCGGCCCAAGCGCCCGGGCGGCGGCGACGAGCGCCTCCGGCCCGTCGCAGGGCGCGCCGGTCAGCCAGCCCAGCTCGAACCGGTTGGGGACGGCGATGTCGGCCAGGGGCAGCAGCCGGTCGCGATAGACCGCCCCGATCTCCGCCGGCAGGTAGAGCCCCGGGCCCTCGTCCCCCAGCACCGGATCACACAGGAACAGCGCCCCCGGCCGCGCCGCGCGCAGCGCGACCGCGAGGTCGGCCACCGCCTCCGCCGCCTCGACCGTGCCGAGATAGCCGGTCAGGAGCCCGTCGCAGCGGGCGAGCGCGCCGCCCGCTGCCAGCCCCTCGCCCAGCGCCGCGATCTCCGACCCCGCGGCGCGGCGACCCTTCACGCCCGGGGTGCGGGCGTGGCCCGACAGGATCACGGTGGGCAGCGGCCAGACCTCAACCCCCTCCGCCCCCAGCGCGAAGGAGGAGGCGCCGTGGCCGACATGGCCCGCCACCACCGCCGACTGGATCGACAGGCAGGTCGGCGCGCTCATGCCGCGGCCTCCCCGCCCGCGCGGCGAAGCTCCGGGGGAAGCATGTCCTCCGACGGCCACCAGCCGGTTTCAAGACAGCGGTCGTAGCCCTGGACCAGCCCCGCGGCCCGCATCGCCGCCGCCGCCGCCGCGTGGTCGTAGCCGAGCCGCTCCAGCCGCGGGCCGTCCGCGTCCAGCACCGCGAATTCGACCCGCGGATCCCCGTCGTTGGGCGGAAGACCGATCGCGCCGGCGTTGAGCCAGAGGCGCCCCGCCACCTCGCGCAGCCAGCCGATGCCGGAATGGCCGGAGACGATGGCGTCCACCGGCCCCGCCGCCGCCTCCACCGCCGCCCATTCGGCCGCGAGCTCCGCCTCCGTCGTCGTCGCCCACAGGAAGCGGTTGGCCGCGGTCCCCGCCCCGTGGATCGCGGCCCAGCGCCGACCTTCGTGCCGGAACACCGCCATGTCGGGCAGGCCCGCCATCCAGGTCCGCGCCTCCGCCCCCACCTGCCGGTCGGCATGGGCGAACCAGGCGCCGGCCATGGCGGCGCAGGCCGCGCCCTCGTCGAAGCCGCAGCCGCAATCGGCGCCGCCCGCGGCCAGCGCCTGCTCCATGTTCCCGGCCACGACGCGCACGCCAGAGGCGCGGACCGCCGCCGCCGTCTCCGCCGGCTGGCCGCAATAGGCGGCGAGGTCGCCGGTGCAGATCGCCGCCGCGCCCCGCCGCGTCGCCTCCGCCAGAACCGCCCGCGTCGCCTGCAGGTTCGAGCACGGCCCGCCGAAGATCACCGCCGGCCCCGCGATCTCGCCCCAGTCGGCCACCCGCGGCGCCTGCGCCCCGCCCATCCAAGGCCCCGTCGCCGCCTCCGTTCCGTTCGCGCCCGTCATCTCGTCCGCTCTCCCGTCCGTCCCGTCGTCGCGCCCCACCGCCCCCGCGCCGCGCGCCGCCATGCCCCCGCGCCCTTGCCCGGACCCGGTCCGCACCCCATAAGGGGATGCGACCGTCCCCCATGCAAGGAGCGCCGAGCCCCGTGACGCCCGCCGCCACGACCTCCGCCCAGATCGCCGCCGACCCCGCCGCCCAATTCGTCGCCGACCCGACCCTGATCGACCGGGCCTCCGCCTGGATCGCGGGCCTGTTCGCGACCCCCGCCCAGGCCGCCGAGGCCGGGCCGGAGCCCGCCGGCGCCACCCTGCTCGGCATGCCGACCGAGGCCCTGTGGCTCGGCGCCGCCATCCTGGTGCTGCTGGTGGTCTCCGCCTTCTTCTCCGGCTCCGAGACCGCGCTGACCGCCTCGTCCCGCGCCAAGCTGCACGGACTGGCCGACCGCGGCTCCCGCGGGGCCGCCGCCGCGCTGGCGCTGAAGGAGGACGGAGAGCGGCTGATCGGCGCCATCCTGCTGGGCAACAACCTCGCCAACATCCTCGGCACCTCGCTCGCCACCATGTTCTTCACCATTCTGGTGGGGGAGAACGGGGTGGCCGTCGCCACGCTCGCCATGACCGCGCTGGTGGTGGTGTTCTCCGAGATCGCGCCGAAGAACTACGCCATCTCCTCGCCCGAGGCGGCGGCGACGCTGGTGTCGCGCCCCATCTCCTACGTGGTGCGGGTCTTCGCCCCGGTGGTCGCCGCGATCACCCGGCTGGTGCGGCTGTTCCTGCGCCTCTTCGGGGTCAACATGGACCCGGAGACCCATGTGCTCGCGCTCGACGAGATCCGGGGCGCCATCGACCTGCACCATTTCGAGGGCGCGGTGCAGAAGGACGACCGGGACCGGCTGCTCGCCGCGCTCGACCTGGGCGAGCGGGAGGTGGCCGAGGTCATGCGCCACCGCCGCCAGCTGGAGACCATCGACGCCAGCCTGCCCGCGGACGAGATCCTGGCCTATTGCCTGAAGTCCACCCATACCCGCATCCCGCTGTGGAAGGACGACCCGGAGAACATCGTCGGCGTGATCCACGCCAAGGACCTGCTGCGCGCCGTTCACCGGCTGACCGAGGCGTCGCCCGACGGCTGGAAGGGCGTGCGCGACATCGACATCCTCGGCGTGGCGATGGAGCCGTGGTTCGTGCCCGACACCACCTCGCTGGACGAGCAGCTTCGCGCCTTCCTCAAGCGCCGCTCGCATTTCGCGCTGGTGGTGGACGAATACGGCACGTTGCAGGGGCTCATCACCCTTGAGGACATCCTTGAGGAGATCGTGGGCGACATCGCCGACGAGCACGACTCGGAGGTCGAGGGCCTGACCCGCCTGCCCGACGGCTCGCTGCTGGTCGACGGCTCCACCACGATCCGCGACTTCAACCGCGCGACGGAATGGAGCCTGCCCGACGACGAGGCCAACACCGTGGCGGGCCTGGTGATCCACGAGGCCCAGGCAATCCCGAGCGCGGGCCAGATCTTCTCGTTCCACGGGGTGAGGTTCGAGGTGATCGAGCGGCGGCGCAACCAGATCACCCGCCTGAAGCTGAAGCGGCTGGGGCGGAGCTAGAAACCTAGGCGCCCCCCCACCCCGCCCGAGCCCCCCACCCCCCCCCGCGC
>JAYZWL010000062.1:0-16268 GCA_036154955.1 Pseudomonadota bacterium | reverse complement strand
CGGCCGCGGCGGCGGCCGCGAAGCCCGCGACCGCGGCCAGCCCCGCCGCGCCCCAGCCGATGCCCCTCGCCCGCGCCGCCGCGCCCAGCAGCGGGCCGCGCCAGCCGGCATGGCTGTCGAACACCGCGCCCGGGGCCTCCTCGGCCAGGCGCAGGGCCAGCATGGTCACGTCCGGGCCCGCCCCCTCCAGCGTCACCGCGGCCATCGGCGGCGGGTCGGCGGCGGCGGCCGCGGCCTCGCCCAGCCAGGGCGTCAGCAGGGCGCGCCGCTCCTCCGCCGGCATGATCCTGACCGCGCCGATGCCCGGCGTCGTCTCCAGCGCTTGCAGCGCCGCCTCGAAATCCCGCGTCCGCCGCTCGGGCGAGCCGACGGCGGTGAGGGTGGCTGCGGCGCCGAATTCCGCGGTCCAGGCCCGGGCCAGCCGCTCCCCCGCCAGCCCCCCCGCCAGCGCCAGCGCCAGCGCCAGCCCCGCCAGCCAGGCCGAGAGCCAGGCCGCCCCCGCCGCGGCGCCCCGCCTGCGGGCCAGCGTCGGGGCGCGGCGTTCCCGCCAGGCCAGCCGGATCGCGGCGCCGGTCCGCGCCGCGGCGCGCGAAAAAGCCGACGGGCCGGCGGACGACGCGGCTTCCGCCGCCTCCGACCCGTCCGAGGGCGCCGGCCGGTCCACCGCGCCGGCGCCGGGCGGAACCTGCGCCTCGGCCTTCGCGCGCCGCCTGCGCGCCCGGCGGGCGCGGCGGTGCGGGGCGGGGTCAGGGGCGGTCGCGGGGACGTCGGTCATGCCGCGGCGCCCTCGAACCGGCCCGCCCGCAGGGTCAGCACCCGCGCCTCCGAATGGTGACGGGCGAGGCGCACCAGCTCCGGATCCCCGGTGGCGATGACCACCGCGGCGCCATGCGCGGCCAGCGCCGCCAGCATCTCCAGCGCCTGCGCCGCGCCGTCGCGGTCGAGATCCCCCGAAGGCGCGTCGGCGAGGATCAGCTCCGGCCCCGCGATCACCGCGCGCGCGAGGCCCGCCCGCCGCCGCTCCCCGTCCGAGAGGGTCGAGGGCGGGTCGGAGGCGCGGGGGCCGAGGCCCAGCCAGTCCAGCAGCTCCGCCGCCTGCGCCGCCCGGTCGGCGGGGCCGCGGCCGGCGAGGCGCAGGGGCAGGGCCACGTTCTCCGCCAGGCTCAGATGGTCGAGGAACGCCGGCCGCGCCTCCGCCCGCCCGATGCGGCGGCGCAGGGCGGCGCGGGTCTCGGCCTCGGCCCGGACCGGAGGCGGGACGGGGGCGCCGAACAGGCGAAGCTCGCCCGCGCTCTGGCGCGCGGCGAGCCCCGCCACCGCCAGCAGCGCCGACTTGCCCGCGCCGGTCGGTCCGGCGACGATCTGCATCTCGCCCGGCGAGACGCGCCAGTCCACCCCGGCCAGCGCCGGGCGCCCGGCGCGGCTGAGCGCGAGGCCGATGCATTCCACCGCCGTCATGGCGCCTGTCGGCCCCCTGTCTTTCGTGCCGTGTCGGACAAGCGTCGCCGCGGCGGGCGCGCGTGCGTCGCCGGGCGAAGCGGGCCGGGCGAAGCGGGGGGAGTTTCGCAAATGGCCCGGCCCGGCGCAATGCGGCGAGGGCGGGCGTGGGGGCGGGCGGCGAGCGCGGATGGCGTCGGGTCGTCGCCTCCGGGCGGAAGCGTCGCGGAGGCGCCGCGCCGACGGTCGCGGTCCCTGCCTCCGGTCGCTCGCGGCGCAGGGCGTCGTCGCACGGGCGGCGGGGGCGCCCGCCGCCTGCGCCCCGCCTCCCGTTCTCCCCTCCGCCGATCGGACCATCCGCCCGCCATCCGGCGCCCGCGCCCGATCCGCCGCTCTCCCTGCGGGACGAGGCCGCAGGGGGCGCCCATGGGCCGGGGCGCGCGGGCCTTGGCCGCCGGGCCCCGCCGCGCTAAGACGGATCCCGTGTCTTTCCCGTCCGCGCCGCCGCGCCCCCGCGCCGGCGCGGCAAGCGACGCCGAAGGATCTGCCCATGCGCGTGACCTGCCCTTCCTGCAAGGCCGTCTACGAGGCGCCCGACGACGAGCTGGGCGCCGGCGGGCGCAGGGTCGAGTGCAGCGCCTGCGGGGAGCAATGGTTCCAGGCGGGCCCCGAACTCGCCGCCTTCGACCCCGCCCCGTCGCGCATGCCGGGGATGGAGGCCGCGGCGCAGAGCCTGTCGAGCCTGCGCGAGCCCGAGCCCGAGCCCGCGGCGCCCCCCGCCCCGGCGACCCCCTCCCGGCAGCTGGAGGCGGAGCAGGCCGGGCTCGATCCCCTGCCGCCCCTGCGCGATCACCATGCCGGGCCGCGCCGCCCCGCCTCGATCGACGCCGAGCGGCTTTCGGCCGAGCTTCGCGCCCGGGACGAGACCGCGCAGCGCGGCGCCTCGGGCGGCGGCTCCGGCTTCGCCGCGGGCGTCCTGCTGGCGCTGATCGTCTCCGGGGCGCTGGCCTTCGCCTATCTGCAGAGCGGCAAGGTGGTGGCCGCGCTTCCGCAGGCCGAGCCCTATGTGGCGCGCTATGTCGAGACGGTGGATCGCCTGCGACTCGCGGTGGAACGCGCCGCCGACGAGGCGAAGGCCCGGATCGACGACCTGACCGGCCAGGGCTGATCCGGCGCGGGCCGCCCCGGCTTGGCCTCGGTCGACGCCTGCCCGGCGCCGGCCCGGCGCCGCCGGGCTGTGGCGAGCGGTTTGTCGACAGGATGCGGCCCCGCCGCGCGCAGAACCCGACAGGCGCGGGGAGGTCCGCCATTGGGTCAGGCTTCGGGCGGCGGAGGACGCGCATGCGCGCCGCCGCCGTCGGGATCCACGCCCGAACCGGTCGGTCTGTCGACCGCGCCGGAGGCCTGACGGCGACGCGCGGTCCTCGCGGCCTCGGGGCGAGGTCGGCGGCGCCCGTCGCGGTCGCGCCCGATGAAGCGCTTCGCGCGAACGCGGCGTCTCAGCGACGCGCGATGGCGACGGCGCCGCGGCCGGCGTCGGTCGGCGCGCCCGTGGCGGCCGGCCCGCCGCGCCATGGGATGCCGGGCCGTCGCCGGAGGGGCGCGCGGCCGCCGGCGGATGGGGCGCGCGTCTAGGATGTATGATGGCGTGTCGGAAGGGACGGCGCCGTCCGGCGCCGGCGGGAGGAAGACGAAGCGGCGGGATGGCCGGGGGCGGTCGACGGATGGCGGGCCGCGTCCTGTCCGGAAGTCGATCCGTCGCAGGGCGCGTCCCGAAGCCTGAGCCGGGAGCCCGCCTCTTCAACTCGCCCCGTCAGCCTCCCGCCAGCCCCCCCGCGAGCGGGTCCTGTCGCGCCGGGATGGTCGTTTCGGCGCGCCGCGGTGCGGGAACACGCGGCCGCGCGGGCGTTCCGGCGACGTCCTGCTCTCCAGCGGAGCCAAGGCCGCGAGACGGGACGACGCCCGCCTGCGTCGCCAGCGTCGCCGGGGGGAATGCGGGCCGTCGCGGGCGTTCGACGTCGCGCCGCGCGCCGCGCGGGACCATGCCTCGCCGCGGAGCCGTCCGGCTGCGAGCCCCGTCGCGCTCACGTCTCGACGGCCGCGCGGCCTGCGCCGACCGCGATCCGGGGGCACGGCGCAGGCCAGGGCGAACGGCCCGTCGCGCCTGTTCGGAAGCGCGGTCCCGCCGGGCCGTCCGTCAGAACCGTTCCAGCAGCCGGCGAAGATATTCCAGCTCAAGCTCCGGACGGGTGCGGTCGCCGGAGCGGCGGCGAATCTCGTCCAGAAGCTCCCGCGCCCGCTTCAGCGCCTCGGCGCCGGGAACCTCGGTGTCCGAGCCTTCCAGCGCGCCGCGATTGGCCGTCGGCCGGCCCAGCGGGTCGCGGCCCTCGTCGGCGGCGTTGGGGTCGCCCTGGCCGGCGCGGTCGCCCTGGCCGTTGCGGGCCTGCTGGCGCAGCGCGTCGCCAAGCTGGCGGGCGCCTTCGCGCAGGTTCTCCATGGCGCGGACCTGATCGTCCAGCGCCTCGCCGGGCGCGTCGCCCTCCAGCTCTCCGCGGGCCTCGTCCATCGCCCGGTCGGCATCGCGCAGCGCCTGCTCCGCCTCCGGCGAC
This sequence comes from Pseudomonadota bacterium, assembly GCA_036154955.1. GTDB lineage: Bacteria > Pseudomonadota > Alphaproteobacteria > Rhodobacterales > Rhodobacteraceae > Albimonas. Next base: position 12,222 of record JAYZWL010000062.1, on the reverse strand, counting down.
AGGCCGCCGGGCAGCTGGTCGCGCAGGTCATCGAGCAGCTGGCGCAGCGCCTCCTGCCGCTGGGCCTCGTCCTGCAGGCCGCCGGGCTGCCGGCCGCCCTGACCGGGCACGCCGCGTTCGCCCTGGCCCTGCTGGCCGAACTGGCGTCCGCCCTGGCCGCCGGGCTGACCGCCCTGGCCGGGCTGGCCCTGCTGGCCGTCCTGCCCCTCGCCCTGCTGCTGGCCCTGACCCTGGCCCTGCCGGCGCTGCATCTCCTCGAACGACCGGTCGGCGAGGTCCTGCTGCTGGCGGAGCATGTCGTTCAGCTCGTCCAGGGTCTGCTGGCCCTCGCCGCTCTGGCCGTTCTGGCCGCGCTGGGCCTGCATCTGCAGGTTCTGCAGCATCTGGGCCAGCCGCTCCAGCATCTGCTGGGCGGTCTCGGGGTCGCCGTCGCGGGCCATGCGCTCGATCTCGTCGAGCATCTCCTGCAGGTCCTGGCTCTGCATCCGCTGGCCCCGCTGCTCGCCCTGCTGGTCGAGCTGGTCGAGGTTCTGCAGGGCCTGCCGGGCCATCTCGCGCAGGTATTCGTTCATCGCCTGGCGCATCTCGTCCATCAGGCGGGAGATCTCGTCGGGATCCGCACCGCGTTCCAGCGCCTCCGACAGCCGCTCCTTGGCGCGGCGCAGACGTTCGGCGGCGGAGTTGACGTCGCCTTCCTCCAGCATCAGGGCTGCGCGCCAGAGCATGTCCATCACCTCCGGCGCCGCCTCGGCCGAGGTTCCGGCCTCCAGCGCGTAGTCGAGCCGGCGCAGCGCGGTGCGGATCAGCAGGTAAGGCCCCGCGGCGCCGTCGAAATACTCGTCCGGAAACGCGGTGATCGCCCGGATCCGCTGACGGGCGGGGAACAGGTTGGACAGGCTCCAGGCCATGGAGCGCCGTTCCTCCACCAGCGCCCGCGCCATCGGGTCGTAGAACGGGCGCGAGGGCAGAAGGGCCGGCGCCGGCGCGGTGGCGGTCTGCTGGCCCGAGGCGTCCTCGGCATGGAGCGAGATCTTCACCGGCAGACCGGCCCAGGGATGTTCGGTCAGATCCTCGATCAGCGCCTCGCGCACCGATTTCGCGGCGCCGGTCAGCGGCAGCGGCAGCTCCACCTCGATCGGCTCCGCCAGGCCCGGGGGCGGCGGCAGCATGCCGGGGTGAGCCCCCAGCCGGTCGAGATCCAGCGCGATCACCGCCCAGCCGGCGGTCAGCCCGTGGTCGTCCTCGGCGGCGAAACGCACCTGAAGCGCCCCGGTCTCGGCCGCGTCGATGGCCGGCGCGGTCTCATGGTCGAAGGCGATGGACGGCGGCGCGTCCTCGATCACCTGCAGGGACCAGGAGGCCAGCGTCTCCCCCCCCACCGCGACCGCGAGAGGGCCGGAGCCGGTCGCCTCCACCGCCAGGTCCCAGGCGCCTTCGCCGAAGGGCGTCAGGCCCGCCGCCGGGTCGCCGACGCCCTGGGTCAGCGCGGGCTGTTCGGGGGCGTTGTAGACCCGCAGCGACAGGCGGGAGCCCGCGGGAAGCGTCACCGTCTCCCCCAGCTTCTCGGTCAGGTAGATCATCGGCGCGCCGGTATAGGCGGGGGGCGAGGCCCAGGCCTCCACCGTCGTGGGAATCGCCGCGGGGCCGGAGGCGCCGGAGCCCGGGTCGAAGGCCTGCACGATCCGCCCGCCGCCCGATCCCGCGGCGGCGAGGATGCCGAACACCAGCAGGATCAGGGCCGCCAGCCGCAGCGCCATCGGGTCCCGATGCGCGACCCGCAGGTCGGCGGCCCGCGCGCGCAAGAGGCCCGCGCGTTCGGCCATGCGGCGGCGATGCGTCTCCCACACCGCGCGGGCGCCGGCGTCGGCCCGGCCGATGGCGAGTTCGTCGTCCAGCGCGGCGATGGGCCGGTCCGGCGTCTCCACCTCCAGCGCCGCGCGGGCCTGTGCGGCGTCGGGGCGCGCGAAGCCGCGGAAGCCCCACCAGACGGCGCCGGCCAGCGCCGCGGCGAAGGCGATCAGCGCCACGATATGCGCGGCCCGCGGCATCGCCTCGAACCCGCCGGCGAGCGCCAGGCCCGCGAAGGCCGCGATCACCGCCCAGGCCGGCCAGACCGCCAGCGTCAGGCGTTCGAGCCAGAGGGCGCGGAGCGCGCGCGTCGTCTCGGCCTTGATCCGGGCCTCCACCGCGGCCATGCGGGCGAATTCCTCCGCCGACAGGCGCCCGGGTTCGCGCGGGGCGGCCCCTGCGGGATGCGATTCGTCGGACATGCGCCGGCCCTCCGCGTCTCGCCGCCGCCCGGTCCCGCGCCCGTCAGGGGCCGCGGCTCGGGCGGAGGGTCCGGGCGGGGCGCGCTTCGCGCGGGGCCCGGACTTCAGCCGTTCCAGTCGGGGATGGTATCGCGGGCGAGCATCTCTTCATACGAGGGTCTCGCCCGGACCACGGCGAATTGATCGCCGCGGACCAGCACTTCCGGGATCAGCGGACGCCCATTGTATTCCGAAGACATTGACGCGCCATAAGCGCCTGCGGAGCGGAACGCGACCAATTCGCCCGGTCCCACCATCGGCAGGGGACGGGCGCGGGCGAAGGTGTCGCCGGTCTCGCAGATCGGGCCGACCACGTCGACTTCGGCCCTCTCGGCCCCCGGCGCGGGCTCGATCACGGGGACGATGTCGTGCCAGGCCTCGTACATCGCCGGGCGGATCAGGTCGTTCATGGCGGCGTCCACCACCAGGAACACCCGCCCCTCGCCCTGCTTGCGGTAGATCACCCGCGTCACCAGGATCCCGGCGTTGCCGGCGATCAGGCGGCCGGGCTCGATCTCGATCTCGCAGCCCAGATGGCCCACCGTGCGCTTGATCACCGCGCCGTAGTCGAAGGGCAGGGGCGGGGCCTCGTTGGCCTGCCGGTAGGGGATGCCGAGCCCGCCGCCCAGGTCCAGCCGCCGGATGGCGTGACCGTCGGCGCGCAGGGTCTCGGTCAGCTCCGCCACCCGACCGAAAGCGGCTTCGAAGGGCGCCAGGTCGGTGAGCTGGGAGCCGATATGGACGTCGAGCCCCACCACCTCGATCCCCGGCAGGGCCGCCGCGCGGGCGTAGACCTCCCGCGCGCGGGAGATCGGGATGCCGAACTTGTTCTCCGACTTGCCGGTGGCGATCTTGGCGTGGGTCTTCGCGTCCACGTCCGGGTTGACCCGCAGCGCGATCGGCGCGGTCACGCCCATGGAGGTGGCGACGCCCGACAGCACCTCCAGCTCCTCCGCGCTTTCGACGTTGAGCTGGCGGACGTTCTGCGACAGCGCGAAGCGCAGCTCGTCCGCGGTCTTGCCCACGCCCGAGAACACCACGCGATTCCCCGGAACCCCGGCGGCGAGCGCCCGGCGGAACTCCCCTTCCGACACCACGTCCATGCCCGCGCCCAGGTCGGCCAGGGTCTTGAGCACCGCGAGATTGCCGTTGGCCTTCACCGCGTAGGCGATGAAATGCTCGGTCCCGGCGAGCGCCTCGTCGAAGACCCGGTAATGCCGCTCCAGCGTGGCGGTGGAGTAGATGTAGACCGGCGAGCCCACCGCGGCGGCGATGTCGGCCACGGGCACGTCCTCGGCATGGAGGGCGCCGTCGCGGTAGAGGAAATGGTCCATCTCAGGGGCCCCCGGCGGGAATTGCGTCGCCCGGGGGAGTAATGCGGAAACCCCCGCGCCTCAAGTGCGGGGAGGAGGCGGGCGCGGCGTCAGATCTCGTGGTCGAGCCTGGCCAGATAGTCCTTCAGGCTGCGGTCGCGCCGCACCGGGTAGACCTCCGGCAACGCGCGCATATGGGCGATGCGGTCGAAGCGGAAGTTGCGGTAGGCCTCGCGCCGCTCGCACCAGGCCAGCAGGGTCCAGCGGCCGGTCCAGGCGATCAGCCCCAGCGGCCAGACCACCCGGGCGGAGGCCGTCCCCTCCGCGTCGCGATAGCCCAGCAGCAGCTTCGCCCGGCCCTCGCAGGCCTCCCGGATCCGCTGGTGACGCTCGCGCAGGGCCGCGTCCGAGGGCAGGACGGGCGCCCGGTAGGGCAGTTCGTCCGCCGCCGCCAGCGCGGTTTCGTCGAGGATGGCGCGGATCTTGGCCTCGGCCCGGCGGGCGGAAGCGGCGAGGCCCGGGTCGGTGAACGCCTCCACCATGCGGGCGCCGACCAGCAGCGCCATGACTTCCTGCCGGTCGAACATCACCGGCGGCAGGTCGAAGCCGGGGGAGAGCCGGTAGCCCACCCCCGCCTCGCCGTCGATCGGCACGCCCTGGGCCTGAAGATCCGCGACATCGCGATAGACCGTGCGCAGGCTGACCTCCAGCCGCTCGGCCAGCTCCCGCCCCGTGACCGCCAGCCGGCGGCCGCGGAGCAGGGTGACCAGCTCGAACAGGCGGTCGGCCCGGCGCATCCCCGGATCAGGCCGCGGCCGCCGCCGCGGCGTCGGCTTCCGCCGTGGTCATGCCCATCCGCGCGTCCAGCACCGGCATCGATTCGGCGCGGAACGTGCCCTCGACCATCAGCGGCAGCAGGCGCGCGCCGCAGCCGCTGGGCATGAAGTCGGCGTCGGCGGCCTGCATCGAGGCCGGGTCGGCCCAATACATCAGGTCCGTCACCGTCCCGTCCGCCCGGCGGGTGACGGAGCGGTAGCGGAACCCCGGCCTGGTCGCCGCCCAGGCCGAGATCGGGGCCGAGGCTTCGGCGAGCGCCTCGTCGCTCACCCCGTCTTCCAGGCGGTATTCCATGAGATTGAGGGTGTCGGCGCGCGCGGCGGCTGCGGTCATGTCGCTCTCCCGTTTCCGGTGCTGCGGGCCGGCGTCCGGTCCCGCGTCCCCGCCAGTCGGGGACGGGATCACCCTGCGCGCCCCCTGCTGACAGCCTGCCGTCAGGAGCGGCGGGGCGGAAGCGTTTTTCCAGTCCCCGCCCCGCCCCCCGCGCGGGCCTTGCGCGCGCCGCGCCGGCTCAGGCGGCCTCCTCCGGGCCGTCCTGCGGGTCCGCGGACTGGCCGAGCATGCGCAGCAGGTCCGCCGACAGCGTCTCCGGCTCTCCCGGCAGCACCACCCGGCGGCGGGTGAAGCTGCCGGGCGCGATATGCTCCGCCGCCTCGATCTCGCCCCACAGCATCCGCGCGGCGAAGCCCGCATCCGCGGCCTGGGCCGAGGGGCCGTCCCGCCACACCAGCGCGTCGAACCAGCGCCCGTCGCCGCGTTTGCAGCGCATGCGGCCCAGAAAGCCGTCCTGTCGGCGGGCCCAGGCGTCGATCTCGGCGGCGCCGCGCTCGACGCTTTCGTCGCTCACGCCCGGGCGGGCGCGGTATTCCATCAGGTCGAGAATGCGGGGCATGGCGGGGTCTCCTGGTCGCGCCGCGGGGCATGGGCGGCGGGGCGGGGCGCGCGGATCTGCGCGCCCGGCCGGGGCGGGCCTGAAAAGGGCGGAAGATCCGGGCGCCGCGGCGACGCCGCGGACCGCGTCCGGATCGAGGGTCGGAGACTGGCTGACGCCTGCTGACAGCCTTCCGTCAGCAGGGCGGGCGGGTCCGGTCGGAAACGGCGACGCCGGCGCCCCGGCCGCCCCGCCGCGCGGGCGGAACGGCGCAGGCCGCGTCCGGGGCGTCGCGCGGCCCCGCGCGGGGGCGGGGCGCGCAGGGCGCTCAATGGGGCGACCGGTCGCTTGGCCGGCCGGTTCTCAGCTCACTTCGGGGTGATCATGGTCCCGGCGCCGTGGGAGGTGAACAGCTCCAGCAGGCAGGCGTGCGGCGCCCGCCCGTCGAGAATCACCACCGCCTGCACCCCCGCCTCGATGGCGTCGAGCGCGGTCTGGATCTTGGGGATCATCCCGCCCGAGATCACGCCGCTCTCGATCATCTCCTCGGCCTGGGCCTTGGTGATGTCGGCCATGACCTCGCCGTCCGGCCCCTTCACGCCGGCCACGTCGGTCAGCAGCAGCAGCCGCTCGGCCTTCATCGCGCCCGCGATGGCGCCCGCGGCGGTGTCGCCGTTGACGTTGAAGGTCTCGCCGTTCCTGCCCACGCCCACCGGCGCGATCACCGGGATGTAGTCGGAGGCGATGAACGTCTCCAGCAACCCCGGATCGACCCTGGAGGGCGTGCCGACGAAGCCCAGATCCAGCACCCGCTCGATGTTCGATTCCGGGTCGCGCTTGGTCTTGAGGGTCTTTTCGCAGACCATCAGGTCCGCGTCCTTGCCCGACAGACCCACCGCCTTGCCGCCCTGGCGGTTCAGCGCGGTGACGATCGCCTTGTTGATGCGCCCGGCCAGCACCATCTCGACCACCTCCACGGTGGCCTCGTCGGTGACCCGCAGCCCGTCCACGAACTGCGAGTTGATCGCCAGCCGCTTGAGAAGCTGCTCGATCTGCGGCCCGCCGCCATGCACCACGATCGGGTGCACGTTGCACTGCTTCATCAGCACGATGTCGCGGGCGAACCGCTCCAGCGCCGGGGCGTCGCCCATGGCGTGACCGCCGAACTTCACCACCACGCGGGCCCCGTCGTATCGCTGCAGGTAGGGCAGGGCCTCGCTCAGCGTGCGGGCGGTGGCGATCCAGTCGCGTTTCATCGGCGGTCTCCCAGTCAGGCGGAGCGGGAGCGCGGCGTTCCGCCTCCCGGCCGGCCTGCATAAACCCCGCGGGCGGGGGGCGCCAAGGGCGGGATTGCGGCGGCCGTCCGGGCGCGGCGCCGGAACCGGGGTGATTTCCGGGCGATGCGGCGCCGACCCTGTTCGGGCCGGCGTCCGCGCCCCACATCCTGCGGCACAGGGGAACGACCGAAAGAGCGCGTCCCGCCGGGTCCCCGCCCGTCGCCGCGCCGAAAGGAGAGACCCATGAACGTGCAGACCCGCCCGACCCTGACCGAGCGCGAGCTCGACGCCGACGAGACCGCCCGCCTGATCTCCTCCGCCAAGGTGGAGGACACGCGGGTCTACGGCGCCGACGCCGAGAAGATCGGCCATGTGGACCACCTGATGATCGACAAGCGCGCCGGCCGCGTCAGCTACGCGGTGATCCGCTTCGGCGGCTTTCTGGGCCTGGGCGAGCGCCTTCACCCGGTGCCGTGGGAATCGCTGGCCTACGATCCGGAGCTCGACGGCTACCGGGTGGCGATCACCCGCGACCAGCTCGACGGCGCGCCGGAGGCGGAGGCCGCGGACGCCCGCTGGGGCGATCCGGACTGGCGCCGCGGCATCCGCGACCACTACGCCGGCATGCCCGTGCCCCCGATGATCTGAACGCGATGATCTGAACGCGCGCGCCGCGCGGCCTGTCCCCGGCCCGCGGCGCGCCCCGACTTCGGCCGCCGGATCCCCAACGGCGCGCCGAGGGCGACGTCGGCGCGTCTCGCCGGCGTCGCGGAGGCCCTGCGCCCCGGCCGGTCGCCGGGGGCGGGGCGGCCCGGGCCGGTCGCCCCCGCAAGCCGGTCCGGGTCCCGCAAGGGACCCTCTCCGCGGATCCCGCCCCGGTGCTGGGTCGGGGCGCGTGGATCGCGGAAGGGGGGCCGACCGGCGCGCGGCGGCGGACCTGTCGCGCCATTGCGCGCCGGTCGGCGTTCGCGCCCGGAGGCGAGCCGAGGCCGGTTCCGGGCCGGGGCCGGGGGGCGTCGTCGGGGCGCCCTCGGCGCGCCGCCGCCGTCGCGTATTCCCCCGCCTCGCGTCGCGCGCGGCGGACCCGAGCCGCCGGTCCGGCCGACCGGCGATGTCTCTCACGTCTCCCGAATCGCGCCCCGCGGCCCGCGTTCCCGCCGCTTGGCGCGTCGCCGGGCCGGTTCCGCGCGTAATGGGGCGGGCCGGCCGCCTCCCGGCTTTCAGTCCCTCAGCAGGGAGGCCGCCGCCGCCCGCACCCGCTCCAGCCCCTCGGCCTTTTCGGAGGAGGTGGTGAGGATCTCGGGGAAGGCGGCGGCGTGGCGGGCGAGCGCGGCGATGGTCCGCGCCTCGATCTTCGCCATCTCTGCGGCCTTGAGCTTGTCGGCCTTGGTCAGCACCACCTGGAACGGCACGGCGGAGCGGTCGAGCAGGTCCATGATCTCATGGTCCACGTCCTTGGGGCCGTGGCGGCCGTCGATCAGCAGGAACACCCGCCGTAGGGTGGAGCGGCCGGCGAGATAGCCTTTCAGCGTCCGTTGCCAGGCGTCGACGATCGCTTTCGGCGCCTCGGCGTAGCCGTAGCCCGGCAGGTCGACCATCATCATCCGCTCGCCCAGCGCGAAGAAGTTCAGCGCCTGGGTGCGGCCCGGCGTGTTCGACGCCCGCGCCAGCGCCTTGCGCCCGGTCAGCGCGTTGATCAGCGAGGATTTGCCGACGTTCGAGCGCCCGGCGAAGCAGATCTCCACCCGGTCGGCGGGGGGCAGGTGCTTGAGCTCCGGCGCCGACATCACGAAATCCACCGGGCCGGCGAAGAGCAGGCGCCCCTCTTCGGCCAGCGCCGCGTCCGCCTCCGGATTGATCGCGAAGGGCACGCCCGCGGGAGGCTTCGGCGCGCTCACGCCAGCACCTCCACCCGGTCGCCGGCGGCGACGGGGCCGCCGGTCAGCACCTCGGCGAAGACTCCGAAATCCTTGTGGCCGTAGGCGGAGGACAGGATCTCCAGCATGTCGGCGTCATGGCGCCCGGTTTCCGGGTTCGCATGGGTGGCGGAGCAGCGCTCGATCCGCTCATGCACCCTCAGGGTCGCGCCGCCCAGGCGGATGTCCCTGCCCACAAGGTCGAACTCCGCCCAGGGGGCCGCGCCCTCGATCCACAGGTTGCCGCGGAAGCGGCGGCGGTCGGGGGCGACGCCGGCGCGCGCCGAAAGCTCGGCCAGCGAGGCGTCGGACAGGATCGAGATCCAGGGGTTGGGATTGTCGGTCATGCCGCGGCCCGGGCAGGGGGCGAGCCGGGCGGGGCGCGGGGCGTGGGCGGGGATCAGCCGGTCCGTCCAGGCGATCAGCGCCGCCTCGCCCTCGGGCGTGGCGGGGTCGGCCGCGACCTCTCCCGCCTCGGGGTGGCGGAAGGTCAGCCCGGCGGGGCCGGCGGTGACGGTGACCGCCATCAGCGACGGGAAGGTCGCGCCGCGCAGGAAGGTGGAGCAGCGCGCCCAGGCCGGCGCGTCGAAGTCGAAGCGGGATTTCTCATGCGCCAGCGCCCAGGCCCGGTCCCCCGGCAGGGTCAGCCCGGGCGCGAGCTCGATCGCCGTGAGGATGTCGGCCCCCAGCGCCTTGACCGGGTGGCGGTGGATGGCGCTGAGCGCGGCGAAGGCGGCGGACATGGCTCGGGTCTCCGGCAGGGCGGGGCGACGCAGGACGGGCGACGCAGGGCGGGGCGGCGGCGGACGATCAGCGGGCGGATGTCCGCGCGGCGCGCACCATAGCCGCGCCCGGGGGGCATTTCCATGCGCGGCGCGGCGCCCTAGGGTCACGGGTTGATAAGGGAGCCGTATCAGCGCTCCCGCATGGAGGAGAGACCATGTCAGACGTGCCCGCCCCGGCCTACGCGCCGGCCACCGACCCGTCCGCCGACGGCGCCGCCCGCATCCGCCTGCCGACCGAGGCCAGCATGACCGCCCGCCAGCGCGAGGTGCGCGACGCGCTGGTCGCCGGTCCCCGCAAGGGGGTGCGCGGCCCGATGGGCGTGTGGCTGATCCGCCCCGACCTGGCCGAGAGCGCGCAGGCGCTGGGCCGCTACTGCCGGTTCGAATCGAGCCTGCCGACCCGGCTGTCGGAACTGGCGATCTGCACCACCGCCCGGGCGTGGAACGCGGAGTTCGAGTGGTATGCGCACAAGCCCATGGCCCTGAAGGCCGGCATCTGCGAGGCGATTCTCGACGCGATCCGCGACGGCCGCGAGCCGCCGTTCGAGCGGGAGGACGAGGCCGCCGTCCACGCCTTCGTCAAGGAAAGCCAGGAGACGCGCACCGTCTCGGACGCCACCTACGCCCGCGCCGTGGCCGCGATCGGCGAGGAGGGGGTCGTCGATGTGGTGGGGATCGTGGGCTATTACTGCCTGGTGTCGATGACCCTGAACATCTTCGGGGTGAACCCGCCGCCGGGCTCGAAGCTCGAAATGGGCTGAGGCGGGCGCGGGGGACGGGCGGCCGGGGACGGGACTCGCGCGCGCCTGCGGCGCGGCATCGCCCGCCCGGGCCGCCCGCCCGCCCTCCCGAGCGTGGTCCCGCGCGGCGCGGCGCAAAGCGAAAGGGGCGGTCCGGATCTCCGGACCGCCCCCGTTTCTTTTCCGATGACCGCCGGCCTCAGGCCTTGGTCTTCTTCTTGAATTTCAAACTCTTCTTCACGTTGCCCAGCACGTCCACCTCGACGCCCTGGCTGCGCATGATCAGGTATTGCTGGGTGAAGGTGATGATGTTGTTCGCCACCCAGTAGATCACCAGCCCGACCGCGAAGCGGCCCAGCATGAACATGAACACCCAGGGCATCCAGGCGAAGATCATCGCCTGGGTCTGGTCGGTCGGCGCCGGGTTCAGCTTCTGCTGCAGCCACATGGTGATGCCCAGCAGGATCGGGAACACGCCGATCGACAGGAGCCCCAGCATCGAGGAATGGTCCGGCGCCGCGAAGGGCAGCAGGCCGAACAGGTTCAGCACCGAGGTCGGGTCGGGGGCCGACATGTCCTTGATCCACAGGATGAACGGCGCGTGGCGCATCTCCAGCGTCACGAACAGCACCTTGTAGAGCGAGAAGAAGATCGGGATCTGAAGCAGGATCGGCAGGCAGCCGGCGGCCGGATTGGCCTTCTCCCGCTTGTAGAGCGCCATGACCTCCTGCTGCATCTTCATGCGGTCGTCGCCGACCCGCTCCTTGATCTTCTCCATCTCGGGCTGGAGCTTCTTCATCTTCGACATCGCCACGTAGGATTTGTAGGCGAGCGGGAAGAGCACCACCTTCACCGTCAGCGTCATGGCGATGATCGACCAGCCCATGTTGCCGATCAGGCCCTCGTAGAACAGCAGCAGCTGGGCGAAAGGCTTGGTGAGGAAGAAGAACCAGCCCCAGTCGATGGAATCGATGAAGCGCGGGACGCCGGCCTCCTCATAGGCCTCGATGGTGCGGTATTCCTTGGCGCCGGCGAAGAGCTTGGTCTCGGCCGAGGCGGTGGCGCCCGGCGCGACGGTCATGGTCGGCAGCCGCATCTCGGTGCGGTATTCCGGCCCGTCCTGGCGCGCCACGTAGCGGAAGGTGCCGTCGAAGGGCTGGCCCGGCGTCGGGATCAGGGTCGCCATCCAGTACTTGTCGGTGAAGCCCAGCCAGCCGGCCTCGGTCACCGAGTCGGTCTTCACCCGCTCCCCGGGGCCGGCGGTCCCCTCGAAGTCCTGCATGTCCTTGTAGTCGAACTCCTCCAGCACTCCGTCGAACTTGGCGATGGCGCCTTCGTGGAGGATGTAGAAGTTCACCGTCTCCGGCTGGCCGCGGCGGGCGACGTAGCCGTAGGGGGCGAGGCTCACCGGCGTCTCGGAGGTGTTCTCCACCGACTGCCGCACCGTGAACATGTAGTTGGCGTCGAGCGAGATCACCCGGCGGAAGATCTGCCCCTCGCCATTGTCCCAGCGCAGGGTCAGCGGGGTCTCGGGGGTCAGCTTCTCGCCCGTCTCCACCGTCCATTCGGTGTTGGGGCCAGGGGTGGCGACCGGGCTCTCGGCGGTCGGAAGCCAGCCGTAGACCGCGTAGAACGGATGCTGCGTGCCCAGCGGCGACAGCAGGGTGACGTCGGGCGAATCGGGGTCCAGCGTCTCCTGGTAGTCCTCGAGGCTCAGGTCGTCGATCCGGCCGCCGCGCAGCGACAGCGAGCCCTTCACGCGGGGGCTGAGGATCTCGGCGCGGGGCGCGGCGGCGAGGGCCGCGTCGCGCGTCATCGGCTGACCGCCGGTCCCGAGGGAATCGGGGGCGCCGGGGGCCACGCCGGAGGGCGCGGTTCCCGCGGGGGCGCCGTCGACGCTCTGCTCGATCTGCTGGGCGGGCGGAGGCTCCGTCGGCGCCGGCGGGAACAGGACGAACCAGACCGCGATCACCACGAAGCTCAGCGCCGCGGCGATGATCATGTTCTTTTGGTCGTCCATCGAGGGACCTCTCAACCTGGCCGCGGATGTCGGAATTCGCCGGCCTTTGACAGCGCGCGCACGGGGAGGTCAAGGCGTTTTCCCGTCGCGCCGGGCGCGGCCGGGGGGCGGAGCGGGGCGCCGGCGGGCGGGGGCGGGCCGGCATGGGCGCCCA
>JAYZWL010000061.1:0-4482 GCA_036154955.1 Pseudomonadota bacterium | reverse complement strand
CGCCCCCGCCCCCGCCCGCGACCCGGAAGCGCTGGCCGCCGCCCTGCCTGAACCCGCCCCCGCCGCGGAGGCGGCCCGCGGCCCGGCGCCCGCCCCGCAGGGCGCCGGCGGCGGCGCCGGCCGCAATGCGGGCCAGGGCGCGGGCCAGGCTTCCGGCCCCGTGCTGCGCGCCGCCGCGATCCTGCTGCTGGGAGGGCTGCTGCTCAGCTTCATGGGGGCGCTGGTCAAGATCCTGCTGGACCGCTTCGGCGCCTCGGAACTGTCGGCCTGGCGCAACCTTCTGGGCCTCGTCCCGACCGTGCTGATCCTGTGGAGCGCGTCGGACTGGCAGGCCCGCGGCCGGCCGATGAAGCTGCGCAAGTGGAAGCTGGCGCTGATGCGCGGCGGCTTCGTGGCGCTGGCGCAGCTCTGCTACTACATGGCGCTCAGCCGCATGGAATTCGCCACCGCCGCCACGCTGGTCTTCGCCGGGCCGCTGTTCGTCACCGCGCTGTCCGGCGTGCTGCTGGGGGCGCCCATCGGCCCCTGGCGCTGGGGCGCGGTGCTGGCCGGCTTCGCGGGCGTGGCGCTGATCCTGCAGCCCGGCGCGGACGATTTCTCGATCTGGTCGCTGCTGCCGCTGGGCGCGGCGCTGGGCTACGCCGCCTCCTCGGTCTGCGCGCCGATGGTGGACCGGGATGCGCCGACGCCGCTGGTCAGCCTCTATTCCTCCTCCGCCGCCATGGTCGGCGCCTTCTGCCTGGCCATGGCCGACGGCGGCTTCACGCCCATCGAGACCTGGGAGGAGGTCGGCCTGATCCTCGGCGTGGGCCTGTCCGGGGGGCTGGGGGTGTTCTGCCTGATCGGCGCCTATCGCCTGGCCTCGCCCCCGGCGCTGGCGCCGTTCGAGTATTTCGGGATGCTCTACGCGCTGGGCCTGGGCTGGCTGATCTTCGGCGAGAGCCCGCTGGACAAGCTGTTCCCCGGCGCGCCGCTGATCGTGGCCGCGGGCCTGACCATCGCCTGGCGGGAGCGGCGGCGGAAGCCGAAGCCGGACTGACGGGCCAGGGTCTGCGAGGCGGGGGCGCCTTGAGGGTTGACGCAGCGTCCGACGCGGGCGAGCCTTGCCGCGAAGGTTCGTTTCGCCCCGAGGATTTCCGGAGGTCTCCGCGATGACCCGTCCCCCCCGCATCGCGCTCCGCCGCCGCGCCCTGCCCCACGCCCCGCCCCGCGCCGTGCCCCACGCCCTGTCCCGCGCCCTGGCCGCGACGCTCGCGCTCGTCCTGCTGGCGCCGGCCGCGGCGCAGGCGACCCCGGTCGCCCCGATCCGCACCCTGAACGCGACGGTGAAGCCCGCCTATGAGGACGTGTGGTCGAGCTGGACGGTGGAGTTCCGGGACGACGACATGGATTTCCTGATCTCCTATGACGAGATCGTGGATTTCAGCGGCATCCTGCAGATCGGGCCCGGACGGCTCTACGACCAGCTGATCGACGTGCCCGGCTGGGTGGACGTGGCGGACGGCAGCTTCGAGGACGGCGACGCCCGCCCCGCCTGGCGCCTGCTGGAGACGGGCGGCGGCGGCGGCTCGGCCCCCGCCAACCGCTTCACCTATTTCCTGTCCGCGGGCGGCGGCCCGGGGGCCGAAATCCCCCTGCCCGCCCCCGCCGCGCTGCTGGCGGGCGGGCTCGGCGCGCTGGCGCTGCTCCGGCGGCGGAAGACGGGCCGAAGGGCGGGCCCGCCGCCCGCCTGAACCCGCCGCCCCTTGACCCCGCCGCCGCTCCGCCGGAAGGTCGCGCCGACGCAACCCGACCGGAGCCCCGACATGACCGACCTCCCCCCGATCCTGGAGGCCGGCGCCGCCCGGCTCGCCGCCATGCTCCGCGCCGGCGAGGTCTCGGCGGTGGAGATCATGCAGGCCCATCTCGACCGCATCGACGCGGTCAACGACGTGACCGACGCGCCGATCACCGCCATCGTCTCGCGCCGCGACCCCGACGCATGCCTGGCCGAGGCGGCGGAGGCCGACGCAGCCGTCGCGGCCTCGCGCAGGACGGGCGAGGCCCTGCCCCTGCTGCATGGCCTGCCCCTCGCCATCAAGGACCTGACCGCCACCAAGGGCCTGCGCACCTCGCGCGGGTCGCCGCTCTACGCCGAGTTCGTGCCCGAGGCCGACGCGCCGCTCGCCGCCGCCCTGAAGCGGGCGGGGGCGCTGGTGGTGGGCAAGACCAACACGCCGGAATTCGGGCTGGGCTCGCACACGCTCAACCCGGTGTTCGGGCCGACCCGCAACCCGTGGGACCGCGGGCGCTCGGCCGGCGGCTCGTCGGGCGGGGCGGCGGCGGCGCTGGCGATGCGGATGCTGCCGATGGCCGACGGCTCGGACATGATGGGCTCGCTGCGCAACCCCGCGGGGTGGAACAACGTGATCGGCTTCCGGCCCTCCGTGGGCCGCGTGCCGGACGGCAAGGCGGAGGGGGACCTCTACCTCCACCAGCTGTCGACCAACGGGCCGATGGCGCGCTCCATCGCCGACCTCGCGCTGCTGCTGGACGCGATGGCGGGGTTCGACCCGGCCGCGCCGCTCAGCTTCGGGCGGCAGGGCGTGTTCGTGCCGGGGCTCGCGTCGGAGGCGCCGCAGGACTGGGCGAAGGGGCTCAGGATCGCCTGGCTGGGCGACTGGAACGGAACCTGGCCGATGGAGGCCGGGGTGCTGGAGACCTGCGAGGGCGCGCTGAAGGTCTTCGAGGGGCTGGGCGCCGAGGTGACGCCCTTCGTCCCCGACTTCCCCTGGGAGAAGATCTGGAAGAGCTGGACCGACCTGCGGTCCTGGTCCGTGGCCGCGGCCAACCTGCCCGACTACGCCGACGAGGCGCGGCGCGCGCATCTCAAGCCCGAGGCGGTGTGGGAGATCGAGCGCGGCATGGCCATGTCCGGGCTCGACGTCCACCGGGCCTCGGTCGCGCGGTCGGACTGGCACCGCTGCCTGGAGGGGGTGTTCGAGGACTTCGACCTGGTCGCCGCGCCGTCGGCCCAGCTCTGGCCGTTCCCGGTGATGGACCGCTGGCCGGGCGAGATCGCGGGGCGGAAGATGGACACCTATCACCGCTGGATGGAATGCGTGCTGCCGGCGAGCCTGTCGGGGCGGCCGACGGTGTGCATGCCCGCGGGCTTCGGCGCGGCGGGCGGCCCGGGGGCGGGTCTGCCGATCGGGATCCAGCTGATGGGCCGCACGCGGGGCGACCTGGAGGTGCTGCGCGCCGCCGCCGCCTACGAGACCGCCTGCCCCCACATGACCGCCCGTCCCGCCGACCCCGCCTGACGGCGGCGGCGCCGCGACGCCCCGCGCGCGGGCGTCGCCCGGGCGCCCGCGGCGCGCGGGACCGGGGGGCCTGGGCGGCGCCGTCTCCGGGCGGTCCCGTTCCGCCCCGGTCCCGCCGGGCGCGAGGCCGCGCCGCGGGCGCGAGGGCGCGACCGGCGCGCGGGTCGGCGCGGCGCTGCGCCGGCTTGCGGTTGGGCGCCGGCCGCCTCCCTTCGAGACCGCGGCTTGAGCGGCGCCCCGGGCTTGACCCGGGGCCTCGTCGCCCGCCGCCGTCACCGCCCCGTGGGGACAGGCCGCGTCGGCGCGCGCCCCTTCCCGGCAGGATGAGCGGCCCCTCAGAAGGGCGCGGGCGCGACGAATTCCAGCCAGGCCCCGCCCTCGGGATGGCGCAGGCGCAGCCGCTCGGCATGGAGCTGGAGGCGCGGGGCGGCGGCGAAAACCGCGTCCTCCCCGTAGAGCGCGTCGCCGAGGATCGGGTGGCCCAGCGCCGCGAGATGCACCCGCAGCTGGTGGCTGCGCCCGGTCAGCGGGCGCAGGCGCAGGCGGGCGTCGCCGCCTTGCTCCACCGCCTCGCGCGTCCATTCGGTGACGGCGGGACGGCCGGCGGGGTCGATCTTCTGGCGCGGGCGCGCGGGCCAGTCGGTCATCAGCGGCGCCTCGATCCGGCCCGCGGCCGCGGCAGGCGTCCCCCGCACCCGCGCGACATAGGTCTTCTCCACGATCCGCCGCTCGAACTGCAGGCCCAGATGGCGCTGCGCCTCCGGCGTCCGGGCGAGGATCACCACGCCCGACGTGTCCATGTCGATCCGGTGCACGATGCGGGCGCCCGGAAACGCCGCCTCGGCCCGCGCTGCCAGGCAGTCGGCCAGCGCCGGATCCTTGCCCGGCACCGTCAGCAACCCCGAAGGCTTGTCGAGCGCCAGCAGCGCCGCGTCCGCGTGCAGCACGACCAGCGGCCCCGGCGGGGGCGCATAGGCCCGCGCGCGCAGGGGCGGCAGGTCGAGGGGGGCGAAAAGGTCCATGTCCCCGCATCCCCGAGCCGGGGCCGGGATGCAAGAGGCGCGTCGGCGACGCGCCCGGATGCGGGCGCGCCGCCCCTTTCGCGCGGCGACATCGGGGGCGGCGCAAGGCGCCCGCCCGCCGCCCCGCCTGCGACGAGTCCGCGCCGCGCGGGCGCCCC
>JAYZWL010000060.1:0-181665 GCA_036154955.1 Pseudomonadota bacterium | reverse complement strand
GGGGCGCCCGGCCTCCCCCCCCGCCCGGGGCCGCGCCCGGCCGCGCCGCTCCCCTGCGTTCCAACCCGGCGACGCGGACGCGGCCGAGGGACCGGGAACCCGGCCGCGCCCGCGTCGCCTCGGGCGGGGCGAGGCCGCGCCCCTCGCGACCTCGCCCGCCATCTGCGCCGGAGCGCCGCCGCCCTTCCCCGGAACGACGCGCCCGTCGCCGCCGGACCGGCTGCCCCCGGCCGATCCGGCATTCCCTTCGCCCCGCAGCCGCGCGATCCGCGGGCCTTGTCCATGCGCGCCGGACGGGCGCCGGGCGCCCTCGGGGCGCGTCCGCTCAGGCCGCCGGGCGGGCCTGCCGGTAGCTCACCGCCTCCGCCACATGCGGACGTCGCACCGCGTCCTCCCCGTCGAGATCGGCGAGCGTCCGCGCCAGCCTCAGCGCCCGCGACATGCCCCGCGCCGACAGGCCCAGCTTCTCCGACGCGCGTCCCAGCAGGTCCCGCGCCTCCCCGTCCATGGCGGCGGCTTGCTCCAGCGCCTCGCCCTCGGCCTGGGCGTTGAGGCGGATTGCGAGGCCCATCTCCTCGAACCGGGCCGTCTGACGGGCCCGCGCCGCGGCCACCCGGCGCGCCACCGGGGCCGAAGGCTCTCCCGCCGGCAGCCGCGCCAGCTCGCTCGCCGGGATCTCCGGCGTCTCCACCACCAGGTCGATGCGGTCGAGCAGCGGGCCCGACAGGCGCTGCTGGTAATCCGCCCCGCAGCGCGGCGCGCGCGAACAGGCCCGACCCGGCTGGGCGAGATAGCCGCAGCGGCACGGATTCATCGCGGCGACCAGCTGGATGCGGCTGGGATAGCGGACCGAGGCGTTGGCCCGGGCGACGTGGATCTCCCCCGTCTCCAGCGGCTCCCGCAGTCCGTCGAGCGCGGCGCGGTTGAACTCCGCGAACTCGTCCATGAACAGCACC
Organism: Pseudomonadota bacterium; assembly: GCA_036154955.1. Classification (GTDB taxonomy): domain Bacteria; phylum Pseudomonadota; class Alphaproteobacteria; order Rhodobacterales; family Rhodobacteraceae; genus Albimonas. The sequence goes on along the minus strand of JAYZWL010000060.1, from coordinate 180,709 downwards.
CCGTGATGGGCGAGGCTGATCTGCCCCGGCCCCGCCCGCCGCCCGCCGCCGACCAGCGCCGGCATCGAGGCGGAATGGTGCGGGCGGATATAGGGTCGGAGCCGCGACATGGGCCGCGAGGCGAGGCTGCCGTCGACGGAGCGGACCATGCTCAGCTCCAGCGCCTCGCGCGGATCGAGCGGCGGCAGGATGCCGGGCAGGCGCGAGGCGAGCATGGATTTGCCGACGCCGGGCGGGCCGATCATCAACAGGTTGTGGCCGCCGGCCGCCGCGATCTCCAGCGCCCGGCGGGCCTTGAGCTGGCCGCGGACATCGGCGAGATCGGGATAGCTCTCCTCCGTCTCGGCCCCCATCGGGACCGGGCGGGGCAGGGCCTGGCGGCCGGTGAGGTGGTTGATCAGCGCCACGAGGCTTTCCGGCGCGGCGACGTCCGCGGCGGCGACGATCGCCGCTTCCGGCCCGTTGGCGAAGGGACAGATCATCATCCGTTCCTGCGCCGCGGCGGCGACGGCGGCGGGCAGGGCGCCGGCGCAGGGCGCGAGGAGGCCGTCGAGACCGAGCTCCCCCATCGCCAGCGCGCCGGCGGCGGCGTCGGGCGGCACGATCTCCATCGCCGCGAGCAGGGCCAGCGCGATCGGCAGGTCGAAATGCGCGCCCTCCTTGGGCATGTCGGCGGGGGCGAGATTCATCACCACCCGTTTGGGCGGCATGGTCACGCCCATCGAGGTCAGGGCGGCGCGCACCCTTTCGCGGGATTCGGCCACGGCCTTGTCCGGCAGGCCGACGATCTGGAAGCCGGGCGTGCCGGACGAAAGCTGGCACTGCACGTCGACTTCGCGCGCCTCGATCCCCTCGAAGGAGACGCTGTAGCACCTGGCGACCATGCGGCGAGCCTCCCTGTCCGCGGATCCGGGACGAGAGGACGATGATTTGGTTAATCCAGGGTTAATGGAAACGGCGCTGCGGAAAGGAGTCCGGACGAATGCGCCGCGTCCCGCGCACGCCTGCGGAACGCGGGCGCCCGCGGCGCGCGGGGCCGGGGCGCCCGGCGGGACCGACGCCTGACGGAGACGGTGCCGCGCAGCCGCTCAGCGGGTCGCCGCCACCCGGGCCTCGACCGCCTGCCAGAACTTTTCGGCGATGTTGACGCCGTCGAACCGCTCCAGCTCCTGCATGCCGGTGGGCGAGGTGACGTTGATCTCGGTCAGCTTGCCGCCGATCACGTCGATGCCCACGAAGATCTGGCCCTTTTCGCGCAGGAGCGGCCCGATGCGGGCGCAGATGGCGCGGTCGGCGTCGTCCAGCGCGATCTTCTCCGGCCGGCCGCCGACATGCATGTTGGAGCGGGTCTCGCCCTTCTGGGGGACGCGGTTGATGGCCCCGACGGGCTCGCCCTCGATCAGGATCACGCGCTTGTCGCCCTTCTCCACCGCCGGCAGGAAGGCCTGGGCGATGAGCGGCTCGCGGTTGATGCCGGAGAACAGCTCATGCAGCGAAGCGAGGTTGCGGTCCGATTCGGGCAGGCGGAACACCCCGGCGCCGCCGTTGCCGTAGAGGGGCTTGAGGATGATCTCGCCATGGCGGGCCTTGAAGGCGCGCAGGTCGGCCAGCGAGCGGGCGACCATGGTCGGGGGCGAGAGCTCCGGGAAGTCGAGGACCAGGATCTTCTCGGGGTAGTTGCGCACCCAGAACGGGTCGTTGACCACCAGGGTCCCGGGGTGGATGCGCTGGAGCATGTGGGTGTTGGTCACATAGGACATGTCGAAGGGCGGGTCCTGGCGGAGCAGCACGACGTCCATGGTCGAGAGGTCGACGCGGGCCTCCTCCCCCAGCGAGAAATGGTTTCCCTGTTCGCGCCGCACCGTCAGCGCCTGGCCGCGGGCGAAGACGGTTCCCTCGTCAAGCGCCAGGTTCTCGGTGCGGTAGTAGAACAGCGAATGGCCGCGGGCCTGCGCCTCCTCGGCCATGCGGAAGGTGGTGTCGGCGTTGATGTCGACGCTCTGGATCGGGTCCATCTGGATGGCGATGGAAAGGCTCATGCGCGGGTCTCCCAGCCGGCGCGCGGTCGGCGCCGCGCGGTCGGGGGGACAGTCGCGACGCGCCGCGGGCGCGTCAAGCCGGCCCGACGCATCGCGCGAGGCTTCGTGAGCGACCGGAAGTCGCCTGAAGGTTCAGGCGAAGGCGTTTTCCAGGATCTCCAGCCGCCCCCACAAATCACAGATCGCCAGATCGAAGCGGCGATCGGCGAAATCCGCGCCCCGCTGGTTCAGGAAGCGCTGGGAGGCGAGGTCGATCCGCCGGAACTGCGCCGCCGTCACCGCCCCGGCCGCTTCGTCGAGGCTGCGGCGCGCCTTGACCTCCACGAAGGCGAACCAGCCGTCGCGCCACAGCACGAGGTCGAGTTCGCCCCCGCCGAACATCCGCTCCGCCCGCCAGTTGCGGGCTTCGAGCCGCCAGCCGCGGGCGAGATAGCGCCGCAAGGCCTGATCTTCCGCGGCGGCGCCCCGGTGCAGGGAGCGCCGGCCGACGAGGCGGCGGCGGTCGATCCCGGTGGCGAGGGGCGTTGCCCGCGGCGCGCGCGACGACGGGGCGACGGGCGCCGGATGCGAGGCGGGAAGCGAGGCGGGTTGGGGCGCGGCGAAATCGAGGGCGAGCTGCATGGCGGATCTCCGGCGAACGCCGCGAGGCATAGCGGGTGAAGGTTAACCAGGGGTTTCGGAGAGGGTCAGCGCCCGGGCGTAGACCTGCTTTCGCGGCAGGCCGGTGGCGGCCTGCGCCTCCCGCACCGCATCCTTCAGGCTGAGGCGCGCCAGGGCCTCGCGCAGCGCCTCGTCCAGCGCCGCCGCGTCCGAAGCGGGACCGGCCGCCGGCGGCCCGATCACCAGCACCACCTCGCCGCGCGGCGCCTCCTCGCCGGCCAGCGCGGCGGCGAGCTCGGGCAGGGGCGCGCGGCGCACCTGTTCGAACCGTTTGGTCAGTTCGCGGCACAGCGCCGCCTCCCGCCCCTCGCCCAGCGTCGCGGCCATGTCCGCGAGCGCCGCGGCCGTCCGCCGCGGGCTTTCGAGGAACACCAGCGTCGCGCGCAGGCCCGCCAGCTCGGCCAGCGCCGCCCGTCGCGCGGCGGATTTCGGCGGCAGGAACCCCGCGAACAGGAACCGGTCGGTCGGCAGCCCGGACAGGCACAGCGCGGCCAGCACCGAACTCGCCCCCGGGGCCGCGGTCACCGCCAGCCCCTCCGCCGCCGCGGCCCGCACCAGCTTGAAGCCCGGATCGGCGATCATCGGCGTGCCGGCGTCGGAGACCAGCGCCACGCTCGCCCCCTCGCGCAGGCGGGCGAGGATCTCGGGCCGCGCGGCCTCTCCGTTCCGGTCGTGATAGGCGACGATCCGCCGCCCGGCGAGCGGCACCCCGTGCATGCCCATCAGGCGGCGCAGCGAGCGGGTGTCCTCCGCCGCCAGCAGGTCGGCGCGGGCCAGCGCGTCGAGCGCGCGCAGGGTGATGTCGCCGGCGTTGCCGATCGGGGTGGCCACCAGGTGCAGGCCGGCGGGGAGCGGACCCTCCCGCCCCTCCCGCCCCTCGCGACCGTAGGGAATCGGCGCCGCGGCGTCCGCGTCGTCGGGCCGCGCCGCTTCGGGATCCGCGCCGGGCGCGTCCGGCTCATCGGTCGCCGTCTCCGGGCGTGGCGCGGAAGCCTCATCAGGTCCGTCGGGCCGACGGGTCGTCTTTCTTGCGCCGCTGTTTGCGCTCATAGTCCCTCGACGATCGGGGCGGGCCGGCCTTGGGCCGCGCCGCCCCCTGGGGTGATTTGGACGGAGCAGGCATCATGGGCGCGACGACGGGCGATCACAACGGCGGGGACCTTCCGGGCGCGAGGCGCCTGCGACGGACCGGCCTCGCGCTCGCGGCGCTCGCCGCGGCGGCGACCCTGTCGGCCTGCGGCGGAACCACCCGCACCGGCCCGGTGGCGCAGGCCCCGGCCGCCACGCCCGCGGCCCCGGCCGAACCGGCGAAGCCCCGCCCGGGCGAAGGCGGGCGCGTCGGCGTGACGGAGACCGCGCGGGTGGCGCTTCTGCTGCCGCTCTCCGCTCCCGACCCGGCCGCCGCGGCCGTGGCGCGCGACCTCTCCGACGCGGCGAAGCTGGCCGAGACCGACGCGGCCGGGCTGCTCACGCTCGACCTGCGCGACACACGCGGCGCGGAAGACGTGGCGGTCGCGGCCGCCATGTCGGCGATGAACGCGGGCGACGCGCTGGTGCTCGGCCCGCTGTTCGGCGCCTACGCCGCGCCGGTGGGCCAGGCGGTGGCCGCGGGCGGGCTGAACGTGATCTCCTTCTCCAACACCCCGTCGGCGGGCGGCGCCAATGTCTGGATCTCCGGCCTGCTGGCGGATTCGGAGGCGGAGCGCATCCTCGACTACGCCCAGTCGCAGGGCATCCGGCATATCGGCCTCTACCACCCCGACAACGCGCTGGGCCGCGTCGCCCGCCGGGCGGTGACCGACGCCGCCGGCCGGCGCGGCATCACGGTCGACCCGATCATGGCCTATCCGCGCAGCTTCGAGGGCATCCAGAACAGCGCCGGCGCCTATGCGGAGGCGCACCGGGCCTCGGGCGCGCAGGCGGCGCTGCTGCCGGACGAGGGGCAGGGGCTCGCCGCCGCCGCGTCGTTCCTGCGCTACAACTCGATCGGGGTGGGCGAGACCTATTTCCTTGGCCTCGGCGGCTGGGCGGACCCGGCGCTGTCGCGCGAAACCTCGCTGGACGGCGGCCGCTTCGCCGCGCCGGATCCGGAGCGGATGGCCGCCTTCGCCGCCCGGTTCCAGGGCGCCTACGGCCGGGCCCCGGGCAAATACGCCTGGCTCGGCTACGACGCGGTCTCCGCCGCCGCCGCCATGGTCCGCGCCGCCCGGACCCGGGGCGACGAGCATCCGTTCGGCCTCGACGACATCACCGCGCCCGACGGCTTCGAAGGCGTCGCCGGCCCGCTGGTCTTCACCTCCGACGGGCTGAACAGCCGCGGGCTCGCGGTGCTCAGGGCCTCGGGCTCCGGCCCGACGGTGCTGGAGACGGCGCCGGGCGGGGCCCTGCCCGCCGCCGCCGCCGCGCTCGCCGCCCTGTCGGGAAGCTGAGCGACATGGCGAAACGCAGCGCCGGAGCTCCTCCCGCCGCCCGCCCCCCCGCGCATCCCGCAAGCCCGTCTCCCGACGCCGCCGCCTCGACGCCCGAGCGCCGCCGCAAGGCCCGCGCCGGCGCGCCGGAGGGCGCGGAGCCGGCGCCCGGCGCGGCCGACGCGCCGGCCTCCGGCCTCGCCCCCGACACGCCGCTGATCCGCCCCGCGCCGGAGATCCTGGACGCCGAAACCACGCTCGCCCGCCTCGCCGCCGCCGCCGAGGCCGCGGCGGGGGACGGGCGCGACGGGATGCGCACCGCCGCCGCCGTGGTCCTGCGCGAGGCGCTGGAGAAGGGTCACGCCGCGATCCGCGAGGGGTTCGAGGCCCGGCCCTGGGCCGGCGGCGCCGTCGCCCGCTCCATCGCCTGGCTGACCGACGAGGTGGTGCGCCTGACGCTGGAAGTCGGGATGCGCTGGCTGCACCCGATGGCCAACCCCACGGAGGGCGAGCGGGTCGCGGTGCTGGCCGTCGGCGGCTACGGCCGGTTCGAGATGGCCCCCTATTCCGACGTGGACCTGCTGTTCCTGACCCACTGGAAGCGCACGCCCTGGGTGGAGAGCCTGGTGGAGTCGGTGCTTTACCTGCTGTGGGACCTGCGGCTGAAGGTCGGGCATTCCACCCGGACCGTGGACGACTGCGTGCGTCTGGCCGGCTCCGACTTCACCATCCGCACCGCGTTGCTGGAGCATCGCTGCATCTCCGGCGACCCGCGGCTGGTGGCGGACCTGGAGGCGCGGCTGTGGTCGGGCCTGTTTTCGAAGACCGGCCCGGAATTCGTCGAAGCCAAGCTGGACGAACGCGCCCAGCGCCACCAGCGCCAGGGCGGCACCCGCTACCTGCTGGAGCCCAACGTCAAGGAATCCAAGGGCGGGCTGCGCGATCTGCAGACGCTGTGGTGGATCGCCAAATATCTCTACCACGCCGCCTCCCCCCGCGACCTCGCCGAGAAAGGCGTCTTCGCCGAGGACGAGGTGGCGGTGTTCTCCGAGGCGGAGGAGTTCCTGTGGACGGTGCGCTGCCACCTCCATTACCTCTCGGGCCGCGCCAACGAGCAGCTCAGCTTCGACATGCAGGTGGACGTGGCCCGGCGGCTGGGCTTCGAGGACGCCGGCGGACAGCGCGGCGTCGAACGCTTCATGCAGCGCTATTTCCAGCACGCCAAGGCGGTGGGGGAGCTGACCCGCATCTTCCTCGCCACGCTGGAGGCGAGCCATGTGAAGAAGCGGCCGAGCCTGGGCTCGCTGGTCCGCAACCTGGGCTTCGGCGCCGGGGCCGGCGGGCGCGGCGGACAGGTCGGCCCCTTCGTGATGCGCGACGGGCGGCTGGACATCCCCGACGAGGCGACGCTGACCCGCGACCCGATCAACATCCTGCGCATCTTCGACGAGGCGCTGCGCACCGGCGCGCTGGTCCACCCCTCGGCGATGCGGATGATCGCGGCGAATCTGGACCTGTTCGACGACGAACTGCGCGCCAACCCGGTCGCCAACCGCATCTTCCTGCATCTGCTGGTCGATTGCGGCGACCCGGAACGCGCGCTCCGCCGGATGAACGAAACCGGTGTTCTGGGGGCGTTCATCCCGGAATGGGCGCGCATCCACGCGATGATGCAGTTCAACATGTATCATCACTACACGGTGGACGAACACACGATCATGGCGGTGTCCATCCTCGCCCGGATCGAGCGGGGACGGCTGAAGGAGGACCTGCCGGTCGCCTCGGGCATCCTCGCCCAGGGGGTGGACCGGGTGCCGCTCTACGTCGCGATGTTCCTCCACGACATCGGCAAGGGGATGGAGCGCGACCATTCCGAAGTCGGCGAGGAGATCGCCCGCGTGGTCTGCCCCCGGCTGGGGCTGGACGAGGCGCAGACCGACACCGTGTGCTGGCTGGTGCGCAATCACCTGCTGATGTCGGACGTGGCGCAGAAGCGCGACATCTCCGACCCGACCACGGTGCGGGCCTTCGCCAACGAGGTGCGCACGCCCTCGCGGCTCAACCTGCTGCTGGTGCTGACCGCCTGCGATATCATGGCCGTCGGCCCGGACGTGTGGAACAACTGGAAGGCGCAGCTTCTCCGCTCGCTCCATCGCCGCACGCGGGAGGTGCTGACCGGCGGGTCCGACAGCCAGAGCCGCTCCACCCGGCTGGCCGAGGCGCAGGACGAGTTCCGCGCCGCCCTGGCCGGCTGGAGCGCGGAGGAGATCGAGGCCGAGGTCGCCCGCCACTACCGACCCTTCTTCCTCGGCCTTCCGCTGGAGACGCAGCTCGTCTTCGCCCGCATGGGCCGGACCGCGGGGCCGGAGGAGGTGGTGTCCGACATCACCCCCGACGAAAGCCGCGACGCGACCCGGGCCTGTTTCGTGATGTCCGACCATCCGGGCCTGTTCGCCCGCCTCTCCGGCGCGCTGGCGCTGGCGGGGGCGAACGTGGTGGACGCACGCACCGTGACCACCTCGGACGGCTACGCCTGCTCGGTGTTCTGGATCCAGGACGGGGAGGGGAACGCCTACGAATCCGCCCGGCTGGACCGGCTGCGCAAGGCGGTGGACCGGGCGCTGAAGGGCGAGGTGGTGGCGCGCGAGGCGCTCAAGCCCAAGCGCAAGGTCAAGAAGCGCGAGAGCAAGTTCAACCTGCCCACCAGGGTCATGTTCGACAACGCCTCGTCCGAGCTCTACACGGTGGTGGAGGTCGACACCCGCGACCGCGTCGGGCTGCTCTACGACCTCACCCGGGCGCTGGCCTCGTGCAACGTCACCATCGCCTCCGCGATCATCGCCACCTATGGCGAGCAGGCGGTGGACGTCTTCTACGTCAAGGACCTGTTCGGGCTGAAGATCACCGCCGCGAACAAGATGAAACTGATCGAAACCCGCCTGCGCGCGGCGGTGGAGGCCGCGGCGCCGGAGGCGGACGGGGACTGAACCGATGACCAGCGGGAAGCAGGACGGGCCGGCGGAGCACGCCGGCCCGGAGAAAGGCGCGTCCGGTGCCGCGTCCGGTGGGGCGGCCGGACCGGAAGGCGCGCCGAAGGGCGCGGGCCGCCGGAAGGGGAAGCCGGCGGCGGAGATGACCCCGCGCCCGCTGCGCCTGATGCGCAGCTTCGCCACCGTCGGCGGCTGGACCATGGCCAGCCGGGTCGGCGGGCTCGCGCGCGACATCCTCGTCGCCGCGGCCCTGGGCGCCGGCCCGGCGGCGGAGGCCTTCGTGGCCGCCTTCACCCTGCCCAACCTGTTCCGCCGCTTCTTCGCGGAAGGCGCGTTCAACACCGCCTTCGTGCCGATGTTCTCCCGCCGGCTGGAGAAGGACGGGCCGGACGCGGCGCGGCTTTTCGCCGATCAGGCCATGTCGCTGCTGCTCTGCGTGCTGGCGGCGCTGACCTTCGCGGCGCAGCTCGCCATGCCTTGGCTGGTGCTGGCGCTGGCCTCGGGCTTCGCAGGGGACGAACGGCTGCCGCTGGCCACCGAATACGCCCGCATCGCCTTCCCCTACATCCTGTTCATCTCGCTGGCGGCGCTGCTGTCGGGGGCGCTGAACGCGCTGGGGCGCTTCGCCGCCGCCGCCGCCGCGCCGGTGCTGCTGAACGTGATCCTGATCGGAGCCATCGGCCTTTCCGCCACCGGCGCCTTCGACGGGCTCGCCCCCCATGACGCGCCCGAGGGCTACGTGGCCGGGCTTCTCCTGTCCTGGGGCGCGCTGGTCGCCGGCGTGGCGCAGATGGCGCTGGTCTGGCGCGCCGCGGTGAAGGCCGGCGTGCCGATCCGCCCCCGCCCGCCCCGCCTGACGCCGGAGATGAAGCGGCTGGCGGTGGTGTTCTTCCCCGCGGCGCTGGCGGCGGGGGTCATGCAGATCAACCTGGTGGTGGGGCGGCAGGTGGCGAGCTTCTACGAAGGCGCGGTCGCCTGGCTCTACTACGCCGACCGGCTCTATCAGCTTCCGCTCGGCGTCATCGGCATCGCCATCGGCGTGGTGCTGCTGCCCGAACTCTCCCGCCGGCTCGCCGCCGGGGACGAGGGCGGCGCGCGCGAGGCGCTGAGCCGATCGGCCGAATTCGCGCTGGCGCTCACCCTTCCCTCCACCGTGGCGCTGATCGTGATCCCCGGGCCGCTGATCGCCGTCCTGTTCGGCCGCGGCGCCTTCGAGGCGGAGGACGTGGCGGCGACCGCGCTCGCCGTCGCCATCTACGGCGCCGGCCTGCCCGCCTTCGTGCTGCAGAAGATCGCCCAGCCGGTGTTCTTCGCGCGGGAGAACACCGCCGACCCGTTCCGCTTCGCGCTGTGGGGCATGGCGATCAACGCTGTGGCGGCGGTGGGGCTGACGCCGGTTCTGGGCTTCGCCTCGGCCGCGCTCGCCACCACGCTGGCGGCCTGGGCGAACCTGTGGCTGCACTGGCGCGGGGCGCGGCGGTTCGGAGCCTCGGCCCGCCCCGACGCGCGGCTCATGCACCGGGCGCCGCGGATCCTCGCGGCCAGCCTGGTGATGGGCGCGGCGGCCTGGGGGCTGGAGTCGCTGCTCGCGCCTGCGCTGGCCTCCCACGGCTGGCGCTACCTGGCGCTGGCGGGGTTGGTGCTGGGTTCGGCGGCGGTCTACGCCGCCGCCCTGGTCGGGCTCGGCGGCCTGCGCCCCGCCGACCTGCGCGCCGCCATGCGCCACGGCAAGGCCTGAGCCGGAGGCCGGCTCAGGCCTTCGGCACCACCGCCCAGGCCGCGACCCAACCGGCGACGAAGCCGCCCAGATGGGTCTGCCAGGCCAGCATCCCCGACAGCGCCACCGAGATCACCACGTTGACCATCAGAAGCGCGAAGAGCGACGAGGCGAACTTGCGCATCGACCCCTCGCCCCGCCGGCGGGTGATGAAGGCGAACTCCGCGTATTTCAGCACGCCCAGAAAGCCGAAGACCACGCCCGAGACGCCGACCATCGGCCCCTCGGCATCCGCCAGCCAGCCATAGGTCACCGCCCCGCCGACCGCGGTGACCAGATAGAACAGCAGGTAAAGCCGGGTCCCGAAGATGCGCAGCACCACCAGCGACAGCCCCAGGAACGCCGCGCAGTTCAGCGCCAGATGGGTCAGCCCGCCATGCAGGAAGGAATAGCTCAGCAGCGACCACCACACCTGCACCGGCGCCCGCTCGCCGGCCATCAGCCGCTCCCACCACGGGTCGAGGAAGGCGAACTGCCGGTAGAGATCCCAGCGCAGCCCCGGCCAGGCGAGGCCGAGATCCGAAGCCTGACAGGCCAGCTCGATGGCGATGAAGGCGAAGGCGAAGGCGAAGGCCACCTGGCGATGCGCGGAGGTGACCGGGGGGAGCGGGGGAAACTGGAACATCGCGCCTCGTGCATGGACGGCCCGCGCGGCCGCCGCCTGGTCTGTCGTCACGTCCGCGACGGCCGATACGCGCGGACCGGCCCGCGCGCCGCGGACGCCTTGACCCCCGCGCCCCGCGCGCCTCATAACGCGCCCGCGCGCGGCCGTTTCGCATCGCCGCGTCGCCGTCGGCGCCGGGTCGCCCCGGGGGAAACCGCATCCCGAACCCGCGCCACAGGAGGAACAGGAGAATGAGCGAAGCGCAAGAAGGCGCCGCCGCGCAGGCCGCCCATCCCCGCCGGGTGTTCTCGGGCGTGCAGCCCACCGGCAACCTGCATCTGGGCAACTATCTGGGCGCCGTGAAGCGGTTCGTCCAGATGCAGGACGAGTGGGACTGCGAGACGCTCTACTGCATGGTCGACCTGCACGCGCTGACCATCAATCCCGACCCGGCCGAGCTGATGCGCGCCACGCGCGAGCTCGCCGCCGCCTTCATCGCCTGCGGGCTCGACCCGGCGAAGTCGATCCTGTTCAACCAGTCCCGGGTCTCGGCCCATGCGGAACTCGCCTGGGTGTTCAACTGCGTGGCCCGCGTCGGCTGGATGAACCGGATGACCCAGTTCAAGGAGAAGGCCGGCAAGAACCGGGAGGCCGCCTCCGTCGGGCTCTACGCCTATCCGGTGCTGATGGCCGCCGACATCCTGGCCTATCGCGCCACCCATGTTCCGGTGGGCGAGGACCAGAAGCAGCACCTTGAACTGACCCGCGACATCGCCATCAAGTTCAACAACGACTACGGCCGCCCCAACCATTTCCCGGAGGTCGAGCCGATCATCGAGGGCGCGGCCACCCGGGTCATGTCCCTGCGCGACGGGTCCAAGAAGATGTCCAAGTCCGACGCCTCGGACATGAGCCGCATCAACCTGACCGACGACGCCGACGCCATCGCCCAGAAGATCCGCAAGGCCCGCACCGATCCCGAGCCCCTGCCCGAGACCGTCGAGGGCCTGGCCGAGCGGCCGGAGGCGAAGAACCTGGTGGGCATCTACGCCGCCCTGTCCGACATGACCCCGGCGGCGGTGGTCGCGGAATGGGCCGGCAAGCCGTTCTCGGAGTTCAAGCCGGCGCTGGCCGATCTCGCGGTCGCCTCGCTGGCCCCGATCGCCGGCCGGATGCGGGAGCTTCTGGCCGACATCCCGGCCATCGACGCGGTGCTGGCCGACGGGGCCGAGCGCGCCGCCGCCATCGCCGCCCCGGTGATGCGGGAGACCTATGAGGCGGTGGGCCTGATCGGCCGCCGCTGATCGGTCGCGAAAAGCGTCCGGGCGGGAAGACCGTCCGCCCGGGCGCCCAGGTCTCCCCGCCGCGCGGGCGCCCGGCGCCGGCTCGCGCACGGGACGGTCGCGCGGCCTGCGCCAGCGGTCAGGCGAACCCGGCGGCCCTGCGCGCCAGCCCCGGCAGCTCCGAAAAGTCCGAGAACGACCCGAACGGGGCCAGCGCCTCGGGCGGGGATTTCCGGTAGCCCTCCAGATGCAGCAGGAAGGGCAGGCCGGCCGCCGCCGCGGTCTCCGCGTCCGTCTCGCTGTCGCCGACATAGACCGCCGGGCCCTCGCCCAGCGGGGCGAGCGCCGCGCCGATCACCCGCGGGTCGGGCTTGAGAACCTCGGCGCCGTCAGGCCCCGTCACGCTGTCGCCGCCCACCACATGCTCCACCGCGAAGCCCAGCCCGGCCAGCAGGCGGCGCGCCTTGACCTCGGTCTTCTGGGTGCAGACGGCGAGCCGCCAGCCCTCCGCCGCCAGCGTCTCCAGCGCCGCCACCGCGCCGGGATAGGCGGACGAGGCCTCCAGCGGGTCGTAGCCGGCGCGGAACGCCTCCAGGAACGGGGTCGCGTCGCCGCCGGGCACGCCGCCGGTATGGGTCAGCAGGCGCTCCACCTGCACCCGCTGGCCGCGGCCGACGAAGGTCTTGTAGGTCTCCACGTCCACCGGCGGACGGCCGAGGCTGGCCAGCACCCGGTTCCCCGCGGCGCAGAGGCTGGGCGCGCTGTCGGCCAGCGTGCCGTCGAGATCGCAGATCAGGCGCGGGGCGCGGGCGGCCGCGCTCATGCCGGCGCCTTCACCAGCTTCGCCACCATCCGGCGCACCAGCGGCGCCACCACCAGCACCGTGGGAAAGGCCACGGCCCAGGAGGTCGGCCAGGTCTCCGCCAGCCAGATCGTCGCCGCCTCGGCGTTGACGCCCAGCGCGCGGAACATGGCGACGCCGGAGACGATGAGGCTCATCAGCCCCGACAGCAGCAGGCCGAAAAGGACGGGGGCGAAACGGGCGGGCATGACGGCGACTCCCGGCGGAACGGATCAGACCGCGGTCCGGCGGGACCGCAGGGCGAGCAGGTAAAGCGCGAGCGGCGCGAGCATCAGCCCGGCCGAGACCAGCGGCAGCGGCCCCGCGCCCAGCGCGGCGTAGCCGACGGCCGCGACGGTCGATCCGCCGGCCATGCCCAGATAGACCGCCGACCCGTTCAGCGCCAGAGCCAGCGGCGCCCGGTCGCCGGTCTGGGAAACCAGCAGGCTCTGCACCGGGGCCATGTAGCCCATCGACAGTCCCGACCACAGCGCCAGCACCCCCAGCGCCGCCGCCGGATGGCCGGTGGCGAAGGGCATCGCGATCATGCAGGCGAGGCTGCCCAGCAGGCAGATCAGGCAGGTCGCCGCCTCGCCGAAAGCGCGCGAGGACATGGCCGCCGCCACGTTGCCCACCACGCCGCCCACGCCGCAGAGCAGCAGCGCCGGCGGGATCAGGCTCACCGGCTGGCCCGCGGCCTCGACCAGCCAGATGGCGACGAGGGCGTAGGTGGTGAACTGCGCGGTGATGGCGAGCCCGGTGACCGAGATGGTCAGCGCCGCCGCCCTGTCGCCCAGCACCGCCCCCAGCGCCGCCAGCGAGGCCCGGGCCCCGCGGTTGCCGGCCGGCAACATGCCGCGGATCACCGGCGCGGCCAGCACGGCGGCCACCGCCAGCGCCCCCCAGGCCCAGCGCCAGCCGAAGCTCTGCGCCAGCTGGCTGGCCAGCGGGATCCCCGCGACCGAGGCGATGGACATGCCCCCGAAGACGATGGCGAGCGCGCGGGCGCGTTCCTCGGGCGGGACCATGGAGGCCGCGGCCGCGGTCAGCGTCGGCCCGGTCATCGCCGCGCCCACCGCCATGATCAGCCGCGCCGCGACCACCGTGTCATAGTCCTGCGCCAGCGCCGACAGCGCGCAGCCGGCGCCGGCAAGCAAAAGCCCGCCCGCGATCACGTCGCGCCGCGCCAGATGCCCGATCAGCGCCTGCGTCGCCGGCGCCGCGAGGGCGTAGAGCAGCGCGAACACCGTCACCAGCCCGGCGATGGCCGAGGGCGGAACCTCCAGCGCCGCCCCCATCTCCACCACCATCCCGACCGCGCCCAGCGAGGCGACGCCGATCAGGAAATAGGCCGCCCCCAGCGCGGCGAGCGCGATATGCGGGACGCGGGCGCGGGCGGGTCGCGCGGCGGCGTCGGGCTGCGAAACGAAGGTCATGGACGAGAATCCGGGACGTGAGGTCTGGCGGGCAGGTCTGGCGGGCGGAGACCCGGAACACGCCTTGCGTCGCCGGCGCGCCGAAGGGCGGGCGCGCGGCGACTCGGCGGGATCCGATGCGAACGGCTTCTGTATAATATGTGTTCCTGACGGATTTACGGCAAGCCGCCGCCCTTGCGCGTTTCCGTCGCGCCTTTCCGCTTGGTCGAATTCACGGCCTTTGCTAGGCAAATCGGAGTTGCTCACAATTAGATGGACCTAACCATGCGTAACGCCGCCCTCGCCGCGTTCTCCCTGCTCCTCCTCCCCGGAACCGCCGCCGCGCTGCCCGCCTTCGGCGACGCCTCGGGCCTGACCCAGACCCATGCCGTGGTGTTCGGCGACTACGCCAACAACGCCTCCCTCGCCACGGTGAACGCCACCGCGGAGGGCATGTCTTTCTCGACCCCCTCGACCGCGATCGTCACCGACGGCTCGAACTGGGGCGCCAGGAGCCCCGGCGCCGGCACCCTCACGACCAACATAGTGCGCGTCGACTTCGACGACGTCGAGACGGTGGTGAGCTTCGTGTTCGGCGGCAACACGAACAACCTCGTCGATGTCGACGTCTACGGGATCGGCGGCGCCTTCAGCGACGTGCTGACCATCTCCAGCAGCGCCGCCGACGCGGACGGCGTGAACAACTGGATCACCTACACCATCACCGATGCGGCCGGGATCACCGCCCTGCGCTTCAATATCGAAAGCAACTCGTCCTATTTCTACGGCTTCACGGAATTCGCGACCTATGGCGAGGCGTCGGCCGTGCCGCTTCCCGCGGGCGCGGCGCTGCTGGCCCCGGCGCTGGCCGGGCTCGGGCTCCTGCGGCTGCGTCGCCGGAAGGGCTGAGCCCTCGCCCCTGCGCGCCCCCGCGCCCGGCCTCAGCCGGCGGCGGGGGCGGCGCAGGGCTCGCCGGGGAACTCGATCTCCAGCGTGACATGGGCGATGCCGAAGCGCGCGCCCAGCACCTGGCGCACCTGCACCCGAAGGGCCGAAACCGCCTCGGCCCCCGCGGTCTCGCTGACCAGATGCGCTTCCAGCGACAGCCGCCGCTCGTCGATCCGCCACAGGTGGACATGGTGGACGGAGGCCACGCCCTCCACCTCCTCCATCGCCTCGCGCACCTCGTCGCGGGCGGGCGCGGCGGGGGCGGCGTTCATCAGAATGCGGATGCTCTCGCCCAGATCCCCCCAGCTGTGATGGATGATCCAGACCGACAAGGCGAGGGTCAGCAGCCCGTCCACCCGCATCCAGCCAAGCGTCGCCACCGCGATCCCGCCGACGATCACCGCGGCCGAGGCCCCGGCGTCGGCGAGATTGTGCAGGAAGGCGGCGCGAAGGTTCAGGCTGTCCTTGGCCTGGGCGCGGATCAGAAGCGCCGTGCCCACGTCGATGACCAGCGCCAGCGACGCGATCCAGACCACCACCCAGCCGTCCACCGGCTGCGGGTCGATCAGGCGGGACACCGCCTCCCACGCCAGGAACAGCGAGATCAGGATCAGCGTGGTCAGGTTGATCAGCGCCGCCACCACCTCGGCCCGGGCGTAGCCGAAGGTCATCACCTCGTCCGCCGGGCGGCGCGCGATGCGGCGGGCGGCGAAGGCGATCACCAGCGACATGGCGTCGGAGAGATTGTGCAGGGCGTCGGCGATCAGCATCAGGCTGCCCGACAGGATCCCGCCCACGATCTGGGCGACGGTCAGCGCGAGGTTGACCGCCACCGCCCAGCCGATCCGTCCGTCGCCATGCGAATGCCCGTGGGAATGCCCGTGGCCGTGGCCATGGCCGTGCGAATGGGAATGCCCGTGAGGGGAGTGATCATGCGCCATGCCCCCGCTTATAGCGCGCGCCGCCCCGTGCGCCGGCGCCGCCTTTCGTCTCCCCATGGGGCGCCCTAGTCTCCGCCCAGATTCAGGAGACGCAAGATGACCGACGCCCCGACCTCCGCCATCCCCAAGCCCGTGGTGCTGGTGATCCTCGACGGATGGGGCCTGCGCCCGGAGCGGGAGGGCAACGCCGTCGCCCAGGCGCATACGCCCACCTTCGACGCGCTGATGGCGGGGGCGCCGAATTCCACCCTCACCGCCTGCGGGAACGCCGTCGGCCTGCCCGAGGGCCAGATGGGCAATTCCGAGGTCGGCCACACCAATATCGGCGCGGGCCGCATCGTGTGGATGGACCTGCCCAAGATCGACCGGGCGATCGAGGACGGGTCGTTCGCCACGAATGAGACGCTGAAGGGCTTCATCGCCAAGCTCAAGGAGACGGGCGGCACGGCGCATCTGGCCGGGCTGGTCTCGCCCGGCGGGGTGCATTCGCATCAGCGCCATGTGGCCGAGACCGCGCGCATCGTCGCCGCCGCCGGCGTGCCGGTGCGCATCCACGCCTTCACCGACGGGCGCGACACCCCGCCCAAGTCGGCGGACGGCGACATCGCCTGGCTGGAAAAGGCCGTCGAGGGCGCGGGCGACGTCGCCATCGCCACCGTCTCGGGCCGCTTCTACGCCATGGACCGCGACAACCGCTGGGACCGGGTCAGCCGGGCCTTCGCCGCGATGACGGCGGGAGAGGGCGAGACCGCGCCCACCGCCGCCGAAGCGGTCGCCGCCGCCCACGCGGCCGGAGAGACCGACGAGTTCGTCCCCCCCTGCGCCATCGCCGGCTATGCCGGCATGACCGACGGCGACGGACTTCTGTTCCTGAACTTCCGGGCCGACCGGGCGCGGGAGATCCTCGCCGCCCTGGCCGACCCGGCTTTCGACGCCTTCGACGCCTCCGCCCGGCCGGCCTTCGCGGCGGTGGCGGGGATGGTCGAGTATTCCGACAGGCACAACGCCTATATGGACGTGCTGTTCCCGTCGGAGGAGATCGTCAACACGCTGGGGGCCTGGGTCTCCCGCCATGACCGCAAGCAGATGCGGCTGGCGGAGACCGAGAAATATCCCCACGTCACCTTCTTCCTCAACGGCGGGCAGGAGACGCCGGACGCGGGCGAGGACCGGCATGTCGCCCCCTCCCCCCATATCCGCACCTACGACCTGCAGCCGGAGATGGCCGAGCCCGAGGTCACGCACCGGCTGGTCGAGGCGATCCGCGGCGGCAAGCATGACCTGATCGTGTGCAACTTCGCCAACCCGGACATGGTCGGCCATACCGGCGACCTTTCCGCCGCCATCGCGGCCTGCGAGGCGGTGGACGCGGGTCTGGGCAAGGCCGTGCGGGCGCTGGAGGCCGCGGGCGGCGCGATGATCGTCACCGCGGACCACGGCAATTGCGAAACGATGATCGACCCCGAAACCGGCGGCCCCCACACCGCCCACACGCTCAACCCTGTCCCGGTGATCCTGGTCGGCGGGCCGGAGGGGGCGCGGCTGCGCGACGGCGGCGTGCTGGGCGACCTCGCGCCCACGCTGCTGGAGCTGATGCGCCTGCCCCAGCCCGGGGAGATGACGGGCCGGTCGCTGCTGATCCGCGCCAACGCCGGATGATCCGGGCCGCGGCGTCCCTGCTCGCGGCCGCGGCGATCGCGCTTGCGCCGGCCGCGCCGGCCGCGGGGCAGGAGGACGCCGCCCGCCTGCTGGCCGACGCCGACGCGGCGCTGGACCAGGCGGACCGGGCGCTCGTCGCCTCCGCCGGCGGGGATGCCGCGCGCCGGCTCGCGGCGCTGGACCGCGCCGCCGCCGCCGCGGAACAGGCGCTCGCCGCCATGCGGGCGGGGCTGCGGGCGGCGGCGGCGCGCGAGGCGCAGCTTTCGGACGGCGCCGCGGAGGCGCGGGACGGCTCGCAACTGGCGCTGGCCCTGCTGGCGGCGCGGGCGCGGGCGCCGCTGGCCGCCCAGGCCGCCCAGCCCGCCGGGCCGCTGGCTGCGGCGCGGGGCGCCTGGCTGACCGCGGCGCTGGGACCGGGCCGGGCGGCGCAGGCCGGCGACCTCGCCGCCGCCGCGGCCGAAAGCCGGCGGGCGGAAGGCGAGGCGCGCGGCGCCTGGGCGCGAATGCGCGCCGAACGCGACGACCTGGCCGAGGCGCGGGACCGCGCCGCCGCCGCCGCCCGGCTCACGCCCGCCGTGCCCGCCTCCGTCTCCCCGCCGCGGCTGCGCGAGGCGCGGGTCGCGCTCGCCTCCTTCGCCGCGGCCGCGTCCCGCGCCGTCGCGGCCGGGCCGCCGCCGGACCCCGGCGCCCCCCCCGCCCGCGCCTTCGTTCGCGGCGCCCTGCCCCTGCCCGCCCCCGGCCGCATCGTCGCCCGCTTCGGCGATGTCGACGCGCTGGGTCAGCGCGGCGAAGGGCTGGAGATCGCGGCCCCCGAATGGGCCCGCCCCCGCAGCCCGTTCCTCGCCTTCGTGCGCTATGCCGGCCCCATCGGCGGCCGTCGGCTCGGCGTGGCGCTGGAGCCTGCGCCGGGCGAACTGCTGATTCTCGCCGGCCTCGCCGCCCTGTTCGTGGAGCCCGGAGACGTGCTCCGCGCCGGACAACCCGTCGGTCAATTGGCCGTCATCGACGCGGTGGGCGAGGAATTTCTGGTTGAAGCGCCCGCGCAGGGGGGCGCACTCTCCCGCGCAATGCTCTATGTCGAGGTGCGGGAGGGCGGTTCGCCCGTGCCGCCCGCCAACTGGTTCGCACTCCCCCAAGGAAGGGCCGGAACGCCATGAAGAAACTCGTCGTCGCAGCCCTCGGGGGCGCGATCGCCGGAGCGGTGGTCACCGCGCCGTTCGCCGTGCCGCTCAGCGCGCAGGAGACCGACGCCCGCACCACCTACGAATATCTCGACCTGTTCGGCGACATCTTCGAGCGCGTCCGCGCCTCCTATGTCGAGAAGGTGGACGAGAAGGCCCTGATCGAGAGCGCCATCAACGGCATGCTCGCCTCGCTGGACCCGCATTCCTCCTACCTGCCGCCCAACGCCTTCGACGACATGAAGGTGCAGACCAAGGGCGAGTTCGGGGGCCTCGGCATCGAGGTCACCATGGAGAACGGCTTCATCAAGGTGGTGTCGCCCATCGACGACACGCCCGCCGCCGAGGCCGGGGTCGAGTCCAACGACTTCATCACCCATATCGACGGCGAAAGCGTGCTGGGCCTGACGCTCGCCGACGCGGTGGACAAGATGCGCGGGCCGGTCGGCTCCGACATCACCATCACCATCGTGCGCGAGGGCGCGGACGAGCCCTTCGACGTCGTCATCACCCGCGCCAACATCAAGATCGCCGCCGCCAAGGCGCGGGTCGAGGGCGATGTGGGCGTCCTGCGCGTCACCCAGTTCACCCAGCAGACCTTCGAGAACCTCAAGGAAGGGATCGAGAAGGTGCAGGAGGAGCTGGGCGGCGCCGACAACGTCAAGGGCTACGTGCTCGACCTGCGCAACAATCCGGGCGGGCTGCTCAATCAGGCGGTGGCGGTGTCGGACGCGTTCCTCGAGTCCGGCGAGATCGTCTCCACCCGCGGCCGCGACCCGCAGGACATGGACCGCTACAACGCCGAGCCCGGCGACCTGACCGGCGGCAAGCCGGTGGTGGTGCTGATCAACGGCGGCTCGGCCTCCGCCTCCGAGATCGTGGCGGGCGCCCTTCAGGACCATCGCCGCGCGATCATCCTCGGGAGCAAGTCCTTCGGCAAGGGCTCGGTCCAGACGATCATGCCGCTGTCGGGCAAGGGCGCGATCCGGCTGACCACGGCGCGGTATTACACGCCGTCCGGCCGCTCCATCCAGGCGCTGGGCATCGAGCCCGACATCCTGATCGAGCAGCGCGCGCTGGCGCCCGAGGACGACGGCGCGACCCCGCCGCGCACCCGGTCCGAGGCCGACCTGCGCGGCAGCCTGGAGAACGCGCTGACCGAGGACGAGCGCAAGCACCTGGAAGACGAGCGCGCCCGCCACGAAGCCACCGCGGAGCTTCGCCGCAAGGACCTGCAGCTGGCCTACGCGCTCGACGTGCTGACCGGCCTGTCGGTCTACGGCGCGGACCGCTGAGGGAGGCCGGGCGGATGGGCGCGAAACCCGAGCCGACGCCGGCGGAGATCGCCGCCCTTCCCTATCGGCCCTGCGTGGGGCTGATGATCCTGAACCGGGAAGGGGCGATCTTCGTGGGCCAGCGGCTCGATTTCCGCTCCGACGCCTGGCAGATGCCCCAGGGCGGCATTGACCAGGGCGAGGCGCCGCTTGAAGCGGCGCTTCGCGAGCTTTGGGAAGAGACCGGGATCACCCGCGACAAGGTCACCCTGCTGGCCGAAAGCCGGGACTGGATCCCCTACGACCTGCCCGCGAACCTCATCCCGAAGCTGTGGAAGGGCAGGTATCGCGGCCAGAACCAGCGCTGGTTCGCCTTCCGCTTTCACGGTCCGGACACGGAAATCGACATCGCCACCGAACATCCGGAGTTCAGCCGCTGGGAATGGTCCCCCCGCGACGCGGTGCTGGACCGGATCGTGCCGTTCAAGCGCGCCACCTATCGCAAGGTGCTGGCGGAGTTCGCCGCGCTCTGGCCGTGACGGAGGCGTGAGCGCGCCGGAGGGGACCGCAACGGGCGGGGGCGGGGACGCGGAGATCGTGGCCCATGCCAGCCTGCGCGGCGTCGCCGCCTATGGCGTGCTGCTGTTCCATTCCTGGACCGCGGTCTTCGGACGGGAGGCGGCGGGCGGGTTCCTCGCTCATGGCTGGATCTTCGTCGACCTGTTCTTCATGCTCAGCGGCTTCATCCTGTTCAGCCGCTACGCCGCGTGGTTCCGCAGCGGAATGCGGGCGCGGGCGGGACGGTTCCTGCGGCTGCGCTTCCTGCGCATCTATCCGAATTTCCTGGTCTGGTTCCTCGCCGCCCTCGCCTTCAACCTCGCCTGGCATGCAGGCGGGCCGGACCGGCCCGACGCCGTCGCGGTCGGGGTCTCGGTGGTCCTGCATCTGGTCATGGCGCAGTCGATCCTGCCGTCTCCGATCCTTTGGAACACGCCGCTCTGGTCGCTGTCGGTGGAGATGGCGCTGTATTTCGCCTTTCCCGCCATCGCCTTTCTGTCCGCCCGTTTCGGCGGACGGTTCTGGGCGCTGGCGCTGCCCTGCGCCGCCCTGATCCCGGCGGCGCTGATCGCGACCGAGGGCACGGCCGATGTCTGGCGCGGCGGCGGATCGGTGCTGCGCGGCCTGTCGGGCTTCGTGATCGGCTGCGCGCTGGCGCAAGGTCAGGCGCGGATCGACGCGATGCCGGAGCGCCTGCTCTCCCTCGCGCAGGCGGGCGCGCTGATCGCCGCGGCCGCGGCGGTTCACCTGGGCGCGGAGCCGATCGCGCTCGCGTCCTTCGCGGCGCTGGTGCTGCTGACCGGACGCAACCGCGGCGCGGCGACCCGCTGGTTCGGCTGGGGGCCGCTGCGCTGGCTGGGGCGGATCTCGTTCTCCTTCTACGCCTGCCACATGCTGTGCATGGACGTGATCGAGAACGTCTGGTCCGCGATCGACCCCGGCGCCGGCGCTCCGGACGCGGCCACGTTCCTGACCCATGCCGCGCTGTCCACCGCGGCGAGCCTCGCGGTCGGCGCGGCGGGCTATGCGCTGGTCGAACGCCCCGCCCATCGCTGGGCGCGGCGGCGCGACCGGATGGATCAGTCCGCGTAGCGGACCGGCGTCGCGCCCCAGCCCTCCGCGTGCTTCGCCCAGTAAATCTCCCGCAACCGGGCGGAGATCGGGCCCGGCCGATCGTTGCCGTAGACCCGCCCGTCCAGCCGGCTGACCGGCATCACTCCGCCGGCGGTGGTGCAGGTGAAGATCTCGTCGGCCTCGCGCAGATCCTCCGCGGTGATCCGCCCGGCGCGGGCCGGAACGCCCAGCTCCGCGCAGAGGTCGAAGACGCTTTCGCGGGTGATCCCCTCCAGCGCGCCGCGGTCGGGAGCGACCAGGGCGCCGTCCCTGACCATGAAGATGTTCCAGCCGGGCCCCTCGGTCACATAGCCGTCGGCGTCGAGCAGAACGGCCGAGTCCGCGCCCGCGTCCTCCGCCTCCTGCAGCGCGCGCACCATGTCGCCCCAATGGTAGTTCTTGATGGTGGGGTCGACCGAGGCCGCCGGGATGCGCGGCGTTTTCGCCACGATCAGGTGCACGCCGCGGGCCTGAAGCTCCGGGCTGAACACGTCGATCCAGGGCAGGGCGTAGGCCATGAACCGGTTCTCGATCAGGCTGGGCTTGCGCGGCAGGCCCGGCGCCGGCACGCCGCGGGTGCAGACCATGGCGACATAGGCGTCGCGCAGCCCGGCCAGCGCCACGCAACGGTGCAGCACGTCGGCGACGCCCTCCGCGTCCAGGTCGATCTTCATGCGCAGCCCGGCCATGGAGGCCTGGAACCGCGCGATATGCCGGTCCAGCCGGAAGAAAGCGCCGTCTTTCACATGCACCACGTCATAGGTGACGTCGGACCGGGTGAACCCCCAGTCGAGCGCCGAGACCGTCGCTTCGCCCGCCGGCACGTAGCGCCCGCCGACATAGGCGGCGCCGGCGGAGAAATCGGGCTCCGCCACGGGGGGTTGCGCGTGCTTCATGGCGGGGCTCCTGCTGAGAACGGATGTCGCGGGAGGATGGCAGGGCCGCGACCGATTGGGAAGCGAATGCGAAACCGCTTGCCCGCCGGCGCCATGCGTCCCACGCTGGCGGCATTGAGACATATCCCGTCAGACAGGCCGCCGCCCCCGTGCGAGGCGCGGAGCCGCGGCGTTTTCGGAGGGGATCGCATGACCTTCGGCGAAGCGATTTCGCGCTGCCTCGGCGACTACGCGGAGTTTTCCGGCCGGTCCTCGCGCGCCGAGTTCTGGCTGTTCGCGCTGTTCCACCTGCTCTGCGTCGCGGGCGCGGCGGCGCTGGACCTCGCCTTCACGCTGGGGATGGGGGCGCCCGCGCCGCTCTGCACCCTGCTGACCTGGCTGGCGTTGCTGTTGCCGGGCGCGGCGGTGCAGGTGCGTCGCCTGCACGATGTGGGGCGCGGCGGACGGTGGCTGGCGCTGGCGGTGGTTCCGCTGATCGGCCCGGCCGCGCTGCTGATGCTCTATCTCATGCCGGGAGAGCCGGAGGCCAACCGCTTCGGTCCGCCCGCCGAACAGCGGGACGGCCTGCGCTGGGCCTGAGGTCCCGGCCCGCGGGCAAGTTGCGCGCGCTGCTCCGGGGCGCCGGAGTTCCTTCGGAAATCGGCGCGCCACGCAGGACCGAAGCGCCGGCGCCCCCCCCTGCGGCCGCGACGGGCGAGCCGCGCCCGCGTCGTCGGCGCGGATCATGGGGCGCTCCTCAGACAAGAGCGGAGGTGGCGAGCACGCTCGGCCGCTCCGCCATGCGGCGGGACCAGGCGTGCAGGCGGGGGCGTCCGGCGAGCAGGGCCGCGCCCTCCGGCGCGCGGGCGAAGGCCGCGACCATCGGGTAGAGGTGCACGTCCGCCAGCCCCGGCGCGCCGCCGGTGAGATGAAGGCCCGGGCCGGCCAGCCCCTCCAGCGCGTCGAGCGCCTGCCGCGCGGCCTTCAGCCCCGCGCGCACCAGCGCCGCGTCAGGCGGACGGCCTTCGGTCCGGGCGTAGATCTTTTCGGCGTAGACCTGCCGGACCATCGGCCAGTAGGCGTAGGCGTCCGCCACGGCGATGATCTGGCGCATCCGCGCCCGCGACCACGCGTCGACGGGTTGCAGCGGCGGGCCGGCGAAGGCCTCGTCCACATACTGGCAGATGGCGGCGGTCTCGTAGATCACCGCCGCGCCATGGACCAGGACCGGAACCCGGCCGAACGGATGCAGCGGAGAACCGCCGGCGGCGTCGAACGGGTTCGCCTCCACCCAGTCCGCGGCCACGCCCTTCTCCGCCAGCGCCAGCAAAGCGGCCCAGGCGTAGATGCTGCGGCTGTAGCCGTGCAGCGTCACCGGCGCGGTCATGGTCCCGTCGGCCCCCCGTTCTGCGGCCGCCTTAACGAAAACGCCCCGCGCGAGACCTCGCGCGGGGCGTCAGGGGTCTTCTGTCCCTCGTTATTCTGTTCAGAAGCCCATGGTCTGCTTGAGGAAGCGGAAATCGTTCACCACCTGCGCGGCGATGATCTTCGCTTCGCCCGACGCGATCTCATGCGCCGTTTCGGCGGCCGCGATCTTGGCGTCGAACCAGTCGGCCGAGGCGTCCGCCACCGGGATCGCCTCCTCCGCCAGCACCGAGGCGCCGGCGGGGGAGATCTCGGCGAAGCCGCCCGTGACCAGATACCCGGCCGAGGCGCCGCCGTCCTTCACCGTCACCACGCCGGGGCGCAGCGGGGTCAGGAACGGCGCGTGCTCCGGCATCGCCGTGAGGTCGCCCTCGGCGCCGGGGATCTGGATCGCGTCGGCCTCGCCGGAAGCGATCTTCCGCTCGGGCGAGACCAGGTCATAGGCGAGCTTCGCCATAAGTGCGCTCCCGTCCGATCAGGTTCAGGCCGCGGCGGCGGCGAGCTTCTGGGCCTTGGCGACCACTTCGTCGATGTCGCCGACCATGTAGAAGGCGGCCTCGGGAAGATGGTCGAACTCGCCGGCGCAGACGCGCTTGAACGAGTCGATCGTCTTCTCGATCGGCACCTGCACGCCCGGGGAGCCGGTGAAGATCTCCGCCACGTCGAAGGGCTGGGACAGGAAGCGCTGCAGCTTGCGCGCCCGCTGCACCGTCACCTTGTCCTCTTCCGACAGCTCGTCCATGCCGAGGATCGCGATGATGTCCTGCAGGGCCTTGTAGCGCTGCAGGGTCTCCTGCACCTGACGGGCCACCAGGTAGTGCTCCTCGCCCACGACGGCGGGGTCGAGGATGCGCGAGGTGGAGTCGAGCGGGTCCACGGCCGGGTAGATGCCCAGCTCGGAGATGGCGCGCGACAGAACCGTGGTGGCGTCGAGGTGGGCGAAGGACGTGGCCGGCGCGGGGTCGGTCAGGTCGTCCGCCGGCACGTAGATCGCCTGCACCGAGGTGATCGAGCCGTTCTTGGTCGAGGTGATCCGCTCCTGCAGGGCGCCCATGTCGGTGGCCAGCGTCGGCTGGTAGCCCACCGCCGAGGGGATGCGGCCCAGAAGCGCCGACACCTCGGAGCCCGCCTGCGTGAAGCGGAAGATGTTGTCCACGAAGAACAGCACGTCGGTGCCGGACTGGTCGCGGAACTGCTCGGCCAGGGTCAGGCCGGTCAGCGCGACGCGGGCGCGGGCGCCCGGCGGCTCGTTCATCTGGCCGTAGACCAGCGCCACCTTGGACTTGGTCAGGTCGTCCATGTTGATGACGCCGGACTCGATGAACTCGTGATAGAGGTCGTTGCCCTCACGGGTCCGCTCGCCCACGCCGGCGAACACGGAATAGCCCGAGTGCACCTTGGCGATGTTGTTGATCAGCTCCTGGATGAGCACGGTCTTGCCCACGCCGGCGCCGCCGAACAGGCCGATCTTGCCGCCCTTGGAGTAGGGGGCCAGCAGGTCGATGACCTTGATGCCCGTGACCAGGATCTCCGACTCCGTCGCCTGCTCGGCGAAGGACGGGGCCTCGCGGTGGATGGCGCGGGTCTCGGTGAAGTCGACGGGGCCGCGCTCGTCGATCGGCTCGCCGATGACGTTGAGGATGCGGCCCAGGGTGCCGTCGCCCACCGGAACCGCGATCGGGCTGCCGGTGTCGGTCACGGCCTGGCCGCGGGTCAGACCCTCGGAGCTGTCCATGGCGATGGTGCGCACGGAGTTCTCGCCCAGGTGCTGGGCGACTTCGAGCACCAGCCGGACGCCGTTGTTCTCGGTCTCGAGCGCGTTGAGAATGGCGGGCAGGTGGCCGTCGAACTGCACGTCGACGACGGCGCCGATGACCTGGGTGATCTTGCCGGTCGGCATGTGACTCTCCGTCCCTTAGAGCGCTTCCGCGCCCGAGATGATTTCGATGAGCTCCTTGGTGATCGCAGCCTGGCGGGAGCGGTTGTACTCCAGCGTCAGACGGTCGATCAGGTCGCCCGCGTTGCGCGTCGCGTTGTCCATGGCGGACATGCGCGCGCCCTGTTCCGAGGCCGCGTTCTCCAGCAGGCCGGTGAAGACCTGCGTGGCGATGGCGCGCGGCAGAAGGTCGGCGAGAATCGCTTCCTCTTCCGGCTCGTATTCGTAGGGAACGGGGGTCCCGTTCTCCACCGGGTCATCCTCGACGGCGTCGAAGCTGGCCGGGATCAGCTGCTTGGCGGTCGGGATCTGGGAGATCACCGACTGGAACTGGTTGAAGAACAGCGTCGCCACGTCGAACTCGCCGCCTTCGAACCGCGCCATCACGTCCAGCGCGATCTTCTGCGCCGTGGCGTAGTCCACCCGCTTCACCTGGCCGAGGTCCACATGGCCGACGAACTTGTCGGCGTGGTCCCGGCGCAGCTGGTCGCGGCCCTTGCGGCCGACGGTCAGGATCTTGACCGTCTTGCCGGCGGCGGTCAGCTCGTTGATCCGCAGGCGGGCGAGCCGCACGATGGAGCCGTTGAAGCCCCCGCACAGCCCGCGCTCCGCGGTGGCGACCACGAGCAGATGCACCTGGTCGGCGCCGGTGCCGGCCAGCAGCTTGGGCGCGGTGTCCGGGTTGGCCCCGGACGCCAGCTTGCCCAGCACGCCGTTCATGCGCTCCGCATAGGGACGCGCGGCCTCGGCGGCCTCCTGCGCGCGGCGAAGCTTCGCCGCGGCGACCATCTGCATGGCCTTGGTGATCTTGCGGGTCGATTTGACCGACTCGATCCGGTTCTTAAGGTCCTTAAGGCTGGGCATGACGTCCCTCTATCCCGTCCGTCCGGCCCGGATTACGCGAAGCCCTTCGCGTAATCCTCGATGGCGGCCTTGATCTTGTCGGCGATGGCGCCGGCGATCTTCTGGTCCTCGTTGCCGATCTCCGTCAGCAGGTCGGCGTACTTGGACCGCAGATGGGCCAGCAGACCGCGCTCGAACTTGGTGACCGACGACACCGGCACGTTGTCCAGGTAGCCGTTGGTGCCCGCGAAGATCACGCAGACCTGCTCGGCGTTGGTCAGCGGAGAATACTGCGGCTGCTTCAGCAGCTCGGTCAGACGCGCGCCGCGGGCCAGCAGGCGCTGGGTCGAGGCGTCGAGGTCCGAGCCGAACTGGGCGAAGGCCGCCATCTCACGATACTGGGCCAGCTCCAGCTTGATCGAGCCGGCGACCGACTTCATCGCCTTGGTCTGGGCGGAGGAGCCGACGCGCGACACCGACAGACCGACGTTCACGGCGGGCCGGATGCCCTGGAAGAACAGCTCGGTCTCCAGGAAGATCTGCCCGTCGGTGATCGAGATCACGTTGGTCGGGATGTAGGCGGACACGTCGCCGGCCTGCGTCTCGATGATCGGCAGGGCGGTCATCGAGCCCGAGCCGAAGTCCTCGTTCAGCTTCGCCGCGCGCTCCAGCAGGCGGGAGTGCAGGTAGAACACGTCGCCCGGATAGGCCTCGCGCCCCGGGGGACGACGCAGCAGCAGCGACATCTGGCGGTAGGCGACGGCCTGCTTGGACAGGTCATCGTAGATGATCAGCGCGTGCATGCCGTTGTCGCGGAAGTATTCCGCGATGGCGCAGGCGGCGTAGGGGGCCAGGAACTGCATCGGCGCCGGGTCGGAGGCGGTGGCGGCGACGACCACGGTGTAGTCGATGGCCCCGGTCTCCTCCAGCTTCTTCACGAGCTGGGCGACGGTGGAGCGCTTCTGACCGACGGCGCAGTAGATGCAGTAGAGCTTCTTGTGCTCGTCATCGCCGGCGACGTCGTTGTAGTTCTTCTGGTTGAGGATCGCGTCGAGCGCCACGGCGGTCTTGCCGGTCTGGCGGTCGCCGATGATCAGCTCGCGCTGGCCGCGGCCGACGGGGATCAGCGCGTCGATCGCCTTGAGGCCGGTCGCCATCGGCTCATGCACCGACTTGCGGGGGATGATGCCGGGGGCCTTCACGTCGGCGCGGCGACGCTCGGCCACGTCCAGCGCGCCCTTGCCGTCCAGAGGGTTGCCCAGCGCGTCGACGACGCGGCCCAGCAGGCCCTTGCCGGTGGGGACGTCCACGATCGAGCCGGTGCGCTTGACGGTGTCGCCTTCCTTGATGCCCCGGTCGTCGCCGAAGATCACGATGCCGACCGAGTCGGCCTCGAGGTTCAGGGCCATGCCCATCAGGCCGCCCGGGAACTCGACCAGCTCGCCGGCCTGCACGTTGTCCAGGCCGTAAACGCGGGCGATGCCGTCGCCCACCGACAGCACGCGGCCCACTTCGGCCACTTCCGCTTCCTGACCGAAATTCTTGATCTGGTCTTTGAGGATCGCGGAAATCTCTGCGGCTTGGATGCTCATCACCCGACCTCTCTCATGGCGTTCTGCAGTGCGGCGAGCTTGGAGCGGATCGAGGTGTCGATCAGCTTGGAGCCTACCTTGACGACGAGGCCGCCGATGAGGGTCTCATCCACGGACACGTCCAGATTGACGTCGCGGCCCATGGCCGCCTTCAGCGCGCTCGCCAGCGACGCGGCCTGCGCGTCGGTCAGCGGCGCGGCCACGGCCACTTCGGCCGAAATCTCGCCGCGCTTGTCGGCCATGAGCGCGAGATAAGCGTCGCACATCGCGCCCAGCGCGAAAAGGCGACGCTTCTCGGCCATCAGGGCCAGAACGTTGCGGGTGAGGGGCTGAAGCCCCATCGCGTCGGCGATCGCCTTGATCGCCGAGACCTGTTCGTCGCGCTTGTAGAGCGGCGACGAAACCGCCTGACGCAGATCGGCGCTTTCCGCCAGAGCCTGCTTCACCGAGGCCAGGTCGGTCTCGACGACCTCCTGGGCGTTGTACTCGGCGGCGAGCTCGAACAGCGCGGTAGCGTACCGTCCTGCGATGCCGGCGGATATCGAAGCTGATGCTGCCACGGGACCCCTTCCGATTGGCCGGACATGCGAAAACCCGGCACGGGGCGACCATTGGCAAGTCGCCGCTCGCCCCCCTCGTGAACCGCAGGGTTGCTAACACAGGGGCATAAGGCGCGCAATATTGCGAGAGCCCTGCGCGCCCCTGTCGCAACATGTTGGAGATGTTGCGTTTTCACCCCCGGCCACGCCCGGGCGCGCGCAAGCAGCGTCGCCCTGCCGCGGGCGTTCGGGCGGGTCGGGCGCAGATTCGGTTGAAATAGGGTTGAAACCGCGCGGAAAAAGCGCCCCGCGACGGGGCGCCGCTCAACCCCCGGGCGCGGCGAGCCCCCGCGCGATCCGGGCCGCCAGCCCGACGCCGCCATAGACCAGCCCGCTGTAGAGCTGCACCAGGCTCGCCCCCGCCGCGAGCTTGGCCCGCGCCTGCGCGACCGAGGCCACGCCCCCGACGCCCACCAGCGGCATCTCCCCGCCGGTGAGGCGGGCGAGCTCCGCCAGCACCTCCGTCGAGCGGTCGAAGAGCGGCTGGCCGGACAGGCCCCCGGTCTCCGCCGCCTGCGGGCTGCGCAGCCCGTCGCGGGCCAGGGTGGTGTTGGTGGCCACGATGCCGTCCAGCCCCCGCTCCATGGCGACCTCCGCGACGTCGGCCAGCCCGGCCGCGTCCAGATCGGGCGCGATCTTGACCAGCACCGGGGTGCCCGGCGCGGCGCGGTCCCGCGCCTCCAGCGCGCCGGCCAGCAGCGCGTCCAGCGCGTCGCGCCCCTGAAGGTCACGCAGCCGCTCGGTGTTGGGGGAGGAGACGTTGACGGTGAAGAAGCTCGCCAGCCCCGCGAACCGGGTCAGCACCGCGGCGTAGTCCGCCGCCCGGTCCTCGCTGTCCTTGTTGGCGCCGATATTGACCCCGACGATGCCCGAGGCGTTCGGCGTCCCGCCCTCCCGCCACGCGGCGAGCCGGCGGGCGATGACCTCCATCCCCTCGTTGTTGAAGCCGAAGCGATTGATGACCGCGCGGTCCTCGGTCAGCCGGAACAGGCGCGGGCGCGGATTGCCGTCCTGGGGACGGGGCGTCACCCCGCCGATCTCCATGAAGCCGGGGCCGGCGGCGAGCGAGGCCTCCATCGCCATGGCGTTCTTGTCGAAGCCCGGGGCGATGCCGACCGGGTTGGGAAAGTCGAGCCCGAACACCCGCCGCGCCAGCCCCGGCCCGGTCACCGGCCCCGCTTCCGGCGACAGTCCCGCCGCGTGGCGCAGGTTCAGCGCGCGCAGCGCCAGCCCGTGCGCGGTCTCGGGGTCGGCGCGGCGCAGGGCGGCGAGGCCGGCGCGCTCGGCGAAGTCGGAGAGGGGCGAGGTCATTCAGGCTCCGGAAGCAGATGGCGGCCGTCGGGGCCGAGGCTGAGCGGGATCATCCAGGCCACCTGCTCCGGGCGCAATCCGGCGTGAAGATGCGGGAACAATTGGCCGCCCCGGGATGTTTCCCATCGCAACGATTCCCCCAGCGCGGTCGAATCAACCGCGGCCAGCCACAATGGCGCTTCGTTGCTGAAGTGCTTGGCGAGGGTTTCGGGCAACTGTTCATATGTGGAGAAATGAATGAACGAGTCCTGAATATCTACTTGAGATCCTTTGAAAACAGAGGCTTGGACAAGCTCCGCGCACTCGGCAGGGCGCAGCGCCTTGAATATCAAACGGTCCGTTAGGCCTGCATTAACCATTTTGTTGACTCCCGGCGGCGGATCGGCGTTCATTCGTAAGGTAATCGATATCGCGTTGATATCGGAGTAAGCGTACCAGGTGGCGACAATGACTCGCGTGGCGTTCTTTGGGTAAGTGACCGGGGGTGGCCTCTGTAGCCGCCGACGGCCACCCCTTCCCCTCCCGGCCGATCCGCCGGACAAACCGGATCGAACCTCCCCGACATGACCGACGGTCTTCATCCGCGCGCCCGCAGGCGTTCGCGGTTTTCCGCATGTCCGCGCCGCGTCGGCCCCCGTTCAAAGCCCCGTGTCCAGAGACGCGAACGCCGCCGGCCCTTCGACCGGCGGCGTCGCGATGTCCCGCGGAACGGGACGGGTCAGATCAGGCCTTCGGCCTTGGCCCAGGACTCGGTGGCGTTCAGCGCGTCTTCGAGCGGCGCGAACAGCCGGCCGATCTCCTCCTCCGTGATGATCATCGGCGGGCAGAAGGCGAGGCTGTCGCCCACGTTGCGCAGAATCACGCCGCGCGCGGCCATCTCGGCGGCCAGCTTGCCGCCGACCTTGCCCGCCGGCTCGAACGCGGTCTTGCCCGAGGCGTCGGGGGCCAGCTCCAGCGCGCCGATCAGGCCGACGCCCCGCGCCTCGCCCACCAGCGGATGGTCGAGATACGAGCGCAGCTTCGACTGGAACGTCCCCTCCACCGAACGGACATGGTTGAGGATCCCGCGCTCCTTGTAGATGCGCAGGGCGGCGACGCCGGTGGCGCAGCCGACCGGGTGGCCGCCATAGGTGAAGCCGTGGCCAAGGGTGCCGATCTTGCCGGAATGGGCCTCGATCGCGTCGGCCATGTCCTGGTTGATCGCCACCGCCGACAACGGCGCGTAGCCGCCGGTGAGCTGCTTGGCGAAGGACATCGAGGTCGGCTTCACGTTGAAGCGGTCGGAGCCGAACCATTCGCCGGTGCGGGCGAAGCCGGTGATGACCTCGTCGGCGATCATCAGGATGTCATGCTTGTCGAGGATCGGGCGGATCGCCTCGAAATAGCCCTTCGGCGGCACGATCACGCCGCCGGCGCCCATGATCGGCTCCGCGATGAAGGCGGCGACGGTCTCGGGGCCCTCGCGCTCGATCAGCTCCTCCAGCTCATGGGCGAGCCGGGCGGAGAACGCCTCCTCGCTCTCGCCCGCCTCGGCCTCGCGCCAGTGATGCGGCGTGCCGGTGTGCAGGAAGCGGTCGATGGGCAGGTCCCAGTCGAGATGGTTGTAGGGCAGCCCGGTCATCGACGCGGCCGCGATGGTCACCCCGTGATAGCCCTTCTTGCGGGAGATGATCTTCTTCTTCTCCGGCCGGCCGCGGGCGTTGTTGTAGAACCAGGCCAGCTTGACCTGGCTGTCGTTGGCCTCCGAACCCGAGGACTGGAAGATGACGCGGGCCATGCCCGGCGCCAGCTCCTTGATCATCTCGGCCAGCTCGATCGCGGGCTCGTGCGAGCGGCCGGCGAAGAGGTGGTAGTAGGGCAGCTTGCGAAGCTGGGCGGCGGCGGCCTCGGCCAGTTCCGCGTCGCCGAAGCCCAGGCCCGCGCACCACAGGCCGGCCATGCCCTCGATGAACTCCTTGCCGCTGTCGTCGTAGACGTAGATGCCCTTGCCCTCGGCGATCACATGGGCGCCGACCTGACGATGGGCGGCGGCGTTGGTGTAGGGGTGGAGCAGGGCTTCCACGTCCCGGGTCTGCATGTTGGTGAGGGGGGCGTTCATGGTCGGTCTCCGGCGCGAGCGTTTGGACCATCGCTACGCCTCCCCGCTGCGGCGCGTCAATGGAGGTCCGGACAATCGCAGGGGGCCAGAGGCCCCGCTTCGATGGGTCCAGAGCGGCGTGCCGCCGCGGAAATCGGTCGCGCGGGGAGGATGGCGGCCCCTGCGGCGCGGCGGGTTGATCCGGCGCGCCGCAGGGGCCACCATCCTCTCCGCGCCGCGCCCGCCCAACGCCGCAAGCCCGCGCAACCGACCCGACCCGGACGCGAGGACCGCCCCATGCTCTCCCAGGCCCTGGACCTGCTGATCGAGTTCCTGCCGTGGTTCGCCACGGTCTATGGAATCAACGTCGCTTTGTATTTCCTGACCGGCTGGGCGCTGGTCGCCTTCCAGAACCGCTGGCCCGAGCGGCGGATCCAGCCCAACCGCCGGGGCGAGAAGCGGCGCGCGAAGGAGCAGAAGCAGTCGGTGCTGTCGCTTCTGGTCACCGGCGGCTGTCTGGCGGGCGGCCTGTTCGCGCAGCACAAGGGCTGGACCCTGTGGGCGCCGCTGGAGCTGTCGTGGTGGTCGATCCCGCTGATGGCGGCGGTGTCGATCGTGGCGTTCGACGCCTGGTTCTACTGGATGCACCGCTTCATGCACACGAAGCTGATGTATCGCTTCCATGCCGAGCATCACAAGTCGGTCGCCCCGACGGTGTGGAGCACCTATAACGACGACTTCGTCGATGCCTTCGTCATGCAGTGCTATTACCTGTGGGCGCCGCTGATCCTGCCGATCCCGGGGCTGGTTCTGGTCGGCCACCGGCTTTACGACCATTTCAACGGCACCATCGGGCATTCGGGGTTCGAGTTCTACGCCAACCCCTCGGCGCGGTCCCCCTGGCCGATGGTCTGCGTGACCTTCCACGACCAGCACCATTCCCGGTTCCGCTACAACTACGCCAACTTCTTCTCGTTCTGGGACCGGGTGATGGGCACGCTCGACCCCAAATACGACGAGGCGGTCAAAGGCTTCGAGACCCTGGCCGAGAAGCGCCCCGTGATCGGCAAGCCGGCGGCGGAGTAAGTCGCGGCGCGGGCTGCTGGGCGGGCTGCTGGGCGGACCGGGCGTTTCGCCCTGCGACCCGCGGTCCATGGACGGCGCATCGAGGCGAAGATAAGGTAGCAATACCGTCATAACGCGGCCGATTTCCCGGCCGCGTATTTTTTGCGAAAGGCCCGATCTCATGCCCGGCATCATCGCGCTGGGGCTGTCCTACGTGTTCAGCCAGTTCTACCGCTCCTGCCTCGCGGTGCTGGCGCCTTACATGACGGACGACCTGGGGCTGAACGCGGCCGACCTCGGCTTCGCCTCCGGCGCCTGGTTCCTGGTCTTCGCGGTGATGCAACTGCCCGTGGGCGTGGGGCTCGACCGGATCGGGCCGAGGCTGACCGGGGGCGTGCTGTTCGGCATCGGCGGGGCGGGGGGCGCGGCGGTGTTCGCGCTGGCCGACGGACCGCTGGGCGTCGCCGTCGCCATGGCGCTGATGGGCGCGGGCTGCGCCCCGGCGCTGATGTCGATGTTCTACATCTTCGCGCGCAACTTCTCGATGGCCCGCTTCGCGACGCTCAGCTCCATCACCGTGGGGCTCGGCACGCTGGGCAACATCGCCGGCACGGCCCCCTTCGCGATGCTGGTCGAGGCGATCGGCTGGCGCGAGTCCATGGTGGCCTTCGCCCTGATCTCCGCCGCGATCTCCGCCGCCGCGCTGATGCTGGTGCAGGACCCCGCGCGGGTCGAGACCCAGGCGGGAGAGCGCGCCGACCGCGGCTTCCTGGAATATTTCGAGCTGCTCCGCATGCGGGTCTACTGGCCGATCATCCCGCTGGCGATGATCAACTACGCCCCCGCGGCGGGCATCCGCGGCCTTTGGGCCGGGCCCTACATGGTCGAGGTCTTCGGGGCCGACGCCGCCGCGGTCGGGCAGGCGACGCTGTGGATGGCCATCGCCATGTCCGTGGGCGCCTTCATCTACGGGCCGCTGGACCGGATCTTCGGCACCCGCAAATGGGTGATCCTGGTCGGCAACACCTTCGCGGTGGGGGCCTGCGCCTTGCTCGGCCTGTTCCCTGACGTGTCCTACGGGGTCTCGGTCCTGCTGATCGTGGCCATCGGCGCGCTTGCGGCCACCTACACCGTGGTCATGGCCCATGCCCGGGCGCTCGCCCCGCTGCGGCTGGTGGGCCGGGCCGTCACCCTGATGAACTTCTTCGTCATGCTCGGCGTCGGCTTCGGCCAGGGCCTGACCGGAGAGGTGATCGAGGCCGGCCGCGCCGCCTCGGGCGCCGTGGCGGCCTATGGGCACCTGTTCCTGCTTTACGCGGCGGCGCTCGGTGGGGCGCTCGCGATCTACCTGTTCGCGCAAGACGCCAAGCCCTGAGCGAATAGCCTGAGCGACCGACCAACCAGACGGAGGCCCCGGGTCCATGGACATCCCGGCCCTGATGATCTCCTACGTGCTCAGCCTGTTCTACCGCAATTTCCTCGCGGTGCTGGCGCCTTACCTGGTGGAGGACCTGGGCGTCAGCGCCTCCGACCTCTCGTCGGCCGTGGGGGCCTGGTATCTGCTCTTCGCCATCTGCCAGATCCCCACGGGCCTCGCGCTCGACCGGATCGGGCCGCGGCGCGTGGTCTCCGTGGCGCTGGCGGTCGGGGCCGGGGGCGGGGCGCTGGTCTTCGCCTCGGCGCAGTCGGCCTGGATGCTCTACGCCGCCATGGCGCTGATCGGGGCGGGCTGCGCGCCGATCCTGATGTCGGGCATGTTCCTGTTCGCCCGCCGGTTCGAACCCCGCCGCTTCGCCACCCTGACCGGGGCGATGATGGGCGTCGGCGGCTTCGGCAACATCCTGGGCGCGGCCCCGCTGACCTGGGCGGTGGAGGCGTTCGGCTGGCGGGAGGTGATGACCGTGCTGGCCGGCGTGGCGGTGCTGCTCGCCGCGGTGCTGGCCGCGCTGGTCCGCGACCCGCCGGCGCTGGAGGCGCCCTCCGGCGGCGGGCTGAAGGCGCTGGGCTTCGGCGGGTTCTGGGAGCTGCTGAAGATGCCGGTGCTGCTGGCGATCCTGCCGCTGGCCTTCATGAACTACTCGGTCTCCGGCGGCATGCGGGGCCTCTGGGGCGGGGCCTATCTGGCCGAGATCCAGGGGCTGAGCGCGGTGGCCATCGGCGAGGCGATGCTGTGGATGGCCATCGCCATGACGGTGGGCAACTTCATCTACGGGCCGATGGACCGGGTGCTGGGCACGCGCAAATGGATGGTGGTCGGGCTTAACGGGACCGGCTGCCTCTGCGTGGCGGGGCTGGCCTTCGCCGGGCCCGGGCCCGACGGCGCGGTGGCGCTGATCGTGGCGCTGGGGCTGTTCGGCGCGACCTACGCGGTGCTGATGGCGCATTTCCGCAGCTTCGTGCCGGCGCGCCTGATCGGGCGGGGGGTGACGCTGATCAACGTGTTCGGGATGATCGGCACCAGCTTCGGCCAGTTCGTGACCGCCGGCCTCGCCTCCCCCGCGCTGGAGGCGGGAGACCCGGCGACCGCCTACAACCGGGTCTTCCTGTGGTATATCTGCACGCTGGGCGCGGCGCTCGTGCTCTACATCCTGTTCGCGAAGGACGCGAAGCCCGATCAGAGCGCCTGACGCCGCCGCGCCGCCAGCCCGAACGCGCCCAGCGCCGCGGCCAGCAGCGGCAGGGCGGCGGGAACCGGCACGTCGGCGGAGGGCGAATAGGCGGTGATCAGCCGGGTCCAGTCGCCGGGGCTGGTCGCCGTCCAGTCGATGGCGACCGACTGACCCGAGAAGCTGGTGGAATCCCCGCTTTCCAGCCCCCGGTTGGTGAAGTCGTTGTAGTCCACCCCGGGCAGCCCGAGAATGTCGTCGGAGTTGAACAGCTTCACGTCGGCGGTGATGAAGGCGAAGATCTGGCTGTCGGCGGTGATCGTCGCCTGGATCGAGCCCGAGGCGCCCGACGGATCCCACTGCACGTAA
Organism: Pseudomonadota bacterium; assembly: GCA_036154955.1. Classification (GTDB taxonomy): domain Bacteria; phylum Pseudomonadota; class Alphaproteobacteria; order Rhodobacterales; family Rhodobacteraceae; genus Albimonas. The sequence goes on along the minus strand of JAYZWL010000060.1, from coordinate 144,320 downwards.
TGCGAGCTGACCACGGTGCCGGCCGCGAGCATGAAATTGCCCGACGAGCCGGACACGAAGCTCGCGCCCGTGTCGAACACCCGGTCCACGGCGAGCGGCGCGGTAAGGGTCACGTTCTGACGCTCGTTCCACAGCAGCAGCACGCCGTCGTTGGGGTCCGGGCTGACCGGATTCGGAGGCGTCGAGGTGATGGTGCAGGTGGCGCTGCACGGGTTCACCTCGACCAGCGTCGCCGCCGCCGGCTGGGCGAGGACGAGGGCGGCGACGGCCGCCGCCGCGGCGCGCATTGCGAATGTCATGTCGGATCCCCTTCGCGGGCTGAATCACTCCCCTAGCGGAAGGTTACGCAAACATGAGCGCAGCGGCAACAATCGCGTTCAATTGTGAAATTTCACACAGGATTGGCGCGCAGACGGCGCCAGTTGCGACGAGAATGAACGGGCCTGCGGCGGTCAGGCGTCGTCAGGCCGGATCCGCGGCATCCCCGCAGGACCGAACCGGTCCGGGCGGTTGTTCGCCACCCGGACCATCCGACCGCGGCCGCCGCGGAATGGAGTCATGCCGCTTCGGCGCTCTCCTCGGACACGATCTCGACGATGTCCGACATGATCTTGTTCAGCTCGAAATCCTTGGGCGTGTAGACCCGGGCCACGCCGTAGGCGCGCAGTTCGGCGGCGTCGGTCTCGGGGATGATGCCGCCGACCACCAGAGGCACGTCGTCGAGGCCGGCGGCGCGCATCCGGTCCACCACCTCCTTCACCAGCGGCAGGTGGGAGCCGGAGAGGATCGACAGCCCCACCACATGCACCGATTCCTCCAGCGCCGCGTTGACGATCTGGGCGGGGGTCAGGCGGATGCCCTCGTAGACCACCTCCATCCCGCAGTCGCGGGCGCGCACGGCGATCTGCTCGGCGCCGTTGGAGTGGCCGTCGAGGCCGGGCTTGCCGACCAGGAACTTCAGCCGCCGGCCCATGCGCGACGACACCGCCTCCACCGAGGCGCGCACGTCGTCGAGCCCGGTGAGGTTGTCCGGCGCGGATTTCGCCACGCCGGTCGGCGCGCGATACTCGCCGAACACCTCGCGCATCGCGGCCCCCCATTCGCCGGTGGTCACGCCCGCCTTCGCGGCGGCGATCGAGGGCGGCATGATGTTGTCGCCCGACTGCGCGGCCGCCTTGAGCGCGGCCAGCGCCGCGTCCACCGCCGCCTGGTCGCGGCCCGCGCGCCAGGCGTTCAGCGCCTCGACCTGCGCGGCCTCGACCCCGTGATCGACCACCAGAATGCCGCCGTCGCCGGCGGTCAGGGGCGAGGGCTCGGTCTCGGTCCACTTGTTGACGCCGACCACAATGGTCTCGCCCGACTCGATGGCCCGCAGGCGGGCGGAGTTCGACTCCACCAGCTGCGCCTTCATGTAGTCGATGGCCTGCACCGCGCCGCCCATCTCGTCGATGCGCGCAAGCTCGTCCCGCGCCTGGGTCTTCAGCGCCTCGACCTTGGCCTCCACCGCCGGGTTGCCATCGAAGAGGTCGCCGTATTCCAGCAGGTCGGTCTCATAGGCCAGGATCTGCTGCATCCGCAGGGACCATTGCTGGTCCCAGGACCGCGGCAGGCCCAGCGCCTCGTTCCAGGCGGGAAGCTGCACGGCGCGGGCGCGGGCGTTCTTGGACAGCGTCACCGCCAGCATCTCCAGCAGGATGCGGTAGACGTTGTTCTCGGGCTGCGGCTCGGTCAGGCCGAGGGAATTGACCTGCACGCCGTAGCGGAAGCGGCGGTATTTCTCCTCCGCCACCCCGTAGCGGTCGCGGCAGATCTCGTCCCACAGCTCGCCGAAGGCGCGCATCTTGCAGATCTCGGTGACGAAGCGGATGCCGGCGTTCACGAAGAAGCTGATGCGCCCGACGACCTGCGGGAAATCCTCGTCCGACACCGCGCCCTGCGCCTTCACCGTGTCCAGCACCGCGATGCCGGTGGCGAGCGCGTAGGCCAGCTCCTGCGCCGGCGTCGCGCCGGCCTCCTGCAGGTGGTAGCTGCACACGTTCATCGGGTTCCACTTGGGAACCTCGCGATAGGTGTAGGCGGCGATGTCGCCGATCAGACGCAGGCTGGGCGCAGGCGGAAAGACGTAGGTCCCGCGGGAGAGGTACTCCTTGATGATGTCGTTCTGCACCGTGCCCTGGAGCTTGGCGACGTCGGCCCCCTGCTCCTCCGCCACGGCGATGTAGAGCGCCAGCAGCCAGGCTGCGGTGGCGTTGATGGTCATCGAGGTGTTCATCTGCTCGAGCGGGATGGCGTCGAACAGCGCCCGCATGTCCCCGATATGGGACACTGGCACGCCGACCTTGCCCACCTCGCCCCGCGCCAGCACGTCGTCGGAGTCGTAGCCGGTCTGGGTGGGCAGGTCGAAGGCCACCGACAGGCCGGTCTGCCCCTTGGACAGGTTGGAGCGATAGAGCGCGTTGGAGGCCGCGGCCGTCGAGTGGCCCGCATAGGTGCGGAAGATCCAGGGCCGGTCCTTGGCGACTTTGGTCTCGGTGCTCATCGCGGGCTCCTTCTCTGGCGCGGGCTCTGGCACGGGTCCGGGGGCGGGTCCGCGCACGGGATGACGGCGCATTGTGCTGCGCTGCGGTGCAAATGTCATGCGACATGATATTGCGCAAGGGGCTTCTTGATCGTCAGTAAATTGCGAGGCCGTTCTGCCACGCGCTTGGCGTCTCGCAAATGTTGCAAAATTGAACGAGATCCGGTCGCGCGCCGCGGCCGGGCAACGGAAAAGCGTCGCCAGCCGTCTGAAACTGAGCGACAATGCCGCGGTGCACAAAGGGCTTGCGCCAGCGGGCGAGCAATGTCATGCATCGCCGCGGCCGAAACACGCAATAATCTTGCGCGCCCGTTTGCGCCCCGCTCGCCCGGCAGAAGGAGACCGCCATGGCCCCGCTCGACGCCCCCGAAACCATCGTCGCCTACGATGCGCCGGTGAAGGACCTCTACGATGTCGGCGAAATCCCGCCGCTGGGCCATGTGCCCAAGCAGATGCACGCCTGGGCGATCCGGCGCGAGCGTCACGGCGAGCCGACCACCGGCATGCTGGAGGAGGTCGTGCCGACCCCGACCCTCGATTCCAACGAGGTTCTGGTCTTCGTCATGGCCGCGGGCGTGAACTACAACGGCGTCTGGGCCTCGCTCGGCACGCCGATCTCGCCCTTCGACGTCCACAAGGCCGACTTCCACGTCGCCGGCTCCGACGCCGCGGGCATCGTCTGGGCGGTGGGCGACCGGGTGAAGCGGTGGAAGGTCGGCGACCAGGTCGTCGTGCATTGCAACCAGGACGACGGCGACGACGAGGAGTGCAACGGCGGCGACCCGATGTTCTCGCCCACCCAGCGCATCTGGGGCTACGAGACGCCGGACGGCTCCTTCGCCCAGTTCTGCCGGGTGCAGTCGCAGCAGTTGATGCCGCGGCCCCAGCACCTGACCTGGGAGGAGTCGTCCTGCTACACGCTGACGCTCGCCACCGCCTACCGGATGCTGTTCGGCCATCGCCCGCACATCCTCAAGCCCGGCGACAACGTGCTGGTCTGGGGCGCCTCCGGCGGCCTCGGCTCCTACGCGATCCAGCTGATCAACACCGCGGGCGCCAACGCCATCGGCGTGATCTCGGATGAGAGCAAGCGGCAGTTCGTGCTGGATCTCGGCGCGAAGGGCGTGCTCAACCGGCGCGACTTCAAGTGCTGGGGTCAGATGCCGATCGTCAACTCGCCCGAGTACAAGGAGTGGTTCAAGGAGGTCCGCAAGTTCGGCGCGGCCATCTGGGACATCACCGGCAAGGGCAACAACGTCGACATGGTGTTCGAGCACCCGGGCGAATCGACCTTCCCGGCCTCGGTCTTCGTGGTGAAGCGCGGCGGCATGGTGGTGATCTGCGCGGGCACCACCGGCTACAACCTGACCATGGACGCCCGTTACCTGTGGATGCACCAGAAGCGCGTCCAGGGCTCCCACTTCGCCAACCTCAAGCAGGCGTCGGCCGCCAACAAACTGATGGTGGAGCGCCGGCTCGACCCCTGCATGTCGGAGGTCTTCTCCTGGTCGGAGATCCCCGAGGCGCACATGAAGATGCTGCGCAACGAGCACAAGCCCGGCAACATGGCGGTCCTGGTCTCGGCCAAGACCACCGGCCTGCGCACCTTCGAGGACGCGCTGGAAGCCTCCCGGAGCTGACGTCGACCCGTCCCCGCCGCTCGTCCTCTTCACAAGGGGCGGCGGCGGGGGCGCCGGCCGCCAAGCCCTTGGCGACGCTGCCGCCCCCGCCCTATCGCGAACCAGTTGCTGAACGCCCGGCGAATCTCCCGATCCGCCGGGCGTTTACTTTGAGGAAAAGCCCGCCCCATATTTTTCAATGACTTGCAGAAAAGGCCCTCACAATTTTCGGGGAATTTCGCATCGCCGGGAAAAGCCTAATCTCAGGGCATGGCGTAATCGCGAAAGGGTTCGAACCGAAACAACGACAAGCGTGCCAGGTCCGACCAGACACCACGACCGGCAAAGAGCTGCCAGGGCCACCCCTCCCTGGCTCGAGATGGACGCGGGCTTCCCCAGGCCGGCGTGACGGGCGCAAGCGGCTACCCACCGCGGCCCCCAAGGGTTTCCATCCTGCTCCGGCGGCGACCGTTTTCCCCAGACGGTATCGCCGCCAGCCGGCGCGGCGCCGTTCGGACGATACTCAGCCGGGACGCGACCAGCGTTGCGTTCCCACCGGGACAGCAGGTTGCTCCTGCATGATGCGTTTGTCCCGGGTCATTGTGGTGGCGTTCCGGCTGCTCCTCCATTCCGCCTGGGCCTGATTCGGCTCCAGGCGTTCGATACGCGGTTTTCGGCGTCGGCGGCGATGGTCTCCGACGCAATGGGAGGCTATGCTCCGCCGAACCCCGCTTCCCTGGGGTCCCGAGCCGATCTGCAGCGCCCCCACGGATGACCGAACGCATAAAATCCATCATCGAAGGCCTCCCGGAGTTCCGGAAAGTTGAGGACATTCGACTTTTCGCCGATCTTGTCAGGGACGTTTATGACGTCGACCACGTCGTGTACGTCGTCGTCTCTTTCGGGGGAGGCGCGACGTTCGGGGACTATCAGTTCGCCGAGATAACCTATCGGGCGGACTGGTCGCAGCGCTACCTGGAGGAGAACTACAAGGAAGCGGACCCCACGGTCGTCGGAGCTGTCCAGAGCTTCACGCCGTTGGACTGGAAGCGACTCGACTGGAGCGCCAAGAAGCGCCGGAAGCTGATCCTCGAAGCAGTGGACGCCGGCGTCGGAAACCAGGGCTACACGGTTCCCGTGAGGGGACCCAACGGCCAGTTCGCCGTCCTGACCATCAACAAGACATGCACGGACCGGGTCTGGGAACGGTATATCGCCGAGACCGCGAGCGATTGGCTGCTCGTCGCCAACTTCATTCATCAAAAGGTCCTCGAGATCTTCGATGTGAAGAATGAGCAGGAATTCGTCGCGCTGTCTCCGAGGGAGAGGGACGCCCTCGCGATGATCTCATCGGGCAAGAGCCGAACTCAGATCGCAGACCAGTTAAAAATATCTGAAAACACCCTTCGGGTTTATTTAGATTCGGCGAGGAACAAACTCGGCGGTCTGAACATGCCCCATGCTGTCGCGATCGCAGTCAGAAGCGGCATCATCAATATTTAAATTTGACTGAAATCTGAACAATATATTCATAAGTCGTTCACAAGCGGCGTGAGAACTCATGGTCACTGTCTTTCCCCAGGAGGCTAAAAACCATGATCCGCTACGTGTATGCCCACGAACTCCACAAGTATCCGTCCCTCGTCGACGGGATGTTTAAGGACCGCGCCAGCCAGTTCCGCGATCGTATGAAGTGGGATGTTTCGGTGGACGAAAACGGTTGGGAGCGTGATCAGTACGATGCGCTCGCGCCGCTCTACATCATCTATGAAAACGCCGATGGCACCCATGGCGGTTCGGGTCGGCTGATGCCCACCACCGGGCGCACCATGATCGGCGAGCACTTCTCGCACCTGACCGACGGCGTGGTCATCCAGTCGCCGACGATCTGGGAGATCACTCGCCTCTGTCTCGCCCCCACGGTGAACACGCGCCAGGAGGCGATGAAGGTCACGTCCTCGCTGCTGCTGGCCGGGATCGACGCCGGGTTGCGCTTCGGCCTGGAGTTCTACGTGGGCGTGTTCGACGCCCCGATGCTTCGGGTCTACAAGGGTCTGGACTTCACGCCCGACGTGATGGGCCGCTCCGGCGAGGATCGCCGGGCGATCTGCGCCGGCCTGTGGCCCTGCACGGAAGAGGTTCGCGACAACATGGCCCGCAAGGTCGAGGAGCATCGCGACATCGCCGACGCCGCCGCGCGCCTGGAGTTCGTGATCGGCGCCTGACAGGGAGGTCCGGGCTCAGACCCCCCGCCTCCGGGAGACAGTCCGCCCGGCGCCGAGCCCCCGCTCGGAAGCCGGGCGCGATCCTCGCCTCCCCCGCATGATCGGCGCTCGCGTCCTCGGGGTCGCGTGCGCAGGGTTCGGCCAGGCGGCCCCGTCACGGGGCGCCGGCCGGAACGCCCGCCCCAACGCCGGGCCGGACCGCGAACGGATCCGGAGGCCGGCGCGTCATTCAGATTGACGCAAGGAATTCATCGTCCTGACCGGCGATGCATGGTCCCGGCGCAGACCGGAGCCGCGGACCCTCCGCGTGCGCCCGTCGTCATCCGACATGCGGCGCCCGGGAAGCCAGAGCGCACGCTTGCGCGCGCGCCGGCGCCGCGCGGACGCCCCGCGCGAAGACAGAGATCCGGTCCCGTTCCCCGCGCCCCCGCGCGGCGTCGGACGCGGCCGGAACGCGGCGCCCCCGGCGGGGCTCTGCGCGCGACCCGGGCCATGTTGGTCCGGCGGCTGGCCTGCGTCCGCTGGGGGCGCGTCGCGCCAGCGCTCCGCGCGCCCCCGCCTGAGGGCGGCCGGCGGCCCCGGGCGTCGCGCGCATGTCGCGCCGTGACGTCCGGGCGCCGCCGGCGCATCGCGACCGTGCGCGTCGCGGGCGGCCCCCGAACCGGGCGCCCTGCCGCGCATCGAAAGTCGCGCGTCGCGCACCCGCCCCCCCGCGCCCTCCGTGCGGCGGTCCCCGGGGGTGGCGAAGGCGGCGCCGAATCGTCGAAGCTCAGGGAGGAGCGCCGAACGACCTCAAAACCAACCTAGCGGATTCAACGACTTGCCCTCTTCGCCTCGCCATATCTGGGGAGGAGGATGTGGCGAATGTCGCGCGAACGCCGCCTGCGGCAGCATGACGGAACCGGAGGAGCAGGGCGCCCGAACGCCTCGGCCCCTCCGCCCGGACAGGCAAGCCCAAGGGAGGCGATCATGGCTCAGGACTGGATCATCGACGTGCTGGCGGACCTGCGGCAGTACGCGATCCGGAATTACCACATGCGGCTCGCCGAGCAGCTGGACGACGCGATCGTGGTCGCGGCGGCGGAGATTCGCGCCGCTGATTCGGCCCGAGAGGCCGATTCCAGGCGGGGATTCGGGCTCTCAAGGGGTCCGTTCGCCCCCATTTCGGGCTTTTCAGGCCCGGGAGAGGAAAAAATTTCGCGTCCCGTCTGACCGCAGGCGGGCGACAGGCCTCCCGTCGCGAATATTTGGGCGACGGGACGATTACTTGCGTGCCGCGCGCCGCCTCCGCCCCTACCGGGGCGGGGGAACGAGGCGTCGCGGGTCCCGATTGGCAATTTAAGGTTGTATGAATCCCGGATGACGCTACTCTGAGCCGAAGAAGTGTCAGGCGGCCCGTTGGCCGCGCTTCCGGGTCAGGAACGGCGCGCGGCGCAGGCGAAACCCCTTGGGGAGGGACGTCAATCGCATCGAGCGTCTTCAACGGTCGCAATCCCCGGTCGCCGCGCTGATGCGGGGAACGGGGCATGAACGAGCGTCTGCAATCCATAGTTGAGTCAGTGCCCGCCGTGACCGGCGCCGCGGAGTTGCGGCGACTGCTGGAACGGGTCCGGGCGATCTACGACATGGACAACTGCATCTACTACGCCTTGTCGCTGGGCGGCCCCAAAGCCGGACACGAATTCGGCGCGATGACCTATGACGTCGCGTGGCACCAACGATACGAAGACGTACGATACCGGGATTGCGACCCCGTGGTACTTGCGGCCGCCGGCGGCTTCGCCCCGATCGACTGGGCGGACCTGGACTGGACCGGCCGCCCGGTGCGTCGCCTCCTGTCCGAGGCGCGCGAGTTCCGGGTCGGCAACAACGGCTACACCATCCCGATCCACGGCCCCGGCGGCCAGTTCGCCATGTTCACCATCTCCAAGCAGTGTCCGGAGGAGGAATGGCGCGCCCGCCTCGCCGATGTGGCGCAGGAGCTGCTGTTGATCGCCCATCACGTCCATCGCCACGCGCTGGAGATCAACGGCGCGGCAGAGCCGATGCCGATCCCCAACCTGTCCCCGCGGGAGCGGGACGCGCTGGCGCTGATGGCCGCCGGCCGCTCCCGCGCCCAGATCGCGGACCGGCTCAAGATCTCCGAGAGCACGCTCCGGGTCTATCTAGACAGCGCCCGGCACAAGCTGGGCGGGCTGAACGCCTTCCACGCGGTGGCGATCGCGGTGAAAGGCGGCGCGATCAAGGTTTAGTCGAATTCGACTGAAACGCGCGACTCCTTCGAGTCTCGTTTACCATTTTTTTTAACTTTCACGTCAATACTCGGCGCACCCCCCAAAAGGAGCGCCGCAATGATCCGTTTCATTTATGGAAACGACCTCTCTACGTCTCCGCGTCTGGCCGAGACCATGTTCCGCGACCGCGCCGGCCAGTTCCGCACCCGGCTCAACTGGGACGTCCGCGTCGATCCCAACGGCTGGGAGCGGGATCAGTACGACGGACCGGACGCGCTTTACTGCGTCTACGTGCTGCCCGACGGCACGCATGGCGGCTCCGGCCGGCTGATGCCGACAACGGGGCGCACCATGCTCAACGACCATTTCTCGCACCTGATGGGCGGCGAGATCACCTCGCCGCTGATCTGGGAGAGCACGCGCTTCTGCGTCTCGCCCCGCATCGCCGGCGGCGCGGCGGCGGCGGCGCGCATCTCCACCGCGCTGATGCTGGCGGGCTGCGAAGTGGGGCTGCGCTTCGGGCTCAGCCATTTCGCGGCGGTGTTCGACGCTCCGATGCGCCGCATCTACCGCTCCACCGGCTGGGCGCCGGAGATCGTGGCGGAGGACGGAGCGGGCCGCGACCGGCTCTGCCTCGGCCTGTGGGAGATCACCGAGGAGGCCCGCGCCGCCATCCTCGCCCGCGCGCCGGAGGGGCTGGAGCTGGCCCCGGTCCCCGCGCCCCTGCCCGGCCGCCGCGCCTTGACCGCGGCGCGGGACGACATCGACCGCGCCCGCATCGAAGGCAAGCTGCGCGACGGGCTGGAGGCGGAGGCCGCGGCGGCGGCGGCGGCGGACGCCGGCCTCTCCGCCCCCGACGCCCGCGCCGCCTGACCCCGCCCACGCCGCGCCCGGGGGGGACGGCCCCGCATCGCGCCCCGCGATGCGCGGGCCGGAGGGGGCTCGACGCCCCCTCCGGCCCGGTTTCCCCGCCCGAATCCCGCGCGCCCCGGATTCCCTCCGCCCGCCATCCGGTCTAGACCGTAGGCCAGCGCCCCCGCCCGGGGACCGCGCCGGCCAGCGGAGGACGCCATGGGCGAACCCGGTCCCCTTGCCAGACCCGCCGAGCCCCGGTCCTTCTCCGAGGATCAGGCGGCCGCCCGCGCGCTGGTGCTCGACCGGCTCGCCGCGCTCGGCGTGGATGTGGAGCGGGAGACGGTCGACCCCTGGGACGAGGACGACGCCCGCCCTGCCGAGGCGCTGGCCGTGCTGGGCCGGGCCGGCTCGGGCAAGACCCGCCTGCTCGCCTCGCTGGTCAAGGAGCTGACCGAGGCGGGGGTGGAGCCCGTCTCCTCCGACTGGGAGGGGCGCAGGAAGCGCGGCCGGCGCACCTTCGCGGTGCTCGCCCCCACCAACAAAGCCGCCTCGGTGCTGCGCAACCTGGGCGTTCCGGCCACCACCATCCACCGCATCGTCTATTCCCCCGTCTACTCCCCCGAATACGAGCGCATCGCCCAGTGGCTGGCGGGAGAGGCGGAGCGCCCGAAGCTGGAGGAGATCGACGACGCCCTGCTCGACCGGGCCGAAGCCGCTTACAAGTCCCACGGCTCGATCCCCGGCGCGCTGGCGGCGATGGGGCTGCGCGGGTCGGACTTCATCAAGGGCTGGACCCGGCGGGACGACGAGCTGGACATCGCGCTGGTGGACGAGTCCTCGATGCTCGACGATCGCCAGTTCGACGACCTCAAGGCCCTGTTCCGGCTGATCGTGCTGTTCGGCGACCCCGCGCAGCTCGCCCCGGTCGGCCAGTCCGGCGCGATGATCTTCGACAAGCTGCCGGCGCCCCGGGTGATCACGCTCAGCCGCATCCACAGGCAGGCCGCGGACAACCCGATCCTGGACCTCGCCCATTCGCTCGCCGACCCGGAGCTGGATTTCGACGTGTTCGAGCGGCAGGTGGAGGCCGCGGCGGCGAAGGATCCCCGCGTGGTGCTGGCCGAGCGCGCGGACCCGGACCTGATGGCGCGTTCGCCCATGCTGGTCTGGCGCAACGCCACGCGGATCCGGCTGATCTCCGCCTTCCGCACCGTGCACGCGGCCCCGGAATTCGAGCTGATCCCGGGCGAGCCGCTGATCTGCGACGGGGTGGAGCTGCCGCTCAAGCACCGGCGCAAGCGCATCGACCTGGAGGCCCGCGGGCTCGTGAAGGGCGCGCAATGCGTCTATCTCGGGCCCGGCCGCAAGTCCGGCTTCGCGCGGGTGCATGTGATGGGGGCGGAGGACCCCAAGGTGAACGTCGCCGCCATCATCCAGATCGAGAAGCCGGGCGAGGAGGAGCCGTTCATCCCCACCGCCGCCACCATGGGCGCGGCCTTCCTGCACGGGGCGGCGGCCACCATCCACAAGGCGCAGGGCAGCCAGTGGCCGACGGTTCAGGTCTTCGCCCCGGACCTCTACGCCGCCTGGCGGGCGGGGCGGACCGAGGCCGGGCTGCCGTTGTGGAAGCGGCTGGCCTATGTGGCGATCACCCGGGCCGAAGACACGCTGGTCTGGGTCACCCGCAACCGCATGGCGCGCCCGCGCGGCGCCCTGTCGGCGGCGGATCTGGAGGCGGATGCCGGGGTCCTGACCCTTACCGCGCCGCAGGAGGAGGACTGAGCGCCCATTCTCGCCCGCCGCGCGCGCCTGGCGCGACGGGCGAGGACGGCTCAGGCCGCCCGGCGCCGCCGGCCCCGGGCCGCCACGCCCAGCGCGCCCAGCGCCGCGGCGATCAGGCCGCCGGCGGCGGGAACCGGCACGGTGCTCGACCCGGTGTCCTCGACCATCACCTGCACCGCGAACACATCGGCCACGGCGGGGGAGCCGGAGGTCCAGTTGGTCTCGGTCGAGACGCCGGAATAGATGAAGGCCCGGTCGGCGATCCCCGCGCCGACGACCGAGGACTCCCACGAACAGGCCCCGGTCGAGCCGTCGAGCACCACCATGTGCCCCACGTCCGCGCCGCAGCCGCCGTAGTTGTTGTTCACGAACCAGTGACGGTTGATCGAGGAATCGCCGGCGATCGAGAAGAAGTCGCCCGTGCTGCCGCTCCCGCCGGCCGCCGCGTCGCTCCAGCTCGACCCGATCACGTTGCCGACCGAGAAGAAGTCGGACTTGGTGGTGCCGGAGGCGTCGAACAGCATATAGGCCTGCTCCACCCCGCCCGTATACATCGACACCCGGACCTGGAGGACGTCTCCCCAGTTCGAGTCGACCCAGGAATCCTTGTAGTCCAGGCCGTTGTTGGTCAGCGACGCGGCCCCGGCCACGCCTTCGTTGAACCCCCCGGCGCCGATCCAGTCCAGATAGGGGTCGAAGGTTCCCGGCCCGCTGTCGGCCACCTTCATCACCACCATGCTGGTCACCGGCAGCGCCTGCGCGCTTCCCGCCGCGCAGATCGCCGCCCCCGTCGCCGCGACCAGCGTCGCCGCGATCATCCCGCCTTTCATCGCATCTCTCCCCAGCTTGTCAGCGGCGCGAGGCGGGCCGGCCCGCACCCGTCGCCACCGTCATTGTTTCCGGGGGAAGCATAACGGAACCGCGGCGCGACGCCCAGCCGATTCACGTGGCGTTAACCATATCGTCCGTCATCCGCCGGGCCGGGGTTCCTCCAACTCGAATTCGTAGAGAAGGGTTCGCTGCAACGGCAGGAAATTGTCGTCGGAAATCAGAAGGATGCGCGTGCGGCCGTCGGGCGTGAACCAGACCGCCAGCCCCTCGGCGTTGTCCACCGCATCGCCGAAGGGCAGGTCGAGCATTCGCTCCCCCGCCGCGAATCCCTCCCCGTCGGGCGCGTGGCGCCAGACCGAGAAGGCGAAGCCGCCCAGCGGCTCGAACCGCCGGCGCAGCAGCCACAGCGCCCCGTCCGGGGCGAAGTCGGCGCCCACCGCGGGCGCGTCGGCGTCCCGCGGCAGGGTCGCGCGGGATTGGGCGGCGCGGGACTGGGTGGCGCGGGACTGGGCGCCGTCGGGGGCGATCCAGCGGGCCTCCTCCTCGGCCGCGTCCCAGGCCTCCCGGATCGCGAGCAGGCGGCCGTCCGGCGCCACGGCCAGCGCCTCGAACCCCTTGTTGCCCTCGGGCGGCGCCACGCCGGCCAGCGGGGCGTCGAAGGCGGCGAAGGGCTCGGCCGCGACGGCCGGGCCGGCGAAGCGGTCGACGCGATGCACCTGCTCGAAGCTCGCGAACCACGGGGGCGAGAGGTCGGGGTCGGCGATCGCCAGCCCCTCCGCGTCGCGCCAGACCGGGGCGGGCCGGCGCGCGGCGCCCTCCGGGCCGGGGGCGAGCAGGGGGAGAAGCCGCGCCCCGGTCAGCCCGGTCGCCGGCCGGTCCGGCCCGCCGGCGCGCGCGATCCCGGCCTCCAGCCACATGCCCCGGTCGGACAGCGCCACCAGCCGCGCGCCGTCGGCGGAGACCTCCAGCCCCGAGAACCCGCCGAACCCCGCGGCGGGCGCGCCGAGATCCACGACCCCGATCAGCCGCAGCCGCGCCTCCGCCGGCATCGTCAGCGCCACGGCCCTGCCCGGCGCCTCGAACCGCCCGTCCGCATCGTCGGCGCCGGAAGCGCCCCCGCACCCGGCCGCGCCCAGCGCCAGCGCCAGCGCCGCGGCCGCGCCCCTAGTCCGCATCCAGCACGCCGCGGCATTCCGCCGGCAGGTCGGCGAGCGTCATCACGTCCCGCGCCCGCACCGGCGGGGTCTTCGGCGGCGGCGGGTTCAACGCCTCGTCGGAGAACCACCAGTCCAGCGAGGCGTCGCAACCGTCGCCGGTGGCCGGAGGGTCCTGGTCGCGGCACAGCTCCGCCCCCGCCGGGCAGGCGAGGCGGACGTGGAAATGCGCGTCATGCCCCCACCACGGCCGCAGCTTGCGCAGCCAGGGGCGGGGCTCCGGTTCGGTCCGGCACAGCTCCGCCTTGATCGCGGCGTTGACGAAGATGCGCGCGACCGCCCCGTCCTCCGCCGACGCGCGCAGCAGGGCGCGCTGCAACGGGCCGAACGCCGCCGTCACCCGGCGCTTGTCCGCGGCGACCATGGAGACGGCGCCCGCGCTCTCCCGCGCTGCGCGGGACATCGGCGCCGCAGGCCCGTCGTTGAACCAGATGTCCAGGTCCAGCCCGATCTGGTGGGAGGCGTGGCCGGTGGTCATCGGCCCGCCGCGCGGCTGGCTGACATCGCCGACCAGCAGGCTGTTCCCCCCCGCCGCCTGTCCCGCCGCGGCCAGCCGGGTGAGGAAGGAGAACGCCTCCGGATGCCCCCAGTTGCGGTTGCGCGACAGGCGCACGAACTGCCAGCCGGGCCCGTCCTCGGGCATCCGCAGACCGCCGGCGAGACAGCCCTTGGCGTAGCTCCCCATCGGGGACGGCATCTGGGCCGAGCCGGTCTTCGCGGCGCCGAACAGGGTCTTGGCCAGCGGCTCCGCCGCCTGCGCGCCGGCCGCGGCCAGCGCCAGCGCCGCGGCCATGGCCAGGGTGAACGCCTTCATCTCCGCACCTCCCGTTCCGTGTCGTCCCGCACCCGGCCCAGCGCCCACAGCCCCGCCGCGAACAACAGCGCCACCGGGACCACGCCGGCCTGCTGCGAGGCGCTGAGCGCGGTCACCAGGGCGACCAGCAGCGGCGCGACGAAGGCCGTGGCCTTGCCGGCCAGCGCATAGAGCCCGAAGGCCGCCGTCATCCGCGCCGGGTCGGCCTGCCGCACCAACAGCGTGCGCGAGGCGGCCTGCATCGCGCCGCCCGCCGCGCCGACCAGCGCGCCGGAGATGTAGAAGATCAGGTCGGGCAGCCCGGATCCATCCTCCACCGGCACGACGAACAGCACCGCCTCGCGGCTGACCGACACCCCGACCAGCGTGGCCGCCAGCAGGACCCACAGCGTCGCCCGCACCACCGGCCGCGGCCCCCAGGCGGCGTCCGCCCGCCCGCCCAGCCAGGCGCCGACCGCCCCGACCGCGGCGGCGAGGATGCCGAAGATCCCGATCTGCACCACCGACCAGCCCAGCGCCCCCGCCGCATAGACCCCGCCGAAGGCGTAGAACCCGTTCAGCGCGTCCCGGTAGATCATCGAGGCGCCGAGGAACCACGCCAGGCTCCGCCGCGTCCTCAGGCCCAGCACCGAGGCCCGAAGCTCCCGCAGTCCCCGCCCCGCCGCGCCGCGCCAGGGGCCGCGCCGGGCCGCGTCGGGCACGAACAGGAACAGGGGCGCGGCGAAGAGCGCGTACCAGACCGCGGTCAGCGGCCCGACCATGCGCGTGCCCTCCCGCGCCTCGGGGTCGAGGCCGAAGGCCGGCGGGGGGCCCAGCAAGGTGACGCCGGCATCGTTCTCCGCCAGCAGGCCCAGCATCAGCGCCAGCGCCAGAACGCCCCCCACATAGCCCAGCGCCCAGCCGTAGCCCGACAGACGGCCCACCTCCTCCGGCGGGGCGAGGTCGGGCATCATGGCGTTGGTGAACACGGTGGCGAACTCCACCCCGATCAGGCCGACGACGAAGGCGGCGAGAATCCAGCCCGGCTCCGCCATCCCCGGCGCCGCGAACCACAGAAGCCAGGCGCCGGCCACATACATCAGCGAATAGAGCGCCACCCACGGCTTGCGCGGCCCGGTGGCGTCGGCCATGGCCCCCATCAGGGGCGCGAGCAGGGCGATGGCCACGCCCCCCAGCCCGACCGCCAGACCCCACATCTCCTGCCCCCGGACCGGGTCCGCGGCGACGGCGGAGACGAAATAGGGCCCGAACACGAAGGTGATCACCAGGGTGTGATAGGGTTGGGCCGCCCAGTCGAACAGCATCCACGCCCAGCGCGCCCGGCGCCCTCCGCCCCGGGCGGCCGCCTCGCCGCGGCCGGGCGCCGCGCCTTCGCGCCCGCCCGCCTGCCCGTCGACGTCGAGTCCGGCGGGAGGGGCCGCGTCCTGCGTCCCGCCTTCCGCTGCGCCTGGGGCGGCGGCGGCGCGGGGCGGCGGCGCGCCGGGATCGGGCGCGGAGCGCGCGGCAGGGTCCATGTCCTTGCATCCTCGACGTCATCGGGGCGGGTTGCAGCGCGCGCCGGACCCGGCTAAGAGCGGCGACGCGCCGTCGCAGGATGCGGTCTCGCGCCCGCGTCTTCAAGCGCGTCGCGACGCCGCCCGGGGCTCTCCGGCAGGGGGCCGAAACGGCGGCGCGCCCAGCTTGCGCCCGTTGCTGCGCAAACGTTTTTCGGGCGAAATTGCCGGTTCTCGCGGCGCCGTGCGCCTGCGAATTGTGCGCCCCTGCGCGGGAGCCATGAGCTCAGCGCATGGCTGCCATGCGTTGCAGGTCCTAGCTTGAAGGATTTGCGACAGACTACATACGCCTCAACTTTCCTTAAGACTCACAGGAGGACGCGGCGCGATGTTCGACGCAGCCGACATGAGCTCTTACACCAACGATCAGGGAGCGCGCGCGCGAAAGCTTTTCGCAGCCGTGGTGCTCGCCGCCCTGGACGATGCGGTGATGGAGCAGCGGAAATCCGGGACGGGCGCCGAGAACATCGCGCGCTGGGCCCGGTCGAAAGACGGGCGGGAGGTTCTCTCCTGCGCCGGGATCGAGCCGAACGAGCGCTCGGTCAAAGGCCTGATGGCCTTCGTGGAAAAGGGCATCCGGACCTCCGTGGCCCTGCGCGGCGAGCGCGACGAGGACGAGGATTCGAAGGCCGCCGCCTGATCGGCGCCGCTTTCCCGTCCGAAGGCTCGCGCGTATCGCGACGCCCCGGGACGCTCGACACCCGCCATGAAAAACCCCCGCAGGCGCGCCCTGCGGGGGTTTTTCGTGCGCCCCGTCCGCGTCGTCCCGCCCGACCCGCCCGCGGTTCAGGCCGCCAGCGCCGCCCGCGCCCGGCGCAGGCTGCGGGCGTCGAGAAACCGGGGAACCTCGCGCAGATAGGTCGCGAACCGCTCCCCGTAGGAGGCGTGCAGCCAGCGCTCCTCGTTCAGCGCGAACAGCAGGTAGAGCCCGAACAGCGCCCCCGCGAGCCCCAGCGTGATCCAAGACCCCGCGAAGACCGCGAGCCCGACCGTGGCGAGCACCGAGCTGACATATTGCGGGTTGCGCGAATAGGCGTAGATGCCGCCCGTCACCAGCCCGTCGGCGGCGCAATAGGTGTTGTCGAGCCCCAGGAAGGCGTAGCCGCGCAGGGTGACCGCGAAGGCGCCGAGCATCAGCGGCGCGCCCAGCGCGATCCGGGTCCAGTGATCCCAGCCCATCGCGCCCCAGTCCAGCGCCGCGAACACCACCGCGCCGCCGCAGAACACCCGGAACAGGCCGAAAGCCGTGCGGTGCTGCCAGGACGCGCGGTCCGGCGCCGGCCAGAAAGCGAAACGACGGTCGAGGAACGCCCGGGCCAGAAGCGCCGCAAGCAGGGCGCCTGCGGCGAGGGTCAGGCCGAGAACCGTCCCCGAAACGAGCGGTGAGGCGAGGGTCGCGAGCATTCCGGAGGTCTCCCGATGATAAGCATCCGGAGCACTCTTTCGGCGCCTGGGTGACGGCCGCATGAGGATGCGGTGTCGATTTGGTGACGGATCGACCCGCCGCCCAGCCAGCCGCCGACCCGGCGTCGGCCCGCCGCGCCCGCCAGCGCGGCGAGCGCGGCGGCGAGCGGAAGGCCGCTCGCGGGGAGCGGGATGAAGGCGGTGGCGTAGCCCTCGGTCAGCACGGTGATGACGACCGCGCCGGAAGCGCCTCCGGGCAGGGAGAAGCTGACCGTTTCGGACCGCGACTCCGCGTCGCCGTCGAACAGCACGAAGGCCGCGCGGGTGACGAATACCGCCTCCGCGCTCACCTCCAGCGACGAGGGCGGCACGGAGATGTCGAATACCGGATCGAAGGTCATCGCGTAGCGGGTTCGCGAGCGGGCCCGGCCGAAGATCTCGGAGGGGAACCGCTGGTCGCCGACCTCGGCCGACGCGGCGACCTGGGGCGAGATGCCGATGTCGAAGAAAGCCGCCTCGGCGCCGGCGTTGACGATGTCGAACACCAGGGTCGCGGCGCCGGTCCGGCGCCGATGGCCGACCGCGCCTTCCTCGACCGAGCCGACCACGCCGATCGACAGCTGGAAATCCAGCCCGTCGGCGTCGAACGCATGCGCCCCGGGCCAGGACCCGCCGTCGATCAGGCCCGTGAGATGGGCGTCGAGAAACGCCGTCGGGTCGACCCTGACCGCCGGCGACGGGTCGGGAGAGGCCGTGAGCGTGCCGGATATCTCTGGAGAGCCGACCGCGGCGATGGTTCCGACGACGTTGAAGTCGCTGCTGAAGGACGAACCGGCGCGCGCGGCGCCGGGAGCGGCGGCCGCCAGCGCGAGCAGGGCCAGGATCGCGGCGCGGAGGGCGGGGAAAGCGGGCATCGCATCGCTCCGGCTGGTCGACGGGGCGCGCCGAGGCGCGGCGCGGGTCTTGCGCCCAGCCTCTCGCGAAAATTGACCCAGGGGAAACCTATTCGTCCGGGCGAATGCCGCCGCCGGGAACCGCTTCGGGCCGCCGCGCCGGGCGGATCAGGCCGGCGGCTCGCGCATCAGGGCGGCGAGCGCGGCGAGCTCCGCCCCCGACCCGGTCTCCACCGCCGCGGCGGCGCCCAGGCGCGCGGCTTCCGGCTTGTTCTGGTTCAGCTTCCAGGTGCCGTCGACCTGCGCCACGTCGAGGCTCGCCGGCACGATCATCCGCAGCAGCTTGTCGAGCGCGCCGCGATCCATCTTCGACATCTTCCACGGTTTCTTGTCCGGGATCGCGGTCTCGAACCGGTCGGACAGCCGGTCGAGGAACCCTTCCAGCGCCGCCTGCGGCTCCAGCCGCAGCACGCCGCGCAGGTGCACGGCGACGTAGTTCCAGGTCGGCACCTGCTGCGGGTCGCCATACCAGTCCGGCGAGATGTAGCCGTCGGGCCCCGACACCGCGATGGCGGCGGGCAGGGGCCCTGCGGTCAGGGCGCGGGCCAGCGGGTTGGAGCGCACGAGGTGCAGTTCCGCCCGCGTCCCGTCGTCGGACAGCACGAAGGGGATGTGGGAGAGCAGCGGGAACCCCTGCGGATCGGCCGCGCCGGCCGCGGTCAGGATCCCGAAACCGCGGGCGCGGGCGAAGGCGAGATTCGCGGCGTCGTCGGCTTTGCGATAGGCGGGATTCGGGTGCATGGCGGGGTCTCCTGTTCGGGCGGTCCTCGCCATATCAGCCGCCACGCCCCTTCGGAAAGCGCAATCCGCGCCGGTCCGCGGCGGCGCCGCCCGGCGCCCGGATCCCGCGCCGCGCGGGCGCCGCGGGGCCGTCCTCGGGCCAGCCGTCGCGCGGCTCTGCGCCCTCAGGCCGCGGCGCGGTCGGGGAACAGGCCCGCGATGCCCTCGCGCGTCGCGGGGCAGACGCCCCGCTCGGTGATCAGCGCCGTCACCAGCCGCGCCGGGGTCACGTCGAAGGCCGGGTTCTCGCCCTCCGACCCCTCGGGCGTCAGCCGCACCTCCTCCACCTGGCCCGAGGCGGCCAGCCCCGGCAGATGCGTCACCTCCCGGCCCGAGCGGCTTTCGATGGGGATGTCGAACCCGTCCTCGACCGAGAAATCCAGCGTCGGCGAGGGCAGGGCCACGTAGAACGGCACCCCGTTGTCATGGGCCGCCAGCGCCTTGAGATAGGTGCCGATCTTGTTGCACACGTCGCCGCGCGCGGTGGTGCGGTCGGTGCCCACGATCACCATGTCCACCAGCCCGCGCTGCATCAGGTGGCCGCCGGCGTTGTCCACGATCACCTTGTGCGGCACGCCGTGGCGGCCCAGCTCCCAGGCGGTGAGGAAGGCGCCCTGATTGCGGGGCCGGGTCTCGTCCACCCAGACCTCGACCGGGATCCCGGCGTCATGGGCCTTGTAGATCGGCGCCGTCGCCGTGCCCCAGTCCACGGTCGCCAGCCAGCCGGCGTTGCAATGGGTGAGCACGCGCACCGGCTCCCCCGCCGGTTTCTTCGCGGCGATGCCGCGCAGGATCTCCAGCCCGTGGTCGCCGATGGCGGCGTTGATCGCCACGTCCTCGTCGCAAAGCGCGGCGGCCTCGGCCCAGGCGGCCTCGGCGCGGGCGGCGGCGGGCAGGGGGGCGAGATGCGCCTTCATCCGCTCCAGCGCCCAGTGCAGGTTCACCGCGGTCGGGCGGGTGGCGAGCAGCGTCGCGCAGGCGGCGGCGAGCCCCGCGTCCGAGGCGTCGGCCCGCATCGCCAGCGCCACGCCGTAGGCCGCCGTCGCCCCGATCAGCGGCGCGCCGCGCACCTGCATGACCCGGATCGCGTGCGCGGCCTGGTCGAGACCCGAGAGCCGCAGCACCTCGAACCGATGGGGGAACAGGGTCTGGTCGAGGATCTCCACCGCCCGCCCGTCCTCGGCCGGCCAGATGGTGCGGTAGGGCGCGCCGTCGATCTTCATGGCCGGGTCTCCTGCATCGCCGGAAAGGATGGGGGCGACCCTACCCGTCCCGCCGCGACGGTCAATGCGGGGAGAGGCGCGCAGGGCCTTCCCCTGCGCCGCAAGGGCGCCTAGCCTGAGCCGATGACCGGACCCCGTCTCCTGCCCGCCGCCGCCTCCGCGCCCTTCGAGACGCGGGAGCGCTGCGTGATCCGCGAATTGCTCAACGATCCGGCGGAGCCCGCGACCTCGCTGGCCGAGGCCCGCGTGCCCCCAGGCGTGACCACGGAGCTGCACGCGCTGGACGTGGCCGAACGCTACATCGTCACCGAGGGCGCGGGCGAGATCGAGCTTGCCGGCCGCTGGTCACCGATCCGCGTCGGCGACGCGGCGCTGATCCCCGCGGGCACGCCGCAGCGGGCGCGCAATCCCGGGCCCGGGGACCTGGCGTTCCTGTGCCTGTGCACGCCGCGCTTCCGGCCCGAGGGCTACACGCCCCTGGACCCTCCGGACGACGCGGCCTGACCGCGGCCCTTACAGGCTGCGCTGCGACGGCGCGCGGTCGGCGACGCTTTCGGGGGCGGCCCAGGGCAGGGCGTCGCCCCGCCGAAGCACGATGGGCCGCGCGCAGACCTCGGCCTCCGGCGCGCCGCAATCGGGCGCCACGGCCGGGGCGGCGGCGCCCCGGCGCAGCTCGACATGCAGCCGCAGCTTGGCGCCGGACACCTCGTCGAACCGGATCTGGACCACGCCCGGGCCCTGCATCCGCGCCGCCTGCGCATCGGCGTATTGCGCGAAGGGCAGGCCGATGGCCCCGATGGCGGTGAGGCCCAGGGTCAGGGCGGCGGTGGCCAGTCCGGACCGGCTCTTGACCGGCAGCGGCCGCCGGATGCGGCCCGCGATGTCGTCCCCGTCGTTCGTCATGCGCCTTCCTCCTCTGTGATCGTCCGCGCGGACGGCGGCCCCGTGGGGGGAGACCGATCGTCCGCGTCGGGCGGGGGGGCTTCCGACTGTCGTCATATCCGCGCTAGACACGGGCGGAACGAGGGCGCTCCGGCGGCGCTCGCGCGGAATTGATGGCAGGAAGCTGGCATTTGACCCAATCCCACACGGCATCCCCGATCCCGGACCCTGAAACCGATCCGAAGGCCGAGGCGCTGGCCGAGGACCTGGCCGCGCGGCTGGCGCAGGGCGACCGGCGGGCGCTGGCGCGGGGAATCACGCTGATCGAGTCGACCCGGGCCGACCATCGCCGCGCCGCGGCCGCCCTGGTCCGCCGCCTGCACGCCGCCCCCCGCGACGCGGTGCGGCTGGGCCTGTCGGGCACGCCGGGGGTGGGCAAATCCACCTTCATCGAAAGCTTCGGGGTGCGGCTCGCCGACCAGGGGCGCCGCATCGCGGTGCTGGCGGTGGACCCGTCGAGCTCGCGCAACGGAGGCTCGATCCTCGGCGACAAGACGCGGATGGAGCATCTGTCCCGCCATCCCAACGCCTTCATCCGGCCCTCGCCCTCCGGCGCCACATTGGGCGGCGTCGCGCGCAGGACGCGCGAGGCGATCCTGCTGTGCGAGGCCGCGGGCTTCGACCTGGTGCTGGTGGAGACGGTGGGCGTCGGCCAGTCGGAGACCATGGTCGCCGACATGACCGACATCTTCCTGCTGCTGCTCGCGCCCGCCGGGGGCGACGAGCTTCAGGGGGTCAAGCGCGGGATCATGGAGATCTGCGACATGATCCTGGTGAACAAGGCCGACGGCGACCTCAAGACCACGGCGGAGCGGACCCGCGCCGACTACGCCGGCGCCCTGCATCTGCTGCGCAAGCGCGGCCAGGATCCCGAGGGCTTCCCCAAGGCGCTCGCCGTCTCCGCTCTGGAGGAGGCGGGGATGGAGAAGGCGTGGGAGGAGATCGCGAAGCTGGACGCATGGCGGCGCGAAACCGGCGTGCGGGACGCGAAGCGCCGCCAGCAGAACGTGACCTGGTTCCGCGCCGAGGTGGAGGAGCGCCTGCTGCGCCGCTTCCGCCGCACGCCGGAGGTCGCCGCGATCTGGCCGGCGCTGGAGCAGGCGGTGGGCGAGGGCGACGCGGCCCCCCAGATCGCGGCCGCCCAGGCGCTGGCCGCCTTCGGCCTGACCGGCGACGAGACCTGAGCGGAGCCGGCGAGGGCGCGCGCCCCGGGGTCGAACCGGGGCCTCTCGACGCAGCCGCCCGCACGAGGCCCCGGGTCAATCCCGGGGCGCCCGACCGGCGCGGCCGCGCTCCGACCGTATCGAACGGCTTGCGGTTGTCCGCGAAAGGTCAGGCGAAGAGGTCGTCCTCGGCGATCGGGCCGCCCTCATGGCTGCGCACCTCGATCTCGCCGCCGGTCTCGACCAGGGTGAGCACCGCGCCGAAGCGGGCGCGGGAAAAGTCGGCGGTCAGGCCGGACAGCTCGATCACGTCGAGCCCGGTCTCGAAATCCGCGATCACGTCGCGTCCGGCCCCGTCGCCGAGGCGGAACAGGAACGCATCGGCCCCCGCGCCGCCCGCCAGCCGGTCGTTCCCGCCGCCGCCGATCAGCAGGTCGTCGCCCCTGCCGCCCATCAGCGCGTCGTCGCCGGCCCCGCCCATCAGGCGGTCGGCCCCGCCGCCGCCCTTCAGGGAATCGGCGCCCGCGTCGCCGCGCAGCCGGTCCGCGCCGCGCCCGCCTTCCAGCGCGTCGTTCCCCTTGCCGCCGCGCAGCACGTCCTCGCCCAACCCGCCGAGCAGCGCGTCATGCCCCGCATCGCCCTTGAGCAGGTCGTCCCCGGCCCCGCCCAACAGCCGGTCGTTGGCCGCGCGCCCCTTCAGCACGTTGTCCAGCGCGTTGCCGCGGATCATGTCGTCGCCCGACCCGCCGGTCGCGGCCTCGATCTCCACGTTGTAGGCGATGGTGAGCCCGCCGCGCGCGGGCTCCGACTGGCTGATGAAGCCGCCGCCGCCGGGATTGTCGGTCAGCGTCGCCGCGCGCAGGTCGATCAGCGCCGGGCGCTGGCCCGCATAGCGGATCTCGTCGAAACCGCCGGTGTCCCAGATGGCTTCCCAATAGGTTCCGCGCTGGTTCTGATCGGGCAGGATGTAGACGTCGTCGCCCGAGGCGAAGGTCAGGTTCGCGCCGTATTTCATCTGCAGCGCGGCGATGTCCATCGCCGCCGGGCCCGACTGGTGGCCGTAGGTCCAGAACCGGTAGGTGGTCGCGCCCTCGCCCGTCGTCAGGCCGCTGTTGTAGCTCATCATCGTGTAGACGGCCTGGTTGAGCCCCCAGGTCCCGATGTCGTCCGTGTTCTCCACGCCGATCATCACGTCGGACTCGCCGCCGTTGTCATGCGGATGCGCCAGGCCCAGCGCGTGCCCGAACTCATGGACCAGCGTGTAGAAGGCGTAGCCGCCCTTCTCCAGCGTCGAGCCCCGCTCCTTCTTCGAATCCCACCCGGCGCCGAGCGCGTTGAACGACCCGTAGCCCTCCAGCTCCTCCCCCGGCGGGTTCATGAAGCCGAGCGTGGGGTCGTCGCGGTCGGCGAACTTGTCGACCCGGAAATCCGCCTTGTCGGGGTTGTTCACCTTGCGGAATTCGATGTCGATGACGTCGGAGAACTCCTCCAGCGCCGCCATCACCCGCCTGATCTCGTAGTTCGTCCAGGCGGTGCGGCCGTCCCCCTGCAGGAACTTGATGCGGACCACGCCGCCGGCGACCACCGCGTCGTCGAGCTGGGTTCCCCAGTCGATCGAAGCGAGCGCCTGGGACTCTTCGGGGAAGTTCTGCAGGACCATTCTACGCCACACTCCTCGCTGTCACCGCGGCGGCGACGCGGGAGGCCGCCGGCGCGCGGGGTCGGGAAAGAAGCCCCCGCGCCGCGCGTCGCCGCCCACGAAAGGCGGAAAGCTTCCCGCGGCGCAAGCGTTTGCGGGCGATTCCTTAACCGAGTCGAACGCTCCGTGGCGCAGGCGCCGCGGTCATCGGGGGGGCATCGGGGGGTCATCACGGGGTCATCGGCGGGGGCCCGCGCCCGGTTTCGCCCGGGCCGTGTTGACGGAAGGGGCGCGACTCGCTATGGGAGGCGCCTCGAATTCCGGTGCGCCGTGCCGTCACCCGGCTGGCGCGCCATTCCGTTGCGAACACCAACCCGAAGGGCGAAAGATATGTCCCGTCGCTGCGAGCTCTCCGGCAAGGGCGTGATGACCGGCCACAACGTGAGCCACTCCAACATCAAGACCAACCGCCGGTTCCTGCCGAACCTGAACGACGTCACGCTGCAGAGCGAGGCCCTGGGCCGGAGCTTCAAGTTCCGCGTCGCCGCCTCGACCCTGCGGTCGGTCGACCATCGCGGCGGGCTCGACGCCTACCTCGCCAAGGCGCGCGACGCCGAACTGTCGGCCCGCGCCCTGAAGGTCAAGCGCGAGATCGAGAAGGCCCGGACCGCCGCCTGAGGCGCCTCCGCGCTTTCGCCGACCGGGCGGATCGCTGACACATCGCTGAAACCCGGCCCTGCGCATGACGCGGGCCGGGTTTTTCCGTTGCGGATGTCCGCGTCGCCCCGCCGCTGGCCGGCGCGTCCCCGACAGGGTAGAAGCGCCGGCATGATCGGGTTCGGCATCTCCGGGTTGTTGCTTCGCGCGCTGCTGATCGGCCTGCTGTCCCTGCAGGCGGTGGCGCTGCGCGCCGCGCCCGCGGGCCTCGGCGCGCCGACGCCGGCCGCCGCAGGCTGGACGCTGCCGCTGTGCAACGGCGGCGCGGTCCGGATCGAAGGCGCGGACGGCGCCGACCGTCCGGCCCCCGTCTCCCATCTCGACTGTCTCGACTGCTGCCTGGCGGCCATGGACCTGACGCCGGCGCCGGCCCGCGCGCCGTCGCGCTCCGCGCCGGCGATGCGGCTGCGCCGCCGGTCGCCGTCGGGCCGCGCGCCCCTGGCCCGCGCCGCGCCCCGGCCACGGTCCCGCGCCCCTCCCCACCTGTCCTGAGGACCATTCGATTCCATCTCAGAGACTTACGGGAGTTCCCGCCATGTTCCGCACCGTTACGGCCGCCGCCATCGCGCTCGTCGCCGCCCTGCCCGCCTTCGCCGCCGATATCGAGATCAGCGACGCCTACGCCCGGTCCTCCAACCCCAGGGTCGGGGGCGTGTTCTTCATGATGCGCAACCCCTCCGCCCAGCCGGTGAAGCTGGTCGAGGCGCGTTCCGACGTCGCCCGCAAGACCGAGCTGCACACCCACATCATGCAGGACGGCGTCGCCCGGATGCGCCAGGTGGACGCCATCGAGATCCCGGCCCAGGGCATGGCCGCCCTGCAGCGCGGCGGCGATCACGTCATGCTGATGGGCCTGACCGCGCCGCTGGAGCAGGGGACGAGCTTCCCTCTGACGCTGCTCTTCGACGACGGGACCGAGGTCGTCGTCGACGTGCCTGTGGACAACGAACGCCAGGACCGCCCCGCGGGCCATGGCGGCATGAGCCACGGCCAGATGAAGAAGGCGGACTGAGCGACCGTCCGGCGACCGCCTTCGGCGTTTCGCGGACCGCGCGCCCCGGGCTCGCCCCGGGGCCTCCCGTCGCTCGACGCCTGCGCGCGGCCCCGGATCAAGTCCGGGGCGCCCCGTTCCTCCGGCCCCCCGTCGCCCCGGCGGGGGGTCAGCCCCCGCCCAGCAGCTCCGCCACCCAGGCCGGCACGATCTCGGTGGCCTTGCCGTGGCGGGAGTCGCGGAACCAGGTCGCGCCCTCCGACGGCTCCAGGTTCAGCTCCAGCGTGTCGGCGCCGGCCGCCCGCGCCTCGGCCACGAACCCCGCCGCGGGATAGACCGCGCCCGAGGTGCCGATGGAGACGAACAGCGCGCATTGGCCCAGCGCCGCGTAGATCTCCTCCATCCGGTAGGGCATCTCGCCGAACCAGACCACGTCGGGCCGGACCCGCGCCGCGCCGCAGGCGGGGCAGGTCGAGGCCGTCGTCATCGGCGTCTCGCCCGAGGGCCAACGGTGGTCGCAGGCGGCGCAGAGCGCCTTGGCGAATTCCCCGTGGATATGGATCAGGTCGGCGGGGTCCGCGCCCGCCGCCGCGCCCGCGCGCTCATGCAGATCGTCGACGTTCTGGGTCACGATCAGCACCTCACCCGGCCGCGCGGCCTGCAGGCGGGCCAAGGCGTGATGGGCGGCGTTCGCCTCCGCGGCCCGGGCGTTGGCGCGGCGGGCGTTGTAGAAGTCCAGCACCATGTCCGGATCGCGGGCGAAGGCCTCGGGGGTGGCCACGTCCTCCAGCCGCACCTGCGTCCACAGCCCCCCCAGGTCGCGGAACGTGCCCAGCCCGCTTTCGGCGGAGATCCCCGCCCCGGTCAGGATCACGATCTCGGGTCCCGTCATGGCGTCCTCCCCGGTTGCGCCGCGCTTGTCCGGGGGCCAGCATGGCATGGCTCGCCCCTCTCCCGAAACCCGCTCAGGAGCCCGCATGACCCGCCTGCTCTTCGTCTGCCTCGGCAATATCTGCCGCTCCCCCGCCGCCGAAGGGGTGATGCGCGCGAAGGCCGGGGCGGCGGGACTGGCGGTGGAGATCGACAGCGCCGGAACCGGCGGCTGGCATTCGGGCGAGCCGCCGGACCGGCGCATGACCGCCGCCGCCGCGCGCCGGGGCGTGGACCTGTCCGGCCTGCGCGCCCGCCAGGCGCGGCCATCGGATTTCAGCCGCTTCGACCTGATCCTGGCCATGGACCGCGGCAACTTCGCCGACCTGTCCCGGCTGCGCCCGCCCGGCGCGCCCGCCCGGCTGGAACTGATGCTAGACCAGACCGACGGTCCCCGCGGACGCGAGGTGCCGGACCCCTATTACGGCGGCCCCGACGGGTTCGAGCGGGTGCTTGACATGCTGGAGGAGGCCGCGGACGGCTTGGTGGACCGCCTGCGCCGCGGTCTGTGACGGCGCGGCGCAGGGTCAGGCCGGCCCTCAGCCGTCGAGTTCGCGCAGCAGACCCCGCAGGTCCAGACGCTCCGTCACCATGGCGAGCTCTCCGTTCGCGCCGCGCGGCCATTCCGCTTCCGGCCGGTCGCGGTAAAGCTCCACGCCGTTGCCCTCCGGGTCGGTGAGGTAGAGCGCCTCGCTCACCCCATGGTCGGAGGCGCCGTCCAGCGGGACCTTGGCCGCGATCAGCCGGGCCAGCGCGTCGGCGAGGTCGCGGCGCGTCGGGTAGAGGATCGCCAGATGATAGAGCCCGGTGGTCCCCGGCGGCGGCGGATTTCCGCCGGCGCTTTCCCAGGTGTTGAAGCCGATATGGTGGTGATAGCCGCCGGCCGAGACGAAGGCGGCCTGGGTCCCGTAACGCTGGGTCAGCTCGAAGCCGAGCACCCCGCAGTAGAAGTCCAGCATCCGGTCGAGCGAGGCGACCTTGAGATGCACATGGCCGATGCCGGTCCCCGCCGCGATCGGGCGGCCGAGCGGGGAGGCGGGAAGGGGGCTGTCCTGGGGCATGTCGGCTCCTGTTGGCCGGGGGCGTGGCGTTGACGAAACATCGCAACCACAGCTTCCGGAAACAAGAAGCGCCTTGCGGACGCTCCGTCGCCGAACCGGAGACGGAGCGCGATGCAGGTCAGCCCGCCGCGGCGTCGGCGGTTTCGTCCCAGCCGACGAAGGTGGCGATCTCCTCCACCGGGCGACGGGTGGAGACGACGGCGTTGGCGGGAAAGTCCGGGTCCGGGAAGCCCAGCGCCACGCAGGTCATGATGAGCTGATCGTCGGGAATGCGGGCATGTTCGCGCACCACCGGCGACTGCATGATGCCCTGGCCGTTGATCACGCAGCCCAGGCCCCGCGACCAGGCGGCGGCGACCAGTCCGAAGGTGATGGCTCCGAGATCGAAATGGGCGATGGCGTCGCCATGCTCGCCCAGGCTCTTGTCGAAGCACACCACGATGGAGACCGGCGCGTCGAACTGACGGAAGCCGCGCATCACCCAGTCCTGGCGCCGTTCGGCGTCGTGACGCTCGATCCCCATGGCGGCGAAAAGCTGCTTGGCGATGCCGACCTGCCGGTCGCGATGCACGCCCTGATAGGCGCCGTGGGTCGGGATCTCGCGGCTGGGCGGGATGCCGGCGAGGTTGCGCTCGGAATTGCCCTTGCGGATGCGGTCCAGCGCCTCCCCGGTCACCACATGCAGGTGCCAGGGCTGGGTGTTCATCGAGGACGGCGCGCGGGAGGCCAGCGCGATCACCTCCTCCACCAGCGCGCGGGGCACGGGTTTCTTCAGGAAGCCGCGGGTGCTGCGGCGGCCGTTGACGACGTCGTCGAAGTTCATGGGGGCTCCTCCCGGTGGCCTGACGCGGGTCGGCGCCCGCAGTTTAATCGAGAGGTTAACGCCGTTGCGGGCCCGGGTCGATGACCATTGCGCGAGGCCGCGCGCAACCAAGCCCGCGCGAGGGCGGAGCACGGGCGCCGGGCCGCATGGGTCGGCCGCCGTCGCGGCGCCATGATGCCCGCGCGCCCTCCCGGCGCCGGAGACCGAAGCATGTCCGCCGTATCGTCCTCCCCCCTCGCTCCGGAAAGCGCGCTGCACGCGCTGCGCGTCCCCGGCGACTTTCTCGACTGCTACGCGGCGCGCCTGCATCCGGACCGCGACGGCCAGCCGGTCGAGGCCCTGGCGCGGGAGATGTTTTCCGCCCTTCCCGGCTGGGCCCGCCTGCTGATGCGGATGCGCGACGC
Organism: Pseudomonadota bacterium; assembly: GCA_036154955.1. Classification (GTDB taxonomy): domain Bacteria; phylum Pseudomonadota; class Alphaproteobacteria; order Rhodobacterales; family Rhodobacteraceae; genus Albimonas. Next base: position 115,585 of record JAYZWL010000060.1, on the reverse strand, counting down.
CGCCGTCGCGCCGCTGGGCCTCAAGACCTCCCGCGAACTCGCCGCCCGGGCCGGGCCCGCGCGCATCGGGGTCTTCCCGCTGCTCTCCTCCGGCCCGGCGGAGGTGGTGATGGGCGCCGACGACGCCCATCTGGATTTCCGCGCCGCGGTGATCCGCCCGGCCGGGGCGCCCGGGACCGTGCAGCTCGCGACCTGGGTGCGCCGCCGCAACCGGCTCGGCCGGGTCTATCTGGCCACGATCCTGCCCTTCCATGTGCTGATCGTGCGCGCCTGCCTCTCACGCCTGTCTCAGCCCGCTTGACGCGCCCTCCGGCCGGCCTCAAAAGCCTGCGCATGACCGAGCTTTCCCGAATCCGCAACTTCTCCATCGTGGCCCATATCGACCACGGCAAATCCACCCTCGCCGACCGGCTGATCCAGATCACCGGCGGGCTGACGGACCGTGAGATGAAGGAGCAGGTGCTCGACAACATGGAGCTCGAGCGGGAGCGCGGGATCACCATCAAGGCGCAGACCGTGCGCCTGAACTACACCGCCGCCGACGGGCAGGACTATGTCCTCAACCTGATCGACACCCCCGGTCATGTGGACTTCGCCTACGAGGTCAGCCGGTCGATGCGCGCGGTCGAGGGGTCCCTGCTGGTCGTCGACGCCTCCCAGGGGGTCGAGGCGCAGACGCTCGCCAACGTCTACCAGGCCATCGACGCGGGGCACGAGATCGTGCCGGTCCTCAACAAGATCGACCTCCCCGCCGCCGAGCCCGACCGGGTGAAGGAGCAGATCGAGGACGTGATCGGCATCGACGCCGAGGATTCCGTCCTGATCTCCGCCAAGTCCGGCCTCGGCATCCCCGAGGTGCTGGAGGCCATCGTCAAGCGCCTGCCCGCCCCGACGGGCGACCGCGACGCGCCGCTCAAGGCCATGCTGGTGGACAGCTGGTATGACGCCTATCTGGGCGTCGTCGTGCTGGTGCGCATCCGCGACGGCGTGCTGAAGAAGGGCGACAAGATCCGCATGATGTCCACCAAGGCCGACTACCAGGTCGACCGGGTGGGCGTGTTCTCGCCCGTCATGAAGGACTGGGCGGAGCTGGGGCCGGGGGAGCTCGGCTTCCTCACCGCCTCGATCAAGCAGGTCCGCGACACCCGCGTCGGCGACACCATCACCCACGAGCGCAAGCCCTGCGCGGAGATGCTGCCGGGCTTCAAACCCTCCATCCCCGTGGTGTTCTGCGGCATGTTCCCGGTGGACGCCGCCGATTTCGAGGACATGCGCGAGGCGATCGAAAAGCTGGCGCTGAACGACGCCTCCTTCTCCTCGGAGATGGAGACCTCAGCCGCGCTCGGCTTCGGCTTCCGCTGCGGGTTCCTCGGCCTCCTGCATCTGGAGGTGATCCGGGACCGGCTGGAGCGGGAATACGACATCGACCTGATCACCACCGCGCCCTCGGTGGTCTACAAGCTGGTGATGCGCGACGGCTCGGTGCGGGAGATGCACAACCCCGCCGACATGCCCGACCCGACCCATATCGAAGCGATCCAGGAGCCGTGGATCAAGGCGACGATCCTGGTGCCGGACGAGTATCTGGGCGCGGTGCTCAAGCTCTGCGAGGACCGCCGCGGCCAGCAGCGCGATCTGACCTATGCCGGGTCGCGGGCGATGGTGGTCTACGACCTGCCGCTGAACGAGGTGGTGTTCGACTTCTACGACCGCCTGAAATCGGTGACCAAGGGCTACGCGTCCTTCGACTACCAGATCGAGGGCTACCGGCCCGAGAACCTGGTGAAGATGTCGATCCTGGTGAACGACGAGCCGGTGGACGCGCTGTCGACCATCGTCCACCGCGACCGGGCCGAGATGCGCGGGCGCGCGATGTGCGAGAAGCTCAAGGAGCTGATCCCCCCGCACATGTTCAAGGTGCCGGTGCAGGCGGCCATCGGCGGCCGGGTGATCGCGCGCGAGACGATCCGGGCGATGCGCAAGGACGTGACCGCCAAGTGCTACGGCGGCGACGCGACCCGCAAGCGCAAGCTGCTGGACAAGCAGAAGGCCGGCAAGAAGAAGATGCGCCAGTTCGGCAAGGTCGACATCCCGCAGGAAGCCTTCATCAACGCCCTGAAGATGGACAACTGATCCGCGCCCCGGACGGGGTGCGGAACGGGTCTCGGAAGGTCCCGCGGGCCACGGCCTGCTCCACCCCGTCGCGGGTCAGGCCCATATCGGCCAGCAGACGGTCGGGCAGCGCGCGCAGGCGGCGCAGGTCCCGCCGGCGGCGATGCGCGGCGATCAGCGCGGCGGCGGGAACCGCGACCAGCGCCTCCCACGCGTCGGCCAGGCTCGGCAGCCGGGGTTCCAGCGCGTAATCATCCTCGCTGATCTCTAGGAATCGCTGAAGCATCGGGGGTCTCCGTCGGGGGCGGCGGCGTCATCTGCGGATGAGTGCGCCCGCGACCCGAAAGGGTTCATGCGCCCCCGAGCTCCGGCCCCCCGAACTCGGGGCGCCGGCGCTTCGGCGCGCTGGACCTCGGGGGCCATCCCGCCGATGATGCCTCGCCCTCCCTGCGGCGCCCGGCCTCCTCGCCGGCCGCGTCGGAGGCGAGGCGGATCTCGAACGAAGACCCTCAACGACCGGGCGCAGGCCGACCGCGCCCCCGACGGGAGACCCGCATGAAACGCCTGCTTCTCGGCGTCGCCGCCGCCGCGCTTCTGGCCGGCGCCGCCCAGGCCGCGAAAACCGACCTGACCCTCGGCGTGGCGCTGGAGCCGCCCAATCTCGACCCCACCGCCGGCGCCGCCGCGGCCATCGACGAGGTGGTCTACGCCAACGTGTTCGAGGGGCTGACCCGCATCGACGAAACCGGCGCCCCGCAGCCGGCGCTGGCGCGAAGCTGGGACATCTCGGAAGACGGGCTGGTCTACACCTTCCACCTGGTGGAGGGCGCGACGTTCCACGACGGGGCGGCGTTCGACGCCTCGGACGTGAAGTTCTCCTTCGACCGGGCGATGGCCGCGGACAGCCAGAACGCCCAGAAGGCGCTGTTCGAACCCATCGAGTCGGTCGAGGCCACCGACCCCGCCACGGTGACCATCACCCTCAAGCGGCCCACCGGCGCCTTCCTGTTCAACATGGGCTGGGGGGACGCGGTGATCGTGGACCCGGCTTCCGCCGACGGCAACGCCACCCACCCCGTCGGCACCGGGCCCTTCGTGTTCAGGGACTGGGCCAAGGGCGCCTCGATCACGCTGGAGAAGAACCCCGATTACTGGGGGGAGCCGGCGAAGCTGGACCGGGCGACCTTCAAGTTCATCTCCGACCCCACGGCGGCGCTGGCCGCGCTGATGGCGGGCGACGTGGACGGCTTCCCCGGCTGGCCCAGCCCCGAGACCCTGCCCCAGATCGAGGCTGATCCCCGTTTCGAGGTGGTGATGGGCTCGTCCGAGGGCGAGACCATTCTCGGGACCAACAACAAGAAGCCGCCCTTCGACCAGCTCAAGGTCCGGCAGGCCATCGCCCATGCGCTGGACCGGCAGGCCATCGTCGACGGGGCGATGTTCGGGGTCGGCACGCCGATCTTCACCCATTACCCGCCGCACGGACCGGCGTTCGAGGACCTGTCGGGCCTCTATCCCCACGACCCGGAGAAGGCGAAGGCGCTGCTGGCCGAGGCGGGCTTCCCCGACGGCTTCGACGCCACGCTGAAGCTGCCGCCCCCCGCCTACGCCCGCCGCGGCGGCGAGGTGGTCGCCGCCCAGCTTCGCGAGGTGGGCGTCCGCCTCCAGATCATCCCCGTCGAATGGGCGCAGTGGCTGGAACAGGTGTTCAAGGGCAAGGACTTCGACCTCACCATCGTCAGCCATACCGAGCCGCGCGACATCAACATCTACGCCCGGCCGGACTATTATTTCGGCTATGACAAGCCGGAGTTCCGGGCGCTGATGGAGGCGCTGAACGCCACCGCCGACGAGGCGGAGCGGAACGCGATCCTCAAGCAGGCCGAGACGATGATCGCGGAGGACGCGGTGAACGGCTACCTGTTCCAGCTCGGCAAGATCGGGGTCTGGAAGAAGGGACTGACCGGGATGTGGCATAACCAGCCGACCCAGGCCAACGACCTGACCGCGGTTCACTGGGCCGACTGACCGGTCGGCGGGCCGGCCGGCGGGCCGCCCGCGCGGACGACCCTATGGGAAGCGGGGCCGCGCGCCCCTATCTTGAAACGGGCCGGGGGCGACCTCCGGCCCGTTTCCGCGTTCCGGGAGGAGCCCCGCCATGATCGTCCGCCTCGCGCTCGCCGTGATGGTTCTCGGCATCGCCTTCCTCGTCTGGCGCAATCTCGGCAGCCAGCTGGAATTCCGCGCCGCCCAGCGTCGGGCATGGGACGAGCCGCTGCGGGAGGGAACGGCGACGGTGCTCACCGCCTCCAACGCCGCCTGGTGGTGGTTCGCCGGCCTCGCCGCGGTGGAGGCGCTGATCGGCCGGGCGTTGTTCGAGCGGATGGCGGCGGGCGAGGGCGTCGCGGAAACCTTCTGGCACTGGCTCCTGTTCCTCGTCGTCGGCGCGGTGGCGGGGCGGCGCGCGGTGCAGCTGTCGGAGAAGGTGACGGTGAGCTGGGAGCGCATCGTGTCGCGCAACCTGCTGGGGGAGCGGTATGCGATGAACCTCGCCGAGGCGACCGGCGTGTCGGAGGATGACCGCACCGCCCGCATCGCCTTCCGCGGCGGGCGGGTGCTGGAGCTGTCGCCCTGGCTGGAAGGCCGGTTCTGGCTGGCGCGCGAACTGAAGAAGCGCCTCGCCGCACGCCCCTGATCCCCGATCCCCCGACCCTCTCCGGCCTTCCGCGCCGCGGCCCGCGCGCAAGCCGGCGCCGAAGCGCGCGCGGGCGGCCCCCGCCCGCCGCGCCGGCGCGGAAACCGGGTCGCCTGCGGCGCCGTCGCCTCCGCCCGGGGTCGGCGCGACCTTGGCGCCGGGCGCCGCGCGGCGCTAGGCTCGGCTCCTGACGGCGGCGCTTCGCCGGACCGCCGCCCGCCCGCGACCGGGAGACACCGGGAGACCCCGATGCAGCTTCGCGCCGAGACCGTCGCCGACCTGCCCCATATCCGGCGGGTGATCGAGGCCGCCTTCGGGCGGGAGGACGAGGCGCGGCTGGTCGACCGGCTGCGGGGCGAGGCGCCCGGCGCGATTTCTCTGGTCGCGGAGCGCGACGGGGAGGTCGCGGGCCATGTCATGCTCTCGCCCCTGACGGCGCCCGCCGGGGCGATGGCGCTGGCCCCGGTCTCGGTCCGGCCCGACCTGCATGGGCGCGGCATCGGGGCGGCGCTGGTGCGCGAGGGGCTGGCCCGGGCGAAGGCGTCCGGCGCGCATGCGGTCTTCGTGCTGGGCGACCCGCCCTATTACGCCCGCTTCGGCTTCCACACCCAGACGGCGCGCGGCTTCGCCTCTCCCTATGCCGGACCGTTCCTGATGGCGGTGGAGCTGGTCCCCGGCGCGCTTGCGGCCAAGGGGCCGCTGACCTACGCCCGCGCCTTCGACGACCTCGCCGACTGATCCCATGCTCGCCTATCTCGCCCGGCGGGCGCTGTCGCTCGCGCTCACTCTTCTGGCCGCCACCCTGGCGATCTTCCTGCTGATCGAGGTCGCGCCCGGCGACCCGGCGCTGACCATGATGGGCATGAACGCCGACCCCGCGGCGGTGGAGGCGCTGCGGCGGGAGCTGGGGCTGAACGCGCCGCTGGTCATGCGCTACGCGGCCTGGCTGGGCGATCTCGCGCAGGGCGATCTCGGGACGTCCTACACCTACAAGACCCCGGTGGCCGAGCTGGTGGCGGAGCGGCTGGCGGTCAGCGCGCCGCTGACCGTCTACGCGCTGACGCTGTCGACGCTGATCGCGCTCCCGGCCGGGATCTTCGCCGCGTCGCGCCGCGGACGGGCGGGGGACTACGCGGTGATGGGGCTGACGCAGGTCGGCATCGCCACCCCGAATTTCTGGTTCGCCATGCTGCTGGTGATCCTGTTCTCCACGGTCCTGCAACTGTTCTCCGCCGGCGGTTTCCCGGGATGGGAGGCCGGGTTCTGGCCGGCGATCAAGGCGCTGACCCTGCCGGCGGTGGCGCTGGCCCTGCCCCAGGCCGCGATCCTCGCCCGCGTGATGCGGTCCGCCCTGCTCGACGCGCTGGGCGAGGACTGGATGCGCACCGCCCGCGCCAAGGGGCTGAGCCGCGGCCAGGCCATCCGCCGCCACGCGCTGCGCAACGCGCTGATCCCGGTGGTGACGATCATCGGGATGCAGTTCTCGTTCCTGATGGCGGGGGCGATCATCATCGAGAACGTGTTCTTCCTGCCGGGCCTCGGACGGCTGGTGTTCCAGGGGGTGATCCAGCAGGACCTTATCGTGGTGAAATCCGTGGTCCTGCTGCTGGTCGTCGCGGTGGTCGCCGTCACCCTGCTGGTGGACGTGGCCTATGCGCTGATCGACCCGCGCCTGCGCGGGGGCCGGGCATGAGGGTCTCGGCCGGGTTCGCGGCGGGCGCGGCGCTGACCGCGCTGTTCCTCGGGGCCGCGGGGCTGAGCCTTCTGTGGACGCCCTGGTCGACCGAGGGCGTGTCCATCGCCGCCCGCCTGAAGCCCCCGGGGGCGGAGCACTGGTTCGGCACCGACCATTTCGGGCGGGACATCTTCTCGATGATCATGGTGGGGGCGCGGACCTCGATCACCGTGGCGCTGGTCGCGGTGGGTATCGGGGCGGGGCTCGGCGTGCCGCTGGGGCTGGCGGCGGCGGCGCGGCGGGGCGGCTGGCTCGATGAGCTGGTGATGCGCTTCAACGACCTCGTCTTCGCCTTTCCGGCGCTGATCCTCGCCATCCTGATCACCGCCTCGCTGGGGCCGGGCGCGGTCAACGCGGTGCTGGCCATCGGGATCTTCAACATCCCGGTCTTCGCCCGCCTGACCCGCGGCGCGGCGTTGAGCCTTTGGGCGCGGGAATACATCCTCGCCGCGAAGGCGGCGGGCAAGGGGGCGGCGCGGATCTCGGCCGAGCATATCCTGCCCAACACGCTCAACCTGCTGATCGTGCAGGCGACCATCCAGTTCTCGCTGGGCATTCTGGCGGAGGTGGGGCTCAGCTATGTGGGCCTCGGCGCCCAGCCGCCCACCCCCTCCTGGGGCCGGATGCTGGCCGAGGCGCAGACCATGATCTACGTGGCCCCCTGGTTCGCGATCTTCCCCGGCCTCGCCGTGGCGCTGACCGTGCTGGGGCTGAACCTGATGGGGGACGGGCTGCGCGACGCGCTCGACCCCAGGCTGAAGGGGCGCGCATGAGCCTGCTGGAGATCGAGAACCTCTCCGTCGACATCGGCGGCCACCCGATCCTGCGCGACGTGTCGCTGACCATCGCGCCGGGCGAGGCGCTGGGCCTGGTCGGCGAGAGCGGGTCGGGCAAGTCGATGACCGCGCTGTCGGTGATGCGCCTGCTGCCGGAGGGGGCGCGGATGCGCGGCGCCGTCCGGCTGGACGGGGAGGACCTGACCGCCCTGACCGAGCCCGCCATGTGCCGGGTCCGCGGCGCCCGGGTCGGCATGGTGTTTCAGGAGCCGATGACCGCGCTCAACCCCCTGAAAACCATCGGCGACCAGGTGGCGGAGGTGATACGCATCCACCGCGCCGACCCGGACCCCGACGCCGCCGCCCTGCGCGCGCTGGCCCGCGCGGGGCTGCCGCCCGAGCAGTTCCCCCCCGGCCGCTTCCCGCATGACCTGTCGGGCGGGCAGAGGCAGCGGGTGGTGATCGCCATGGCCGTCGCCCTGCGCCCGCGTCTGCTGATCGCGGACGAACCGACCACCGCGCTCGACGTCACCACCCAGGCGGTGATCCTCGACCTGCTCAAGCGGCTGGCGAAGGAGGACGGGGCGGGGCTGATGATGATCACCCATGACCTCGCCGTCGTCGCCGACATGGCCGACCGCATCGCCATCATGAAGGACGGCGAGGTGGTGGAGGAAGGGCCGACCGCGCCGCTGTTCAGCGCCATGGCGCATCCCTACACGCGCGCGCTTTTCGCCGCCTCCACCCACCGTCCCGCGCGGGACCGCCGCCCGGCGGGGGAGCCGGTGCTGGAGGTCTCGGGCGCCGTGCGCGACTACGCGCTCCCCCGCCGCTCGCTGTTCGGGCCGCGCCGCGCCTTCCGGGCGGTCGACGGCGTGTCGCTGGCGATCCGGGCCGGAGAGAACGTCGGCCTCGTGGGGGAGTCGGGCTGCGGCAAGTCCACCCTCTCCCGCGCCATTCTGGGGCTGGAGGGGTTGCAGGGCGGGGGCGTCAGTCTTGTCGGCCGCCCGTTCTCGCCCGCCGCGCCCTCCGAGCGACGGCGCGACATCCAGGTGGTGTTCCAGGACCCCTATGGCAGTTTCGACCCGCGCTGGAGGGTGGCGGACCTGGTGGCCGAACCCTTCCACCTGGTCCATCCCCGACCGCCGAAGGCCGAGCGCCGCGCGAAAGTCGAGGCGATGCTGGAGGCCGTCGGCCTGCGCGCCGAGGATGCGGAGCGTCACCCCCACCAGTTCTCCGGCGGCCAGCGCCAGCGCATCGCCATCGCCCGCGCGCTGATCACCGAGCCGCGGCTCGTGGTGCTGGACGAGGCGGTCTCGGCGCTCGACGTCTCGGTGCGGGCCCGGATCCTCGACCTGCTCGCGGGGCTCTCGGACCGGCTGGGGGTCAGCTACCTGTTCATCTCCCATGACCTGCATGTGGTCCGGGCCATCACCGACCGGGTGCTGGTGATGAAGGCCGGGAAGATCGTGGAGGAAGGCGAGACCGAAACCGTCTTCGCCGCCCCCCGCCACCCCTACACGCGCGAGCTTCTGGCCGCGACGCCGGACCTGGAGGCGGCGCTTGCGGCGCGGGAGGCGGCCAGCGTCAGCGCGGAGAGCCGGTGACGACGAGCGAACGGATTTCCGTGTGAAGAACGGAGCATTTCAAAACCGTTCCGGCGGATGATCCAAAGTGACGTAACGTCATTTGTTCACTCTCTATTCATTTGTGTTGACGTGGCGGCCGCCGCTGGCGACATAGGACGCCTCCCGTCGCGTTAAGGAAATGTTCATGCGTACCCTCGTCCCGACCTCGCTCGCCGCGCTCGCCTTCGCGGCGCTCGCCGCCGTTCTCCCCGCCTCTCAGGCGCAGGCCATTCCGACCGATGGCGACAACATCCTGGTCTACGGCAACTACTCCTCCGCCGTCAGCACAGCGGTCAGCCGCCTGCAGGGCCTTGGCCACACGGTCACCTCGGGAACGACGCTGCCCGGCGACATCACCAGCTACGACACCGTCTATTTCGTCGGCATCTCCGCCGCCGAGAACGCCGCGCAGGAGCAGCAGCTGGTCGACTTCGTCGAGGCCGGCGGCGGTCTCTACCTGCAGGGCGAGCGGGCCTGCTGCGAGACCGCGAACGAGTTCGCCGAACGCATCGTGAAGGACCTGCTGGCCGAGCCCGACCAGCTGGTGACCATCGGCGGTCTCGGCGACATCAACGGCCCGTTCTCCTACAACACCGATGCGTTCGGCGGCCATATGGCTGGCGTCAGCGATCTTGTCACCAACCAGCAGGGCGGTATCAGCTGGACCGGCGACGCCGACAACATCTACATGTCCGGTTCGCCGGCCTACGCCATCGTCGCAGGCTGGTCGGGCGCCGATTTCACGGCCGGGACCGGTTCGGTGATCGTGTCCATGGACATCAACTGGATCCTGAACTCCAACTCGGCGGAACATTTCAACGCCTTCCAGACCGCGATGACCGAGGGCTGGAACACCGTCGTCGCGCCGCCGCCGTCCTCCGAGGTGCCGCTGCCCGCCGCCGCGCCGCTGCTGCTGGCCGGGCTCGGCGCGCTGGGCGTCGCGCGCCGTCGCCGCAGGGCCGCCTGAGGCCCGCGCGACCGCGCGCCAGGCCCGGGCCGGAGGATCAGGCCGGCCCGGCCAACCCGCGTTTCACCCGCCAGACCTGACCCTGGCGGGCGAAGCGCACCCGGTCCGAGGCCGCCGTCGCGTCCGCCTCGCGCGCCGCAAGCTCCGTATCGTCCAGCTCCGGCTGATGATGGTAGAGCAGGGCCCGCCCCACGCCCGCGGCCTCGGTCAGCGCCACGCCCTGCTGCCAGCTCGAATGCCCCCAGCCGCGATGGGCGTGGAGTTCGCTGTCGCAATAGGTGGCGTCGAACAGCATCAGCGCGGCGCCCTGCACGAACGCCTCCACCGCCGCATCGATCTGCGGCACGCCCTGCTCATGGTCCCCGATCACGCAGATGTCGCCGGCCGGGCTTTCGACGCGGAAGCCGCAGCAGCCGCCGGGATGGTTCAGCGCGAGGGTGCGCACCCGAAGTCCCGCCGCCTCGATGGTCTCGCCCGGCACGAAGCTGGACCAGGCCACATGCGCGGCGCCCAGCGGCTTGATCGGGAAATAGGGCGGCGAGGCGAAGGTGCGCAGCGCCTCCCGCGTCTCGTCGGGGTCGGCATGCAGGCCGCAGCGCAGCGCCAGCCGGGCGTCGGCCTGGTAGAAGGGCGCGAAGAACGGCGCGCCGACGATATGGTCGAGATGCAGGTGCGAGATCAGGATGTCGGCTTCCGCCGGCCGCCCCTCCGCCGCAGCCTCCCGCGCCAGCGCCCGGCCGAGGTCCCGCGCGCCGGAGCCGAGGTCGATGACCAGCGCCTTCGCGTCCGCCGTCCCGTCCCGTTCCCGCCGGATCTCGAAACACACGGTGTCGCCGCCGAACCCGGCCCGGTCCGCCCGGCCCGTGGGCGCCGATCCGCCGACGCCCCATAGCGTCAGGCGCAGCGCCTCGGATGCGGGGTCGCCGCCGTCCGGCGTCATGCGCCCGCCGAAGAGGCGTCCGCGGCGGCGTTGGCGCGCAGGCGGGCGAGCTCCATCGTCGTGCGTTCCAGCCGCTGCGCCAGCGAACGCGACATCTCGATCGCCATCTCCGGGAACTCGCGCAGCAGCCGCAGCATGCCCTCGCGCTCGAACAACAGGGTGCGCAATTCGCCCTTGGCGCGGACGGTGGCGGTGCGCGGGGTCTCGCACAGCATGGCCATCTCGCCGAACACCTCGGACTGACCGAGCTGGGCCACCACCGAGGACGCGCCCCCGAATTCCACGATCACGTCGGCCTTGCCGGAGAGGATCAGGTAGGCGCTGTCGGAGGTCTCGCCCTGGCGCACGATCAACTCTCCGTCCCGAAAGGTCCGGTCCTCGCCCATGAAAGCCAGAAGGCGCAGGCGCGAGGGATCGACGCCCTGGAACATGGGCGTGCGCTGGAGCGCGTTGACCTCTGCCTCGAACTTCACTCGGCGACCTCCCCATCCCGCGCCGCCCGGACACTATCAGCCTGCATCCGAACCTCCGTCAACTCCGCGGGCGCCGGCGGCGTCGTCCGCCGCCGGTCCGCAACCTTGGCTCACCTGACCGGCCGCGTCGACTCGGATCACGTGTTCCGCCTGCTCGGCCCCCGCCTCCGAGGCCGCGCCCCAGATCAGCGCGCCGCCGTCCAGCTCGCGCCGCAGCAGGTCGCGCAGCGCCCGGTCGGGACCGCTTTCCGTCATCGCCAGCCCGTCCAGCACGATGGCGGCCGGCCGCTTGATCAGCGCCCGCGCCAGCCCCAGCTTGCGCCGCTGCAGGGCGTTCAGCGTCACCCCGTTGTCGCCGAGCTGCTGGTCGACGCCGGCGCGCAGGATCAGGCCGCGCAGGCCGCGGTCCTCCACCAGCGCGTCGATCTCGGACTTGAAGGGCTGCCAGCTGTCGCGCCGGTCGACCCGGCCGGGGCCGAAGAAGATGTTCTCGGCGATGCTCATCGCCGGATGGTAGGCGTCGGGATCGAAGCCGGCGAAGCGCGGATCGTCCTTCAGCGCCGCGCGGACCCGGGGGCGGGCGGCGAGCAGGGCTTCCACCCGCTCCGACTCCCGCATCACGCCCAGGCGGTAGCGGGCGGAGTTGTAGGCGAAGGCGATGGCCAGCATCCGCGCCTGTTCGGCCCGGTTCAGCCGCGCCGGTCCCCGGGCGCGGGACTTGCGCAGGATGGCCTCGATCGCCGGCGTCTCCGCCCGCGGGAACAGGCCGTAACGCTTGAACAGGTCGCTGTCCGCCGCGACCCCTTCGAACAGCGAGATCAGCGTGTCGCAGAGGTCGAGCCCGACCTCCACCAGCATCACCTTGACGCCGGCGTCGTCCAGCGCGCGCTGCACGGCCCGGTCGCCGGCATAGTCGGCCCAGGTCATCTCGGGGTCGAGCGGCAGGCCGAAGAACAGGTTCTCCGCCAGGGTGGCGTTGGGGGCGTAGGCGTCCTCGTCCAGCACGTCGATGAAATCGCGCCGCATCTCAGCCAGAGACTCGGAGCCGGCGATGGCCGCGCGCAGCTCCAGCAGCTTGTCGGCCAGCGGCGCCTGCCGGGACATGTCGAGCCGGCAGCCGAGGCCGATCATGTAGAGGTCGTCCTCCATCCCCATCAGCCGCACGAGGTCGAGCATCCGGGTCTCCACCGCCTCCAGGTCGTCGTAGCCGGATTCCGCGGCGTCGATCCAGTTGTCCTCGGTGTCGTCCTCCGGCGCGCCGGTCAGCTGCGCTTCCCGCCCGCGGATGGCGCGTTCGGGCGACTCCACCAGCTCCACCGGCCGGAACAGCAGGCCGTGCAGCAGGTTGGAGCGGATCGAGCCGGTGAAGATCCGCGGATCGGCGGGCACGTAGACCGAGGCGCGGTAGAGCACCTCGGTCGAGGCCGTCCAGCGCCGCGGCGCGTCGTCCCCCAGCCCCGACAGCGCCTGAAGCAGCGCGGAGCGCGCGGCCGCGTCCTCGCACACCACCGCGGTCATCGCGCCGGCGGGGGCGTGGCAGGTGACCGGCGCGCTCAGCCCGTCCACCGGCGCGTCCTTCAGCGCCAGCGCGTGCCGGCCGACGGGGGCGCGGTCGAGCAGGGGCTCGGGTTCGCCGTCCTCGTCGAAGTTCTCCATGATCGAGGTGTAGCGCGCCGACATGTCGGAATAGTCCTGGTAGAAGCGCAGCAGCTCCTTCCACGGCGCGGCCAGGTCCTTGTAGGCGATCAGCACCGCGGTCAGCGCGCCGATGTTGAGCTGCCCGTGGATCACGAAATACCCGCCGATCAGGAAGATGAAGAACGGCGTCAGGTGATTGGCGACGTTGTTCACGAACTTGATCAGGAACTTCAGGATGAAGATCCGGCGGCGGATCTTGTAATTGTCGTAAAGCTGGCGCGACACGATCGCCATATGCCAGCGCCGGGCCCGCAGCCCGCGCAGCTCGGTCGCCGCGTCGATGCTTTCGTCGATCTCCCGGGCCATGGCGCGGATATTGGCCAGCCGCACCCGGATCATCGCCACGACCTTGGCCTGAAGCTTGGGGATCAGCCAGGCCTGCACCGGATAGAGGCAGAGCGCGGCGAGGCCGATATAGGTGTTCTGCGCCAGGATGAAGCCGAGATAGACGAGGAAGCTGCCGCCCTGGCTGACCGGCGTGGCGAGGATCGCGCCGATGAAGTCGCCGATCGGCGCCAGTTCGGCGGAGATCATCTGCACCAGCTCGCCCGGCGAGGTGGTGCGCAGCCGGCTGAGCGGCCGCCCCATCACCCGCCGGAACAGATCGAAGCGCATGCGCCGCAACATGCGCTCGCCCAGGATGCCGCGATGCAGGTTCTGGACGTATTTGATGGCGTTGTTCGCGGTGATCGCCGCCAGATAGGCGGCGCAGAGCGCGATCAGGTAGTCGGTCTGGTCAAGCTGGAAGCTCCACAGCTCGCGCGGGAAATCCTCGCCGCCGATGGCGTCGTTGATGATCCGCTTGGGCAGCTCCAGCGAGATCCAGATGATCGGAAAGCTGCAGATGGTCAGGACGAGCATCAGGATCTGGTCGCGCGCGGAATGGCGCCAGACGAATGTCGTCATCTTCTCGGCCATGCGTGTCCGACGGACCTCCGGCATCGCGGCTCGTCCCGGCGGGGGCCGGGGGCAAGGAGAGCATCACCGATACGTGACGCTCAGAAAAGCGCAATGCGCAGACACATCGGCTTTATCGAATTCAGGCGGGATTGTGGCGCCGGGCGCAACAAACCGGCGGCCGCAGGGGGGCTCATCCCAAGGGCGCGCCCAGCCGTTTCGCCCGGCGCCGGCCCAGCGCCAGCGCCGTCATCCGCCGGGCCGAGGTCAGCGCCCGCCCGACGTCCCGCTGCGCCAGCACCAGCGCGGGCGTGACCAGCAGCACCAGGAAGAAGCCGAAGCCCAGGCCGAAGCACAGCGTGACCACCGTGGGCAGCAGGGTCTGCGCCTGGGACGAGGTTTCGGTCAGCAGCGGCGCGAGGCCGAGCACGGTGGTCAGCGTGGTCAGGGTCACGGCGCGGAACCGGTCGCAGACCGCATCGATCAGCGCGGGCCGAAGGGCGCGGCCGCGGGCGTATTCGTCGATCGTGGTCACCAGCACGATGGAATCGTTGATGATGATCCCTGACATGCCGATCAGCCCGACCACGGAATAAAGCGTCATCGGCACGCCCATCCAGACATGCCCCCACACCGCCCCGACCAGCCCGAAAGGCACGACCGCCAGCACGGTCAGCGGCCGCGACCAGGAGGCGAAGACCCAGGCCAGCACAAGGTAGATCCCGGCCAGCGCCAGCGCGAAGCCCATTTCGGCGTCGGCAAGGAAGGCGCGCTCCTGCTTGGCGAGGCCCGACAGGTCGTAACGGATGTCGTAGCGTTCGGCGATGCCGGGCAGGATGCGCTCGCGCAGGTCGCGTTCCACCAGGGCGGCGCGGTCGGGGTCGTCCTCCGACAGCTCTCCGGTCAGGGTCACCGACATCACCCCGTCCACCCGGCGCAGCACCCCGAAGCCGGGGCGGGAGGAGACGGCGACCAGCTCGCTCAGCGGCGCCCAGTCGCCCGACGGGGTCAGGATGCGGGTGCGGGCGAGGAAATCGGCGGTCAGCTCCTCCTGCGGCAGGCGGACGGTGATGGTCCCTGTGCGCCCCTCCACCGCGAATTCCGCGGCCTTCACCCCGGTCAGGCGGTTGCGCAGCACCCGGCCGATGGCCTCCGCGGTCAGGCCCTGCGCCTCGCCCAGCGGCGTGATCTCCAGCAAGAGCTCGGTCTTGTCATAGGCGAGGTTGTCCTCAAGCGCCGAGACCTCGGGATAATCGGCCAGCGCCTGCTGCAACGCCTCCGAGGCGGCCTTCAGCTCCTCCGCCTCGGCGCCGGACAGCTCGATGGAGATCGAGTCCTCCCCCGGCCCGCCGCCGAGGCCCCGGAAGGTGACCACCTCGGTCAGCGGCGCCCGCACGATGCGCTTCTGCACCTCGCCGAGGAATTCCCAGGAGGAATAGGGCCGCTCGTCGGGGTCCGACAGCTCCACCGAGACGGAGGCGAGCTGCCAGGGCTCCTTGCTGTCCTCCACCGCCAGCCCGCGCCCGGCGGAGCCGCCGACCTGCCCCAGCACGAAGCGGACCGGATCGGCGCCGTAGCGGGCCTCGAACTCCTTGCCGGTCTCCTCGATGGCGCGTTCCACCTGGCGAAGCTGGGCGAGCGTGTCCTCCCGCTCCGCCCCCGACAGCATGGCGATGTTGCCGGCGACGGAGGCGCGGTCGGGGGAATGCCAGAACCTCCAGGGCAGGGCGCCGGTCTGAAGCTGGGCCGCGGCGAAGGCGAGCAGGGCGAAGGCGAGGCCCAGCGCCGGCCAGCGCAGCCGGGTCAGGGCGACGACGGCCGGGCGGAAGGCGCGGTCGCGCAGGGCGTCGAAGCCGCGGTTGACGCGGGACGAGGCGATGTCGGCCCAGTCGGTCCGCCTGCGTCCCGCGACCGTCCCAACGCCCCGCACGCCCTTGCCCAGCGCGTGGCGCATGTGGTTGGGCAGGACCAGCAGGCTTTCCACCAGGCTCGCCAGCAGCACCATGGCCACGACGATGGCCAGCCCCTCCAGCATCTTGCCGAAACGGCCGCCGATGGCGAGCAGGCCGGTGAAGGCGATGGCCGTGGTCAGCCCGGCCGAGATCACCGGCGCCGCCATGCGCCGCGCCGCCTGCTCCGCCGCCGCCGCGGGGCTCAGCCGCCGGCGCCGCGCCAGGTCGTCGGCATGCTCGCCCACCACGATCGCGTCATCCACCACGATGCCCAGCGTCAGGATCAGCGCGAACAGCGTCACGAGGTTCAGGCTCAGCCCGAAGGCCCACATCATGCCGGCGGCGAACAGCAGCGAAATCGGGATCCCCGCCGACACCCAGATCGCGGTGCGGGCGTTGAGGAACAGGAACAGCACCGCCAGCACCAGCGCCATGCCGGTGGCGGCGTTGTCGAGCAGCAGCGCCAGCCGCTCCTCCACCACCTCGACGCGGGAGGAGACGAAGTCGAAGCGCACGCCGGCGGGCAGGGTCGGGGCCATCTCCTCCGAGATGGCGCGGACCCGCTGCATGATCTCGACCGCGTCGCCCATCTCGTTGCGGCTGACCGCGACCACGGCCGCGGCCTGATCGCCGACGTAATAGCGGCGGCCGGTGCGGGCGCCCTCGTCCTCGATCCGCGCGATGTCGCGCAGGCGCAGGCGTTCGCCGTCGGCGTCGGCGCCGACCACCACGTCGCCCAGCTCCTCGATGGTGCGCCGCTCCGCCCCGGTGGAGACGCGGGTTCCCGAGGCGGTGCGCCCGCCCGGATCGGTGCGCGCGGCGTCGGCGACGGCGGCGGCGACCTCCGCCACGGTCAGGTCATGGCGCACCAGCTCCCGTTCCGGGACCGAGACCCGGACGGCGTGGGGCGGCGCGCCCAGCAGCGCCACCCGCGCCAGCCCCGCGGCGCGCAGCCGGTCGGAGAATTCGGTGGCCAGCCGCCCGATCTGGTCGTGTCCGACCGGCCCGTGGATCACCACGTCGGTCACCTTGTCGGTCCAGACCAGCCGCCGGACCGAGGGCCGGTCCATGCCGTCGGGCAACCCGCCGACCGCGGAGACGGCGGAGGACGCGGCCTCCCCCGCCTCCGCCATGTTCACGCCGGGCTCGTAGTCCACGATGATTGTCCCCGAGCCGTCCTGCGCGGAGGAGCGGATGCGGTCCACCCCGTCCAGCGCCTGCAGCGGCGGGACCAGCAGGGCGATGACGGCGCCGTCCACCTGCTCGGGCCCCGCGCCGTCCCAGGCGACCTTCACCTGCACCCGGTTCTGCGGGATGTCGGGCGTCAGCTGCATCCGCAGGTTCTGCGCGCCGTAAAGCCCGAACAGCAGCATCAGCGCCATCAGCAGGTTGGCGGCGGTGTTGTGGCGCACGAAATAGCCCAGCACGCCGGGGCGGCGCGGCAGGCGGGCGGAGGCGCGATCGGGAGGGCGAGGCGGCGGAGCCATCGGGATCACCCGTCCGACGGCGCCGGGCGGGCGGGGCGGCCGGCCTCGCCGCCCTCCAGCCGCTCGACCATGCGGCGCGGCACCATCGGGTCCGCCAGCCGGTCCAGCAGGCGGGAGCGGGCGTCGTCGCCCAGCCGGGCGTCGGCGCGCACCCGGTCGGCCAGCGCCGCGCGCCGTTCGGGCGTCAGGGACACCAGATCCGCGCTTTCCGCCTCCGCCGCGTCGCCCGATCCGCCCCGCGCCTCCCCCGCGCCCAGGCCGGCGGCGGGGGCGCCGGCGCGTTCCGCGGCGCGGCGCGCCTCCGGCCCGCTCGCGGCCACCCGCGCCTTCACCCCGGGGCCGAGCTGCGGCTTGCGGATCGCCACGATCCGCGCGCCCCAGGGCGCGTCGGCGACCACCAGCGCGTCGCCCTCCCGCCGCAGGATGGTGAGCCGGCGCTCCTCCAGCCGCTCGTCGGCGTTGACCACCAGCACCCGCCCGTCCTCGGTCGCGGCGGCGGCGGGAAGCGAGGCCACCCGGTCCAGCGCCGGCTCCTCCAGCGCGACGGAGACGAAGTCCCCCTCGCGCATCAGCGCCCCCGCCTCCGGATCCAGCCGGACATAGAGCGTGCGCCCGGTCCCCGCCGCGCCGGTGGCGGCGCCCGCGCGGACCAGCCGGCCGGCGGCGACCGCGGCCTCGGCCCCCGGCTTCGCGCCGCCTTCGGTCCCGTCGCCGGCCCGCGCCAGCGCCACGCGGGCGCGCAGCGGGCGCAGCCGGCCGGCCTCGTCCACCAGCCGGGCGAATTCGGCGTTGGTCACCCGGATCGCCGCCTCCAGCCGGGTCAGGTCCACCAGCGCGCCCAGCTTCTCGTTGACCGAGACCCGGCGGCCCAGCACCGCCGCCACCTCGGTCACCAACCCGTCGAAGGGGGCGCGCAGCACGGTTTCCTCCAGCGCGCGGGCGGCGTCGGCGCGGGCGAGGTCGGCGCGGGCGAGCTCGATCCCCGCCTGCGCCGCCCGCGCCTCCGCCGCCGCGCGGGCCTGCTCGCGCGAGATCACCTGCTGCTCGGCGGCGGCGAGCGCGAGGTCCGCCACCTCCGCCGTCGCCGCGGCCCCGACCCCGCGCCGGCCCAGATCCGCCTGACGCTCGGCCGCGGAGGCGCGCAGCTCCCGCTGGTCCCGCGCCGCCGCAAGGTCGCGGATCGACAGGGCCACCGCCGCGTCGGCCGCGTCGCGCTCGGTCCGCGCCTCGTCCAGCGCGATTTCGGCCCGGCGCAGGTCGGATTCGGCGTCGGCCGGGTCGATGCGGAACAGGATCTCCCCCGCCTGCACCGCGCCGCCGTCGAGGAAGGCGGGCGACATCTCCGACAGCACGCCGGCGCGGGCGGGGCGAAGCTCGAGGCGCCGCGCGCTCTCGATCGCGCCCCAGGCGCGCAGTTCCGGCGACAGGCGCCCGGGCTCCACCGACACCACCTCCACCGCGAAGGTCCGTTCGGAGGCGAGGCCGGGGCGCCCGCCGCGGCCCTGGGCCTCCTGGCTCGCCGTCTGCATCCGCCACAGGCCCAGCGCCACCAGGCCCAGGGTCAGGACGGTCAGCAAGGCGCCGACGAGGCTGCGGGTCAGAAATCGCATCGGGTCTCCGGCGAAGGCGGCGGGGGCGGCGGGCGGGTCCGGACGGGGGCCGGAATCGTCCGGCGTCCCCGTTCTACTCCGTGCAGGCGGCATGCGGCGACAGTCGGGCGGGGCCTGCGCGCATTTCTGCCACGGGGCGGCGCCCCGGTCTCCGTCGCTCAACAGCGCGTGAGGACGGGCCGCGGCGGGTCGCGCGGTTGATGCGCGGCCCCCTTGCGGCTAGGTCTGGGCCCGACGCGGCGCGGGCCGGACCGCCCCCGCCCTTGGCCGATCAGGAGGCCCGAGATGACCGCCCAGACGCCGCCCCCGCTGCACATCCTGCTCGCCGCCCCGCGCGGCTTCTGCGCCGGCGTGGACCGGGCGATCAAGATCGTCGAGATGGCGCTGGAGAAATGGGGCGCGCCCGTCTACGTGCGCCACGAGATCGTGCATAACCGCTACGTGGTCGACGGGCTGCGCGACAAGGGCGCGGTGTTCGTGGAGGAGCTGGACGAATGCCCCCCGGACCGGCCGGTGGTATTCTCCGCCCATGGGGTGCCCAAGTCGGTGCCCGCGGCGGCTGAGGCGCGCAGGATGCTCTTCGTCGACGCCACCTGCCCGCTGGTCTCCAAGGTGCATATCGAGGCCGAGCGCCACGCCGCCAAGGGCCTCCAGATCGTGATGATCGGGCATGAGGGCCACCCCGAGACCATCGGCACCATGGGCCAGCTCCCTGACGGCGAGGTGCTGCTGGTGGAGACGCCTGCCGACGTGGCGGGGCTGGACGTGCGCGACCCCGCGCGGCTGGCCTACGTGACCCAGACCACCCTGTCGGTGGACGACACGGCGGAGATCGCGGCGGCCCTGCGCGCCCGCTTCCCCGCCATCGTCGGCCCGCACAAGGAGGACATCTGCTACGCCACCACCAACCGCCAGGAGGCGGTGAAGGAGATCGCGCCGAAGATTGACGCGCTGCTGGTGATCGGGGCGCCGAACTCCTCCAACTCCCGGAGGCTGGTGGAGGTCGGCAAGAAGGCCGGCTGCGCCTATTCCCAGCTGGTGCAGCGGGCCGGCGACATCGACTGGCGCTCGATCGAGGGCGTGACCCGGGTCGGCGTCACCGCCGGCGCCTCCGCCCCCGAGGTGCTGGTGGAGGAGGTGCTCGACGCCTTCCGCGCCCGCTACGACGTGACCGTGGAGATCGTGGAGACGGCGGTGGAGCGGGTCGAGTTCAAGCCGCCGCGCATCCTGCGCATGCCGGCCGACGCCGGATGAGCGGGAAGACCGCGGACGCGGAGACCCTCGCCTATTACGACACGCACGCCGAGGAATACGACGCCTGGTCCCGCCCGCGCGATCACGCGCGCAGCGAGCAGGGGTCCTTCGGCCGCTTCCTCGCGGCGATGCCGGATGGGGGGCGGGCGCTGGATCTGGGCTGCGGCGCCGGGCACTGGGCAGCGGCGATGATGGCGGCGGGGCTGGAGGTGCGCGCGCTCGACGCCTCCGAAGGGCTGGTCGCGCAGGCCCGCGCCCGCGGCGTGCCGGCGGAGCTCGGCCGGTTCGAGGACCTGGACGAGACGGCCGCCCATGACGGCGTCTGGGTCAGCTTCAGCCTGCTGCACGCCCCGCTCGCCGCCTGGCCCGACGCGCTGGCCCGGATCGCCCGTGCCCTGCGCCCCGGGGGCGTGCTGTTCCTCGGCCTCAAGGAGGGCGAGGGCGAGCATCGCGACCGGCTCGGCCGCCGCTACAGCTACATCTCCGACCCCGCCCTGCGCGCGCTGCTGGAAGCGGCCGGGTTCGTCGCTGTCGACATCGAAACCGGGCGCGAGACCGGCCGCGACGGGTCCGAGACCGGCATTCTGCTCGCCTTCGCCCGCCGCGCCGGAGACGCCTCATGATCACCCCCGAATTCCTGCTCACCGCGCTGGTCGTGGTGATGATCCCCGGCACGGGCGCGATCTACACCATCGGCTGCGGGCTCGCCCGCGGGCGGGGGGCGGCGCTGGCGGCGGTGGCGGGCTGCACCGCAGCGGTGCTGGTCCACATGGCGGCGGCGCTGGCGGGGCTGGCCGCGCTGCTGCACGCCTCGTCCCTGCTGTTCGACGCGGTGAAATACGCGGGCGCGGCGTTCCTGTTGTGGATGGCCTGGCAGACCCTGCGCGAGACGGGCGCGATGGCCGAACCCGGCCCGGTGGCCGAACGGTCCGCCCGCCGCATCGCCCTGCGCGGGGTGCTGATCAACCTGCTGAACCCCAAGCTCGCGATCTTCTTCGCGGCCTTCCTGCCGCAATTCGTCGACGCCTCCGCCCCCGGCGCCACCGCGACCATGGCGGGGCTGGGGCTGGTCTTCACCGGAATGACGGCCGGGGTCTTCGCGCTCTACGGCCTGTTCGCCGCGCGGGCGCGGGCCTGGATCCTGGGATCGGAGGCCGCGATGCGCTGGATGCGCCGGGTCTTCGCCGCCTGTTTCGCGGGGCTTGGCCTGCGGCTCGCCATGGAAAGGGCCTGACGCGATGGCCGATTATTTCGCCTATACCGACGGGGCCTGCTCCGGCAATCCGGGGCCGGGGGGCTGGGGCGCGCTGCTGGTCGCCAGCGTCGACGGCGCCGTGGTGAAGGAGAAGGAGCTCTCCGGCGGGGCCCCCGACACCACCAACAACCGGATGGAGCTGATGGCCGCCATCTCGGCGCTGGAGGCGCTGGGCCGTCCGGTGGCGGTGACGGTGGTGACGGATTCCAACTATGTGAAAGGCGGCGTCACCGGCTGGATGCGCGGCTGGAAGCGCAACGGCTGGCTGACCGCGGACCGCAAGCCGGTGAAGAACGTCGACCTCTGGCAACGGCTGGACGAGGCGCAGGCCCGCCACAAGGTCGTGTGGAAATGGGTGAAGGGCCATGCCGGCCACCCGGAGAACGAGCGCGCCGACGCGCTGGCCCGCGCCGGCATGGCCCCGTTCAAGCCGGCGAAGAAGACGCGCCCCGCCCGGGCGGGCTGAGCGCGGCCGGCTGCGGCGCCGGCCGGGCGGGGGGAAGCGGCTGGTCGTCGTCGTCCTCCGCCGCTTCCGCCGGGGTCCGGCCGCAGAGCAGCCGCAGGTCGATCACCGACACCTGGAACCCGGTGTAAACCTTGTGGATCCGGCAGCCCGTGGCCTGCCGCGCGGCCTGCCGGAAGCCGCGCACCAGCGCCTCCGGCGGCACGCCGAGCGCGGAGCCGAGGCGGATCACCTGCACCCGGTCGTCGATCCGGTAGACGATGTAGTCCACGCCCTCATGGGTCACGTCCATCCGCTCCGCCCCCAGATAGCGGGGGGAGGGGGTGTCGCAGCCCGCGAGCAGCAGGCAGAGCAGGACGAGGGCGAGGCGCATCGGGGGATCCGGGGTCGGAAGCAGGGCCCTCATCCCGCCCCCGCCATGGTTAACGTGAGGTTTACGCCGCGCTGGCGGTTCCGCCCAGCGGAATGGTAAGGTCGCCTGAGAAAGCCGGCTTTCCCAGACCGGCGCGACCCCGGGAGCCCCCTGCATGACCGCCTACACCACCTTCACCGTCGAGAAGCGCGGCCGCGCCGACTGGCTGACGCTGAACCGGCCCGACCAGCTCAACGCCATCTCGCTGAAGATGGCCGAGGAGCTGGACGCCTATTTCGGCGCGCTGGCAACCGACCGGGAGACCCGCGTGGTGGTGATGCGCGGCGCCGGCCGGGCCTTCTGCGCCGGGCTCGACATCAAGGAACGCTCGGGCCGCAACAAGTCCGACGAGCCCTTCGGCGGCGGCTTCGGCTTCCAGGGCCTGCTGGCCGGGGTCTACATCAAGATGCGCCGCTGTCCGCAGCCGATTCTGGCGCTGGTCCACGGCCCCGCGGCGGGCGGCGGCTTCGCCTTCGCGCTGGCCGCCGACATCCGCGTGGCGGGCGAGAGCGCCAGGATGAACGCCGCTTTCATCAAGCTCGGCCTCTCGTCCTGCGACATGGGGGTCAGCTATTTCCTGCCGCGGCTGGTCGGGGTCTCGGTCGCCTCTGAGCTGATGCTCACCGGCCGTTTCATCCACGCCCCGCGGGCGCTGGCGACGGGGTTGGTCTCGGAGGTCGTGCCCGACGACAGGCTGGAGGAGGTCGGCGAGGGCTACGTGGCCGACATGCTCCGCGCCTCGCCCATGGGCCTGCGCCTGACCAAGGAGGGGTTGGGCCACGCGGTCGACGCCGCCTCGCTGGAGGCGGCGATGGGGATCGAGAACCGCAACCAGGTGCTCTGCGCCCAGAGCCCGGATTTCGCCGAAGGGCTGCGCGCCTTCCTTGAGAAGCGGGCGCCCGTCTACACCGGCTGAGCGCACGGAAAAGGGCCCGGCGTCGCCGCCGGGCCCCCGGTTCCGCGCCGCCGCGGATCACTCGCCGGGATGCGGCCGGGCGTAATCGGCGAGCTTCGCCTCGGCGGTCGGGTCGATGTCCAGCTCGTTCCCCGACATCACGCCGGCGTCGGGATCGGCGAAGGTCGCCAGGTCCATCTGCTTTTCGCCCTTGGCGACGATGCAGGTCACCACGGCGTCGCCGGTGATGTTCACCGCGGTCCGGATCATGTCCATCAGCCGGTCCACGCCGAGGATCAGGGCGATGCCCTCGATCGGCAGCCCGACCTGGCCCAGCACCATGGTCAGCATCACCAGCCCGACCCCCGGCACGCCCGCGGTGCCGATGGAGGCCAGCACCGCCATGGCGATCACCGTCAGGTAACCGCCGACGCCGAGGTCGATGCCGTAGACATTGGCCAGGAACACCGTCGCCACGCCCTGCATGATCGCGGTGCCGTCCATGTTGATGGTGGCGCCGAAGGGGATGGTGAAGGAGGCGACCGAGGTGTTGACCCCCATCCGCTCCGTCGCGCAGCGATAGGTCACCGGGATGGTGGCGTTGGACGAGGCGGTGGAGAAGGCGAAGATCTGCGCCGGCCGGATCTTCTTCATGAAGGTGAAGGGGTCGAGCCCCGAGAACACCTTCAGGAACAGCATCAGCGTGACGAACAGGTGCAGAAGCAGCGCCGCGGTCAGCGTGCCCACATAGGCCAGCACCGGCAGGAACAGCCCGATCCCCTGCTCCGCGAACACCTTGGCGATCAGGCAGAACACGCCGATGGGGGCGAAGGCCATGACGATGCCGACCACCTTCATCATCAGCTCGTTCATGTATTCGCAGGCGGCGACGAAGCCCTTGGACTTTTCGCCCAGCATCAGCGCCGCGACGCCCACCACGATGACGTAGAAGATGATCTGCAGCATCTCGCCCTGGGCCAGCGCCGCCACCGGATTGGTCGGCACGATGGAGGCGAAGACGTTCCAGACCGTCGGCGCCTCCTTGGCCGAGACGCCGGAGGTGTCGACCCCGGTCATGTCGAAGCCCTTGCCCGGCCCCACCACCAGCGCGATGACGATGGCCACCGCGATGGCGACGGCCGTGGTCAGCAGGTAGAGCCCGAAGGACCGGCCCCCGACCCGCCCCAGCACCCGGATGTCTCCAATCCCGGCCACGCCGCAGATCAGCGAGAACACCACCAGCGGCACCACCAGCATCTTGAGCGCGTTGACGAACATCTTGCCGATCATCGCGAACAGGCCGCCGACGATGTGTTCGTCGATGAAGGGCGAGCCGATGGCGTTGAAGATCAGGCCGACCAGAAGGCCGAGGCCCATGCCGATCATCACCTTGGCGGTGAGCGATAGTTTGTTGGATGCGGTCTCAGCCACGGCCGGGCCCTCCGTTGAAAAGACATGATCGGAAAGTGTGACACGGTTTTTTGCGGCGCCGAAGGTTTTTCGCAAAAACGTCGCTCGCAGGATGGAAGGCGCGGCGGCGGTTGAGACCCGGGCCGCGGGGCGCCAAGGTCGCGCAGGGGGGCGGCCCCCGACGGCGCGGGGGAAGGCACATGAGCACGGACGCGGACAGCATCTTCATCGGCGGCGGCGGGCCGGAGGCGGATCGCCCCCAGACCCTGCGCCTGCGCTACGCCAACCGGCACGGGCTGGTGGCGGGGGCGACCGGCACGGGCAAGACCGTCACGCTCCAGATCCTCGCGCAGGCGTTCTCGGACGCCGGCTCCCCGGTGTTCCTGGCGGATGTGAAGGGCGACCTGACCGGCCTGTGCCAGCCCGGCGGGCCGGCGCAGAAGGCCTGGCCCAAGCTGGAGGAGCGCGCCGCGCGCATCGGGATGGGAGAGCTTGCGCCCGCCGCCGTGCCGGCGGTGTTCTGGGACATGTTCGGCGAGGACGGCCACCCGATCCGCGCCACGGTGTCGGAGATGGGGCCGCTGCTGCTCGCCCGGCTGCTGGAGCTGAACGACACCCAGGAGGGCGTGCTCAACGTCCTGTTCCGGCTGGCGGATGACGAGGGGCTGCTGCTCATCGACCTCAAGGACCTGCAATCGCTGCTGGTCGCCGCCGCCGACCGGACGCAGGAGCTGTCGACCCGCTACGGCCTGGTCTCCAAGGCCTCGATCGGCGCCATCCAGCGCCGGCTGCTGGTGCTGGAGAACGAGGGCGCCGCCGGCTTCTTCGGCGAACCCGCCCTGTCGCTGGCCGACATGATGACGGTGGAGCCCGACGGCCGCGGGCGGGTCAACGTGCTGGCGGCGCGGCGGCTGATCACCTCGCCCCGGCTCTACGCCGCGTTCCTGCTGTGGCTGCTGTCGGAACTGTTCGAGGAACTGCCGGAGGTCGGGGACCCTGACCGTCCGAAATTCGTGTTCTTCTTCGACGAGGCGCATCTGCTGTTCGACGACGCGCCCAAGGCGCTGCTCGACAAGGTGGAGCAGGTGGTGCGGCTGATCCGGTCCAAGGGCGTGGGCGTCTGGTTCGTGACCCAGAGCCCGGCGGACGTGCCGGACGAGGTGCTGGGGCAGCTCGGCTCCCGCATCCAGCACGCGCTGCGCGCCTACACGCCCCGGGACCGCAAGGCGCTGAAGGCCGCCGCCGATTCGTTCCGCCCCAATCCGGAATTCGAGGCGATGGAGGTGTTGACCGGGCTGGGCATCGGCGAGGCGCTGGTCTCCACCCTGCAGGACAAGGGCGCGCCCTCGGTGGTCGAGCGCACCCTGATCCGGCCCCCCGCCTCGCGCCTCGGCCCGGCGGAGCCGATGCGGCTGGCCGCCGTGCGCGACGCCTCGCCGGTGGCGGGGAAATATGACGAGGCCGTGGACCGGGACAGCGCCTTCGAGATCCTCGCCCGCCGCGCCGACGCCGCCGCCGAGGCGGCCGAGCGCGCCGAGGCGGAGGCCGAAGCGGAGGCGGCGCGGGAGAAGGCGGAGAAGGCGGCGGCGCGGACCGCGCGCTCCACCCGTGTTCCGCAGACCCGCACCTCGCGCGGCCGCGAACCGGCGGGCCTGGGCGAGTCGCTGCTCAAGGGCGTGGTCGACGGGCTGAACTCGCGCGAAGGCCGGCGGCTGGTCCGCGGCCTGCTGGGGTCGTTGTTCAAGGGCCGGTAGAACGGGCGCGGAAGGACCGCGGCCGGGCCGGGCCGCCCTGATCGGGGGCGCGGACCTCTCCGCCCGCGCGCCCCCGGCCTGACCCGGGGCCTCGCGCGGGCGGCCGGCGTCGAGAGGCCCCGGGTCAAGCCCGGGGCGCGCCATCCCGCGGCGGTTCCCGAAAGCGCGGCGTTTGACGGACGCTCAGCGTTCCACCCGCTCCTCCGCGCGGCGGGCCTTGCGCTCCAGCCAAAGGTCCCGTGCGGAATGGGGATCCTCGACGCAGGCGCCGTCGGGCCAGATGTCGACCAGCATGTCGAAGGACACGTTCGCCACCCCGATCCAGTCGTTGTAGGAATGGTGATGCTCGAACCATTCCTTCAGCTCGGGCGGCAGACGCTCGGCCACCATCTCGGTGTATTCCTGGCTGCGCACCAGGCCCAGATGGCTGGCGGCGTGGGGCGAGAACACGGCGTTCTCGGTATAGCAGGCGTTGTCCGCGCCGAAGGCGGCGAAGGCGTCGGCGGAAATCACCTGGCCGTCGATGACGATCTTCTTGCCCTGGTCCTGCCAGGCGTCGTAGCGATCGAAGATCGGATAGACGAGGCCGCCCGCTCCGAAGGAAATGCGCACCTCTTCAGGCGTCTCGCTGTAGGACGTCGACGTGCAGGCGCCGAGCAGACCGGCGATGGCGAGCAGAACAAGCTTTTTCATTTCAGAACCACCCCTGGCTCGATTTCGGATGAGCCGTGTGTACGGGGGGGGTCTTAACGAGATATATTTCGAGCGCGGCGTCTTGTTCAGGAGTTTAGGTTATGCGTTGGTGAAGTGTTCGTTCGCAGACGATGAAGACCCCGCACGAACCGCGAACGGGCGGGGAACGTCCGGCGCGGGCGGCCGCCGCCCGCGCGCGGCGTTTCACGCGGTTCCGTGCAGCAGCCGCCAGGCGGCGATGGCCATGACGCGGGCGGAGGCCACGAGGTCCTCGATCTCCACGAACTCGTCCGGCTGATGGGCGAGGTCCAGCTCTCCCGGCCCGTAGGCGATGGCATCGCGCACCCCGCCGATCTGGTCGAAATGCTTCTGGTCGTAGGTGCCGGGGCTGAGCACGATCTCCGCGTTGCGGCCGAGGTCCTTCGCGATGGCCCCCGACACCGCCCGCACCACCGGCCCGGATTCGTCGGCCAGCGTCGGGCGCACCTCGAACAGGTCGGTCAGTTCGTAGCGGAAGCCGCGCTCGGCCGCGACGCGGTCCAGCAGGGCGACCAGCTCGGCCTTGGCCTCGGCGAGGTTCTCTTCGGGGATCAGGCGACGGTCGAAGATCATCGCGCAGCGGTCGGGCACGTTGGGGGCGGGAAAGCCGCCGTCCTCCGGCTCCGGCTGCCCGCCATGCAGGGTGGCGATGTTGAGCGAGGAACGCCGCGCGCCTTCCGGCGTCACCGGCAGCTCGGTGACCCGCTCGGCGATGCGGGGGATGTAGTCGACCTCCAGCGCATGCAGGATCGCCCCCATATGGCGCACCGCGCAGTCGCCGAGGAAGGGCATGGAGCCGTGGCCGACCCGCCCGAAGGTCTCGATCCGGCCCCACCAGACGCCGCGATGCCCGATGCAGATGCGGTGGGGGGAGAACGGCTCGGGGATGATGACGTGATCCTGCTTGCCGGCGGCGAAGAAGCCCTGCCGCGCGAGCCATGCGGCCCCGCCGAAGCCGCCCGATTCCTCGTCCGCCACGCCCGAGACCTCGATGGCCCCCGGCCAGCCGCCGAGATCGGCCAGCACCTCCGCCGCGATCATCGAGGCGGCGAGGCCCCCTTTCATGTCGCAGGTCCCGCGGCCGTAGATCCGGCCGCCCTCGACCTGCGCGCCGTAGGGGTCGCGGGTCCAGCCCTCGCCCGGGGGGACCACGTCGTAATGGGAGTTGAAATGCACGCAGGGGCCCGGGCCGGCGCCCTCCGCGCGGGCCAGAACGTTGAGGCGGGGGAAACGGTCCGAATCCGCCGGCGCGCCCTCGGCCCGCACCGTCTCGCAGGCGAAGCCGTGGGCCGAGAGGTGATCCGCCACCAGCTTCGCGCAAGCGGCGTAGTCCACGCCCGGCGGGTTGACCGAGGGGATGCGGACCAGGTCCCGGGTCAGGGCCACCAGCGCCTCGCGCCGCGCCTCGACGGCGGCGGCGATGCGGGCTTCGGGGTCGCCGGCGGCGTCGGGGGCTTCGGCGGCGGGATCGGGGCGGTGGTCGGGGTCGGGCACGAAACCTCCTGCGTCTGAGGCCGGGAGTGAACCATGGCCCCGGCCGGGCCGGCAAGTCGCCGCCGCCCGCCCCTCGCCCGCCCGCGCGCCGTTGCCGCGGCGGCGGCGCGGGTGCTAGGGCTTCGGCCCGGGCGCGTCAGGCGCCTGTCCGACCCCGTCCCGTGCCCAGCCCCGTCCCCGACCGCAGGAGCCTCCGCCATGTCCATCCCCGTCACCGTCACCGGCGTTTCCGGCCGCATGGGACAGATGCTGGTCAAGGCGGTGACCGAGCATCCCGACATGGTCCTGACCGGCGCCACCGAGCGTCCCGGCGCCGACTGGGTCGGCCGCGATCTGGGCGAGGCGATGGGCGGCAAGGCCATCGGCGTGACGGTGGAGGACGACCCGCTGGAGGCCTTCGCCCGCTCCCGCGCCGTGCTGGACTTCACCTCGCCCGCCGCCTCGGTCGCCCATGCCGGGCTGGCCGCGCAGGCGCGCTGCGTGCATGTGATCGGGACCACGGGGTTCGAGCCGGAGCACCTGGCCGCCTTCCGGGCCGCGGCGCGTCACGCCACGATCATCCGGGCGGGGAACATGAGCCTCGGGGTCAACCTGCTGACCGCGCTGACCCGCAAGGTGGCGTCCGCGCTGGGCGAGGAGTTCGACATCGAGGTGGTCGAGATGCACCACCGCCACAAGGTCGACGCCCCCTCGGGCACCGCGCTGATGCTGGGCGAGGCGGCGGCGGAGGGGCGCGGCGTGGCGCTGGAGGCGGCGAAGGTCTCGGGCCGCGACGGCATCACCGGAGCGCGGGAGGCGGGGAGCATCGGGTTTTCGGCGATCCGCGGCGGCGACGTGGTGGGCGAGCATGACGTGATCTTCGCGGGGGCGGGCGAGCGGCTGATCCTGCGCCACGTGGCCACCGACCGGATGCTGTTCGCCCGAGGGGCCGTGCGCGCGGCGGTCTGGGGCCAGGACAAGGGGCCGGGGGAGTTTTCGATGATGGATGTGCTGGGGATCTGACCCCCCGGTCCGGAAGCCGCGCGACGACCCGCGCGCCTGCGGATCCGCAGCGCCCGCGCGGCGCTGGGGCGGGGTCTCGGGCGGCGCCGTTTCGCCGCTCCGCCGTCAGCGCGGCTTCTTGAGGTAGACGTAGAGCGCCCCCGCCCCCCCATGGCTTTGATGCGCCGGGTAGACGCCGACCACCGTGCCCTCCAGCGGGTGGGTGGCGAGCCAGTGGGGGACGGCGTGTTTCAGCACCCCGACCCGGTCGGGCATGAAGGGGGCGTCGTCCACCGGGCGGCGGCCGCCCTTGCCGGTGACGATCAGCACCATGCGGGCGCCCGCCTTCCGCTCCGCCAGGATGAAACGGATGAGGGCGCGGTGGGCGCGCTCGGCGGTCATGCCGTGCAGGTCGAGGCGAGCGTCGGGGCGGCGCAGCCCGCGGCTCAGCTTGCGGGCGGTGTTGCGGTCGAGCCCCGCGGCCGGGTCGAAGCCGTCGATCAGCGGGCGCAGCGGCGCCGGCGCGGCGGGCGCGCGGCTGGTCCCGGTGGGGCGAAGGATGCGGGGCGCGGGGCGAGCCGGCGGCGGCGAGGATGCGGGCGTCTCCGGCTCCGGCTCCGGCGGCGCGAGACCGGCGAGCGGCTCTCGCTTGTCGCCCGGCTCCGGCGAGGCGGGCAGGGCCACGCCGGAGCGCAGCCCGCCGCGGGGCAGAGGGGCCGCATCGGCCACCACCCGGCCCCAAAGCTCCAGGTCCTGGGCGCTCAGGCCGCGGCGCCGGCGTCTCCCGGCCACGCGGCCCGACCCCGGACGCTCAGCCGCCGGTGGCGGTCAGCACCCAGTTCGGGTCGTCCGCGCCCATCCGGCGGGTGAAGGTCCACAGGTCGGTCTGGCGGCGCACCTCGGTCGGGTCGCCCTCCACCACCTGGTGGTCGGCGTTGCGCACCACCGAGACCAGCTCGCCCACGAAACGGACCTCGATATCGGCCTCCCGCGTGCCCTCGGTGAAGATGGCGGAGAAGATCCGCGCCTCCTTCACGCCGACGAAGCGGGCCTCGACCGTCAGCCCTTCGGATTCGCGGGCGCGGATCGCGGCGGCGAAGCTCTCGAACACCTCGTCGGACAGGAGCGGGCGCAGCGCGGGAATGTCGCCGGTCTCGAAGGCCATGAGGATGATCTCATAGGCCTGGCGGGCGCCGTCGACGAACTCGGAGGGGCGGAAGCCCGGCTCCGCCGCCGCCATCCGGCGCAGCGCCACGGCGGATTCGCTGTCGGCATCGGCCACGCGGGCGATGTCGGCGTCCAGATCGGCGCCGCCGTCGATCACCTCGAAATCCGGGCCGCGGCGCCGCGGCTCGGGCGCGGGGGCCGAGGTCGGGCCGGACGGCCGCTCGAACCCGGTGCGCGTTCCCAGCACGCCCTTCAGGCGCCAGAGCACGAAAACCGCGATGGCGGCGAGGATGATCAGTTGCGTCATGTCGTCCATATCGCTCGGCGTCGTCCGGTTGGGCGGGCGGCGTCCGGGGACCCAGCCGCGTTCGCCGCCGCGCGGACGCGGGGCGGGTGTCCGGTCTATGTAGGCGCCCCGGGCCGCGGAGTCCAACGCACATGCGGCGATCCGGCCGGGCGGAGGGAGAAAAGCGGGCGGCGAAAACCGGACGCCGGACCGCTCCGGGCTGGGACTTGACGCCCCGGGCGCCTATATCGGGACCAGACGCGGGCCCGCCGGGGGCGCCGCCTTCAGACGTCAACGCGGAGCGCCGCGGAAAGGAGACGCGCCGGGATGTGGCTTTTCGCCCTCTTCGTCGCCGTGCCGATCATCGAGATCGCGCTGTTCATCCAGGTCGGCGGGCTGATCGGCCTGTGGCCGACGCTGGCCATCGTGCTGCTGACCGCCTTCGCGGGCACGGCGCTGATGCGG
This sequence comes from Pseudomonadota bacterium, assembly GCA_036154955.1. Classification (GTDB taxonomy): domain Bacteria; phylum Pseudomonadota; class Alphaproteobacteria; order Rhodobacterales; family Rhodobacteraceae; genus Albimonas. The sequence goes on along the minus strand of JAYZWL010000060.1, from coordinate 84,047 downwards.
GCCGAGGGGCGGGGGGCGATGGCGGCCCTGCAACGCTCGGTCGCGCAGGGGGACGACCCGTCGGGTCCGATCGCCCATGGCGCGATGATCCTGGTGGCGGGAGTGCTGCTGCTGACCCCGGGCTTCTTCACCGACGCGATGGGCCTTGCGCTGCTGCTGCCGCCGGTGCGCGCGGCGCTGATCGCCTGGGGGGCCGCGCGGCTGGCGGCGGGGCTGCGCTCCGGCCGGGTGGTGGTGGCGACCTCGGGCGGGTTCGGCGCGGGTCCGTCGCATCGTCCCGGCCCCGCAGCGGGCCCGGGCGCAGGCGCGGGCGATGTGATCGAGGGCGACTACGAACCCGCCGACGGCGACCCCCGGTCTGGCGCCTCAGGCGCCGAGTCCTCCCGCTCCGACCCGTCGTCCCCCTGGCGCTCCTGACCGCTTTCGAAGCCCCCGCGATTGCGGGCGCGCGCCCGAAGGGCTAGACCTGCGCCCGACTTTCGCCCACCCGAGCAAAATGCATCGCGAGGCCGTTCACATGTCCGATTCCGCCCAGGCTCAGCCGCAGCCGCAGATCTCGATCCTGTCCCAGTATGTCCGCGACCTCTCGTTCGAGAACGTGGCCGCGCAGGCGCAGGTCTCCAGCCAGGAGAAGCCGGACATCAAGGTGTCGGTGAACCTCGACGCCCAGCCCCGCGGCGAGGACCGCTACGAGGTGCGGCTGAAGCTGTCGGCCACCTCCACCGCCGGCGGCGCCACCATGTTCGTGGCCGAGCTGGACTACGCGGGCGTGTTCTCGGTCAAGAACGTGCCGCAGGAGCATCTGCACCCGCTGCTGCTGATCGAGTGCCCGCGCCAGCTTTTCCCCTTCGCGCGCCGCATCGTGGCCGATGTGACCCGCGACGGCGGCTACCCGCCGCTGATGCTCGACATGGTGGATTTCGTGGCGATCTACCGGCAGGAGCTGGCCCGTCGCCAGGCCGAGCAGCAGACCGTCGGCACCGCCTGATCGCAGGGCCCGGCCCCGCCGCGGGATCCGGCCGCCCGAAGCGCCGGCCCGAGGCGTCGACAGCGCTGCGACGCGCAAGCCCGCGTCCCCGGCCAGGGGGCGCGGGCTTTTTCGTCGAGACGCGCCGCTCTCCCGGCGGTTGCGGGGGGAACGGTTCGGAAACCGAATCGTGCGAAGCCTGTCCGGGGCAGGAGATCGCATGACCGGGGTGCGTCTTGATTGAGGTTCTGACATGCCTTCGCGACGGGCATGACGCGACATTGGTGATCGCCGCGGCGCTGATCTGCGGATTCGGCGCCCTGATCTCCGCGCGGATGTTCCGAAAGGTGAGCCTCGGGCTGAACGGCGCGCGGGATTCCTGGTATGTGCTGCAGGCCGGCCTCATGGGCGGCGTCACCGTCTGGACCACGCATTTCGTGGCCATGATCGGCTTCGACCCGGGCGTGCCCGTCGCCTACGAACCCGTGCTGACCATGCTGTCGCTGATCCTCGCCATCGTCGGGGTCGGCGGCGGGCTTTGGATGGTCGGCCGGTCCGGGGGCGGCTGGATGGCGGAGACGGGGGGCGTGGTCATGGGCCTCGCCGTGCTGGCCGTCCACTATGTCGGCATGGCGGCGCTGGAGCTTTCGGGCGCGCTTACCTGGAACCCCTGGCTCGTCGCGCTGTCGATCGTCCTCGCGCTGGGGCTCGGCGCGCTGACCGCCAACCGCTTCGCCCGCCCGTTGACCCGGTTGTGCTGGTGCGGAGGCGCGGCGACCTTCGCGCTGACCATCGCCTCGGGCCATTTCACCGCGATGAGCGCATTGACCGTGGCGCCCCTCGGCGGGCCGGAGGCGGGGACGCCGCTGGACGGGCTGGCTCCGGATCGGACGCTGGCCATGCTGGTGCTGCTGGTGATGGGCCTGTTCCTCCTGGCCGGCTTCGTGAGCTTCCTCGCGGACGAGTCCGCGCGCCGGGAGGCCGCGACGCGCCTGCGCCGCCAGTCGCTGCAGGATGCGCTGACCGGGCTGCCCAACCGCGCCATGCTGCGCTCCCGGCTGGAGGCGCTGCTGTCCTCCGTCCGGCGTGGGGAGATGATAGCGGTGGTGAGCGTCGACCTGCACCGCTTCAAGCCGGTGAACGACGTGCACGGCCATGACGGAGGGGACGCGCTGCTGCGGGCGCTTGCGGACCGGATGTCGGCGCTGCTCGGCCCCGACGAAATGGTGTGCCGAAGCGGCGGCGACGAATTCATCGCCCTCAAGGCGCGGAGCGCGGACGAAGACGACGCGGTCGCCTTCGCGCGCCGCCTGCACGCGGCTCTGGTTCGTCCGGTCGACTGGCAGGGCAGGCGCCTGTCGGTCGGGGCCAATCTCGGCCTCGCGGTGGCGCCGGACCACGGGCTGGACGTGGAAACGCTGCTCGGCCGCGTCGATCTGGCCATGTATCGCGCCAAGGCCGCGGAAGAGAGCGTGGTGATCTACGACCCCGCGATGGACGAGGCCAGCCGCGCCCGCAGCCAGATGGCCATGGACCTGCGCGCCGCGCTGGAGAAGGGCGAACTGGAGGTGCATTTCCAGGCCCAGAACGAAATCGCCACCCGCGATCTGGTCGGGTTCGAGGCGCTGGCGCGCTGGCGGCATCCGGAGCGCGGCATGGTGCCCCCGTCGGAGTTCATTCCGGTCGCCGAGACCACCGGCCTGATCCGGGAGATCGGGGTCTGGGTGCTGCACGCCGCCTGCAAGGAGGCCGCCGCCTGGGCCGAGCCGCTGCGCGTCGCGGTCAACGTCGCCCCCCAGCAGCTCGCCCAGCCCGATTTCGCCGAAACCGTGCTGGACGCGCTGATGACCAGCGGGCTGGAGCCTTCGCGGCTGGAGCTGGAGGTGACCGAGGCCAGCCTGATCTCGGACAAGCGCCGGGCGGAGGCGGTGATGGCCGCGTTGAAGGACGCCGGCGTGCGCATCGCCATGGACGACTACGGCACCGGCTACGCGTCGCTGTCGACCCTGCAGACCTTTCCGTTCGACAAGATCAAGATCGACCAGAGCTTCATCCGCCCGCTGGGACAGGACCGCCAGGCGGCCGCCATCGTGCGTTCCACGCTGATTCTGGGCGAGGCGCTGGGCATCCCGGTGCTGGCCGAGGGGGTGGAGACGGAGGCGCAGCTCGCTTTCCTCGACCGCGCCCGCTGCAAGGAGGCGCAGGGCTACTTTTTCGGCAAGCCGATGGACGCGGCGGAGACCGCAGCGCGGGTCGGGGAGCAATGGGCCCGCAAGCGGGCGGAGTTCGCCCGCGGCATGTCCGCCGCAACCGCCTACGGCATGGGGCGCTGACGGCATGGCCGGGCTAGCGGGCGGATGCGCGGAGCTCGATCGGCCTGCGAACCCTGATCGCCGCGCATCGCCACGCGCCGAACCGCGCCGGCGCTCCGGGCTTGACCCGGGGCCTCTCGACGTCGGCCGCCTGCACGAGGCCGCGGGCAGAGCCCGGGGGGCCCGACCGGCGCGGACATGGCGCGGACATCCCGGACGCGCTTCGCTGACGTCGGCGGAACAGTCGCGCTCAGCCCCGGCCCAGGCGCGTCCAGATCGCGGCCTCGCCCATCTCGGCGACGAAGGCGGCATGGGCCTCGGCCTCCGCCGCCGTCAGTTTCGAGCCCAGCGGGCGCGGGCGCGCCGGCGGGGTCCAGCCGGCGCCGGGCCGGGCCGCATCCCGGGTTTCGGTCGTGGCCGCGCTCAGCCCGAAATCCGGCTGACGCCCGCCGATCAGCTCCAGATAGACTTCGGCCAGCAGCTCGGAATCGAGCAGCGCCCCGTGATAATCGCGCCCGGAATTGTCCACCCCGAAGCGCCGGCACAGCGCGTCGAGCGAGTTCGGAGACCCCGGGAACCGCTTGCGCGCGATGGCCAGCGTGTCGATGGCGATATCGGCCGGCAGCCGCGGCCGGCCGCACCATTCCAGTTCGGCGTTCAGGAAGCGCACGTCGAACTCGGCGTTATGGATCACCAGCTTCGCGTCGCCGACGAAGTCGATGAACTCGCCCGCGATCTTCGCGAAGACCGGCTTGTCGCGCAGGAAGTCGTTGCCCAGCCCGTGCACCCGGAACGCATCCTCGGGCATGTCGCGCTCGGGGTTGATATACTGGTGATAAACCCGGCCGGTGGCGACGTGATTGATCAGCTCCACCCCGCCGATCTCGACGATCCGGTGACCCTCCTTCGGCTCGAAGCCGGTGGTCTCGGTGTCCATCACGATCTCGCGCATCAGATGGTTCCGCCGAGCGCGGCCAGGATCGCCTGCACCTGCTCCCGCGCCGCCTCGATCCCGCGGGAGGTGTCGACCACATGGTCGGCGCGGGCGCGCTTTTCGGCGTCGGGGGTCTGCTTGGCCAGGATGGTTTCGAAGGTCGCCTCGGTCATGCCGGGACGGGCCATGACCCGTTCCCGCTGCACCTCCGCCGGGGCGGAGACGACGACGACCGCGTCGTAGCGCGCCTCGCCCCCGGTCTCGAACAGCAGCGGCACGTCGCAGACGGCGATGGCGTGGCCGTCCGCCCTGGCGCGCGCGATGAAGGCTTCGCGGTCCTCGCCCACCAGCGGATGCGCGATGCCCTCCAGCGCCTTGATGATCGAGGGGTCGGCGGTGGCCGCGGCGCGCAGGGCGGCGCGATCCACGGCGCGCGCCTCTCCCTCGCCGGTCACGCAATCGGGCAGCAGGGCCGCGATCTTCTCCACCGCCGCGCCGCCGGGACCGTAGAGCCGGGCGACCGCGGCGTCGGCGTCCCAGACCGGCACGCCCGCCTCGGTGAACATGGCCGAGGTGGTGCTTTTGCCCATGCCGATGGATCCGGTGAGACCGATCAGGATCATGGCGTCCCCCTTGCGTCAGCCGGCCAGAACCGCGGCGCGCAGATCGTCGTCGACCTCCGGCGCCACGCCGAACCAGGCCTCGAAGCCCGGCCGTCCCTGATGCAGCAGCATCCCCAGCCCGTCGACCCAGCGCATCCGGCGCGACTGCGCCTCTTCCAGCAGCGGGGTGATGAGCGGCGAATACACGATGTCGTGGACCAGCGCCGTGCGCGGCGCCCGCTTCAGCGAAAAGGGCAGCGCCTGCTGGCCGGTCATGCCGAGCGCGGTGGTGTTGACGATGGTCGCCACCCCCTCCATCGCGTCTTCGGCATGCAGCCAGTCGACGACGTGAACCTTGGCGCCGAACTGGTCGGCCAGAAATTCGGCGCGCGAGCGGGTGCGGTTGGCGAGCCGGATCTCCGGCGCCCCGTCCGACAGCAGGGCGGAGATGATCGCCCGCGCCGCGCCCCCCGCGCCCAGCACCAGCGCCGGGCCCTCCGCCCCCCGCCAGCCGGGCGCGCCGGCGCGCAGGTTCTCCAGGAACCCGTAGCCGTCGGTGTTGTCGGCGTAGACCGAGCCGTCCTCGCGGAAGGTGATGGTGTTCGCCGCGCCGATCAGCGCCGCCCGGTCGGAGACCTTGGTGGCGAAGCGCAGCACCGATTCCTTGTGCGGGATGGTGACGTTCACCCCCCGGAAGCCCAACAGCGGCAGCGCCTGGAAAGCGGCCTCGAAGTCCCGCGGCTCGATGCCGAGCGTGATGTAGTCGCCCTCGATCCCGTGCCGCGCCAGCCAGTGCCGGTGCAGCCGCGGAGAGCGCGAATGCGCGATGGGCCAGCCCAGCACGCCGGCGAGCGGCAGACGGTTGCGGCTCGTCATTCTTCCAGTCGTCCTCTTGCGCGCAGAAAGCCGAGAAGCTCCAGCAGGGGCAGTCCCAGTACGGTGAAATGGTCCCCGTCGACGCGGGAGAAGAGCTGCGCGCCGAGCCCTTCCAGATGATAGCCGCCCACGGTTCCGGTGACGGTATCGCCCAGACGGGCGAGATAGTCATCCACAAAACGCTCCGACAACGGACGCATCACCAGCCGCGCGGTCCCCACATGCCGCCAGACCGGACGGGCGTCGAGCGCGACCACGGCGGCGGAAAGCAACTGATGCGAACGGCCCGACAGCGCACGCAGATGCTCGCGGGCCTCCGCCGTATCGCGCGGCTTGTCGAACACCCGACCCTCGCAGGTCAGCACCTGGTCGCAGCCGAGCACGAGCTTGCCCGGCAGGCGGGCGGAGATGCGCAGGGCCTTCAGCTCCGCCAGCGCATCGGCGATGTCGCGGGGCGGGGCCTGTTCGGCGCGCATCGCGTCCTTCACCGCCTCCTCGTCCACCCGGGCGGGCAGCACCTCGATCTCCACCCCCGCGGCGCGCAGCAGCGCGGCCCGGGCGGGAGAGGCGGAGGCGAGCACCAGCGGCTCGCCGTCGTCCGGGGCGGGACCTTCCGCGGCCATCAACGCGGCCGGGTCGAAGATCGGGGGGCCGACGTCGGTCATGGGTTGGTCTCCCCGCCCTCGCGGTCGCGCAGCACGGCCATGATGGCGGCGGCGGTTTCTTCGATGGAGCGGCGGGTGACGTCGATCACCGGCAGGCCCAGCCGGTCGAAGGTCAGGCGGGCCTGGGCCACCTCCTCGCGCACCCGCTCGGGGTCGGCGTAGTCGGCGCCGCGCATATGGGGCGAGGCGCCGATGACCTCCAGCCGCTGCCCGCGGATCTGCACCAGACGGGCGGGCGAGGCGATCAGCCCGACCGCGGGGATTCCCGCCGCGATCGCGTCCTCCAGCGCCGGCGGCATCGGCCGGCCGGGCACCAGCGGCACGTTCGCCGCCATCACTCCGCGCACCGCGAGATACAGGCAGGTCGGCGTCTTGGAGGTGCGCGACACGCCCACCAGGATCACGTCCGCCTTGCGCAGCCGCTCCGGCGTCGCGCCGTCGTCATGGGCCATGGCGTAGTCGATGGCCGCGACCCGGTCGAAATACCCGCCGTCCACGTCGTGCTGCTTGCCCGGGCGCTTGCGGCCGCGGGTGGCGCCGAACTGCTCGGACATCGCGTCGAAAAACGGTTGCAGAAGCGCGACCATCGGCACGCCGATCTGCTCGCAGCCGTCGCGCAGGCGGGCGGCGAGGCTTTCGTCCAGCAGGGTGTAGACCACCAACCCCGGCTCATCGGCGATCTTCTGCAGGGCGGCGTCGACGTCGCGGCGCGTGCGGGTGAACACATGCACCCGTCGCGTCAGCTCAAGCCCCTCGAACTGGCTGATCACGGCGCCGGCGGCGGCCGATACGGTCTCTCCCGTCGAATCCGAGAGAAGATGCAGGACATGTCGTTCCGACCGGCCGGTCACGGCGGACGGCGCCTCCCCAGGATTGTTGCTGCGTTCGGTCCACGCGCAATCTGTCAAAGCCGGAGGGCGGGGATAAGTGCCAATAGCGGGGATAAGCCGGTCGGATTCCGGGATGTGGCCCGGGCGCCTCAGACGGCCTGTGGACGAGGGGTTGTTCCATCCACCTGTGGGAGGAATCCACGAGGACTCCGTCCCCGCCTGTGGATAACTTCGGCGCGTCGTGGACAAGTCCTGAAGATAGCGGGGACAACGAAAGCGGCGCGCGAAAGACGATTTGCAACATGCTGTTTTCGTTGCGTAAAATTGGGGCGAATTCTCCACAATTCGCCCCACAGCCCGGATGCGGGTCGAATGGGCCTGTTGACAGCGGTGGACTAAGTTGTGGATTTCTCCGCGGCGAGCGGGGATCACCGTTATCCACGCGCCTACATACAACTACCACTTATCCAAAGAACCCCCAGCCGAGGACCGCCATGACCGCGAACGCGAAACCGCTGCTCCGGGCCCTGGCGGGCGAGACGCTGCCGACCCCCCCGGTCTGGCTCATGCGTCAGGCCGGCCGCTACCTGCCCGAGTATCGGGCCACGCGCGAACATGCGGGGTCGTTCCTCGACCTCTGCTACAATCCCGACCTCGCCACGGAGGTCACGCTTCAGCCGATCCGCCGGTTCGGATTCGATGCGGCGATCCTGTTCGCGGACATCCTGCTGGTGCCCCAGGCGCTCGGCGCCGACCTGCGCTTCGTGCAGGGCGAGGGGCCGCGGCTTTCCACCATCGAAAGCGCCGAGGATCTCGCGCGCCTCGGCCCGGTGGACGCGATCCATGAAACGTTGTCGCCAGTCTATGAGACGGTCAGTCGGCTTTCGTCCGCCCTTCCGGCCGAGGTCACGCTGATCGGCTTCGCGGGCTCGCCCTGGACCGTCGCGACCTACATGATCGCCGGGCGCGGCACGCCGAACCAGGAACCCGCCCGTCGGCTGCTGATGCGTGAGCCGGAGGTGTTCTTCGCCCTGCTCGACCGGATCACCGAGGCGACGATCGAATATCTCTCCCGTCAGGTCGAAGCCGGCGCGGAGGCGGTGAAGCTGTTCGACAGCTGGGCCGGATCGCTGAGCGCGCCGGATTTCGGGCCGGTATGCCTGGAACCCAACCGCCGGATCATCCTGGAGTTGAAATCCCGCTTCCCTGATCTTCCGGTGATCGCATTTCCCCGCGGCGCCGGGGGCGCCTATGAGCGCTTCGTGGCCGAAGCCGGCGCGGATTGCGTGGCGCTGGACCAGCACGTGCCCGCCGACTGGGCGCGCGAGCGGCTGCAGCCGCATGTCTGCGTTCAGGGCAATCTCGACCCGATGCTGATGGTGGAGGGCGGCGACAGGCTCGACCGAGCCGCGCGAGACTTGTGCGAGACGCTGGGCGGCGGGCCGTTCGTGTTCAATCTCGGCCACGGCATCACGCCCGACGCCGATCCCGCCAATGTGGAGCGCCTGATCCGCGCCATCCGGGGCTGAGGGCGCGCGCATGGACCTTTCCGGCCTTTATCCCTGGTTCAAGGCGATCCATGTCATGTCGGTCATCGCCTGGATGGCCGCCCTGCTCTACCTGCCGCGCCTGTTCGTCTATCACGCGGAGCGCGGGACGCCGGGTTCGGAGCTGTCCGAGACCTTCAAGGTGATGGAGCGCAAGTTGCTGCGCGGCATCATGAATCCGGCGATGATCTCGTCCTGGATCTTCGGGTTGCTGACGCTGGCCTCGCTGGGTCCGGGCTTCCTCGCGCATTCGCCCTGGCTGCATGCGAAACTGCTGCTGGTGGTGCTGATGACCGGCTATCACATGGCCTGCGCCCGCTTCCGGCGGGACTTCGCGGAAGACGCCAACACCCGTTCCGGCCGCTTTTACCGGATGATCAACGAAATTCCGGCGCTGCTGATGGTCGGCATCGTCATCCTGGTCATCGTGCAGCCGTTCTGAGCCGCGCTTCGGCCGCTGTTCACGAGGATATTCGGCGGATCGTCCGATTTTCGGGCAGGTCTTGTTTGACTCGCCCCCCAAGATGCGCATATGAGGCGGGAACAGCGCGCCCCACCTCTCCCTGCGCGCGGCACTCCCCCCTATTCCCGCGACCGACGCTTCAATTCCTCTCGCGGGTCACCACAGGCGCCAGATGGATATTCAGGAACTCAAGCTCTCCGAGCTGAAGGCGAAATCGCCCACCGCATTGCTGACCTTCGCGGAAGAGCTGGAGGTCGAAGGCGCCTCGGCCCTGCGCCGCCAGGACATGATGTTCGCCATTCTCAAGGAGCTGGCGGACCGCGACGTGGAGATTTCCGGCGGCGGGGTGCTGGAGGTTCTGCAGGACGGCTTCGGCTTCCTGCGTTCGCCCGAAGCCAACTACCTGCCCGGCCCTGACGACATCTACGTCGCGCCCCAGCAGATCCGCCGCTTCGCGCTGCGCACCGGCGACACGGTGGAAGGCCTGATCCGCGCCCCGAAGGAGGGCGAGCGCTACTTCGCGCTGGTCAAGGTCAACCTTCTGAACTTCGACGATCCCGAGAACGCGCGCCACAAGGTTCATTTCGACAACCTGACGCCGCTTTATCCCGATCAGCGCCTGCGGTTGGAGATCGAGGATCCGACGATCAAGGACAAGACGGCGCGGGTCATCGACCTGGTTTCGCCGATCGGCAAGGGCCAGCGCTGCCTGATCGTGGCGCCGCCGCGCACGGGTAAAACCGTGATCCTGCAGAACATCGCCAATTCCATCGAGAAGAACCATCCGGAGGTCTATCTCATCGTGCTGCTCATCGACGAGCGGCCGGAGGAGGTCACGGACATGCAGCGCTCGGTGAAGGGCGAGGTCGTGGCCTCGACCTTCGACGAACCCGCGACGCGGCATGTCGCCGTCTCCGAAATGGTGATCGAGAAAGCCAAGCGCCTGACCGAACACGGCCGCGACGTTGTGATCCTGCTCGACTCGATCACCCGCCTGGGCCGCGCCTACAACACCGTCGTCCCCTCCTCGGGCAAGGTGCTGACCGGCGGCGTCGACGCCAACGCCCTGCAGCGCCCCAAGCGGTTCTTCGGCGCCGCGCGCAACATCGAGGAAGGCGGCTCCCTGACCATCATCGCCACCGCGCTGATCGACACCGGCAGCCGCATGGACGAGGTGATCTTCGAGGAGTTCAAGGGCACCGGCAACTCCGAGATCGTGCTCGACCGCAAGGTCTCCGACAAGCGGGTCTATCCGGCCATCGACATCCTCAAGTCGGGCACCCGCAAGGAAGACCTGCTGGTCGACAAGACCGAGCTCGCCAAGGTCTTCGTGCTGCGCCGCATCCTCAACCCGATGGGCCCGTCGGACGCCATCGAGTTCCTGCTCGGCAAGCTCAAGCAGACCAAGACCAACGGCGAGTTCTTCGACTCCATGAACACCTGACCGGGGCGGGCGCGGGGTGGCGTCTGCCGACACCATCTTCGCGCCGGCGACGGCGCGGGGTCGCGCGGCGATTTCGGTCGTGCGCGTCTCCGGTCCGGAAGCGGACGCGGCGCTGGCCCGGCTGGCCGGCGCGCTTCCGGCGCCCCGGCTCGCCGCGCTCCGCACCCTGCGCGACGCGTCGGGGGAGCCGATAGACCGGGCGCTGGTGATCCGCTTCGAGGCGGGCGCCAGCTTTACCGGCGAAAACTCCTTTGAAATTCAATGTCATGGCGGCTGCGCGGTGTTGGCGGCCGTGCTCGACGCGCTTGCTGCGAGTCCCGGCCTTCGACTGGCGGAACCCGGAGAGTTCACCCGCCGCGCGTTGGAGAACGGCCGGCTGGACCTGCTGGAGGCCGAGGGCCTCGCGGACCTGGTGAACGCCGAGACGGAGGGCCAGCGCCGCCAGGCGCTTCGAGCGATGCGCGGGGCGCTTGGCGATCAGGCGGCCGAATGGCGCCGCGCCCTGATCCGCGCCCGCGCGCTGGTCGAGGCGGTGATGGACTTCGCGGACGAGGACGTGCCGGAGGATGTCGGGCCCGAGGTCCTCGCGCTGATCGACGGCGCGGCATCGGCGATGCGGGCGGCGCTCGCCGGCGCGGCAGCGGCGGAGCGGGTTCGCGACGGGTTCGAGGTGGCGCTGATCGGCGCGCCCAATGCCGGAAAATCCACCCTGCTCAACGCTCTCGCCCGGCGCGAGGCCGCGATCACCTCCGCCACCGCCGGGACCACGCGGGATGTGATCGAGGTCCAGATGGACCTTCGCGGCTTGCCGGTCACCCTTCTGGATACCGCGGGCCTGCGTGAGACGGAGGACGAGATCGAGGCGCTCGGCGTCGCCCGGGCCCGAGATCGTGCGGATCTCGCGGATATGCGTCTCTGGCTTCAGGCCCCCGGTTCCGAGGGCGTGGCGCCTGCGGACGGCTGGCTTCGACCCGGCGACCTCCACCTTGCGAGCATGGCGGACCTGGGCGGCGCCGCGCCCAGGGGCGCGGTTCCCATCTCGGCCCGCGACGGCGCCGGGATCGACGCGCTGATAGACGCCATCGCGCGGGAACTGGAAGGCCGGGCGGCAGGCGCCTCCGCGGTGGTCCGGGCGCGTCACCGGAGGGCGTTGGAGGCGGGGGTGTCCCGTCTTGATCGCGCGCGCGCCTGGCTGGCTGGCGGCGAAGAGGCGCTCGATCTGGCCGCTGAGGAACTTCGCCTGGCGACCGCGTCTTTGGAGTCTCTGCTCGGGCGGGTTGATGCGGAGCGGGTTCTGGACGATATCTTCGCGGAATTCTGCCTGGGCAAGTGAGTCCCCGGGCGCAGCCAGGGGTCGGGGACCCATGTTTCACGTGAAACACGACTTCGACGTCATCGTCATCGGCGGCGGTCATGCCGGAACCGAGGCCGCGGATGCGGCCGCGCGGATGGGCGCGCGCACCGCGCTGGTCACCCATGACCTCGCGCGGCTGGGCGAGATGTCGTGCAACCCGGCCATCGGCGGGCTTGGCAAAGGCCATCTGGTCCGGGAGATCGACGCCCTGGACGGAGTCATGGGCCGCGCCGCCGATGCGGCGGGGATCCAGTTTCGGCTGCTGAACCGACGCAAGGGCCCCGCGGTCCAGGGACCCCGGGCTCAGTGCGACCGGGCGCTCTATAGGAAAGCGGTCCGGTCAGCGTTGGAGGCGCGCGCGGACCTTACCCTGATCGCCGGCGAAGCGGTCGATCTGACGATGACGTCCGGCCAGGTCACCGGCATCGCGCTGGCGGACGGAACCACGCTGTCCGCCGCAGCCGTGGTGCTGACCACCGGCACGTTCCTGCGCGGCGTTATCCATATCGGCGACCGGCGGATCGAGGCCGGCCGCATGGGCGACAAGGCTTCGATCCGCCTGGCCCGAAGGATCGATGACTTCGCCCTGCCCCTCGGTCGCCTGAAGACCGGCACGCCGCCGCGCCTCGACGGTCGCACCATCGCCTGGGAGGATCTGGCGGAGCAGCCGGGGGACGACATGCCGGAGCGGTTCTCTTTCCTTCCTGGCGGAGCGCTGCCGCGGCAGGTGTCGTGCCACATCACCCGCACCACGGAGCGGACGCACGACATCATCCGGGCCAACCTGTCCCGCTCGGCCATGTATGGCGGCCATATCGAGGGGGTGGGGCCGCGATACTGCCCGTCGATCGAGGACAAGGTGGTGCGGTTCGCCGACAAGACCTCCCACCAGATCTTTCTGGAGCCGGAGGGACTTGGCGACCACACCATCTATCCGAACGGCATCTCCACCTCGTTGCCGGAGGAGGTGCAGCGCGATTACATCGCCTCCATTCCCGGGTTGGAGGCCGCCGCGATCCTGCAGCCGGGCTATGCCATCGAATACGACTATGTGGACCCGCGCGCGCTGACGGCGACGCTGGCGGTCAAGGATGTCGAGGGGTTGTGGTTGGCCGGGCAGATCAACGGAACCACGGGCTATGAGGAAGCCGGGGCCCAGGGCCTCGTCGCCGGCCTCAACGCCGCGCTCGCCGCGCGCGGCGATCCGCCAGCGGTGTTTGATCGCGCGGAGGGGTATCTCGGCGTGATGATCGACGATCTGGTGACGCGCGGCGTGGCGGAGCCCTACCGCATGTTCACCTCCCGCGCCGAGTATCGCCTGACCTTGCGCGCCGACAACGCGGATCAGCGCCTGACGCCCCGTGGGATCGCTCTCGGCTGCGTCGGCGAGCCTCGCGCGCGAGTGTTCGCGGAGAAGATGGCCTCGCTTGAGGAGGCGCGCAGCGTCGCGGCGTCCCATACGTTGACCCCGCAGGAGGCGCGGGCCCAGGGGATCGTGGTTTCCCTGGATGGGCAGCGTCGGAATGCGGTGGAACTTCTGGCCCATGAGGGCGCGGATTTCGCGCGGCTCGCCACGCTCTGGCCCGATCTCGCCTCGCTCGATGCGGCCATTGCGCGCCAGATGGAGATCGAGGCGCGCTACGCCCAGTATGCGGAGCGGCAGGAGGCGGATGCCCAGGCGCTGCGTCGGGATGCCGGGCAGCGTCTACCGCCTGACCTCGATTTCGAGGGCATTTCAGGGCTGTCGAACGAGTTGAGCGGCAAGCTCGCGCGGGCGCGGCCCGAAACTCTGGCCCAGGCGAGCAATATCGAGGGGATGACGCCGGCGGCGCTGACGCTTCTGTTGATCCACGCACGTCGGGCGGAGCGCCTGCGGGCGGCGGGATGATGTCGGAAGCGGTGCTGGCCGACCTCGGTGTTTCACGTGAAACACGCGCACGGCTGGAAACCTTGGCCAATCTGCTGGCCAAGTGGTCGCCGAAGATCAATCTGGTGGCCAAGTCGACCCTGTCGCAGGTCTGGACCCGGCATATCGCCGATTCCGCGCAGATCTATCGCATCGCTCCCCCGGACGCGCGAAGCTGGATCGATCTCGGTTCGGGCGGAGGGTTTCCGGGGCTGGTCATCGGGGCCCTGGCGGCGCAGTTCAATCCCGATCTGGATCTGACCCTGGTCGAATCGGATCAACGCAAATGCGCGTTTCTCGCCACCGCGGCGCGGGACATGGGGATCCGGATCGCGATCAAGCCGCAGCGCATCGAGGCGCTGACCCCCGGGCCCCGCGACATAATCTCCGCCCGCGCGCTGGCGTCGCTGCCCAAGCTGCTGGAACTGGCGGAGCCGCTCGCCGGACCCGGCACCGTGGCGCTGTTTCCCAAGGGGGCGGATGCCGCGTCCGAATTGACCTCGGCGGCCCGGGACTGGCATATTCGGCACAGGGCGCATCCCAGCGCCACCGACCCGAATGCGGTCATCCTGGAAATACTGGAGTTTCGGCGTGGCCCCCACGAACGCGCGTGACGGCGCATCCCGCCGCATCCTGGCCATCGTCAACCAGAAGGGCGGCGTCGGAAAGACCACCACGGCGATCAATCTCGCCGCCGCGTTGGTCGAATCCGGCCGACGGGTGCTGATCGTCGATCTGGACCCGCAGGGCAACGCGTCGACAGGTCTGGGCATCCCCAACGCCCGCCGGGCGCGGAATTCCTACGATCTTCTGGTCAACGAAGCCTCCGCGGCGTCGCTGGTGCAGCCGACGACGGTCGAGAATCTGGGGGTGATCCCGGCCAAGGGCGACCTGAGCTCCGCCGATGTGGAGCTGGTCAGCGATCCGGGCCGCGCCCGCCGCCTGCAGAAGTCGCTGCGCGAGCCGGGCCTGATGAAAGCCTGGGACTATATCGTCATCGACTGTCCGCCGTCGCTGAGCCTGCTGACCGTCAACGCCATGGCGGCCGCCGATGCAGTGTTGGTGCCGCTGCAATGCGAGTTCTTCGCCATGGAAGGGCTGAGTCAGCTTTTGACCACGGTGAAGGAGATTCGGCGCGGCCTGAACCCGGCGCTGACCGTCGAAGGCGTGGTGCTGACCATGTATGACCGGCGCAACAACCTGTCGGAACTGGTCGCCAACGACGTGCGGGCCAATCTGGGCGACGTGGTGTATCGCACCGTGATCCCTCGCAATGTGCGCCTGTCGGAGGCGCCGTCCTTCTCGGTTCCGGCTACGGTCTATGACCCCAGCTCGACCGGCAGCCTCGCCTATCGGGCGCTGGCGCGCGAGTTGATGGAGCGGGGAGCGCGCTCCGCCGCCTGAACATGACGTTGATTCAAAAGGAAAAAACGTGAAGCGACAGCAGGGCAAGGGTCTGGGCCGCGGACTTTCCGCGCTGATCGGGGACAGCGAGCCGGACGAGGGGCTGGCAAGTCCGGAGGCGGACGCGATCGCCATCGACCTGATCCGGCCGAACCCGGACCAGCCCCGGCGACGTTTCTCGGAAACCGAAATCGACGAACTCGCCGCCTCGATCCGGGAGCGGGGGGTGATCCAGCCCCTTGTCCTGCGCCCGGATCCCTCCGGAGACGGATACCAGATCGTCGCCGGCGAACGCCGCTGGCGCGCGGCGCAGCGCGCCCAGTTGCACGAGGTTCCGGCGGTGGTCCGCGACCTCGACGACGCGACGGTTCTGGAAGTCGCGATCATCGAGAACGTTCAGCGCGCCGACCTGACCCCGGTCGAGGAGGCGCGCGGTTATTCCCGCCTGATGCAGGAGTTCGGGCATACGCAGGAGAAGCTGGCCGGCATCGTCGGCAAGAGCCGTCCGCATATCGCCAACGCCCTGCGCCTTCTGACCCTGCCCGAACCGGTGCTGCGCCACCTGGACGAAGGGCGGCTGTCGGCCGGCCATGCCCGCGCGCTGGTGACGGCGGAGAATCCGGTGGCGCTGGCGGAACAGGTCATCGCCCGCAACCTCTCGGTTCGGGAGACGGAGGCGCTGGCCCGCCGCGCGAAACCCGAGGCGCCGGCCCGGCGGCCGGCCGCGGGCAAGGACGCGGATACGCGGGCGCTGGAAATGGACCTGTCGGCCAATCTGGGGATGAAGGTCCGCATCGACCACAAGGGCGAGAAGGACGGCGGCGAACTCCGGATCCGCTATGCGAGCCTCGACGAACTCGACGCCATCTGCCAGCTGATCTCGCGCTGAGGCCCGGTCAGGGCCGCATCGTCGCCAGCCGCACGATCAACCGCTCCGCCGCCGCGCGTTCAGGCGCGGGGGCGGAGGATCGCAGGCCAAGCTCCGCCTCCAGGATCATCGTCAACGCCGCTTCGCACAGGCGCATCGGCCAGCCTCTGGCGGCCCGCAGCATCGCGTCGCGGCGGGGACCGTAGAGCGGCGGGCGCATCCGGCCCACCGCCGCCTCCGGCCCGTCCGGCGCGGCGGCCAGCGCATGAAGCTGGCGGAACTGTCGGCCGAGCGCCAGCGCCAGCGACGTGGCCGACGGCCCCTTGGCGGCGAGCCGGGCATGGGCAGCGAGCGCCGGGCCCGGCTGGCGGGCCAGAACCGCGTCCACCACCGCGTCAACGTCGCCGTCCTGGTTTTCCGGGGCGAGGGAGAGGACGTCCGTCGCCTCCAAAGGCGACGTGGCGTCAAGCGCATAGAGGGCAAGGGTCCAGACCAGCGCGCGGATCTCGGCCGGCTCGGCGTTCGCCGCCACCTCCAGCAGCGCGTCCCGGCCGCCGTCGGAAATGCGGTCCAGACCCGCGTCGGAGAGCATCGCCTCCAGCCCCCCGCGGTCCAGGACCTGGGGATAGATGGCCAGCGCTGCGCAGGACCCGGAATCTTCGAACAATTTCCGCAGCTTGGAGCGGGCGTTCAGCTGCCCCGCGGTGACCAGAAGCGCGCCTTCGCCGGGGGTCAGCCCCTCGATTGCGCCGGAGACCGCGTCGGTCACGCCATCCGCCGCGCCCTCGACCACCACCACCGGCCGGCCCCCGAACAGCCCGCCGGAGCGCAGGGCGTCGCGCAGGGCGGCCGGATCGCGGCGGACCTCCCCGGGGTCCATGGCGGTGATCTCCGCGCCCTCTCCGGCCGCCCTGAGCAACGTGGAGGACAGGCGCACCCGCAGGTCGTCGATTTCCAGCGCGTCGGGGCCGTGCAGCAGGATCGCCACCGCCGCGGGGTCCGGGCGGGCGGCGAAGCCCCGGATGCGGCCGCCGGCGATCTTCACGACCCCGGCCCCCTCAGCCCGCCGCCTGCGGCCCGGCGCCGAGGCTGGCCGCGATCTCCACCCAGATGCGCTCCCCCAGCTCCCGCGCCACGCGGGCCTCGGCGTCGCGGCGGGCGGCGCGGGTGGCGTAGACCGAGCCGGTGGCGGAGTAGGCCGACATCGCCTCCACCGCCCCGGCCAGCGGCTTGAACCCCTCCGGCCCGTCCAGCGACCAGATGGAGCGGCCGCGGACCACATAGCGCGTGGTGTCGCTGTCCTGCGTGATCACCAGCCCGGTCTGGGTCATGGTGAGGTCGGCGGTCAGCTTGTAGACCGGCCCGCCGGCCACGCGGCCCATGCGATTTTCCAACGAGGTCCGAAGCTCGAACCCCAGCCGCCCGTCCGGGACGATCATCGCCGTGGCGCCGTTGACCGACCGCGCGCCGCCGTCCTCGCGCAGCGCGGGCTTGAAGCCGCAGGCCGCGAGCGTCGCGGCCCCGGCGCCCGCCAGCGCCAGGCGCAGGAAACCGCGCCGGCCGGCGAGGCGGGCGGCGAGGCGTTCGGGGCGCTCAGGCGACCACATTGACGATCCGCCCGGGCACCACGATGACCTTGCGCGGGCCGTTTTCGCCCAGATGCTTGCGCACCCCGTCCTCGGCCAGCGCCATGGCCTCGATCTCGTCCTTGGAGGCGGTCTTGGCCACCCGGATCTCCGCCCGTTTCTTGCCGTTGACCTGCACCGGCATCAGCACCTGGTCGTCCTCCAGCAGCGCCGGGTCGGCGACCGGCCAGGCGGCGGCGGTCAGCAGGCTGTCATGGCCGAGCGCGGACCACAGCTCCTCCGCGAAATGCGGGACGAAGGGGGACATCAGGCGCGCGGTCAGCTCGAACGCCTCGCGCAGGGCGAAGTCCATGCCGGGCTCGCCCGCCTTGGCCGCCCCCAGCGCCGCGGAGAGCTCGTAGAGCCGGGCGATGGCTTTGTTGAAGGCGAAGCCCTCGATATCCGCGGTGACGTCCCGCACGGCCCTGTGCGCGGCCTGGCGCAGCGCCTGGGCGCCCGGTCCGAACGCCGCCGGGACCGGCGCGCCGAGCGGCGCGAGCGCGGCCTCCGAGAACACCCGCCACACCCGGTTGAGGAACCGGTTGGCGGCCTCGGCCCCCGCCGCGGTCCATTCCACGTCCCGCTCCGGAGGGCTGTCGGACATGATGAACCAGCGCGCGGTGTCGGCGCCGAACTTCTCGATGATGTCCTCGGGCGCCACCACGTTCTTCTTGGACTTGGACATCTTGATCGACGGCCCGGTGGTCACCGGCGCGCCGTCCAGCGTGACCCAGCCGCCGCCCTCGGCCGGCTTCACCTCTTCGGGCGCCAGCCACTTGCCGGCGGCGTCCTGGTAGGTTTCGTGACAGACCATGCCCTGGGTGAACAGCGCCTCGAACGGTTCGATCGCGGTGTCGGGCAGGTGGCCGGTCTTCGCCATGGCCCGGGCGAAGAAGCGGGAATAGAGCAGGTGCAGAATCGCGTGCTCCACCCCGCCGATATACTGGTCGACGTTCATCCAGTAGGCCGCGGCCTCCGGATCCGTGGGGGTCGTGGCGCGGGGCGCGGTGAAGCGGGCGAAATACCAGGACGAATCGACGAAGGTGTCCATCGTGTCCGTCTCGCGCTTCGCCGCCCCGCCGCAGACCGGGCAAGGCACGTCGCGCCAGGTCGGGTGCCGGTCCAGCGGGTTGCCGGGCTTGGAGATGTCCACGTCCTTGGGCAGCGCGATCGGCAGGTTCTCCTTCTTCTCGGGAACCGTGCCGCATTTCTCGCAATGCACCACCGGGATCGGGCAGCCCCAGTAGCGCTGGCGGCTGACCCCCCAGTCGCGCAGGCGATACTGGGTGCGGGCCTCGCCCCAGCCGTTCGCCTCGTAAAGCGCGAGCGTGCGGTCCATCGCCTCCTGGCAGGTCAGCTCCTCGCCCGAGGGGCCGTGCCATTGCACGTAGCGGACCTTGTCGGTCTTGGCCGGCACGAAGGCCTCGTCCGCCACCGCCTCGTCGGAGCCGAGCGGCTTGAACACGTCGATCACCGGCAGCCCGTATTTGCGGGCGAAATCCAGGTCGCGCTGGTCATGGGCGGGGCAGCCGATGACGGCGCCGGTCCCGTAGTCCATCAGCACGAAATTCGCGATCCACAGCGGCAGCGTCATCGACGGGTCGGCCGGATGGGTCACGGTCAGGCCGGTGTCGTAGCCCAGCTTCGGCGCGGTCTGCAGCGCCTCTTCCGAGGTGCCGCCCCGCCGGCATTCCGCGGCGAACTCGGCGATCTCGGGGTTGTCCTCGGCCAGCTTCAGCGCCAGCGGATGATCCGCGGCGACGGCGGCGAAGGTCGGGCCCATCATGGTGTCGGGGCGGGTGGTGTAGACCGGCAGGGTCTCGAACCCCTCCGGCGCGCCGTTGACCTTGAAGTCGAAGGCGAGGCCCTTGGACAGTCCGATCCAGTTGCGCTGCATCAGGCGCACCTTGTCGGGCCATTTGTCCAGACCGTCGATGGCCGAGAGCAGCTCGTCCGAGAAGGCGGTGATCCGGAAGAACCACTGCACCAGCTCCCGCCGCTCCACCACCGCGCCGGACCGCCAGCCGCGGCCGTTCTCCACCTGCTCGTTGGCCAGCACGGTCATGTCGACCGGATCCCAGTTGACCACCGACTTGCGGCGATAGACCAGGCCGGCTTCGAGGAAGTCGAGGAACAGCGCCTGCTGCTGGGCGTAGTATTCCGGGTCGCAGGTGGCGAATTCGCGCGACCAGTCCAGCGACAGGCCCATGGGGGCGAGCTGCTCCTTCATCACGGCGATGTTGGAATAGGTCCAGTCGCCGGGGTGAATCCCCCGTTCCATCGCCGCGTTCTCGGCCGGCATGCCGAAGGCGTCCCAGCCCATCGGGTGCAGCACGTTGAAGCCGCGGGCCATCTTGTAGCGGGCGACCACGTCGCCCATCACGTAGTTGCGGACATGGCCGATATGGATGCGCCCCGACGGATAGGGGAACATCTCCAGCACGTAATACTTGGGCTTCTCGGGGTCGATCCGGGCGCGGAACAGCTCCGCCTCGTCCCAGGCCTTCCGCCATTTCGGCTCCGCTGCGCGGTGGTCGTAGCGCGTCATCCGTCGTCCCCGGTTTCCTGGCCGCGGGCGAGGGGCGCGCGCGGCCGGCCATATGCGTGGGCCGGCGCCGGGTCCGGCCGGTCCGTGGGGACCGGCGGACGCGCGCGGCTGTCGCCGGCCGTCTTAGGCCGGCGCGCAGGGCTTTTCAATGAGGCGGGGCGCGGCGGCCCCGGGGGGGCGTCGCGGGCGTCAGCCGCCCGCTTCCAGCTCCGCCACCCGGATCTGGCGGGCGCGGGTGAGAATCGCGTCCTCAAGCCGGCGCGGGGTGGCGTCGGCCACGTCCGCCGGCGCCCAGGTCCCGTCCGCGCCCTTCACCTCGCGATAGACCGCGACGCGCAACGAGCTGGCTTCCAGCCGCGGGCTGTCGATATAGGCGGTGACCTTGAACCGCTCGTCCGGGGACTGGGCGGAGGTCGACCAGTCGGTGACGATCACGCCCGAGAACGGATCGGTCGACGACAGGGGCAGGAACTCCAGCGTCTGCAGCGAGGCGCGCCACAGATACTTGTTCACCGGCATCGCGCCGCCGCCCTCGTCCGACACGCCCGGACGGGAGGTGGAGAAAAGATCGCCGATCGTCGTGGGCGTCTCGGTGCGCGATCCCGACTGGACCAGTTCCTTGTCGGTCAGTTCTTGCGGCTTCTCGCCGCCGAGGCCGCACCCGGCCAGCGCCGCCGCCGCCGCCAGGCAGACGAGTCCGTTCCGCATCAGCCGCATGGGCTCCTGTTCCTTCGTCGAACCGCAGGGTGCCGCCTGTCTATCCCCGCCGGCGGAACGATGCAAAGGGCTACGGCGCTTCGCGACGATGACCGAACGGCAGGAGGCGGGCCTGCCCGGGCGCATCGGCGTCGGATTCGGCCCCGGAAACTCGTGCGGAGGCCGATACGCGCCCCTCGGGGCCCCCCGCATGCCCTTGCGGGGGCGGGCTTGTGGCGCCGTTGCTACAAGTCGACGGGCTCGCGTCGCGCCGCAGGGCCATCGCCGTTGACCGGCGGGGCGGATTGGCCGACACAACGTCTCGTATTCATCGGACAAACCGATGGATGGGAACACATCGACTCACAAAGAACCCATCTGCGAGGGACACTATGAAGAAGATTCTCTTCGCGACGACCGCGCTGGTCGCTGGCGCCGCCGCCGGCATCGCCTCCGCCGCCGAGCGTCCGACCGGCTCCGTCAACGGTTACATGTTCTTCGGCGCCGGCCTGACCGACGTGACCGCCACCGGCGACACCGAAGTGGCGATCCTGCGCGACGGCGAAATCCACCTCAACTTCTCGGGTTCTTCCGACAACGGCCTGACCTTCGCCGGCCGCGTCGAGCTCGAGGCCTTCACCACCGGCGACCAGATCGACGAGAACTGGGCCACCGTGTCCGGCTCCTTCGGTGAGATCCTCGTCGGCTCGAACGACACCGCCGCCGACAACTTCGGCGACGTGGGCATCTTCTGCGCCGCCGGCTGCCGCATCGCCTACTACGACGGCTTCGGCGAAGTCCCGATGGCGTACTCCGACGATGGCGGCGCCGACCCGCTCGGCATCCGTTACGCCACCCCGACCATCGCCGGCTTCACCGCCGCCGTGTCCTACCACCCGGACTCGGGCCGTGACGGCGCCGCCGACACCCCGCGCGTGACCTCGGGCGACCGTCCCTACAACGGCTTCTCCAACGTCGTCTCGCTGGCCGCCAACTACTCGGGCGAGTTCGGTGGCTTCGGCGTGACCGTCGGCGGTGACTACACCTTCGGCGACGCCACCACCGCGACCGGCGGCGGCAACGACATGGAAGTCTGGTCGCTGGGCGCCGAGCTCGGCTACTCCGGCTTCACCGCCGGCATCCACTACGAGAACAACGAAGGCACCAACTCCGACGATATCGCGGTTGGCCTGCGTTACCGCACCGGTCCGTGGACCTTCGGCGGCGGCTATGCCTTCTCCGACACCCCGACCAACGACATCGACACCTTCGCCGGCTGGGTCTCCTACGCCCTGGCCCCGGGCGTGACCGGCCACGTGGCCGCCATGTACGGTGACAACGGCGCCGGCACCGACGGCTACAACATCTACACCATCCTGCAGGTTGGCTTCTGATCTCACGATCAGTCGGATGTAAGGGGGAGCGGGCCTTGGCCCGCTCCCTTTTCTTTTGAGCCGCCCGCATCCCGCGCGGCACTTGCGATCCGCCCCCCGTCCTGCGATTCCGTTGCCATGAGCCTCGCCGACATCCAGACCCGACTCGACGCCGCCGCCCGCAAGGCCGGCCGCGACCCCGCGGACGTGACCCTCGTGGCCGTCTCCAAGGTGCAGCCCGACGACCGGGTGCAGGCCGTGCTCGACGCCGGCCAGCGCATCTTCGGCGAGAACCGGGTGCAGGAGGCGGAGGGCCGCTGGACCGAGCGTCGCGCCGCCATGCCGGACCTGGAGCTGCACCTGATCGGGCCGCTGCAGACCAACAAGCTCAACAAGGCGATGGAGCTGTTCGACGTGATCCAGTCCGTCGACCGCGCCAAACTCGCCCGCAAGATCGCCGACGCGGCCCAGGCCGCCGGACGTTGCCCCCGCCTCTTCGTGCAGGTCAACACGGGGGAGGAGCCGCAGAAAGCCGGCATCGCCCCCGCCGATCTGGACGAATTCCTCGCCGAATGCCGCGGCCCGATGGGGCTGACCGTCGAGGGGCTGATGTGCATTCCCCCGGTGGACGAAACGCCCGCCCTGCATTTCGCCCTGCTGCGCAAGCTGGCGGAGCGCAACGGCCTGAGCGGCCTGTCGATGGGGATGAGCGCGGATTTCGAGACGGCGGTGGAATTCGGCGCGACCCATGTGCGGGTCGGCTCCGCCATTTTCGGGGATCGCGCCTACGGCTGATCCGCCTCAGCCCCGCACGATCACCCGCCCCCAGGGTCGCCAGCGCGCGAGGATCCAGCGCAGATGCGCCGGGGCGAAGGCCACGCAGCCTTCGGTCGGCCGCCCCGGCCCGCGCCAGCAATGCACGAAGATCGCCGAGCCGCGCCCCGGGACCGCGTCCGGCCAGTTGTGGTCGGTGATCGCGACGAGGTCGTAGAGCCGGTCCCGACGCCGCATCCGCTCCTGCGAATACCCGCGGGAAACCCCTTTGAATTCATGGTTGTAATGCGGATCCGAGGGGTCGTCCGACCACAGGTCGAAGGGCCCCGTGGCCCGCGCCGGCAGGGCTCCGGATGGCCGCGGCCCGCGATCCGCCCGCCAGCGCAGCGCCGCCATCCGCATCGGCCCTCGCGGCGTGCCGCCGTCGCCCTCGCGCTTCTCCGCCACCACGCCGCCGCGGCCGATCACGCAGGGGAATCGCCGGCCCAGGAACCAGGCCGTGCGATTGGCGACGATCATGTCATCGAAGCGTGTCCCAAGGGTCACGGAGCGACGCGAATCGGTCACAGCAAATGGCCGCTCTTCGCCGCCTTGGTCGCCAGATAGTGCGCATTCTGCGGAGTCTCGCCGACCCGCAGGGGAACCCGCTCCGTCACGCGGATCCCGGCATCGCTCATCATCCCGACCTTGCGGGGATTGTTGGTCAGAAGCCGCACCGCCCGATAGCCCAGCCGCCGCAGGATGGTGGCGCCGATGCGGAAATCCCGCTCGTCGTCGTCGAAACCCAGCCGGTGATTGGCCTCGACCGTGTCGAAGCCCTGGTCCTGCAGCGAATAGGCCCGCATCTTGTTGGCCAGCCCGATGCCCCGCCCCTCCTGGTTGAGGTAGAGCAGCACGCCCGCGCCCTCGTCGGCCATCGCCTGCATGGCGGCGCGAAGCTGCGGACCGCAGTCGCATTTCAGCGAGCCCAGCACATCCCCGGTGAAACAGGCGGAATGCAGCCGCGCCAGCGCCGGGCGGGCGCGGTCGGGGGCGCCGATCTCGATGGCGTAGTGCTCCTCCGACCCGTCCTCGGGGCGGAACACGTGAACCCGCCCGCGCTCGGACACCTGCATCGGCACCCGCGCGGCGGAGACGGGGCGCATGCCGATCGCATCGGCCTCCGCCGCCAGAAGCGCGTCGGCGTCGATCAGGGACAGGCCATGCTCGCGGGCCAGCGCCTCGGCCGCCTTGCGCGAGGGCAGGGTGGCGACCAGCGCGGCGGGCAGAAGCTGCGCCTGTTTGGCGAGCCGAACCGCCGCCCGGTGCAGGCCGGCGTCCCCTTCCCGTCGCGTGTGAAACGGCCCCTTCATCGGGTCCGAGAGGTCGCGCGCCGGGTCCGCCGTGGCCCGGATGCGGGCGAGGTCGTAGCCCGCATCCACCGCGATCCGCGCGATGTCGCCGTCATAGGCCCGCGCCTTCAGGGTCGCCGCGCGCCAGGAGGTGACGGCGAGATCCACCGGCCCGGCGGCGCGGAGGTCGTCCAGCCGCTCCGCCGACAGGGTTTCCGCCCCCGCCGCCAGCACGCCCGCGCCGCCGCGCACCAGCGCCACCACCGCGCCCAGCCGCAGGTCGGCCCGGGCCCGCGCGGCCTGTTCCCAGATGCTCAGCTTCAGACCCATCACGCCCCCCGGCCCGGAAGCGGGCCCACCGTCAAGCCCTCTGCATATAGCGCCAAGCCCGGCGGAGTGAAACAAAGCCCGCCCTGCGGGAACGTCTCCGTGAAAATCCGACATGAACCCTCGCGCGCGCGCCCGGCTCACGCCAGATCACGAAAGCCGACGCAACACGGGGACGGGAGAGCCGAGGACCATGGCCGCGCTGAAGAAAATCCTGCTTGTGGACGACGATCCGGACCTGCGCGACGCGCTCGCCGACCAGCTGGTGTTGACCGAAGACTACGACGTGTTCGAGGCCGAGACCGGCGGCGCCGGGCTGGAGAAGTCCCGCGGCGCGGCGCATGACCTTGTGATCCTCGACGTGGGCCTGCCCGACATGGACGGCCGCGAGGTCTGCCGACTGATGCGCAAGCAGGGCGTGAAATGCCCGATCATCATGCTGACCGGCCATGTCTCGGACAGCGACACCATCCTCGGGCTGGATGCGGGCGCGAACGATTACATCGCCAAGCCGTTCAAGTTTCCTGTGCTTCTGGCCCGCATCCGCGCCCAGCTTCGCCAGCATGAACAGTCGGAGGACGCGGTCTTCGCCATCGGCCCCTACACCTTCAAGCCGGCGATGAAGATGCTGATCGACGAGGCGGAGAAGAAGATCCGCCTGACCGAGAAGGAAACCAACATCCTCAAGTTCCTCTACCGCGCCAACGATGCGGTGGTGGCGCGGGACGTGCTGTTGCACGAGGTCTGGGGCTACAACGCCGGCGTCACCACGCACACGCTGGAAACCCACATCTACCGCCTGCGCCAGAAGATCGAGCCCAACCCCTCCGAGGCCCGGCTGCTGGTCACGGAATCGGGAGGTTACCGTCTCGTGGTGTAACCGACCCGCCCGCGAGGGTTGAACGCGGCCCGCGGCTCCCCAGATATGCGTGAACCTTGGTGGCCTGCGGCGCTGCAACCCCTCGCGGCGCGCGGCCGCGGTCAAGGTGGCGCCCGGCGGCCCCCTCCCGCCGGGCGCTTTGTCTTTCAGGGGGTCGCGGTCTTTCAGAGGGTCGCGGGCGCGGCGTCCCAGGTCACCAGCACGTTGCGGGATCGCCAGACCGGGCCGGGATCTGTGAACCGTCCCGTCTCCCGCCCGCCCTGGGCCGCGTAGAAGCCGCGGGCGGCCGTGTTCTCCTCCACCACCGCCAGGGCCGGCGCGGGAAAGCCCGCCGCCGCCAGAAGGCCGAAACCGTGGCCCAGCAGGGCGGCGCCGAGGCCTCGGCCCCGCGCCTGCGGATCGACGAACAGGTGCTTCACCTCCCCCCGCGCGCCGAAGGCCGGGTGTCCGGGCGGGCCGACGGCCACGAAACCCGCCAGCCCCTCCGCCATCGCGGCGTCGTCTTCCAGCCATACGCCGGGATCCGGGGCGGCGAGCTTCGCGCGCCAGCGGTCGCGCCGCACCTCCGGGGTCAGGGTCCGCGCGATCCCGGCCGGCGCGATGTCGCCATAGGTCAGCCCCCACAGCCGCAGGTGAAAGGCGGCGAGGGCGTCGAGATCCTCGGGCGCGGCGGGGCGGAAGGGCATGGCGGGCTCCGGAACGAAAGGCGATCACTCCTCGCCCGCGCGCGCGCGCCGGTCAACCGCCTCGCCGGTCTTGTCCCGGCCGCCGGCTCCGCCCATGGTGCGCCCGACCCCTTCGCGCCGGAGCCTCCCATGCCCTTCACCATCTGCACCTGGAACATCAACTCCGTCCGCCTGCGCGCCCCCATCGTGCGTCACCTGCTGGAGACGGAGGCGCCGGACGTGCTCTGCCTGCAGGAGACCAAGTGCCCCGCCGACAAGTTCCCTGCCGAGACCTTCGCGGAGATCGGCTACACCCATCTCGCGGTGCGCGGGGACAAGGGCTACAACGGCGTCGCGATCCTGTCCCGGATCCCGCTGGAGGATGCCGGTCGTCACGATTTCTGCGCCAGGGGGGATGCGCGCCACGTCTCCGCCCGGCTGGCGGACGGCACGCTGATCCACAACCTCTACGTCCCCGCCGGCGGCGACGAGCCGGACCGGGACGTGAACGACAAATTCGGCCACAAGCTTGATTTCGTGGATGAAATGGCTGAGGTCTTTCGCGGACAGACCGGCCGCGCCGTGCTGGTCGGCGATCTCAACATCGCGCCCGGCGAGGACGATGTGTGGTCCCACAAGCAGCTTCTGAAGATCGTCTCGCACACGCCCGTCGAGTGCGAGAAGCTGACCGCCGCCCAGACCGCCGGCGGCTGGGTCGACGCGGTGCGCAGGCACCTGCCGGAGGGCAAGCTCTATTCCTGGTGGTCCTACCGGGCCAAGGACTGGGACGCGGCCGACAAGGGCCGGCGGCTGGACCATGTCTGGACCACGCCCGACCTGCCCACCCACGGCGCCCGCATCCTGCGCGAGGCCCGCGGCTGGGAGAAGCCGTCGGACCACGCGCCGGTCTTCGTCACGCTGGGCTGATCGCCGGGTTGGTCGCCGGGCCGGCCCCGGCGGCCCGCCGGGGCCGGCGGCGGCGGGCGATGGCGGCCAGTCCCGCCAGCCCGCCGGCCAGCGCCGCGCCGGCCGGCGGGAGCGGCACGGCCGCCGAGGCGGGGTCGGGCGACAGGTCCAGCGTGCTGTTGTCCTCGTCGAACACCCCGGTCCCGCGGCTCGACCCGTCGGTGGCGAGCGTCAGGAAGGTGCCGTCGCCGGGCATGTTCACCCACAGCGCGTTGGTGGAGCCGTTGTAGAGCGCGACCTTCGCGTCGACCAGCTCGCCCCCCGACACCACGAAGATCCGATACCAGATCGACCCGAAGAAGGTCATCGCGTCCAGCGGGGCGGCGCCGTAGCCCAGCTCCGGCGGCATCGCGTCGATCACGATGGATTCCGCCAGGTGCGTGCCGTCGCCGTCGGGCAGGGTCACGGTCAACGAGACCCGCCCGTTCACGGCGCCGTCCTGGTTATCGAAGGTCAGGGAGTAGACGGCGGTCGCGCCGGCGGCGTCGGCGGCTCCCGCCCAGATCGCCCCGGCGGCGATCAGGGAGACGATGCTGCGCATGTCCGAATGTCCTCGCGGATACGCTCGGCCGGATGGTTTCAAGCCGAATCGGTTAATCACTGTTAACCGATACTGACCTCGGACATGGCGCAGGAAAAGCCTGCGCCGCGCCGGAGGGGCGCGGCGCGGCGGATCATGTCGGGAGGGGGCGCGTCAGTATTTGCGGCACTCGTCCATTTCGATCCGCGCGGGCAGGAATTTCGCCACGTTGATCTTCACCCCGCGGGTGATCTCGTTCAGCGCCACGGTGGTGTTGCGCCCCTCGGGATCGGTGACGATCCACTGGCGCAGCTCCAACGGATTGTCGTTGAAGATCAGCGTGATCGAGCCGCCGTTCGGGTCCGACGGGTTCACCGCCTTGACCCGCATCTGGCCGGCCTGCCGCTCGATCCCCTGCACGGCGCCCTCGGTGCGCAGGTCCACCCGCTCCTGCAGCAGCAGGTTGAGGGGGGTGGAGGACAGGGGCGCCGTCTGCTTGCCGCAGTCGCGCATGTCGTAGACCACCACCCAGGTTCCATCCGAAACCACCAGCGACGGGTTCGGCGGGGTGTATTCGAAGCGGATCCGCCCCGGCCGGTCGATATAGAACCGCCCGTCCGAGGTCTGCCCGTCCGGGGCCACCTGCACGAAGCCGCCCTCGGCGGTGTCGAGCGCGTTGAGATAGGCGGAGATGCGCGCCAGGTCGCGCCCGTCCTGCGCCGCGACGGGCGCGGGCGCGAGGGCGGGGGCGAAAGCGGCGAGCGCCAGCGCGGCGGCGGCGAGGAATGCGCGTCGGGTCATGGCGTCCCTTGTAGTCGATCCGCGGGCCGGCCCCAAGGGCCGCCCGGTTCCGGGGATCAGATAGGCGCGGATCGGGGCGATTCCACGACGGGCAGGCGTCCCTTTGAAGGGGGGACGCGGCGGCGGGGGCGTCGAGCCCCCGCCGCCGCGCGCCGGCCAAGCCGGCGGGCGCCCTACGCGGCCGCCTTCGCCTGCGGGCCGAAGCGGCCGTAGAAGGTCTCGCCCTTCGCCGCCATCTCCGCCAGCAGCGGGGGGGTGGCGAAGCGCGCGCCGAACTTCGCGGCCAGACCGTCCGAGATCTCCGCCGCGCGCCCCGCGCCGAGGATGTCGAGCCAGGAGAACGGGCCCCCCGACCAGGGCGCGAAGCCCCAGCCGAGGATCGCGCCCACGTCGCCCTCGCGGATGTCCTCCAGCACGCCCTGCTCCAGCGCGCGCACCGCTTCCAGGCTCTGGGCCATCATCAGGCGGTGCTGCACCTCGGTCACGTCGGGCTGGTCGGCGGCCACCGGGCATTTCTCGGCCAGACCCTCCCACAGGCCCTGCCGGCGGCCCTTGTCGTCATAGGCGTAGAGGCCGGATTTCGACTTCCGTCCCAGCCGGCCCTGCCCCACCAGCCAGTCCACCAGATCGTCGGCCGGGTTCTCGGGATAGGCGTCGCCCATCGCGGCCTTGGTGGCCTTGGCGATCTTCTGGCCGAGGTCGAGCGCCACCTCGTCCATCAGCTGCAGGGGCCCGAGCGGCATGCCCATCTGGGTCGCCGCGTTCTCGATCAGCGCCGGGGCCACGCCCTCGGTGACCATGCGGGCGCCTTCGTTGATATAGGGGATGATGCAGCGGTTGGCGTAGAAGAACCGCGCGTCGTTGACCACGATCGGGGTCTTGCGGATCTGGCGCACGAAATCCAGCGCCTTGGCCACCGCCGCGTCGCCGGTCTTCTTCCCCTTGATGATCTCGACCAGCATCATCTTGTGAACCGGCGAGAAGAAATGGATGCCGATGAAGGCTTCCGGATCCTTGTAATTCTCCGCCAGCCCGGTGATCGGCAGGGTCGAGGTGTTGGAGGCGAAGATCGCCCCTTCCCCCAGATGCGCCTGCGCGGCCTCGGTCACGGTCTTCTTGACGCCGGGGTCCTCGAACACCGCCTCGATCACCAGGTCGCAGCCGCTGAGCGCCGCGTAGTCGTCGGTGGCCGAGACCATGCCGAGCACGGCGCCCTTGCGGTCCTCGGTCATCCGCTTCTTCTTCACCCCGTCGTCGAGCAGCCCCTCGATGAAGCCCAGGCCCTTGGCGGCCGAGGCCGCGTCGCGGTCGAGCAGCACCACCTCGATCCCCGCCATGGCCGAGACATAGCCGATGCCCGCCCCCATGAAGCCGCCGCCGCCCAGCACGCCGAGCTTCTTCACCCGCTGGTCGGCCACGTCGGCGGGCCGGTTGGCGCCCTTCTCCAGCGCCTCCTTGTTGAGGAAGAGGGAACGGATCATCGCCTCCGAGGACGGGTTCATCAGGATATGGGTGAACCAGCGCGCCTCGATGCGCAGGGCGGTGTCGAAATCGACCATCGCGCCTTCGTAGACCGCGGCCAGCAGCGCCTTGTGGGCGGGATAGGCGCCCTGGGTCTTGCCGTGGATCATCGCGGCCGCGCCCACGAAGGTCTCGAACCCCTGCGGGCTGTAGGGGGCGCCGCCGGGCATCTTCCAGCCGCGGCCGTCCCAGGGCTTGACGATATCGGCCTCCTTCGCCGCCAGCACCCAGGCCTTCGCGGCGGGGATCAGATCGGCGGGGGCCACCACCTCGTCCACCAGCCCCGCGGCCTTGACCTTGGCCGGGGCCATCATCTTGCCTTCCATCAGGAAGGGCGCCGCCCCCATCGCCCCCAGCATGCGGGAGACTCGGGTGGCGCCGCCGGCCCCGGGGAAGATGCCGACCATGATCTCGGGCAGGCCGATCTTCGCCTTCGGGTTGTCGGCCACGAAGCGGCGATGGCAGGCGAGGCCCAGCTCCAGCCCGATCCCCGCCGCGGTGCCGGGCGAGGCCCAGGCGATCGGCTTGCCGCCCTTCCTGGTCTTGCGGTCCATGCCGGCGAGCTCGATCTTGCGCAGCAGGCCGTGCATGCGCATCACGCCCTCGAACAGCCCCTTCGCCGGGTCGTCCCCCGCCGACGCCTTCATGCCGGCGAGGATGTTGAGGTCCATGCCGCCGGCGAAATCCGCCTTGGCGGAGGTCAGCACGATCCCCTTCACGGCGGCGTCGGCCAGCAGGGCGTCCACCGCGGCGTCGAGCTCGGCCAGCCCCTCCAGCGTCATCACGTTCATCGAGCGGCCGGGCAGGTCCCAGGTCAGGACGGCCACGCCGTCGGCGTCGATCTCGGTGCGGAAAATCTCGGTCATGTCAGTCTCCGGTCACACGCGCTCGATGATGGTGGCCGCGCCCATGCCCGACGCCACGCAGAGCGTCGCCATGCCCACGCCCTTGCCGCTGCGCTCCAGCTCGTCCAGCAGGGTCCCGATGATCATCGCCCCCGTGGCGCCCAGCGGGTGACCCAGCGCGATGGCGCCGCCGTTCACGTTGACCTTGGAATGGTCCACGTCGAAGGCCTGCATGAAGCGCAGCACCACGGCCGAGAACGCCTCGTTCACCTCGAACAGGTCGATGTCGGAGATCGACATGCCCGACGCCGCCAGCGCCTTTTCGGTCGCCGGAACCGGGCCGGTGAGCATGATCGTCGGGTCCGAGCCGACCTTGACCGAGGCCCGGATCCGCGCCCGCGGCTTCAGCCCCAGCGCCTCCCCGGCCTCCTTCGAGCCGATCAGCACCGCCGTCGCCCCGTCCACGATGCCCGACGAGTTGCCGGCGTGGTGGACGTGGTTCACCCGCTCCAGCTCCGGGTATTTCAGCTTGGCCACCGCGTCGAAGCCGGGCATCGCCTCGCCGATCATCTGGAAGGCCGGGCGCAGCGCGCCGAGCGCCTGCATGTCGGTGCCGGGGCGGGGATATTCGTCCCGGTCGAGGATCGGCAGCCCGTTCTGGTCGCGCACCGTCATCACCGATTTCGCGAAGCGGCCTTCCCCGATGGCCACCGCGGCGCGGCGCTGGCTTTCCACCGCGTAGGCGTCGACGTCATCGCGGGAGAAGCCGTATTTCGTGGCGATGATGTCGGCGCCCACGCCCTGCGGCACGAAATAGGCGTTCATCGCCAGCGTCGGGTCCGCGGCCACCGCCGCGCCGTCCGAACCCATGGGCACGCGGGACATCATCTCCACCCCGCCGGCGACATAGAGGTCGCCGCCCCCGCCCTTCACCTGGTTGGCGGCGAGGTTCACCGCCTCCATCCCGCTCGCGCAGAAGCGGTTGATGGAGAGGCCCGGCACGCCCTCGTCCCAGCCGGCATAGAGCACCGCGGACCGCGCGAGGCAGGCCCCCTGCTCGCCGACCTGGGTGACGTTGCCCCAGATCACGTCCTCCACCTTCGAGGTGTCGAGGTCGTTGCGGGCCTTCAGCTCGTTGAGCACCTCGGCCGAAAGGCGCACCGAGGTCACCTCGTGAAGCGAGCCGTCGGCCCGCCCCTTGCCCCGCGGCGTGCGCACGGCGTCGAAGATATAGGCGTCGGTCATGGAACGGGTCCTTTCCGGGTTGGGTCCGGCGTCGGCGGGCCGGGCGGGGGGGCGGGCGCGCCGCCCCCCGCGCCGTCAGCCCGTGGGCATCAGCTCGTAAGGCATGACGAAGCCCGGCAGGGCGGCGAGCCGCTCTTTCCAGGCCTTGATGTTGGGGTAGTGGTCGAAGTCGAAGGGGACCTCGTCGCCGTAATAGCAGTAACCGGCGATGGAGAGGTCGGCGACGGTCGGCCGGTCCAGCGCCACCCAGTCGCGCCCCGCCATGCGGGCGTCGAGGGTTTTCAGCGCGTTGGCCATGCGCATCTCCATGAACTTCATGGCGCCGGGGTCGCGTTTTTCCTCCGGCACGAAGTTGGCGAAGAAGCGGAACGGCGCGAACATCGAGGTGAAGGAGTAGTTGTCCCACATCACCCAGCGCCACACCTCGCGTTTTTCGGCCGCGCTCTCCCAGCCGAACTTGCCTTCCTGCTCGACGAGATAATCGAGGATCACGGCGGACTGGGCGATGGTGACGTCGCCATGCTCCAGCACCGGCACCTGGGCCATGTCGTTCTTTTCGGTGAAGCCGGGCGCCTTGTGGGCGCCCTTGAAGAAATCGATCCAGACCGGCTCCCAGTCGATGCCGCCCAGCGCGAAGTAGAGCGCGGGCTTGTAGGCGTTGCCGGACTGGCCGAAGCAGGTGAGCTTGTAGGCGGACATATGGGCTTTCCTTCCTGTCGGGGAACGGGCGCCCCGGCCTTGAGCCGGGGCCTCTCGCGGCCGGCGGGAGGAGGCCCCGGCTCAGGGCCGGGGCGCGCCTTCCGCCACGGGCGCGACCCTATAGCGAACGGGAGATCAGCTCCTTCATGATTTCGTTGGTGCCGCCGTAGATGCGCTGGACGCGGGCGTCGGCCCACATCTCGGCGATGGGATATTCCATCATGTAGCCGTAGCCGCCGAAGACCTGCTGACAGCTGTCGATCACCTTCCCCTGCAGGTCGGTGAGCCAGTATTTCTGCATCGCCGCCGCCTCGACCGTCAGCGCGCCGTTCAGATGCGCCACGCAGCACGAATCGAAGAAGGCGCGGGCGACGGTCATCTCGGTCTTGCATTCGGCCAGCTTGTGGGCGAGCGCCTGGTTCTGGATGATCGGCCGTCCGAAGGCCTGCCGCTCCTTGGCGTAGGCGGTGGCGAGCGCCACGGCGCCCTCGATGGCCCCGATGGCGGTCGCGCCGATGGACAGGCGTTCCTGCGGAAGCTGCTCCATCATCTGGTAGAAGCCGCGGCCCTCGACCCCGCCCAGCAGGTTCTCCGGCGGGACCGAGACGTCGTCGAAGAACAGCTCGGACGTGTCCGCGGCGTGCATCCCGACCTTTTCGAGGTTGCGGCCCCGGCGGAAACCCTCGGCCCCCTCCGTCTCCACCACGATCAGGCTGACGCCCTTGGCGC
Organism: Pseudomonadota bacterium; assembly: GCA_036154955.1. Classification (GTDB taxonomy): domain Bacteria; phylum Pseudomonadota; class Alphaproteobacteria; order Rhodobacterales; family Rhodobacteraceae; genus Albimonas. Next base: position 50,330 of record JAYZWL010000060.1, on the reverse strand, counting down.
CCTGGCTGGGATCGGTCTTGCAGGCCAGCAGGATCAGGTCCGCGGTCTGACCGTTGGTGATGAAGGTCTTCTGGCCGTTGATCTTGTAGCCGTTGCCGTCCTTGTCCGCCCGCGTGCGGATGCGCTGGAGGTCGGAGCCCGTGCCCGGCTCGGTCATGCCGATGGCCGCGACCATCTCGCCCGACGCCATCTTGGGCAGCCACTTGGCCTTCTGCTCCTCCGACCCGTAGGCGAGGATGTAATGCGCCACGATCGCCGAATGCACGCCGATGCCCCAGGAGGCGAGGTTGAGCCGCGCGGCGACCATGTGGATCACCGCCTCATGGCCGAAATCGCCGCCGGCGCCGCCGTATTCCTCGGGGATCGAGGCGAGCAGCAACCCGTTCTCTCCCGCCTGGTTCCAGGCCTCGCGGTCCATGATCCCGTTGGCGCGCCACTTGGCGTAATGGGGGGTCCAGGTCTCGGAAATGAACTTGGTGGACATGTCTTCGAGCATCTGGTGCTCGTCGGTCATCCAGGCCGAGGCGAGAAGCGGGGCGGTCATGCGGGTCTCCCTGTTTGCGTCGGTAGTGTCGGACTCTGCGGCCCGATCACGGTTCTACGCCTGCGCGCGGCGTGGCGCGAGCGGTCAAAGCCCCCCCACCGCTTCGCTCCGCCCCCACCCCGGCCCTCCCCCGCAGGCGGGGGAGGGAGGCGCGGGCGGCGGCGGCGCCTCAGAACGCTTCGGCGGGCAGGTCCATGACCGGCTCCGGCCCGGACTGGATACGCGCGAGGTGCAGCGCCGTCTCCGGCAGCAGGCGGGCCATGTAGTAGCGGCCGGTGCGGACCTTGTTGCGGTAGAAGTCCTCGTCCGAGCTTCCCGCCGCCAGCGCCGCGTTCGCCGCCGCCGCCATCTGCGCCCAGGCGAAGCCGAGGCAGACATGGCCGAACAGGTGCAGGAAGTCGGCGGACCCGGCCAGCGCCGCGTTGGGGTTCTTCATGCCGTGCTGCATGAAGAACATCGCCGCCGCCTGAAGGTCCTTCGACGCCGCCTTGAGCGGGTCGAGGAACCCGGTCTTCAGCGCCTCTTCGCCTTCGTTGGCCTTGATGAAGCCCTTCACCATCTCGAAAAACGCCATGGCCGGCTTGCCGCCGTCCGCCGCCAGCTTGCGCCCCACGAGGTCGAGCGCCTGCACGCCGTTCGCGCCCTCGTAGATCATGGCGATGCGGGCGTCGCGGACGAACTGGGACATGCCCTGTTCCTCGATATAGCCGTGCCCGCCGAAGACCTGCTGGGCCTGCGTCGCGGCCTGGTAGCCCTTGTCGGTCAGGAAGCCCTTGATGACCGGGGTCAGCAGCGAGATCAGCCCCTCCGCCGCCTTGTCGTCCATGCGATGCGAGCGGTCGATCATCGTCGCCCCCCACAGCGCGAACATGCGCGCGCCCTCGACGAAGGCCTTCTGGTCCATCAGCATCCGGCGGATGTCGGGATGCACGATCAGCGGGTCGGCGGGCCGGTCCGGCGCCTCGGCCCCGGTGACGGCGCGGCCCTGCAGCCGGTCGCGGGCGTAGGCGGCGGCGTTGTCATAGGCGGCGGCGGCCTGGGAAAGGCCCTGCATGCCCACGCCGATCCGCGCTTCGTTCATCATGGTGAACATCGCCCGCAGGCCCTTGTGCGCCTCCCCGATCAGGAAGCCGGTCGCCCCGTCGTAGTTCATCACGCAGGTGGCGTTGCCGTGGATGCCCATCTTCTCTTCGAGCTTGCCGACAGCCACGCCGTTGCGCGCGCCGAGGCTCCCGTCCGCGTTCACCAGGAACTTGGGCACGATGAACAGCGAAATGCCCTTCACCCCCTCCGGCCCGCCGGGGATCTTGGCCAGCACCAAGTGGATGATGTTGTCGGCCATGTCATGCTCGCCGGCCGAGATGAAGATCTTCTGGCCGGTGATCCTGTAGGATCCGTCCTCCTGAGGCTCGGCCTTCGTGCGCAGCAGGCCGAGGTCCGTGCCGCAATGCGGCTCGGTCAGGTTCATGGTGCCGGTCCACTCGCCCGACACCATCTTGGGAAGATAGGTGGCCTTCTGGTCGTCGGAGCCATGGGCATGGATCGCCGAATAGGCCCCGTGGGTCAGGCCCGGATACATCATCAGCGCCATGTTGGCGGCGGAGTGCATCTCTCCGACCGCGGTGGCGATGACATAGGGCATGCCCTGGCCGCCGAATTCCGGATCGCAGTCGAGCCCGGTCCAGCCGCCCTCGCGCAGGGTGTCGAACGCGGCCTTGAAGCCGTCCGGCGTGCGCACCACGCCGTTCTCCAGCACGCAGCCCTGACGGTCGCCGACGAGGTTCAGGGGGGCCAGCACGTCCCGGGCGATCTTGCCGGCCTCGTCGAGGATCGCGGCGGTGAAGTCGCGGTCGAGCTCGGCGTAGCCCTCGATCTCCTGGCTCTGCACCTTCAGCGCGTCGTGCAGGATGAAATCCATGTCGCGAAGCGGCGGGTTGTAGATGGGCATGCGATCGTCCTCCCCTGGTCGCGGACCTTGACGGCTGCGATGCGTCCGCGCGCCATGATAGGGCCCTGCGGACCCGTTCGCGAATGATATGGCGCAAGTTGACGTGCGCGTAAAGATACGTCGTCGCGTCAGGTCGCGCGGCGGCGCGGTCGGAACGGAAGCGATGGAGAGGGGAGAGACGGGCCGGCGCCGCCATCGGGCCGGACTTTCGGCGCGCCGGAGGAGCGGAGCGCCGGAGCGGTGGGCGCGCGGCCGGCGACGCGCTCCCCTGCACGTCGCCGGCATCGGCGGACCGGGTTCGCCCGGCCGTCGTCGTCGCGCCGGGAAACGCCCGGCGAAGACGTGACGCCGGGATTCTCCGCAGCGTCGTCCCTTGCCGTCCGGCCCTGCGGCCGGCGCGGCCTTACTCGGCGGCGGCCTTCACGCCGCGCTGCTCAAGCATCTGCGCGACCAGGTCCAGATTGCGCTGCAGGTCCTCGATGGCCACGTCGAGCTCGGCGCGCTGCTCGCGCATGCCTTTCATGCGCAGAAGCGCGCGCTCGTAGGTGCGGGCCAGCTGGGTCGCCTGCTGATCGCCGACATAGTAGAGGTCCAGCAGCTCCCGGATCTCATCCAGCGAGAAGCCGAAGCGCTTGCCACGCAGGATCAGCTTCAGCCGGGCCTTGTCGCGCTTGGTGAACAGGCGCTTCTGGCCTTCGCGACGGGGCTGGAGAAGCTCCTTGTACTCGTAGAAACGCAGGGTGCGCGGCGTGACGTCGAACTCGGCGCACATCTCGCTGATGGTGGTGTAGGTCTCGGTGTCGTTCACTTCATTCTCCGTGATGAGTCCGCCGCGCCGCCGGGGGGTCGCGTCGCGGTCCTCGTCAGTTGACGTGGACGTAAGACGTTGCGACGCGGTTGACAAGACCGGGTAGAATTAATGCAGCACACTGTGCGCTGCGTCTCGCAGCCGCAGCATACCGCCGCGACAAGTTGCGCAGGATCCGCACGGCGTCGTCCCGGTCGGACGCTGGGGCGCGGTTCGGGCCGCGGCGCGCCGCGGTGGACGCGCCCCAGCCTCTGGGCTAGACCGGCGATGTGGCGCGGTTGCGACGGAGCGGCGCCGAGCGAGAGGCCGAATATGACAGACCCCGACCCGCGCCCCGATGCGGCCAACCCGATCCAGTCCGACCCCAGGATCGAGGCGCGCGGCGCCCCGCTTTCCCCCGACCAGGTCGCAGAGATCGGCCGGCGTTTCATGGAGCGGGTGCGCTGGAACAGCGAGCTGGGCATGAAGCTGGAATCCCTGTTCGCCGGCGTGGCGGAGATGCGGGTGCCCTTCGACGCGCGCTTCGTGGGCGATCCGCAGTCGCGAGTCCTGCATGGGGGTGTGGTCACCGCGCTGCTCGATGGTTGCTCGGGCGCCGCGGTGATGAGCCACCCCACGGGCGCCGCCGCGACCTCCACGCTCGACCTGCGCATCGACTACATGCGGCCGGCCAAGCCGGGGGCCGACATCGTGGCGCGGGCGGAGTGCTACAAGGCGACGCGGCATGTCGCCTTCGTCCGGTCCGTCGCCCATGACGGCGACATAGACGACCCCATCGCCACGGCCGCCGGGGCCTTCGTGCTGGAACGTCCCCGCCCCAAGACCCCGAAGCCGGAGGACAAGGCATGAGCGCCCGTCCCCCCCGCCCCCCGCGCGAGCCCGCCCATATCGTCGAGGCCCGCCGCGACGCGGCGCTGGAGGCGCTGGTGGCGACCGTGCCCTTCGCCGGCGTGCTCGGCATCCATTTCGAGCGGCTGGGCGATGAGCTGACCGCCCGCCTCGCCTTCGACGAGAAGCTGATCGGCAACCCCACCCTGCCCGCCCTGCACGGCGGCGCCACCGGGGCGTTTCTGGAGATCACCGCCCAGATCGGCCTCGCCTGGACCCTGGTCTGGGCGCGGATGGAGCAGGGGGGCGAAGCCGCCGCCGCCATCGGGCGCGGAGAGTTTCCGGCCCTGCCCAAGACCATCGACTTCACGCTGGACTACCTGCGCTCCGCCGGCCCGCGCGACGCCTATGCGCGGGCGGAGATCCGCCGGGCCGGGCGCCGCTACGCCTCCGTCGCGGTCGAGGCCTGGCAGGAGGAGCGGGCCCGCCCGTTCCTCTCCGCCGTCGGCCATTTCCTGATGCCGTCCGAGGGCTGACCCGCATGACCACGGCCCCCGCCGCCCCCGGCCCGGCGGGGGAGGCCCCGGCGGCGCTGACCCATCGCCGGGTGCTGGCCATCGCCCTGCCGATCATGCTGTCCAACGCCACCACGCCGCTGCTGGGCGCGGTGGACACCGGCGTCATCGGCCAGCTCGGCGCCGCCGCGCCCATCGGCGCGGTGGGCATGGGGGCGGTGATCCTCAGCTTCATCTACTGGACCATGGGCTTTCTGCGCATGGGCACCTCGGGCCTCGTGGCGCAGGCGCGGGGGCGCGGCGACGCGGAGGAATGCGCAGCCCTCCTCCTGCGCGGGCTGCTGATCGCCGCGGCGTCCGGGCTGGTCTTCATCCTCCTGCAGGTTCCGCTGTTCTGGGCGGCCTTCCAGCTCTCCCCCGCCTCGGCGGAGGTGGAGGGGATGGCCCGCGACTACCTCGCCCTGCGCATCTGGGGCGGGCCCTTCGCCATCTCGGTCTACGCGCTGACCGGCTGGCTGATCGCGATGGAGCGGACGCGGGGCGTGCTGGTGCTCCAGATCGCGATGAACGGGGCCAACATCGCGCTGGATCTCCTCTTCGTCATCGGCCTCGGCTGGGGGGTGGAGGGGGTGGCGGCCGCGACCCTGATCTCCGAGGTCTTCGGCGCCTCGCTGGGCCTGTGGATGTGCCGCGACGCTTTCGCCGGGCCGGGCTGGCGGGACCGGGCGCGGGTCTTCGACCGGGCGCGGCTGGTCAACATGGCCAAGGTCAACGGCGACATCCTGGTCCGGTCCTGCCTGCTGCAGTTCGGCTTCGGCTTCTTCCTGTTCCGCTCCGCCGACTGGGGGGACGTGTCGCTGGCCGCCAATCAGGTGCTGATGCAGTTCCTCGCCATCTCCGCCTATGCGCTCGACGGCTTCGCCTTCGCGGCCGAGGCGCTGGTCGGCCAGTTCTTCGGGGCCCGCCGGCCGGACCTGCTGCGGCGGGCGTCGCGGCTGACCTCGGCCTGGGGGCTGGCCTGCGTGGCCGTGCTGGGGGCGGGGTTCTGGCTGCTGGGCGGGGCGATCATCGACCTGATGGCCACGGCGCCGGAGGTGCGGGCCGAGGCGCGGGAATACCTGCCCTGGGCGGCGCTCGCCCCGGTTCTGGGCCTTCCGGCCTTCATGCTGGACGGCATCTTCATCGGGGCCACGCGGACGCGGGACATGCGCAACGCCATGCTGTGGTCGCTGGCGCTCTATCTCGCGGCCTGGGCGGCGCTGGTGCCGCTGTTCGGGCTGCACGGGCTCTGGGCCGCGCTGATGTGCTTCTTCGTGCTGCGCGCGATCACGCTCGGCCTGCGCTATCCGGCGCTGGAGCGGGCGGCGGCCTGAGGCCCCCGCCCGCTTCCATGCCCACCTGACGAGGGTCCGCGCAGGCCGAGCGCCCCGGACTTGATCCGGGGCCTCGTGCGGGGCGCCGCCGGCGGGAGGCCCCGGGTCAGGCCCGGGGCGCGCCGCGCGAAGTCCCGCCCGAGTCAGGCCTTCAGCGCGCCTGGCCGTGATACTCGTCGTTCGGACGCATATCGATGGCGGAGCTCATCCGGTTGGTCATGTTGTAGAACCCGGCCACCGCGGCGATGTCCCAGATGTCCTTGTCGGAGAAGCCCACGGCGCGCAGCTCCTCGCGGTCGGCCTCCTCGATGCGATAGCTCGCCTCGGTCATCTTCACCGAGAAATCCAGCATCGCCCGCTGCCGCGGGTCCAGCGGCGCGGCGCGGTAGTTCATCACCAGCATCTCGCCCAGCTTCGGGTCGCCCGAGAGCTGACGCACCGCGGCGCCATGGGCGGTCAGGCAGTAGAAGCAGCGGTTCACCGAGGACACGGCCACCGCGATCATCTCCCGCTCCAGCTTGGTCAGGCCCGAATCCGCCAGCATCAGGTCGTTGTAGAGGGTCGAGAACGCCCGCAGCTTCTCCGGCGCGAAGGCGTAGGAGAGCAGGACGTTGGGGACCATCCCCAGCTTTTCCTCGCAGACCCGGAAATACTTGGCCACGTCCTCGGGCAGCGGGTCGGCGGGGGGCAGGTTCAGCGCGGTCGGCAGGCCCTCGGGCAGGGTCGGGCCGCTCACGGCGGCGGGCGCGGGGGCGGCCGCGGTCTCGGGCTTCGCGGCCTTCTTCTTCTTCGGCGCGGTTTTCTTCTTGTCGCTCATCTCGGATCCTCCCATGCGGGCCGTGTCAGGCGCGGCCCGTCTCCGGGGCCTGACGGTAGTGGTAGCGGCCGACGGTTTCCATGCCCGCGCCGTCGTAAAGCGCGCGGGCCCCGGCGTTGGCTTCGGTGACGGCCAGCGCCAGCCAGTCCGCCCCGGCCTCGGCGGCGAAACGGGCCGCGGCGGCGAGCCCGGCGCGGGCCACGCCCCGGCGGCGGACCTCGGGGCGGACCTCGACCGCGTGGATCATCGCCACGTCGCCGTCCACCGCCACGAAGGACAGGCCGCCGACCACGTCGTCGGTGCGGGTCATGATCGTGGCCTTGGGCAGGGCGCAGCGGTCCATCAGGGCGCGGCGGGCGGGGCCGATGCCGCCGGCCTCCCAGATCTCGTCCAGCAGCACCAGACGGGTGCGCACCAGCACCGATTTCACGCCCTTGGGCGCCTCATGCGCGGCCAGCGCGGCGACGGGGGCGACCATCAGCAGGGTCGGGTCCACGACCTCCCAGCCCTCCGCCTCCAGCGTCGCGTCCAGCGCGGACTGATCGGAGGAGACCTGCACCAGCGGTCGCCGCCCGGCGGCGCGCATGGCGGCGGCGGCCGGCGCGATCTCCGCCGCCGGGTCGAGCGCGCGGGCCGAGTCCACCCGCTTGCCCGCCCCCGCGCCGTCGCGCAGGCGCCAGCGGGGGGCCGCGCTCTCGTCCACAGAGGCCGGGGGCCAGGTGGCCTCCAGCGCGGCGAGCAGCCGGGTTTCGTCAGGTCTGGCGGTCATTCTCGGGTCTCCTCCCCCATATCGCCGGCGCCGGTCCGCGCCGACCCGGCCGGCGCCCCGGCGCGCCCTGTCGGGCGGCTTCGGGGGACGCGAGGAGGGAGGGGGCGGCGCCCGCGGCGCCCCGGCCGTCTAGCCGTGCTGCTTGAGCAGCCGCGCCTTGTCGCGCTGCCAGTCGCGCTGCTTCTGGCCTTCACGCTTGTCCACGGTCTTCTTGCCTCTGGCGATGCCGATCTTCAGCTTCGCCATGCCGCGTTCGTTGAAATACATGCGCAGCGGCACGATGGTCATGCCGCCGCGCTTGGTCTCGTTCCACAGCTTCGACAGTTCCCGCCGCGAGACCAGCAGCTTCCGTCGCCGCCGCTCCTCGTGCTTGAACTTGTCGGCCTGGCCGTAGGGGGCGATGTAGCTGTTGATCAGCCACAATTCGCCCCCTTCGACCGAGGCGTAGCTTTCCGCGATATTGGCCTGCGCGGTGCGCAGCGCCTTCACCTCGGAGCCGAGCAGCACGATCCCCGCCTCGAGATCGTCCTCGATGGCGTAGTCGAAGCGGGCGCGGCGGTTCTCCGCGATCAGCTTGGAATTGGGATCGGACTTCTTGGCCATGGCTTGGATATAGGCGCGGTCGGGCTCAGATCAGCCCGGCATGCGCCATCGCCCCGCGGATTTCGGCCTTGGTCGACTCCTCGATGGGGACCATCGGGGAGCGGACCTCGTCCGTGCAGACGCCGAGCAGCGACAGGGCGTATTTCGGCCCGGTCGGGTTCGGCTCGCGGAACAGCGCCATATGCAGGGGCATCAGCCGGTCCTGATAGTCGAGCGCCTTGCCGTAATCCCCCTGCAGCGTCGCGGCCTGGAACTCGGCGCACAGTTTCGGGGCCACGTTGGCGGTGACCGAGATGCAGCCGACGCCGCCATGGGCGTTGTGCCCCAGCGCCATGTCGTCGTTGCCCGAGAGCTGGATGAAGTCCCGCCCGCAGGTGATCCGCTGCTTGGAGACGCGGGTGATGTCGCCGGTCGCGTCCTTGACGCCCACGATCCGCGGCAGGGTGGCGAGCTGGCCCATGGTCTCGGGCGTCATGTCGACGACCGAGCGCGGGGGGATGTTGTAGATGATGATCGGCAGCTTGCAGGCGTCGTGCAGGGCCGTGAAATGCGCGATCATCCCCCGCTGGGAGGGCTTGTTGTAATAGGGCGTCACGATCAGCACCGCGTCGGCGCCGGCGTCTTCCGCATGCTGGCAGAAGTCGATGGCCTCGGCGGTGTTGTTCGATCCCGCGCCCGCGATCACCGGCACGCGGCCGGCCGCGGTCTCCACCACGATGGAGACGACGCGGCGATGCTCCTCATGGGTGAGCGTCGGGCTCTCGCCCGTGGTGCCGACCGGGACGAGGCCGTCGGAGCCCTCGGCGATCTGCCAGTCCACGAGTTTTTTGAGCGCGGCCTCGTCCAGCCTGCCGTCCTTGAACGGCGTCACCAGGGCTGTGATCGACCCCTTGAACATGGCGCGCTCCTTTGCGTGTCGAGTGACGCGGATTTTCCGCGATTTTTCATGCGCGCCGAGGCGACTCGCGTCTTCGCGGGCCGCCTCGGCAGGGCGCGGACCCTAACCGCGGCGCGGCGGGGCGGCAAGCGGGGGTTTTCGGGGCGGGCGCGCCCAGGGAGGCGTCAGCTTTCGCCCGAGGGCGGGCGGTATTCGCCCAGCAGGGTGAAGAAGCCGCCGCCGAAGAAGGTCAGCGGGTCGCCCGGCGTCTCCGTGACCCGCTCGACCCGGCCGATGAACAGCTCATGGTCGCCGGCGGGATAGACCGCCTCATGGGCGCATTCGAACACCGCCAGCGCCCCGGCCAGCACCGGTGCCCCGCCCAGACCGTCGGCCCAGTCCACCGCGTCGAAACGGGTCTCGGGCGGGCCGGCGAACTGGCGCGCCAGCCCCTCCTGATGGGCGGCGAGCACGTTGACCGCGTAATAATCGGCCCCCCGATAGGCGCCCAGCCGCTCCGAGCTTCGGGCCAGCGACCACAGGATCAGCGGCGGGTTCAGCGACACCGAGTTGAAGGAATTGGCGGTGAAGCCCAGCGCCGAGCCGTCGGGCGCGCGGGTGGTGATCACCGTGACCCCGGTGGCGAAGCGGCCCAGGGCGCGGCGCAGGCGGAGGGCGGCGGCTTCGGGTTCGGTCTCGGCCATGGCGGATCCTCCGGCGGGGGAGCGGGCGGGCGGACGGTCGGAACGGCCGCGCGCTTTCACAAATACGGCGAAACCCCCGAAAGCAAGGCCCCGGCGGCGGGCGACGTGGCGTGAGCCGGGACCCCGCGCGACCCCAGCCGCCCCCAAGCCGTCGCCCCGTCAGCCCTGCGCGGGACTGCGCAGGGCCGAGATCTCCTCCCACGCCTTGTTGATGTCGACCAGGCGCTGGGTTGCGAGGCGCACCGCCTCCTCCGGCACGCCGCGGGCGATCATCCGGTCGGGATGGCTCTCGCGCACCAGACGGCGCCAGGCGGCGCGCACCTCGTCCAGCGGCGCGTCGGGCTCCACCCCCAACACCGCCCAGGGGTCGGGGTCGGCGCCGGGCGCGTAGCGGGCGCGCAGGCCGCGGAACACCGGCTCGGGCAGGCCGAAGATCTCCCACACCCGGCGCAGGAACGCCTCCTCGTCCGGGTGGAACTCGCCGTCCGCGGCGGCGATGTGGAACAGGCCCTCCAGCAGGTCGGCCAGCGGCTCGGTCCGATCGCCGAACATGCGCGCGACCGACCGCGCGTAGCCGTCGAACCCGGCCACGTCCCGGCGGGCGAGGTTGAACACCCGCGCCGCCTGCCGCTCCGCCTCCGGGGGGATGTGGAACACGTCGCGGAAGGCCGCGACCTCGTTGCGGGTCACCTGCCCGTCGGCCTTGGCCATCTTGGCGCCCAGCGCGATGACGGCGATGGCGAAGCCCACCGACTGCTCGGGCGGGGTCTTCAGGCGGCCGAACACCTCCGAGAGGCTTTCGCCCTCGCGCAGCGCCTGCAAGGCCTCGGCTATGCGGGTCCAGATCGACATGGGAGGAGCATAACGGCCGCGCGCGGCGGCGGCGAGGCGCGGTCGGCGCGGCCCGGTCGGTCAAGGTGACGCGCGCGCCGCGCAGGGACCGGGATCAGAGCCGCTTCTCCACCAGCACCAGCGCATGCCAGCGCCCGAATTTCCACCCGGCCTCTTCCATCCGCCCCACCTCGACGAAGCCCAGCCGGGCGTGCAGCGCCAGCGAGGCGCGGTTGTCCCCGGTGATCGCCCCGATCAGCGAATGCACGCCGAGCGGCCGCAGCGCCGTGAACATCGCTTCCATCAGCGGGCGCGCGAGGCCCCTACCCCGCGCCTCCGGCGCCAGATGCACCGAATGCTCGAAGGTGAAGCGATAGCCCGGCCCGCCGCGGAACTGCCCGGCCGAGGCGAAGCCCATCAGTCGCCCGCCCTCGAACGCGCCCAGGCGCGGGCCGCCGGCGCCCAGCCATTCCGCCAGCGCCTCCGGCGTCTTCTCGATATCGGTGAAGGTGATGTTGGTGTCGCGGATGATCGGGTTCCAGATCTCCGCCACCCCGCCGAGATCCGCCGCCTCCAGCCCCCTAAGCTCCATCGTCGCACCCCGCCCCGGTTGCCTCCGCCGAAAACCAAGCGATAGTCCGGACAACACGGATGCGACAGGGGATGCGGACATGAGCCGGTGGGATTTCTGGATCGACCGAGGCGGCACCTTCACCGACGTGGTGGCGCGCGACCCCGAGGGCGCGATCCATACGGCCAAGCTTCTGTCCGAGAACCCGGAGCAATACGAGGACGCGGCGCTGGCCGGCATCCGCCGCTTCCTCGGGCTCGGCCCCTCCGACCCGATCCCCGCCGACCGCATCAACGCGGTGAAGATGGGCACCACGGTCGCCACCAACGCGCTGCTGGAGCGCAAGGGCGACCGCACGCTGCTTGTGATCACGAAGGGCCTGCGCGACCAGCTTCGCCTCGCCTACCAGAACCGCCCCCGTCTGTTCGACCGGCATATCGTGCTGCCCGAACTGCTCTATGAGCGGGTGGTGGAGGCCGACGAGCGGCTGCTGGCCGACGGCACGGTGGAAACCCCGCTGGACGAAGAGGCGCTGGCCCGCGACCTCGCCGCCGCCAAGGCCGACGGGATCGACGCGGTGGCCATCGTCTTCGTGCACGCCTACCGCCATACGGCCCACGAGAAGCGGGCGGCGGAGCTGGCGCGGGCGGCGGGCTTCGGGCAGGTCTCGACCTCCCACGAAGTCAGTCCGCTGATGAAGATGGTGTCCCGAGGCGATACCACAGTCGTCGACGCCTATCTGTCTCCGATCCTGCGCCGCTACGTGGACCGGGTCGCCGCCGCCTTCGACAAGGTCGGGGCGCAGGACGGCGCCGAGGCGCTGGGCGGCAAGCTGATGTTCATGATGTCCTCGGGCGGGCTGACCGACGCGACGCTGTTCCAGGGCAAGGACGCGATCCTCTCCGGTCCCGCCGGCGGCGTGGTCGGGGCGGTGCGCACCTCCGAGATCGCGGGCGAAGGCCGGATGATCGGCTTCGACATGGGCGGCACCTCCACCGACGTGTGCCACTATGACGGCGAGTTCGAGCGGGTTCTGCACACCGAGGTCGCCGGCGTCCGCCTGCGCGCCCCGATGATGCATATCCACACCGTCGCGGCCGGCGGCGGGTCGCTTCTGCAATACCGCGACGGCCGGCTTCAGGTCGGCCCGGCCTCCGCCGGCGCGCATCCCGGCCCCGCCTGTTACGGGCGCGGCGGCCCGCTCGCCGTCACCGACGCCAACGTGATGACCGGCAAGCTGCGGCCCGAGTGCTTCCCGGCCATCTTCGGCCCCGACGCCGACCGCCCGCTCGACGCCGACGCCACCCGCGCGCGGTTCGAGGAGATGGCGAAGGAGGTCGGCCGCACGCCGGAGGAACTGGCCGACGGTTTCCTGCGCATCGCCTGCGAGAACATGGCCAACGCGGTCAAGAAGATCTCCGTCCAGCGCGGCCATGACGTATCTCGCTACTGCCTGACGGTCTTCGGGGGCGCGGGGGCGCAGCACGCCTGCCGGATCGCCGACCTGTTGGGCATGACCCGGGCGCTGATCCACCCGCTGGCCTCGCTGCTCTCGGCCTACGGGATGGGGCTCGCCGATATCCGGGCCTCCCGACAGATGGCGGTGGAGGCGCGGCTCGACGCGGCCTCCCGGCTCCAGGCCGCCGCGGATCTCGACCGGCTGTCGATGGTCGTCTCCATGGAGGTCGAATCCCAGGGCGTCGCCCATCGCGACATCACCCTGCATCCCGTGCTGCTCCTGAAGGTCGAGGGCACCGACACCGCCCTGCCGATCCCGCTGGGGCGCGAGGAGGACATGCGCGCCGCCTTCGCCGAGGCGCATCGCCAGCGCTTCGGCTTCGATCCGGGCGACAAGCCGCTGGTGATCGAGGCCATCTCCAACGAGGCCGTGGGCCGCGCCGCCGACCTGTCGGAACCCGAGCATCCCACCGGGGAGCGCCCGGAAGCCGAGTTCCCCACGGCGCTGGAGGCGGATTTCTATTCCGAGGGCGAATGGCGCAGGGCCCGCTACGTGAAGCGGGAGGAGATGCGCCCCGGCGACCGCCTCACCGGCCCCGCGGTGCTGGTGGAGCCGCATACCTCCATCGTCATCGAGGACGGCTGGCAGGCGGAGATCACCGCCCATGACCACGTCAAGCTGCACCGCATCAAGGCGCGGCCCAAGACCGAGGCCGTGGGCGCCAAGGCCGACCCGGTGCTGCTGGAGGTGTTCAACAACCTCTTCATGTCGATCGCCGAGCAGATGGGCGCGGTGCTGGAGAACACCGCCGTCTCCGTCACCATCAAGGAGCGGCTGGACTTCTCCTGCGCGGTCTTCGATGCGCAAGGCGACCTGATCGCCAACGCGCCCCATATGCCGGTGCATCTCGGCTCCATGGGCGCCTCGGTGAAGTCGATCATCGAGCAGAACCCGGAGATGGCGCGCGGCGACGTCTTCGTGCTGAACGCCCCCTACAATGGCGGCACCCACCTGCCCGACATCACCGTCGTGTCGCCGGTCTGGGACGACGAGAGCGACGAGATCATCTTCTACGTCGCCTCCCGCGGCCACCATACCGACGTGGGCGGGCTCACGCCCGGCTCCATGCCTCCCGACAGCCGGGTGGTGGAGGACGAGGGCGTCCTGATCGACAACTGGAAGCTGGTGGACCGGGGCGCGTTCCGGGAGGCGGAGACGCGGGATCTGCTCGCCTCCGGCCCCTATCCCTGCCGCTCGGTCGACACCAACATCGCCGACCTCAAGGCCCAGGTCGCCTCGTGCGAGAAGGGCGCGCAGGAGCTCAAGCGCATGGTGCGCCAGTTCGGGCGCGAGGTCGTGGACGCCTATATGGGCCATGTCCAGGACAACGCCGAGGAATGCGTCCGCCGCGCCATCGTCAAGCTGAAGGACGCCGAGTTCGTCTACCCGATGGACCCGGACTATGACGGCGAGGCGCGCGAGATCCGCGTGAAGCTGACCGTGGACAGGCAAGCCCGCGAGGCGACGGTCGACTTCACCGGCACCACCCGCCAGCTGCCCACCAACTACAACGCCCCCGAACCGGTGATGCGGGCCGCGGTGCTCTACGTCTTCCGCCTGCTGGTGGAGGACGACATCCCGATGAACGAGGGGGTGATGAAACCCCTCAAGATCATCGTGGAGAAGGGCTCGATGATCGCCCCGGTCTACCCGGCGGCGGTGATCGCGGGGAACGTGGAGGTCTCCCAGGCCGTGACCTCGGCGCTGCTGCTGGCGCTGGGCGTGCAGGCGGCGGCGCAGTCCACCATGAACAACGTCACCTGGGGCGACGCGAAGCGGCAGTATTACGAGACCGTCTGCGGCGGCTCGGGCGCGGGGCTGCTCAACGACGGGACCGGGCATCCGGGCACGTCGGGGGTGCATACCCACATGACCAACTCGCGCCTCACCGACCCGGAGGTGCTGGAATGGCGCTATCCGGTGCTGCTGGAGGAGTTCTCGATCCGTAAGGGCTCCGGCGGCGCCGGCAAGTTCCGCGGCGGCGACGGCACGCGGCGGCGGATCCGGTTCCTGGAGCCGATGACCGCCACCATCCTCGCCGGGCACCGGGTGGCGCCGCCGCCGGGGCTGATGGGCGGCGGGCCGGGGGCGAAGGGGCGCACCCGCATCGTGCGCATGGACGGCACGGTCGACGAGCTTCGCTCCGCCGACAAGACCGAGATGGCGGCGGGGGACCTCTTCTGGCTCGACACCCCCTCGGGCGGCGGTTGCCTGCCGGAGGAGTGAATGGACAGGCCGGGCGGCCCCTGTCGCCCGGCCTTCGCCCCCGCTAGTCTCGCGCCCATGACGCTTCCCCTGCTCGACAACGCCCGCGCCCGGCGGCTGTTCCTCGACCGTCACCTGCTGCTGCGGCCCGAACCCGGGCCGGGGACCGGGGCGGACCTCGCCGGCGTGCTCGACCGGCTGGGCTTCGTGCAGGTGGACAGCGTCCGCACCCTCGCCCGCGCCCATGACCTGATCCTGTGGTCCCGCCGCGGCCGCTACCGCCCGCCCGCCCTGCAAAGGCTGGTGGCCCGCGACCGCGCGGCGTTCGAACACTGGACCCACGACGCCTCGGTCATCCCGATGGCCTTCCACCCCATGTGGCGGCTGAAATTCGCCCGGGACGAGGCGCGGATGCAGGCCCGCTGGCCGCAATGGCATGGCGAGGGCTGGAACGCCGAGCTGGACGCCATCCTGCGCCACGTCTCCGACCACGGCCCCGCCTGCGCCCGCGACGTGGGGCCGGAGGAAGGGCGCGGCGGCGCGACGGGCTGGTGGGACTGGCATCCCTCCAAGACCGCGCTGGAATTCCTGTGGCGCTCGGGGCGGCTCGCGATCTCCCACCGCGAGGGGTTCCAGAAATTCTACGACCTGACCGAGCGGGTGATCCCGGCCGAACATCTCAACGCCCGCCGCGAGGAGGCGGAGGTGGTCGACTGGGCCATGTCCGCGGCGCTCGACCGGCTGGGTTTCGGGACCGCGGGCGAACTCGCCGATTTCTTCGATATCGTGACCCGCGACGAGGCGAAGGCGTGGTGCGCCGGCGCGCTCGCGTCAGGCCGGGTGGTGGAGGCGGAGGTGGAGATGGCGGACGGAACCCGCCGCCGCAGCCTCTCCACCCTCGCCGCGCTGGACGAGGCCGCGACCCTGCCCGATCCCGGCGCCCGGGTCCGCCTGCTGTCGCCCTTCGACCCCGCCCTGCGCGACCGCAAACGCGCCGAGCGGCTGTTCGGCTTCCACTACCGCATCGAGATCTACGTCCCCGAGCCGAAGCGCCGTTACGGCTACTACGTGTTCCCGGTGATGCAGGGCGACCGGCTGATCGGCCGGCTGGACGCGAAGCGCGAGGGCGGCGCGCTGGCCGTGCGCGCCTTCTGGCCGGAGGCGGGGGTGCGCATGGGCGCCGGCCGCCTCGCCGGGCTGACCGCTGAGCTGGAGCGCGCCGCCCGCCTGGCCGAGGCCGAGCGCCTGGACTTCGCGCCCGACTGGCTGCGGAGCTGAGCCGCGCGCCGTCGGTCGCGCCGGTTTCGCCCGGTCGCCCGCGCGGCGCTGGACCGGCGGGGCAGGTGGCCGGGGGCCGCTTGCCTCCGGCCGCCGGAACGGGCATCAGGCCGCGGAACCGGAACGGAGGGGCGAGGCATGGCGATACTGGTCTGGATCGGCGCGGTCGTGGCGCTGGCGGGGCTGGCGGGGCTCGGCTGGTGCATCCGCCAGGCCATGTCCCTGCGCGGCGCGGCGGCGGAGCCCGAGGAGGTCCGCCGCATCCTCCGCCGCCTTCAGGTCGTCAACTTCGCCGCCGTCGGCGTGGCCTTCATCGGCCTCGCCATGGTCGCGGTCGGGGTGATCCTCGGCTGAGGACCGCCCCCCGGTTCATGTGATCACATCAGCCCGTCGCGGGTCAGCTGGTCGGCCAGGTCGTCCAGCGTCCTGCGGGCTTTGGCGGTCATCTCATCCATCTCGTCTTCCGTGATCACATAGGGCGGGCACAGGATCATGGTGTCGCCCACGGCGCGCATCACCAGCCCGTTCTTCACGCACAGATCCCGGCAACGGGCGCCTGCGCCGACTTCGCCCGCGAACCGCTCGCCCGTCGCGGGGTTCTTCGCCAGCTCGATGGCCCCGAGGAACCCCTTGGTCCGGGTCTCGCCCACCAGCGGATGATCCGCGAGCCCGCCCCACAGCGTCGCCAGCTTCGGCGCCAGCACGTCGCGCACCCGCTCCACCAGCTTCTCCTCCTGCAGGATCCGCAGGCTGGCGAGCCCCGCCGCGGCGGCCGCCGGGTGCCCGGAATAGGTGTAGCCGTGGTAGAATTCGCCCGCCTTCTCCATCACCGGCCCCGCCACGCGGTCCGAAATCAGCACGCCCCCCATCGGCTGGTAGCCCGAGGTCATGCCCTTGGCGATCGGCATCAGGTCGGGGGTCACGCCATAGGTCTCCGCCCCCCACCACGACCCGGTGCGCCCGAAGCCGCAGATCACCTCGTCGGTCACCAGCAGGATATTCCGCTCCCGACAGATACGCGCGATTTCAGGCCAGTAGCTCTCGGGCGGGATCACCACGCCGCCGGCGCCCTGGATCGGCTCGGCGATGAAGGCGGCGACGTTGTCCTCGCCCAGCTCGTCGATCTTCGCCTCCAGCTGGCGGGCCCGGGCGAGGCCGAATTCCTCCGGGCTCATCCCCGAATCCCGCCCCTCGCCATACCAGTAGGGCTGGTCGACATGGGCGAAACCGGGGAAGGGCAGGCCGGACTGGGAGTGCATGGCCGACATGCCGCCGAGGCTGACCGCGGTGGCCGTCGAGCCGTGATAGCCGTTGTGCCGACCGATGAAGATCTTCTTCGACGGCTTGCCCATGCAGTCCCAGTAGACCCGCGCCAGCCGGAACACGGTGTCGTTGGATTCCGAGCCGGAATTGGTGAAGAACACCCGGTTCATATGGGCCGGCGCCACCTGGGCCAGCGCCTCCGCGAACTCGGCGGCGGCGGGGTGGGTGCACTGGAAGAAGGTGTTGTAATAGGGCAGCTGGCGGAGCTGACGCGTCACCGCCTCCACGATCTCCTCGCGCCCGTAGCCGACGTTCACGCACCAAAGCCCGGACATGCCGTCGAGGATCCGGTTCCCCTCGGAATCGGTCAGCCACACGCCCTTGGCGGATGTGATCACGCGCGCGCCCTTCGCCGCGAGGTCGGCGCTGTCGGTGAACGGGTGCCAGTGATGGGCGGCGTCCATCGCCTGGTAGTCGGCGGTCGAGCGGGGATTGGTCAGCACGTTCATCTGGGCCCTCGGGGGATGGGCCGGAACCGCCTCCGCCGCCCGGAAAAGGGGGCGGCGCGGGCGGCTTCGGCGGGGAGGTTCGGGTTCGGGTCAGGCCTGGTCGAGGCCCTCGTTCGACAGCATGGTCAGCCCCTGGCGCACGTCGGCGCGGATGGCGAGGCGCAGTCCCGCCTCGTCCCCCGCCGCCAGCGCCGCGATGGCTTTGCGGTGGTAATCCGCGACCCGCCCCATGCCGATCCGCGCATATAGCGCGCGCATCGAGGGGCCGGTCTGCAGCCACACCGTTTCGGCCAGCGCCAGCATCGCGGGAGCATGGGCGCGAAGATATAGGGTCCGGTGAAACTCAAGGTTTCCGCGCACATAGGCCGCGGCGTCGCCGGATTTGAGGTGCTGGTCGATCTCCGCGTCCATGCGCTTGAGCCGCTCGATCAGGCTGAAATGCGCGCGGGGCAAGGCGCGGGCGGCGAGCTCGGGCTCCAGCAGCGCGCGGATCGAGGCCAGCTCCTCCACCCGCGCCGGGCTGAGGATCGGAGCCGAGACCCGTCCCGACGCGGAGATCGCCAGCGCGCCTTCCGCCGCCAGCCGCCGCACCGCCTCGCGCGCCGGGGTCATCGACACGCCCAGCTCGGCCGCGACGCCGCGCAGGGTGACATGCGCGCCCGGGGCCATCTCCCCGTGCAGGATCCGGCGGCGCAGGGCCTTGTAGACCCGCTCATGCGCGGGACCGGCGCCCTCGTCCATCAGGGCGCGGACCGGGCGGGCGGTCGGAATCGGGGTGGTTGCGTCGGCGAGGGTCATGCGGTAACTGTGATCACAAATTCGCCGCCTGTCAATCCGGCCTTGCCCGACGGAGCCCGCCATGACCGACCCGCATCGCCGCGACTACGCCTTTCTGGCCGAGGGAAACCACGCCGTCACCCATGACGAGCCGATGTGGTCGGGGGCGCTCAGCTTCTGCCGCCGGCGCTATGCGCGCGACCTCTCGGGCGTCGACGTGGCGGTGGTCGGCGTGCCCTTCGACCAGTCGGTGTCGAACCGCCCCGGCGCCCGCTTCGGGCCCCGGGGGGTGCGCGCCGCCTCCACCCAACTGGGCTGGTCGCGGGCCTGGCCGTCGGCGTTCGACCCGTTCGAGAGGCTCTCGGTGGTCGACTGGGGCGACGTCTTCATCCCTCACGGGATCGAGGCCGAAGTGCCCGGCGCGATCGAGGCCGCGATGACCGCGATCCTCGACGCCGGCGCCGTCCCGCTCGCCATCGGCGGCGATCACTTCACCACCTATCCCTCCCTCAAGGCGCACGCGAAAAAGCTCGGCCGGCCGGTCGCGCTCCTGCATTTCGACGCGCATTCAGACCTTTGGGACGGCGGCGGACCGGAATGGATCGACCACGGCACCATGTTCCGGGAGGGCATCGCCGCCGGGGTCATCGACCCCGCGCGCTCGATCCAGGTCGGCATCCGGACCACCACCGACGACACGATGGGGGTCGAGACCTACGACGCGATCAAGGTGCATGAGACCGGGGTCGCCGCCACCGTCGCCGCGATCCGGGCGCGGGTCGGGGACGCGCCGGTCTATCTGACCTTCGATATCGACTGCCTCGACCCCGCCTTCGCGCCGGGCACCGGCACGCCGGTCTGCGGGGGGCTCGCCTCCTGGCAGGCGCTGGCGATCCTGCGGGGTCTGACCGGGTTGAACCTGGTCGGCATGGATGTGGTGGAGGTCGCGCCCGCCTATGACGTGGGCGAGATCACGGCGCTGGCCGGCGCCACCGTGGCGCTTCAGTTGCTCTGCCTCTATGCGGACCGGCGACCGGCTCGAACGTTCTCGTGATCACATTCGGATGTGATCACGCTACACCGTCACCTGGACGTGCTGGAACCGGCTGACATCGACCAACCCCTGGTCCGAGATCCGCAGCGACGGGATCACCACCAGCGCCAGCAGCGAATGCTGCATGAAGGCGTTGTTGAGCGTGCAGCCGCAAGCCTTCATCGCCTCGGCCATGGCGTCGGCCTGGGCGGCGACGACCTCCGCAGGGGCGTCGGACATCAGGCCCGCGACCGGCAGCGGCACCAGCGCCGCCTCCGCCCCGTCCTTCCACACCGCGACGCCGCCGCCGATCTCCTGCAAGCGGTTGGCGGCGGCGGCCATATCGGCCTCCGAGGTGCCGACCACGATCAGGTGATGGCTGTCATGCGCCACCGTCGAGGCCACCGCGCAGGGCCCCTCGTAGCCGAAGCCGGAGACGAGCGCGGTCACCACGCGCCCCTCGCCCCGGTGCCGCTCCACCACCGCGATCAGGCAGACGTCGCCCTCCGCGTCCTTCGGGGCCAGGCGTCCGTCGCGGACCGGGATCTCCATCTCCAGCGCGCGGGTGGGGGCCTGGTTCTCCACCACGCCGATGACCCGGGCGCGGGTGGAATTGGCCCCCTCCGGCGCCGTGATCACAAAGTCCTCCGCCATCACCCTGCGGCCGACCCGCACAGTGTTCTTCGCCGCCTCCGGGTAGACGAAACCGGGGCGGGGCGCGACCATGGCGCCGTTCTCCGCCACCACCACCCCGCGGGACACCACCAGTTCCGCCGAGAACCCGGCCAGCGAGGGTGTGATCACGAAATCCGCCCGCCGCCCCGGCGCGATCGAGCCGAGCTCCCGCTCCATCCCGAAATGCGTCGCGGCGTTCAGCGTCGCCATCTGCAGCGCCGTGATCGGCCGCAGCCCCTGGGCGATGGCGTGGCGCAGCACCCGGTCCATGTGCCCGTCGCGGGCCAGCGTCGCCGCGTAGCAATCGTCGGTGCAGAGCACGAAGTTGCGCGGATCCGCCCCGCCCTCGGTCACCGCGCGCACCTGCTCGGCCACGTCGTGCCAGGCGGAGCCCAGCCGCAGCATCGCCCGCATCCCCTGCCGGACCCGGGCGAGCGCGTCCTCGGCCCGCGTGCCCTCGTGGTCGTCGGCCGGCCCCGCGGCGGCGTAGGCGTGGAAGGCGCGCCCCAGATCCGGCGAGGCGTAGTGCCCGCCCACGGTCTTGCCCGCGCGCATCGCCTCGGCGATTTCGCCCACCATGCGGGCGTCGCCGGCGACCACGCCGGGGAAATTCATCACCTCGCCCAGCCCCACGATATTGGGCCAGCCCATCATCTCCGCGATCTCGTCGGGCCCGAACTCGGCCCCCGCCATCTCCAGCCCGGGGGCCGAGGGCACGCAGGACGGCGCCTGGACGAAAACGTTGGTCGGCTGGAGCATCGCCTCGTCATGCATCAGCCGAACGCCCTTCAATCCCAACACGTTGGCGATCTCGTGCGGGTCGATGAACAGGGTCGTGGAGCCGTGGGGGGCGACCGCGCGCACGAACTCGGTGACGGTCAGCATCCCGGATTCGACATGCATATGCGCGTCGATCAGGCCCGGCGACAGCACCCGCCCCGCGGCCTCGATCACCACCGTCTCCGGCCCGATGCAGGGGCCCGCGTCCGGCCCGCAATAGGCGAAGCGCCCGTCGGCGATGGCCAGATCCGTGCCTGGGATCATCTCGCCCGACTGCACGTTGGCCCAGGTCCCGCCCCGCACCACCATGTCCGCCGGCGCGCGGCCCGCGGCGACGTCGATCAGGCGGGGGGCGGCGTCGGCCCAGCTTTTCAGGGTCATCGGGGGGGCTCCGCGGGAGGGACACAGGGGGCGGAGCCTGCCCCGCCCGGCCCCGGCGCGCAAGCGGTCAGGCCGGCAGCGGGCCGCCGTCCCACATCCGGCGCGCCCAGATCGCCAGCGCCAGCGCCGCCCCCGACATCGCCGCAGCGATCCACCAGGCCCCGGCGCCCAGCGACGGATAGACCAGCGCCGCCGCGCCCGAAGCCACCGCCATCAGGATGCCGGTCCCGAACGCCTGCATCACCGCCTGGGCGGCGCCGGCCAGCCGGTCGGGCGCCCCGCGGGCGATGAAGGCGATGATGCCCAGATGCGCCGCGGCGAAGGTCAGCGCGTGGCTCGCCTGCAACGCCCAAAGGACCGCGCCCTCCGGGTCGAAGGTCATCGCCGTCCAGCGCACCACGCCCGCCGCTCCGGCCAGCGCGATGGCGCCCGAGGGCTTGAGCACCCGCACCAGCCACGGCCCGAAGGCGGCCATCAGCACGACCTCGACCGCCACGCCCGCGGCCCAGAGCATTCCGATGGTGGTTTCCGCCACGCCCAGTTCCCGCCAATGCACGGATCCGTAAGCGTAAATCACGCCGTGAGAGGCCTGCGCCAGGCCCGAGGCCGCGGTGAAGGCGAGGAACACCTTGCCGGTGACCAGCCGGCGCATCTCGGCCAGGCTGGGCCGGGCGCCGCCTTGCACCTTGCCGCCTCCGGGATGGGTCGCGCCCAGCACCGCGGCGGCGGCGAGGCAGACCACGATGACCGCGAGGATCGCGTTCGTGCCTGTATGGACCAGCGCCGCGCCGAGCAGCAGGTTCATGGCCAGGAACGCCGCCGACCCCACCGCCCGCACCGGCGCGTATTCGAACCGCTGCACCCGCGCCGCCGCCCCGGTCAGCGCGTCGGCGATGGGGATCATCGCGGAGAAGATGCCCGCGGTCAGCATGGTCAGGATCAGCAGCACGGGCTTGGAGCCGACCAGCAAGTGACTGAGGAACAACAACGAACCCAAGCCGGCCACCAGCCCCAGAGTCAGCCGCCGCGCCTCGCGCCGGTCGGCCAGCACCGGCAGGCCCAGCCCCGCGATCAGCCGCAGCACGATGCCGGCGCCCAGATAGGCGCCGATCTCGCCGTCCGTCAGGCCCCAGTCGGACAGCCACAGCGGCCAGAACGGCAAGTGCGCGCCCAACGCGCCGAACATCGCCGCGTAGAAGCCGCCGGTGCGGACAATGGCGGCGGCGCGGGGTGTGATCACAAACCGAAACTCGCATAGGGCAGGAAGCGGACCGGGTCTCCCGGCGCCACGTCCGGGCCCGGGTCGGGCAGGTCGATCAGCCCCGTGGACCAGGACAGGCCGGAGATCAAGCCCGAACCCTCGGACCGGAACGGCTCCGCCCGCCCGTCCGGCCCGATCCGGGCGCGCAGAAACTCGCGTCGGCCGGTCTTGCGGCGCTTGGCGAAGCCGGCGGGCACGTCGAATCCCTGCGGCGTCGACCAGTCGGCCCCCGAGAGCGCCAGAAGCGCAGGGCGGGCGAAGATCAGCGCGCAAACGAAGGCCGCCACGGGGTTGCCCGGCAGGCCGAACACCGCCGCGCCCCGCCAGGTCGCCAGCGCCAGCGGCCGGCCGGGTTTCACCGCGATCCGCCAGGCGGTCAGCGCCCCGGCGTCGCGCAGCGCGGCGGAGACATGGTCCTCGTCCCCCGCGCTGGCCCCGCCCGAGGTCAGGATCGCGTCCGCCTCCGCCGCTCCGCGCGACAGCGCCGCGCGCACCTGCGCCGGCTCGTCGGGGGCGCGGCCGAGGTCGATCGCCTCCATCCCCCAGGCCCGCAGCAGCGCCAGCAGCATCGGCCGGTTGGCGTCGACGGTCGCGCCGGGGGGGCCCGGCGGGTCGGCGAGCTCGTCGCCGGTGGACAGCACCCCGACCCGCAGCCGGCGGCGCGCCGCGACCTCCGCCCATCCCCCCGCGGCCAGCAGCGCGAGGTCCTGGGGGCGCAGCAGGCGACCGCCGGGCAGCAGGTGGGCGCCGGTCCTGAAATCCTCCCCCACGGCGCGGGTGTTGGCGCGGGGCTTCAGGCCGGGGCGCAGGCGCAGCTCCTCGCCCTCCAGCCCGATATCCTCTTGCAGCACAACGGTATCCGTCCCCGCGGGCAGGGCGGCGCCGGTGAGGATGCGCAGCGCCTCGCCAGGGCCGACCGCGGCGGCGAAAGGCGCCCCCGCCGCGGCGCGGCCGGGGATCAGCCGCAGCCGCTCCGGATCCGCGCCGGTCAGCGAGGCGGCGGCGAAGGCGTAGCCGTCCACCGCCGAATTCGCGACCGGCGGGTTGGGGCGCGCCGCCGCCACGGGCCCGGCCAGCACCCGCCCGGCCGCCTCCGCCAGCGGAACCGTCTCCGCCCCCGTCACCGTCGCGCAACGGTCGCGCAACAGGTCCAGCGCCCGGTCCGCCGCCATCCAGTCCACGCCTGGCGGCAGCGCGAAACAGTCGTTGCGCAGCGCCGGCGGGTCGGAGGGCGGGGCCGTCATCCCAGCCCCAGCTCGGATAGGATGAAGTCGGCCACCGCCGCCACGTCGTTGAGCGGCAGCACCGGACGGTCCGTGATCACATCCGCATCCGCCGCCACGGCCCGCACCGTCGGATCGGTCGGGGCCATCAGCTCCCGCCCAAGCACGGGGCGGTGGACCTCCACCTTGGGCTGCGGGCCACGCTTCCAGCCCTCTGTGATCACAAGATCGACCGGGGCCATCTGGGCCAGCAGCTCGTCCAGCGGCGGCTCCGGCTCGCCGCGCAGCTCCCGCATCAGCGCCCAGCGGGTCCCCGAGGCGATCAGCACCTCGCGCGCGCCGGCCTCGCGATGCCGGAAACTGTCGGCGCCCGGCCGGTCGAGGTCGAAGCCGTGATGCGCGTGCTTGAGCGTCGACACCGCCAGCCCGCGCCCGGTCAGTTCCGCCACAAGCCGCTCCACCAGCGTGGTTTTTCCGGCGTTCTTCCAGCCGGTGACGCCCCAGACCGGCGAGCGGCTCATCGCGTCGGCTCCGCGGGGGAGAGATGCGCGGCCCACAGCCGCTCCGCCTCCTCCAGGTCCGCGGGGGCGTTGACGTTGAAGAACGGGTCGAAAGGCTCGGCCTCGAACATCGCCTCGGCGCAACCATGCCGGGCGGTCCACTCCACCACCCGCCGCATGCCGCCGGCGAGGCAGGTCCGCAGATCCTCCCTCAATCCGACGTCCCACAGTCCGAAGGTCGGATGACGCGCCACGCCCAGCCGCGGGTCGGGCGTCGCGGCCATGGCGAGCGGGGTTCCCGCCGCCTCCGCCGCCGCGACCAGCCGCGCGCCCAGGTCCGTGGGGAAGAAGGGCGTGTCCCAGGCGACTGTGATCACAGCCCGCGCGCCCCGCGCCGCGGCCCAGTCCAGCCCCGCCAGCACACCGGCCAGGGGCCCGGGCCGATCCGGGGAGGCGTCGGGGATCACCTCCACCCCCCAGGCGGCGAAGCGCGCGGCGGGGCCGTTGGCGTTCAGCGCCAGCGCCGGAACCTGCGGCGACAGCCTGGCGAGCGCGTGGGCCAGCAGCGGCCGGCGGCCGACGATGGTCAGCCCCTTGTCGCCCCCGCCCATGCGGCGCGATTCGCCGCCCGCCAGGATCACGCCGTAGATATCGCTCAGCATCGTCATTCCTTCCGCGTCGACCGCCGCGCATCATCGGCGCCCCGGCCCTCAACGCAACGCCTGACGCGTCCCGCCCACCCCGTCGCCGCCAGGCGCCCCGCCGCAACCGCCGCGCGGGCGCCTGGGCGCGGCCCTTGTCCGGGTCGTCGCGCGGCGCCCCCTCTCAGTCCTCGCGCCGGCGGCCGCCCTTGCGCCCCGCGCGGGAGGGCTCGTCCGCCACCGCGCCGGGGTCCGCGTCCCGCAACAGCCGGTCCTCTCCCGACAGGCACAGGAACCGCCGTCCGCGCAGCCGCCCGACCAGGGTCAGCCCCACCTGCCGCGCGATCTCCACCCCCCAGGCGGTGAAGCCGGAGCGCGAGGCCAGCGCCGGCGCGCCGATCAGCGCGCATTTGATAACCATCTCCGAGGTCAGCCGCCCGGTGGTGTAGATCAGCTTGTCCTCCGCCGTCTCGCCTCGCAGCCGCAGCCAGCCGGCGATCTTGTCCACCGCGTTGTGGCGGCCGACATCCTCCATGTAAATCAACGGCTCCGACCCCTTGCACAGCACGGTTCCGTGGATCGCGCCCGCCTCCAGGTAGAGGCTGGGCAACTGGTTGATGGTCTTCGACAGGGCGTAGAGGTCGGACGTCCGCACCGTCAGCGGCGGCAGCGTCAGCCCCTCCAGCCCCTCCATCATGTCGCCGAACACCGTGCCCACCGCGCAGCCCGAGGTGCGGGTGCGGCGGGCGAGCTTGTCCTCGTAGTCCGTTTCCCGCGCGGTGCGGACCACCACCACCTCCAGCTCCGCATCGTGCTCGACGGATGTGATCACATCGTCGGCGGCCAGCATCCCCTGGTTGGCGAGATAGCCGACCGCGAGGCATTCCGGATGGTCGCCGATGGTCATCACCGTCACGATCTCCCGCCCGTTGAGCCAGAGCGTGAGGGGGCGCTCCTCGATCACCCGGGTCAGGCGGAGGGCGCCGGTCTCGTCGCGCCCCTCCACCTCGCGGGTCAGGCCGGGCGCCGCCGGGTCGGGCAGGATGCGGGCGGGGGGGCGGACCATCGCCGGGGCAGAGGTCATGGGTCACAATCCGTGATTTGCGAGGCCGGGGGAAAAAGGTAAGCTATGCTGATGAAAGACCTCTCCCCCGACCCGAGCATGTCCGCGGCCGAGCCGGACCGCAACCCGCCCGCGCCCGCTTCCGACGGCGAGTTCCGCCGCGGCTTCCGCGCCGGCGTGCTGTCGGGCCTGCCCTTCATGCTGGTGGTGGCGCCGTTCGGGATGCTGTTCGGGGTGGTGGCGACGGCGGCGGGGATGGACCTGGCCAAGGTCATGGTGCTGACCAGCTTCGTCATCGCCGGCGCCTCGCAATTCGTGCTGATCGAGATGGTGTCCGACGGCGCGCCGGTGGTGGTGGCGATTCTCGCTGCGCTGGCGGTCAACCTGCGGCTGGCGATGTATTCCGCCTCCCTCGCTCCGCATTTCGCGGGGGCGAAGGTCTGGGTCCGGGCCATCGCCGGCTATTTCGTGGTGGACCAGGTCTTCGGCCTCGCCACCCGCCGCTTCCAGGACCGGCCCGAGGAAAGCCGGGCGCGGCGCATCGGCTATTTCTTCGGGGCCGGCACGCCGATTCTGCCCAGCTGGATCGCGGCGACCGCGGTGGGGGCGCTGGCCGGCTCGGCGATCCCGGCCAGCCTGCCGATCGACTTCGCGCCGCCGCTGACCTTCTTCGCGCTGGCCGCGCCGATGATCCGCGGCGTGCCCAATCTGTGCGCGGCGGCGGTGGCGGTGGTGATGGCGCTGCTGCTGGCCGGCCTGCCGTGGAGCCTGGGTCTGCTCGGCGCCGCCGCCTCGGGCATGGTGACGGGCGCGGGGGTGGAGGTGGCGCTGGCCCGCCGGGCCGTCCGGCGGGAGGGCGGGGCGTGAGCGAACTGTCCGACGCCGCCGCCTGGGCCGCGATCTTCGCGCTGGGCGTCGCCACCTACCTGGTGCGCGCCTCCTTCGTGCTGTTCGCCGGCGGGCGGGAGTTCCCGGCCTGGGCGATGCGCCTCCTGCGCTACGTGCCGGTGACGGTGCTGCCGGCGCTGGCCGCGCCGATGGCGGTCTGGCCCCGGGCGCTGGAGGGCGAGACCGACCCCACCCGCATCGCCGGCGTGGCGGTCACGGTGACCGTGGGCATCCTCACCCGGTCGCTGCTGGGCGCCATCGCGGCGGGGCTGGCGACCTTCGCGGCGTTGGGCGCGCTGTTCTGAGCGCGCCCGGCCGGGTTCGGGGCGCGCCTCGTCAGAGCGGGCGGGCCTTGAGCAGGTCGCGGATCTCGCCCAGCAGCTGGATATCGGCGGGCGGCGGGGCCGGGGCCTCTTCCGGCGCGGGCTCCGTCTCCGGCTCGACCGAGCGGCGCAGGGCGTTGACGCCGCGCACCACGAAGAACAGCACCCAGGCCACGATCAGGAAGGCGATGATGGCGTTGATGAAAACGCCGTAGGTGACGACGGCGAGCCCGGCCTCCTTCGCGGCCGCGGCGCTTTCGACCGGCTGTCCAGAGAGGTTGAGGTAGAGGCCCGAAAAGTCGACCCCGCCGGTGAACAGGCCGATGATCGGGTTGATGATGTCATCGACGAAGCTTTTGACGATGGTGGTGAAGGCGGCGCCGATGACGATGCCGACGCCCATGTCGACGACATTGCCCTTGACCGCGAATTCCTTGAATTCCTTGAGCATCTCTTGTTCCTTCGCCCTATTGCGCGAAAGGAACTCTACGCCGCCTCCTCTGACGGGACAATTCGTTTCGAATGCGGATCGTATGCGCCCGGACCGGGCCGGGCGGCGGCGGGCGCGAGACGCGGGCCGGGGAGGCGCCGGGGCCTGGCAGGGTCCCGGCCGCAGGCGCCGTCAGGTCGGGTCGCCGACCGGACCGGAGGATTCGTCCGGCGTCGGCGCCCAGTTCTGGCCGGCGGCGAGCAGGCAGGCCAGTCCGTTGGGCGTGGACAGGAGGATGGTCCAGGATCCGGTGGAGCCGGAGGCGAACACCTCCACCACCGCCGCGCCCTGCTGGAGGCCGTAGCCGCGCCGCGTCTCCCCGTATTTCTCGGCGAGGCGGGAGACGACCTGGCGCCGTTCGCCGCACATCGCCCCGCCCTGGGGGCCGGTCATCCCCTGAACCAGAAGGCTTTCGACGGGGGCGAACGCCGCGTCGGGGCGGCCGGCGGGGCGCCCCGCCTCCTGCGCCGACGGCGCGGCGGGCGCGCCCAGCGCGCCGGCGAGGCAGGCGGCCGCGACCAGCCAGGTCAGAAGGCGGCTCGGGCGGGGAATTCCGAAGCCCGGACGGGGGCGCGGGGTCCGGGGGGCCGGGCAGGCGGGGGTCACGCGATCCATGGCGATACCTCAAGGCGCTGGCGCCGGGCGCCGCCGGGACCCGGACCCGCCGAGCCGCCGGCCGATCCTGCCGTGGCGCAGGGTCTCGGGGCGACGGATCGGCCGCGAGAGGGCGGGTTCCGGGTCGGAGGCCGGGCAGGGCGCCCGGGCCAGGGAAGCGGTCCCGCCCATTGCGGCGGCGAAAAGGACTCTGCGCCGGAGAAAGAAAAATACGGTTAACGCCGCGCGGCGCCGCAGCGAAGCCGCCCCCGACCCGCGCCGACCCCGCTCGGGGCGCAATCATCGGTCTCCTGATCCCCGCGACGCGGCATGAACTTGCGCGGCCCGCCCCCGCGGGCTACCCAGCCGTTAACCAGCCCATCCCGAACCGGAGACCCTCCATGACCGAGGCCGCCCGCCCCCGCCGTTCCGTCCTCTACATGCCGGGGGCCAAGGCCCGCGCCATCGAGAAGTCGCGCGGTCTGCCGGCCGACGCCCTGATCCTCGACCTGGAGGACGCGGTGGGCCCGACCGAAAAGGGCCTCGCCCGCGATCTCGTCGTGGCCGCGCTGAAGGAAGGCGGCTTCGGCCTTCGCGAGATCATCGTCCGGGTCAACGGCCTCGACACCGAATGGGGCGAGGCCGATATCCGCGCCGCCGCCGCGGCCGGTCCCGACGCGATCCTGGTGCCGAAGGTCGGCTCCGCCGCCGACCTGCACGCGGTCGAGAAGCTGATGGACGAGGCCGGCGCCCCCGCGACCACGAAGATCTGGGCGATGATGGAAACCCCGATCGGCATCCTCAACGCCCGCGAGATCGCCGCCGCCACCCCGCGGCTCGCCTGTTTCGTGATGGGCACCAACGACCTGGTGAAGGAGCTGGAGGCCGCTCATACCGACGCGCGGACCGAGGTGATGACCTCGCTCGGCATGTGCCTGCTGGTGGCCCGCGCCTACGGGCTCGCCATCCTCGACGGCGTTTACAACGCCTATCAGGACGCCGACGGCAACCGCGCCGCCTGCGCGCTGGGCAAGTCCATGGGCTTCGACGGCAAGACCCTGATCCACCCCGCCCAGCTGGAGATCGCCAACGAGGAGTTCGGCCCCTCGGACGCCGCCATCGAGCTGGCCAAGCGCCAGGTCGCGGCCTTCGAGGAGACCCGCGCCAAGGGCGAGGCGGTCGCGGTGGTCGACGGCCGCATCGTCGAGAACCTGCATGTGGAGGTCGCCCAGAAGCTGCTGGCCCAGGCCGAGGCCATCGCGAAGATGCAGGCGGCGGGCTGAGTCGCCCCGGCGTCCGCCCGCGCGGGCGCCGGCCCCCGGATTTCCGTGCGAAAAACCGTCCGGGCGCAGGGCCTTCCCCAGGGTCCGTCTTGCTCCCGATGATGCGCATGTTACCTATTGGGCAAACGCTACGGACCCCGCGCCCCCTCGTCTGGGAGAGGCGACCGGCGCGCATAACGACGTCAGGGAGGACGCCACATGTTCGGAACGATGCAGGATTACCCGCTGCGCGTGTCGACGATCATCGACCACGCCGCCAAATATCACGGCAAGCGCCCGGTGCGCGGCCGCTCCGCGGAAGGGCCGATCGTCGAATCGAACTGGGAGACCGTTCACGCCAAGGCGAAGAAATGCGCCCAGGCGCTGGCCCGCATGGGCTACGGCCGCGGCGACGCCATCGGCGTCATGGCCTGGAACACCCCGCGGCACATGGAGGTCTGGTACGGCGTCTCGGGCTGCGGCGCGATCCTGCACACGCTGAATCCGCGGCTCTTCGCCGAGCAGCTCGACTACATCATCAACCACGCCGAAGATAAGGTCATCATGGTCGACGCCGACCTGGTGAAGCTGATGGAGGCGCTGCTTCCCAAGCTGACCCGGGTCGAGAAATGGGTGATCCTGACCGACCGGGCCCACATGCCCGAAACCTCCCTGCCCGGCGCCATCTGCTATGAGGAGATGGTCGCGGCCGAGGACGGGAATTTCGAGTGGGTGACGGGGCCGGAGACCGATCCCTGCGGGCTCTGCTACACCTCCGGCACCACGGGCAACCCGAAGGGCGTGCTCTACTCCCACCGCTCCAACGTGCTGCACGCGCTGACCGCGATCCAGCCCGACTGCATCGCCATGGGCTCCAACGACGTGATCATGCCGGTGGTGCCGCTGTTCCACGCCAACGGCTGGGGGCTGGCCTACACCTCGGCGATGACCGGCGCCTCGCTGGTGATGCCGGGCCGCGACATGACCGCCGCCGGGCTCTACGAGATGCTGGAGCAGGGGGTGACCACCACCGCCGCGGTGCCGACGATCTGGCTGGGGATGCTGCAGTATCTGCGCGCCAACAACCTCAAGTTCTCGACCCTGAACCGGGTGGTGATCGGCGGCTCCTCCTGTCCGCGCGCGGTGATCGAGGCCTTCCAGAACGACTACGGCGCCCATGTCATCCACGCCTGGGGCATGACCGAGACCTCGCCGCTGGGCGCGGTCTGCACCTTCAAGCCCGAGGTCAACGCGCTCGACGCCGAGGCCCGGCTCGACGTGCAGACCTCCGTCGGCCACCCGCCCTACGGCGTCGACCTGCGCATCACCGACGATGCGGAGACCGAGCTGCCCTGGGACGGCGCCCAGCAGGGCAAGCTGTGGATCCGCGGCTTCGGCGTGGTCAAGCGCTACCACCTCAAGGACGAGGACGCGGCCCAGCCGGGAACCAACTGGTTCGACACCGGCGACGTGGCCACCATCGACCCCAACGCCTATGTGCGGATCACCGACCGGTCCAAGGACGTGATCAAGTCGGGCGGGGAGTGGATCAGCTCCATCGACCTGGAGAACGCCGCCGTCGCCCATCCGCTGGTGGCCGAGGCCGCCGCGATCGGGGTGGCCCATCCCAAGTGGGACGAGCGTCCGATCCTGGTGGTGGTCCCGGCCGGCGACGTGCAGCCGCCCAAGGACGAGATCCTCGCCCTCGTCGCCAAGCACTTCGCCAAGTGGCAGGTGCCCGACGACGTGATCTTCATGGACGAGCTGCCGCATACCGCGACCGGCAAGATCTCCAAGCTGGAGCTGCGCAAGAAGCTGGAAGGCATCGGCTACCGCCACCCCGAGGCGGCCTGAGCGCCGGAAGGGTTCCGCAGGGCGCGCCCCGGGCTCGACCCGGGGCGTCCCGGCCGCCCCCGCGCGGGGGGGGGCCCCGCCCCCCGCGCGGGGGAGGAGCGGCTTTTCAGGCGAATCGCCCTTTCGCCCCGTTCGCGGCGGGACTGGCCGAGGTCGGCCAAGGGCGCGCGGCCGCCCCGAAACGCCGCGACATGTGAATTTTCGCACAAGTCATTGACGCTTCGGCGTTTGAAAGGCCGGCGGCGGGTTCCGCCGCCGCCTTCGCGGGCCGTTTCCAAGACTGGTTCGCCGCATAATCGTAAAGTGGTATGTTTCCGGAACAGTGCGCATGGGCCTTCCCCGTGCGGGCGTAGGGAGTCGCATGGCGCGTAAACGGACGAGGAAGGAGCCGGACTCGATCGCCGACCTGTTCGGCGACGTGGTGCAGGACCGTCCGTCCTTCCTCTATTCGCTGGAGGAGGGCGAAGACGGCGCGCCCATGTCCCTGAACCGGGAGACCGCGCCGCCCCCGTCGCCGGCCAACGCCAATCCCTCGCCCCCCGATCCCGCCGCGTCCCCCGCCAAGGCGTCTCCTGTCAAGGCGTCTCCGGCCGCGCGCCTGTCCTCGCTGTTCGGCCGCGATGCGCGCGCAGGCGCCGGGCCGCGGGAAGAGCCGGGGCTGTCCTCGCCCTCGCCCTCGCCCTCGTCCTCCGCCTCGGCCCGGACCCCGGCCCCGCGACCCGCGGCGGCCCCGGGACCGAGCCCCGCCGTGGTCGCCGCCCAGCTGGCGCGGGCGGAGGAGGCGGACCTCCTCGCCCAGTTGCGCGACGGCGACGCCTTCTCTCATGCCGCCGTCCAGCATGCCGAACGCCTGCGCCGCGCCCGCGCGGCCCGGGCCGCGGCCGAGGCGGGGCTCGCCGCCCTGCCGCGCGACGCGCTGCCCGAATACACGGACGACCGGGGCCTGCTGTCCGCCGTCACCGTCACCCATGGCGCGATCTCGGTGCTGACGCTCGGGCTCTACCGCTTCTGGATGAAGACCCAGACCCGCCGCCTGCTCTGGGCTCATACCGAGATCGACGGCGAGCGGCTGGAATACACCGGCCGGGGGTCGGAGCTGTTCATCGGCTTCGCCATCGCCATGGCCTTTCTCGCGCTGGTGATCACCGGCGTCGGCTTCGGCGGGGCCTTCGTCGGGCTCGCGGTCATGGGCGGGGCCGCGGGGGGGCTGGTGGGCTGGGCGGCTTCGGCGGCGGTGTCGCTTCTGCTGATCTCGCCCCTGATCCAGCTCGCCGCCTTCCGGGCCCGCCGCTACCGGCTGGCGCGCACGCGCTGGAAGAACATCCGCTTCGGGATGGAGGGGTCGGGCTGGTCCATCGCCGCGCTCTGGCTGGCCTGGGCGCCGCTGATCGCGGCCACCGGGGGGCTGATCTGGCCGCTGTGGCGCTGGGCGCGGGAGGCGCGGATCTCCCGCGCCATGCGCTGGGGCGACGCCGCGTTCGAGTTCCACGGCGGACCCTGGCATCTGCTGGTCAACTGGCTGCCGTTCTGGCTGATGGGCGCGGCGGTCGCCGCCGTCGTCGCCTCGACGGAGCTGCGCGTGGCTCTGGGTCTCGACGACCCGGCGATGCTGCTGATCGCCTACGGCCCGCTGGCCATCGTCGCGGTGACGCTGCTGTTCACGCTGGGCCTGTTGCTGGCCTGGCTGAACTACCGCGCCTCGGAAACCCGGCTGTTCATGAACGCCCGCAGCCTCGGCGGGGCGCGGATAAGCTGCACCTTCTCCATGTGGCACATCGTCGACGCCTATCTCGCGGTCTCGCGCCGCAACCTCTGGCCCGGCCTCGCCGTCTACGTGATGATCTTCGCCGTCACCTCCATCCCCATCGTCGCCGCCGCGCGGGTGGAGATGGAGAATCCCGGCGCCCTGTCGCTGCTGGAGCAGGCGGACCTGTCGGGCCTCGAAGGGCTTCGGGTCGACCACCTGTTCAGCCTCGACCTCTCGGCCTTCCCGGCCCTGCAGCGCCCGGCGCTCGATGCGCTGGCCGACAGCATGTTCGAGGGCCTGCACACCTGGCGCGCCCAGGGGCTGATGATGATGGCCATGGCCATCGACTATTTCCTGTCGGCGACCTTCATGTTGTGGCTGTGGACCTACGTCTACGCCACCCGCCGGCACGAGCACCTGTGCGACTCCATCACCGTTCACGACGTCAACCGGCTGGAGGCCGTGCGCCAGCGCGCCGCCGACCGCGGCGTGGCGGGGGAGGGCATGGACGACGCCTTCGATTTCGGGCTGCTCTAGCCGCGTTTCCGCCCCGGTTTCGCCACCCCCGTCCCGTTCGGTCCCGCGGCGTCCCGCCCCCCGGGACCGCTCGCGGCGGGACTCGTCCCCGCCCGGCGGATGGCCTATGCAGGGGCCCTCCGCCCGGCCCCTTCTCCGGGGGCGTCGCGGATTCAGGACCCCGAGGAGCCAGACAGGACCCATGGCGAAAGGCGCCGGCGGCAGACGACAGGGCGGCGTGCGCGGCACGGCGCTGGAACGCTACGCCCTTCTGGAATCGGTGGGGGAGCTGCATGACGGCGGCGCCGGCCGCCCGCAGGAGGTGGTGGTCCGCTTCGGCGAGCAGTCGCTGACCCTGATGAGCTTCGACGACATGCCGGTCGCGCACTGGGCGCTGGCCAGCCTGCGCCGCATCGCCCAGGCCGCCGCCGACGCGCCGCGCGACGTGATGGTGCTGACCCCGGACCCCGACCGGCTGGAGGACGCGGACGAACGCCTGGTGATCCGCGATCCGCAGATGATCGAGGCGATCGAGGCCGTGTGCCAGGACCTCGACCGCCGCCCCTCGCCCGCCCGCGGGGCGCTGCGCATGGGGCTGTGGGGCGCGGGCGCCTTGGCGGTCGCGGCCGCGGCGCTGTTCTGGCTCGCGCCACTGGCCGCCGAACGCCTCGCTCCGATGATCCCGGCGGAGCAGGAGCGCGCGCTGGGCGCCGCCGCCCGCGACCAGGCCGTCGCCGCGATGTTTCCCAAGGGCGCCCGCCCCTGCGCCTCGCCCGAGGGCACGGCGGCGCTGCGCGCGCTGGTCGACCGGCTCGGCTCCGCCGCCAACCTGCACGTGCCGATCGACGCCCGGGTCTACCGCTCCGACCGGGTCAACGCCTTCGCCGCGCCCGGCGGCCACGTGATCCTGCTGTCGGCGCTGCTGGAGCAGGCGTCGGGCCCGGACGAGGTGGCGGCGGTGCTGGCCCATGAGCTGGGCCATGTCGCGCTGCGCCACCAGTTGCGCGCCATGCTGCGCGGGGCGGGGTCGACCGCGCTGATCGGGCTGATGTTCGGCGACGTGACCGGCGGATCCGCCGCGGCGCGGCTGGCCGGGGCCATGGTCGACGCCTCCTACAGCCAGGAGGCGGAGCGGGAGGCCGACGCCTACGCGCAGGAGCTTCTGGCCCGCGCGGGCCTCCCCGCCTCCGCGCTCGCCGACTTTTTCGAGCGGATCGAGTCCCGTCCCGGCGGCCGCCCGGAGGGTCTCGCCCGCCACCTCGCCTCGCATCCCGACATGGCCGAGCGCATCGCCGGCGCGCGGGCCGCGGACGTGGTGGCCGGCGCCCCCTATCGGCCGGCGCTGGAGGACGCGCAGTGGATCGCCCTGCGCGAGATCTGCGAGGGCTGAGGCGCGAGGCGCCGACGCGCCGCCCCTGCGCCGCCCGCGGTCCGGGGCCGGCGGAGGCTTCCGGGTTTTCAGCGCGCTCAGGCAGGTCAGGCGCCGCCTGATCGCCCGCCCATCGGCGGCGGGGTCGGCGGCGACGCCTTCTCCCCGCGGCCAGCGGCCGGAGGAGCCGGAGGCCGCCGGCATCCCGCGCCGGCGCGATGCGCCGCGAATGCCCGACGGGCGCCCGAAGCGCCGGGCCTCGCTGATCCCGTCGACTCGCACGATGTTCGCGTCCGGCCGCGCCACGAGACCGGCGGCCCCGGACGCCGTTCTTGACGGCGACCCGAACGCCGTTGCGGGGTGGCCCTGCGCCGGCGCGCTGCGGGTCGAGGGCCGCCGCGCCCCGATCGCCCGTCCGCCCGCGCTGTTCCCGCCCGACGCCTGCTCCTACGCGACGCCGGTGACGGTGCTGAGCCGCAGCCTCGGCCCCGGGAACGTGCCCGAGGACCTCTCGGGCCGGGTGGAGATCCGCGCCGACGCGCCCCGCGCGGCGCTGGAACGGGCGGCGGCGCAGGGGATGGCGCGGGTCTATGTGGACGGCGGCGCGCTGATCCGGTCGTTTCTGGCCGAGGGCCTGCTCCGCGAAATCATCCTCACCCGTCTGCCGGCGCCGATCGGCGCGGGGCGCCCGCTGTTCGGCCCCCTCGCCGCCGACCTGCGGGCGGAGCATCTGGAGACGCGGGCCTTCGCCTCGGGCCTCGTGCAGTCCCGCTACCGCCTGCCCGGCTGATCCCGCCCGCAGGCGCCGCGTCGAAGGCCCGCGGGCGGCCCCGTCCCGCCCGCGGCGCGCGGGACCGGGGCGCCGGGCGGGACCGGCTCCCGGCCCCCGCAGGGCGCGTCGCGGCGCGGGCTCAGGCCCTGCGGAACGCGGTGTCGGGCGTCAGCGGCCCGTCATGGGCGGCCCGCCCCTCCTCGACCAGCCCGATCAGCACCGAGAACACGTTGCGCGCCGCGGCCGGCAGCAGCCGCGGGTCCACCTCGGTGTAGATGGCGGCCGCCAGCTCCGCCGGGCTGCGCCCCGCATCGGCCGACAGGGCGTCGAGGATCTGGGCCGTGCGCCCCTCCCGATGCGCGATCAGGTGGGCGATCATGCCCTCCGGGTCCTGGATCGGGTGGCCGTGGCCCGGGTAGAACACCCGGTCCCCCCGCCCCTGCAGCTTGCGCAGGCTGGCCATGTAGGCGGCCATGTCGCCGTCCGGGGGCGAGACGATGGAGGTCGACCAGCCCATGACGTGATCCCCCGACAGCACCGCGCCGGGATCCATCCCCTCGGCCTCGATGGCGAAGGCGAGGTGGTTGGAGATGTGGCCCGGCGTGTGGATCGCGGTCATCGCCCAGCCGGGGCCCTGCAGACGCTCTCCGTCGGCCAGCAGGTTGTCGGGCTTGAAGGTCCGGTCCCCGCCCTCGCCGCCGCCGAACTGGGCGCCGGAGGCGGCGAGCGCGATCATCCGCTCCGACATCCCCGCGCCATGGGGGCCGAAGCCGTAGGTGGGGGCGCCGGTGCGCGCGACCAGGGGCGCGACGCCGGGGGAGTGGTCGATATGGGTGTGGGTGAGCACGATGGCGTGCACGTTCTCGCCGGGGGCGAGGGCGGCGAGCACCGCCTCCAGATGCGCCTCGTCCACCGGGCCGGGGTCGATCACCGCCACCTGGCCCTCGCCGAGGATATAGGTCTGGGTGCCCGTGAAGGTCATCGGGCCGGGATTGGGGCAGGTGATCCGGCGCAGGCCGGGCTCCAGCCTCACCGCCTCGCCATGGGTCACGGCGGGGTCGCGGTTGAACGGGTCGGCGGCCATCTGGGTCTCCTCGCATGTCGTTGGCCCGGGGGCGCGTCGTCGGGCGCTTCGGGGGGCGCTTCGTCGGGCGCCGGGCGCCCCTTGTGTCCCGCGCCGGGGCGGCGGCTGGCAAGGGGGGATTTCGCGCGGCCCCTCGCGCCCTCCCGCCCGCGCCCGTCCCGCCCGCGTCCGTCCCGCCCGCGCCGTCGCCGCCGCGCCGCGCGGGCGCCCGGGTCCCGGCGGCGCGCGGGTCGTCGCGCGGCCTCCGACGCGCCCGCCCCGCGGCGCCCCGGCGCGTTTCCCCGCGGATTCCCCCTTGGCGCCGCCGCCCCGCCGCGCCAGCCTGCCGCCATGGCCAGACCCTACAAGAAATACCTGCCCCGCTCGCTGTTCGGCCGGGCGCTGCTGATCCTGCTGGCGCCGATCATCCTGCTGCAGGGCGTGGTCGCGGGCCTGTTCATCCAGCGCCACTACGCCGGCGTGACCGAGCAGATGACCGGCGCCGTGGCGCTGGAGCTGAACTACGCCGTCGCCGCCGTCGACTCCGCCCCCGACATCGAATCCGCCCGCGCCCAGCTGGAGCGCGTCGCCCGCCCGCTGGGCCTGACGCTCGCGCTCGACGCGGGGCGCGAGGTCTCGCCCGAGCGGGTGCGCCGGTTCTACGACGTGTCGGGCAACGCGCTCGCCGACACGCTGCGCGCCAACATCCCGCGGGCCATGGCCATCGACCTGGTGCGCTACGACCGCGACGTCGAAGTGAAGATCCAGACCGACAAGGGCGTGATGCGCGCGCTGATCCCGCGCAAGCGGACCATCGCCTCCAACCCGCATATCCTGCTGGTCTGGATGGTCGCCACCGCCTTCCTGCTGGCGGTGGTCGCGGTGATCTTCCTGCGCAACCAGGTCCGCCCCATCCGCCAGCTCGCCACCGCGGCGGAGGAGTTCGGCCGCGGCCGCTCCGCCCCGTTCCGCCCGGCGGGAGCGGAGGAGATCCGCCGCGCCGGCGCCGCCTTCCTCGACATGCGCCGGCGGGTGGAGCGGGCGATGGAGCAGCGGGCCAACATGCTCTACGGCGTCTCCCACGACCTGCGCACGCCCCTGACCCGCATGAAACTCGCGCTGGCCTTTCTGGAGGACGAGCAGGAGGCCGCCGAGCTCAAGCGCGACGTGGACGAGATGGAACGGATGCTCGCCGCCTTCCTCGACTACGCCCGCGGCGGGGCCGGCGAGCAGCCCGTCGAGGCCGATCCGATGGCCCTGCTCGACGCCGCGGCCGAGGCCGCCCGCCGCGGCGGGGGCGAGGTCGCCACCCGTCTCGCCCCCGACAGCCTGCCCCCCGCGCCGGTGACGATCCGCGAGGGCGCGCTGCGCCGGGCGCTGGGCAACCTGCTGGAGAACGCCTGCCGCTACGGGACGCGGGCCGAGGCGACGCTGCGTCTCGGGCGGCTCTATGTGGAATGGGCGGTGGAGGACGACGGCCCCGGCATTCCCGACGACCGGCGCGAGGCCGCGTTTCGCCCCTTCACCCGGCTCGACGCGGCGCGCAACCAGGACAAGGGCGGCGGCGTGGGCCTCGGCCTCGCCATCACCCAGGACATCGCCCGGGCCCATGGCGGGGCGATCACGCTGGAGCGGTCCGAGCGTCTCGGCGGCCTGCGCGCCGTGCTGCGCCTGCCGCGCTGAGGGGCGGGCACGGAGGGCAGCGCTTGGGAAGGGGCGCGCCGAAGTGAACCCTTCGCGCGAGGCGGAGGGTCGACGCGCCCCGGGCTCGACCCGGGGCCTCGCGCGCCCGGATCTCGCGAACCGCTTCGGTCGGCGCGCCGCGGCGGCGACCCGAGAAGGACGCGACCCCAGGGGTCCCCAAACGCCGCGGGCATGAGCGGCAGGTGAAGCGTTCAAGACGTTTCAGAGACGCTTTTGTGAATTCAGAGCCGACAGGCGCCCGCGCCGCGTCCCTCGTGCGTTCGCTCACTTGTGCGCGCGATCCGCCGCCCCGTAAGGTCGCGAAACTGCAACGGATGCGGAACGGTTCCTTGGTCGACGCGGCGCGCTCGCAGATGGATGACGCCGGGCGGCGGGCGCCGGCGCCCGAAACGCGACGCGAACGGAGCGCCGGGGCGGACGGAACCCCGGCCCGGTCCGGCCTGCGGCCGTCGCCGGCGCGGGCGGCGGGGCGCGACATCGCGGCCGGTCTCGCGCTGGCGCTGGTCGCCGTCGCCTATTCGCTGTCCTTCGGGGCGCTGGTCTTCTCCGGGCCGCTGGCGGCGCTCGCCCAGGCGGGGGTGATCGCCGCGGCGCTGTCGGCGGGCTGCGGCTGCCTCGCTTTCGCGCTGGTCTCCTCCTTTCCCCGCGCCGTGGGCGGGCCGGACACGCCGGTCGTCGCCGTGGTCGCGGCGCTGACCGCGGGGCTCGCCGGCGCCGGCGCAGGGATGGGCGCGGGTGCGACGGGCGCCGCCGTCGATCCCGCCCAGGTCTTCGCCGACGTCGCCGCGGCGCTCATCGCCGCCTGCGGGGTCGTCGCGCTGGCGCTGGGGGCGGTCGGGGCCTGGCGTCTGGCGGGCTGGCTGCGCTTCGTGCCCTTCCCGGTGGTCACGGGTTTTCTCGCCGGATCCGGCGGGTT
The DNA here is from genome assembly GCA_036154955.1 of Pseudomonadota bacterium. Classification (GTDB taxonomy): domain Bacteria; phylum Pseudomonadota; class Alphaproteobacteria; order Rhodobacterales; family Rhodobacteraceae; genus Albimonas. Next base: position 10,536 of record JAYZWL010000060.1, on the reverse strand, counting down.
CCTCGCCCTCGCCGGCCTGTCGCTCGCCGCGGGCCTCGACCGCGCGGCGCTGCTGGCCGGCGCGTTCGACGGCCGGGTTCCCGCGCCCGCCCTCGCCGCCGCCGGGGTCGCGGTCGCTCTCGCCATCCTGCGCCGGCTGACCGGTTCGACCCTCGCCGCCCCGCTCTGCGTCATCGCCGCCACCCTCGCCGTCGTCGCCGCGGTCGGCGCCGGGGCCCTGCCGGTGGAGCCTCTGCGCGCCGGCGGCTGGCTGCCGCCGCTCCCGCCCGAGGGCGGCCCGGCCCTGCCGGTCATGGCGCTCGCCGCCCGCGCCCCCGACCCCGCCGCCCTGCTCGCCGCGGCGCCCGAGATCCTGTCCGTCGCCCTCGTCGCCGCCATGGCGCTGATGCTCAACGCCGCGGGGCTGGAGGCGCACGCCCATGCCCGCATGGACCTCGACCGGGAGTTCCTCGCCTCCTCGCTCGCCAGCCTCGCGGCCATGGTCGTCGCCGGCCTGCCCTCCAACCTCTCGCTCAACCGCTCGGCCCTGAACGTGGAGATGGGGGCGGGCGGGCGCGCCTCCGCAGCGCTGGCGGGGCTGGGCTGCATCGCCTTCGCGCTGGCCGGGCCGGGGGCGGCGGCCTATGTGCCGATGCCGGTGCTGGGGGGCATGGCGCTCTATATGGGCGCGGGGATGCTGCGGCGCTGGCTGGGCGCCTCCGCCGGGCGGATGACCCTGTTCGAATACGGGCTGGCGGTGGCGATCTTCGCCCTGATCCTGCGCTACGGCTACCTGGAGGGGGTGGCGCTGGGCGTCCTCGTCTCCTGCGTCAGCTTCGCGCTGGCCTGCGCCCGCGCCCCCGCGGTGCGCCAGCGCCTGACCCGCGCCGACTACGCCAGCTTCGTCGACCGCCCGGCCGAGGCCGAGACCGCGCTCCGCGCCGCCGGCGGGCGCATCCGCATCTTCCGCCTGCAGGGCTTCCTGTTCTTCGGCGTCGCCGCGCGGGTGGCGGAGGAGGCGCGCGCCGCGGCCGAGGCGGAGGCCCGCGCCGCCGCGGGCGCCGCGCCGGGACGCTCGGTCGTGCTGGATTTCCACGCGGTCACCGGCGTCGATTCCACCGCCCGCGTCAGCCTGCAGCGCCTGCGCGACCAGTTGGCCGAAGCCGGGGTCGACCTGATCTTCACCGGCCTCGACCCGGAGGGGCGGCGCGCCCGGGCGCTGGGCATCGACGGGGCCGACGCCTGGCCGACGCTCGAACAGGGGCTGGAGGTCTGCGAGGACCGGCTTCTGGCGGCTTTGGGCCTCGCCGCCGCGCCCGAACCCGACATCCTCGCCTGGCTGGAGGCGGAGCTGGCGGCGCTCCCCGCCCACGCGCCGCGCGCTTCCGCCGCCGCCCCCGCCGCGACCGCCGCCCGCATCGTCGCCGCCCTGCGCCGCCGCGACCTGGTCCCGGGCGAGGTCCTGTGCCGGCAGGGGGAGCCGCCGGACGCGCTGTATTTCATCGTCCGCGGCCGGGTTTCGATCTTTCTGGAGCCGCCGGGCGGCGCCCGCCTGCGCCTGCGCTCGGCGCTGGGGCGCACGGTGATCGGCGAAATCGGGTTCTTCACCGGCGCCGCGCGCTCCGCCTCCGTCGTGGCCGACCTGGCCACCGAGGTCCGCGCGCTCGACGCCGGCGCCTTCGCCCGGCTCAAGGCCGGGGACCCCGCCGCCGCCATGGCGCTGGAGGAGCTGGTGATCGGCATCCTCGCCGACCGCCTGACCTTCGCCAACCGCGAGGTCGCGGCCCTGCAATAGGGCCGGACCCCGGGCATGGCGCGCCGCGCCCGCCCGCCTGGGCGTCCGTCCAGGTCTCCGCCGACGCTGTTGCGTCCGATGCCGACCAGCCCGCGGTTTGGTCCGATCCCGCGCGGCGCCGACGCCCTCTCCGGCGCCGCATGCGCCCGGTCTCCGCGCCGCGCGGGCGCCCGGCCCCGGCCCGCGTCCGGGCCGTCGCGCGGCTGCGCGCTCAACGCCCGTCGCGCGGCTGCGCGCCCAACGCCTGTGGCGCGGCTGCGCGCCCAACGCCTGTCGCGCGGCCTGCGGGTCGCTGTCCGCCGCGGCTACATCGCCTCCAGATAGCGGGCCAGTTCCGAGGGCGGGACCTCCCGTTCCACCACCTCCAGCTCCCGCGCCGCATTGTCGACCAGCAGGCCCACCAGCGCCTCGCCCAGCGTCTCGGCGAGGAAGGACGACCCCGCCGCCGCCTCCATCGCCTCGCGCAGGGTGGCGGGCAGGGGGCGGCGGTTCTCCAGCGCGTAGGCGTCGCCCTCGGTCGGGCGGGTCGGCTCGATCTCCTCCCGGATCCCGCGCAGGCCGGCGGCGAGCTGCACGGCCATCAGCAGGTAGGGGTTGCAGTCGGCGGCGGCCTCCCGGCTCTCCATCCGCACGGTGGGGTCGTCCTCCGCCCCCTCGCCCTCGATCACCCGCAGGGCCACGGTGCGGTTGTCCACCCCCCAGCTCGCGGTGATCGGGGCGTAGGAATAGTTCTGCCGGCGCCGATAGGCGTTGGGATGGGTGGAGCCGACGATGGAGCTTTCGCGCATCGCCGCCTGGATCCCGCCCAGGAACCAGCGCCCGGTCTCCGACAGCCCGCCGTCCTGCGCGAAGGCGTTGACCCCGTCGCGCCACAGCGAGTGGTGGACGTGGAACCCGTTGCCGGAGCGGTCGTGGAACGGCTTGGCCATGAAGCTCGCCACCAGCCCGTGCGGCCGCACGATCTGCTTGACCATGCCGCGCAGCAGCAGGGTGTGGTCGGCGGCCTCCAGGATCGGGGCGTGGCGGAGGTTCACCTCCACCTGCCCGGCCGAGAATTCCGGGTTCGACTGCTCCACCGGCACGCCCATTTCCGCCAGGTGCCGGCGGATGGGGCCGAGCACCGGCTCCAGCTCCGCCGCCCGGCCGAGACCGTAGCATTCGGGCCGGTCCTCCCGCGGGCGCAGGGTCTTGTCGTCGAGCAGGTAGAATTCCAGCTCGCCCGCCGCCCGGGGCTCGAAGCCCATGGCGCGGGCCTCGGCCACCGCGCGCAGCAGCGGCTGGCGCGGGTCGATGGGGATGGGCGCGCCGTCCTTTTCCTGCGCCCGGCCGAGGCAGAGCCACACCCCCTCCTCCCACGGGATCGGGCGCAGCGGACCGCGGGGCACGATGGTCAGGTCCGGAAAGCCGCTGTCGGCCGAGGAATAGGCGTTGGGCACCAGCAGGCTGCCCACGTCCATGGCGAAGAAGGTGTTGTCGAGCGCGATGCCCCGCCGCCGGACCGAGCGCCAGTGCGCCGCCGTCACCCGCTTGCCGCGCAGGATGCCGTTCAGGTCGCCGACGCCGACCACGACGGTATGGCAGCCCTCGGGCAGCGCCTCGGGCGGGGGGGCGTCGGAAGGGTCGGGCGCGTCCGTCACCGCGTATCCCGTGCGCGCCGCGCTGTCCGAGCTCATCTCCGCTCCCTCCTCGCCTGTCCTGACTGCAAGCCCGACAGGTAGCAAGCCGCCCCCGGCGCGGGCAAGCCGGCATCGCCGTCGCTTCGCCCCGCCGCGGGTCCCGGGCGGGGGGGCGGGGAGCCGCGCCCGGACGCGCGCCAGGCCGGACCGGGGCGCCCGCGGCGCGGGGAGACGGGGGCGCGGGCGGCGACGGGGCGGGCGGCGAAGGCGCGGGAGATGCGGTGGCGAGCGCGACCGCACGAGGACGGAAATGAAGACGGGATGGGGACTGCGACGGGGATGGAGGCCGCCATGCGCCAGCCGGGTCATCGCCGATCACAGCGACGCCGCCGATGCGGGCGCGCGCCGGCTCCCGGTGACGCCGGCGCCGCCGACGGAACGGCGCGTGCGGACAGCCCCCGCGTCTCCCGTCTCGCCCAGACGCGGCCTCGCCCGTCCGTCCCGCCTGGGGCGGCGCGGACGCCTCGGCCGCCGCGGCCCCCTCTCGGCCGTCAGCCTCTGGCCCCGGCTTCCCCCATCTCCGCTTGCGCCCCCGCCGCCCTGCGCCGCGGGCGCTCCGGTCCGGCCTGGCGCGACGGTCGGCGCGGCGCCCGGCTCGCGATGGGGCGCAAGGCCGGGGGGATGCGCAGGGCCGGGGGCGCGGTCAGGCGGCGCCGCGCAACGCCTCGATCTCCCGGCGCAGGGCGCCGACGGTGTCCATCGCCGCCTCCAGCTCCGCGGTCCGTTCGGCGAGGTCTCGGCGAAGCGTCGTCTCGGTCTCCGCCGCGGCGGCGGCGAGCGCGACGGCCCGCGCCTCGGCCTCCGCTTCCAGCGCGTCGCGGGCCTCTTCGGCGTCGGCGAGTCGGCGCGAGAGGTCCGCCATCGCCCGCGCCGCCTCGCCGCCGTCGCGCCGGATCCGGGCCCTGAGCGCGCCCAGCGCCCAGCCCAGCGCCGCCGCGACCAGCAGGGCGGCGCCGAAGGCGAGGGCGAGTTCGATCCGGGTCATCCGCCCTGCTCCGCGGTCTCGTCCTCGCCCGGATCTCCGTCGCCCCATTCCGCCGCGGTCAGGGCGGCGTCCGAGAAGGCGATGCGCCGATTCAGCGCTCGCCCCGCCTCGTCGCCGTTGTCGGCGATGGGCCGGCTCTCGCCATAGCCCTGCGCCACCATCCGCGACAGCGGCGCCCCCCGGGCGAACAGCGCGTCGCGCACCGCGGCGGCCCGGCCCTGGCTGAGCGCGAGATTGGTGCTCTCCCGCCCCTGGCTGTCGGTATGGCCGCCGATCTCCACCACCAGCCCGCCGCAGCGGGTCAGGATCGCGGCCAGCCGGTCCAGCACCGCGCCGCTGCCCGCCTCGATCGCGGTCTCGCCCGGGGCGAAGCCGATCGGGTCGGCCTCCACCTCCGCCTTCAGCGCGGCGAGGCACTCGGCCGGCGGCAGCGGCAGGCGGGCGGCGAGCGTCGGCAGGTCCACGGTGACCACGCTGCGCGCCGCCACGCCGAGCGCGCGCAGCGGGTCGAGCGCCGCGTCCGCCTCCCGCGCCGCGGCCGGGCGCAGCGAGGCGCCCTGCACCACCAGCGCCTCCCCGTCATAGCTCAGCCGCCCCCGGTCCAGCGGACGAAGCGCGTCGATGCCGGCCAGCGCCGCGCGCCGCCAGGTGGGGGGCGGGGCGGCGTCGGCCAGCGCCATCGCGTCGTTCACCGCCGGCGCGCCGAACCGCGCCCGGGCGTAGGCCGCCACCGCCGCGCGGCTGGCCGCGTCCGGCGCCCCGCCCGCGAGGTCGATCGCGCCGTCGGGGCCGAGATCCAGCGCGAACCAGCGCGGGGCCCCGTCCTCCCCGGCCTCCGCCGTCTCCCCGATGCCGGAGGGCGGGCGCGGGCCGCGGGCCGGCGGCGGCGGGACCAGGTGCAACGAGAAGGCGGGCGGCAGCCGCGCCGCCAGGTCCCGCGACACCCGGGCGAAGCGCGCCGGCCCGGCGGAGGGGGCCGCCACCAGCCGCGCGTCCGCGTCGATCATCTCGAACCGGCCGCCGCCCAGCGCGCCAAGCGCCCGCACGCCTTCCGCCGCGGCCTCCCCCCAGCGTTGCGAGGGCGCGCCCACGCCCAGCCGGCACAGGCCCGCGCCCGGTCCGCGCGGCGCGGCGCCGGGCAGGGCGGCCACCGCGTCCAGAACCTCGCGCCGTTCGGCCGCCGAGCGCATGTCGCAGCTCAGCAGCGCCGGCCCAGACGGTCCCAGCGCCACCCCGAAGCGGAACGGCTTCAGCGCCGGCGGGGGGGCGGAGATGTCGAGCAGCAGCGTCGACCCCTCCGGCGCCGTCTCGCGCAGCGCGGCCTCCGCGGCATCGGCGGCCTCCCGGCTGGGGGCGAGGGCGGACAGCGACAGGACCCCGGGGGCCAGCTCCGCCCGCGCCTCGCCCAGACCCGCCACCGCGGCGGCCGCGGCCCGGGCCAGCGCCAGGCGGTCGGCGTCGGGGGGGGCGCGGCGCGGAACCGTGGCGTCGGTCAGCGCCGGGGCGCCGTCGATGTCGGCCAAGGTCTCCCGCAACGCCGCGACCAGGTCGGGATGCGCCGCGCCCGCGGCGACCAGCGAGTCCCCGGCCCGGGCCAGCGTCAAGGGAGAGCCGAATTCCGTCGCCGTGGCGGGCGCGGCCGCGGCGTCCGGCGCGGTTCCGTCGGAGCCGCCCGGAGCCGGCGCGGCGGTTTCGCCGGGCCCCGTGCCGGGCGCGTCGACCTGCCCCGGCTGGCGCGGCGGATCGACGGCGGCGGCGGCGGAGGAGGAGGAGGAGGAGGAGGACGCCGCACCGGAGGCGGGGGAACCGGAAGAAGCGGGGGCGGAGGCGGAGGCGGGCGGCGTCGTCGGCGCCGCGGCCGCCGGCTCCGCCTCGGCGACCGCCGCGACCGGCGCGTCGCCGGCGGCGGCGAGCAGCACCGGCGCGTCCAGTCCGGCGTCGCGACGCAGGACGCGCGGGGGCGCGTCGTCGTCGCGCGTCCCCGATCCCAGGTCCGACCCCGAGCCCGAGCCCGCCCCCGACCCTGAAACGGGCCCGGACCTCGGCGGCGCCGCATGTCGGGCGGCGTCCTCCAGCCGCGACATCGGCGAGGCCATCGCCACCGCCGCCAGCGCCGCGCGATGCGCGGTCTCGTCGGGATAAGCCCCGGCCAGGGTCAGCCGCAGCCCGTCCGGGTCGACCTGCGCCCAGCCGGCCCCGATCGCGTCGAGCGCCGCGGCCCCGCGGGCGGCGGAGATCCGCCCGACCTCCCCGGCCCCGATCCAGGCCCCGGGCCCGGCCAGCAGCGCCAAGCCGGCGAGCCCGGCCGCGAACAGCAGCCGCCCCCCGCCCCGACCCGCTGCGTCCCGACCCGCTGCGCCCCGCTCCGGTTCGCTCGGCGCGTCGGCGCCGTCGGCGGGCCGGCCCGGCGCGGCCGGATCCGGGGCGTCTTCGGGGGCGTCGGGGGAGGTGTCGTCGTCGCGCATGGAATGGCCCGTCCTTCGCCGGTTCGCGGCATCGTCCCGCGGATCGCGCGCCCATACGGGGGCGACCCGGTTCCGGTCCGGACCCGCGCGCCGCCCGCCCTCCTCCGGTCGGGCGCCGGTCCGTCCCCTCTACCTACCGGCCCGCGCCCGACCCGGGCAAGGCCCGCCTAGAAGGTCCCCGGTCCGTCCACCCGCCCGCGCCGGTCCGGGCGCAGCGCGGCGTAGAGCACGTGGCTCCGCCAGCGGCCGTTGATCTGCAGATAGCTCTGGGCCACGCCCTCGTATTTGAAGCCGCAGCGTTCCAGCAAGGCGCGCGAGGGCTTGTTCTCCGGCAGGCAGGCGGCCTCGATCCGGCTCAGATCCGCGGCCCCGAAGGCATAGGCGCGCACCGCGCCCAACGCCTCGGTCATGTAGCCGCGCCGGGCGAAGCCCTCGCCGATCCAGTAGCCGACCGTGCCCGCCTGCGCCGGGCCGCGGCGCACGTTGTCGAGCGTGATCGCCCCGACCAGCGTCCCGGCCGCCACATCGTCCGTCCCGTTGGCGAAGATGAAGAACGGCGCGCCGCGCCCCTCCTCCACCAGCCGCCGGGCCCAGGCCACGCGGTTGCGGAAGGCGGAGCGCGACAGGTGATCGCGCGCCCAGAGCGGCTCCCACTCCCGCAGGAAGGCGTCGCCCTCCCGCCTCAGCCGCGCCCATTGCGCGTGGTCGGCCATCGCCGGCGGGCGCAGCACCAGCCGCGGAGCGGCGAGCCGAAGCTCCGGCCGGCGCCGGAACAGCACCCGTCCCGCCTCCGCCTCAGCCCGCCAGCCGCGCCAGCAGCGCGTCGGGCGTGGGCGTGTCGGCGACGGGACCGTAGAGCGCGAGCGCCAGCTTGCCGGACCCCGCCATCTTGGCGGCGGCGGCGCGCACCGCCTCGCGGTCGACCGCCTCGATCCGCGCGACCGTCTCTTCGGTCGGCCAGACCCGGTCCCAGATCAGCAGCGACCGGGCCATGCGCTCGCACCGCCCGAACGGGCTTTCCAGCCCCATCAGCAGCCCGGCCTTGAGCTGGGCGCGGGCGCGCGCGGTCTCGGCTTCGTCGGCCTCGGCGGCGGCGCGGTGGATCTCGTCCATCACCAGTTCCGACAGGCCCTTGATCTCGCCGGCCCCGGTCCCGGCGTAGACGGTGAAGAGGCCCGTGTCCTCATGCGCGCTGGCCTGCGCGAAGATGGAATAACACAGCCCCCGCTTCTCCCGCGCCTCCTGGAACAGGCGCGAGGACATGCCGCCCCCCAGCAGCGTCGCCACCACCTGCCCGGCATAGAGGTCGTCGGCGTTCCAGCCCGGCGCCTCCAGCCCCAGCGCGAAATGCGCCTGCTCCAGCGGCTTCTCGAAGCGCCGCTCGCCGCCGAGGAACCTGGCGGGCTCCATCAGCGGCGCGTCGCGCCGCGCGAGATGGCCGAACAGCGCCTCCGCCTGCCTGCACAGCGCGTCGTGGTCCACGTCGCCGGCGGCGGCGATCACCATGCGCTCGGGCGCGTAGCAGCGGGCGACGAAGCCGCGCAGCATCGCCTCGGACACCGCCTTGACGTGCCCGGTCTCGCCCAGGATCGGCCGGCCGAAGGCCTGGCCGGGATAGGCGGTTTCCTGCAGCCAGTCGAAGATGATGTCGTCGGGGGTGTCGAGCGCCTGCCCGATCTCCTGCAGGATCACCCCGCGCTCCAGCTCGATATCCTCGGGCGAGAAGATCGGGCGGGTCAGGATGTCGGCCAGCAGTTCGAGGCCGAGCCCCGCGTCCTCGCCCAGCACCCGGGCGTAATAGGCGGTGGCCTCGCGCGAGGTGTAGGCGTTCAGGTAGCCGCCCACGTCCTCGATCGCGACCGCGATGTCATAGGCCGACCGCGTGTCGGTGCCCTTGAACGCCATGTGCTCGAGGAAATGGGCGACGCCCGTCTCGTCCGCGCCCTCATGGCGCCCGCCCGCCCCGATCCAGACGCCGAGCGCGGCCGAGGCGAGGCCCGGCATCCGCTCGGTCGCCACCCGGATCCCGTTGGGCAGGGTGTGCAGGCGCATCTCGGGGGCGGCGGGGCGTGCGGTCAACGGCGGATCTCCATGCGGATCTCGCGCTCAAGCGCGCCGAGATCGTTCTCCACGAGGCTCAGGCGCTCGGGCGCGTCGAGGATATGGGCGAGGCGCGGCGGCAGGGCGGGGCGGATGCCGCAGGCCGCCTCCACCGCGTCGGGGAACTTGGCGGCGTGGGCGGTGCCCAGCACCACCATTGGGGTGGAGGGCCGGCCGCGGGCGTCGGCGGCGGCCTTCACGCCGACGGCGGTATGCGGGTCGATCACCTGTCCGGTCACCTCGCGGATGGCGGCGATGGTGGCGCGGGTCTCGTCCTCGTCCGACCGGCCGCTGTCGAACTCCGCCCGCAGGCGCGCCATCGCCGTGTCGGACAGCGCGTAGCCGCCCTGCTGGCGCAGCGCCTCCATCAGGTTGACCACGGCCTGCCCGTCCCGGTCCAGAAGCTCGTGCAGCAGCCGCTCGAAATTGGAGCTGATCTGGATGTCCATGGAGGGCGAGATGGTCGGCGCCACCCCCTCCACCCGGTGCAGGCCGGTCTGCAGGGTGCGGTGCAGGATGTCGTTGCGGTTGGTGGCGATCACCAGCCGCTCGATCGGCAGACCCATGGCGCGCGCGATATGGCCCGCGTAGATGTCGCCGAAATTGCCGGTGGGGACGGAATAGCTGACCGGCCGATGCGGCGCGCCCAGCGCCACGGCGGAGGTGAAGTAGTAGACCGCCTGCGCCAGCACCCGCGCCCAGTTGATCGAGTTGACCGCGGCCAGCCCCATCTCGTCGCGGAAGGCGTGGTCGTTGAACATCGCCTTGACCAGCGCCTGGCAGTCGTCGAAGTCGCCCTTCACCGCCAGCGCGTGAACGTTGCGCGCGGTCGGCGTGGTCATCTGCCGGCGCTGGATCTCGGAGACCCGGCCGTGGGGGTAGAGGATGAACACGTCCACGTTGTCGAGCCCGGCGAAGGCGTCGATGGCGGCCGAGCCGGTGTCGCCCGAGGTCGCCCCCACGATGGTCACGCGGGACCCGCGCCGGGCGAGCGCGTGCTGGAACAGCTGGGCGACCAGCTGCATGGCGAAGTCCTTGAAGGCCAGCGTCGGGCCGTGATGCAGCTCCAGGATCCAGTCGTTCTCGCCGATCTGCACCAGGGGGGCGCGGGCGGCGTGGCCGAAGCCGGCATAGGCCCGCTCGATCAGCGCGCGCAGGTCCTGCGGGGCCACCGCGTCGCCCACGAACGGGGCCATGACCCGGTAGGCCGTCTCCTCGTAGCCGATCCCGGCGAGCGCCGCGATGTCGCCCGGGGTCATCGTCGGAACGAACTCGGGCACGTAGAGCCCGCCGTCCCGGGCGAGCCCGGCCAGCATGGCGTCCTCGAAGCCGAGGACCGGGGCCTGGCCGCGGGTGCTGACATATCTCACGCGGGGGCTCCTTGCCTTCGTGTCGCGTCTGCGCGGTCGCGCGGTTCCGCCTAACGCATCGGCGCGGGGGAAACAACGCGCCGGGCGCTCCCGAGGGGTGCGGAGGGCGTGCAGGGCGCGGGCGGATGGCGGGTGAGCGGCGCGGTTTCCGCCCGGCGCCCGCGAC
>JAYZWL010000059.1:0-39237 GCA_036154955.1 Pseudomonadota bacterium | reverse complement strand
TTGGCGGCGGGGGCCGGCGCCTCGGCCGGCGCGGCGGGGGCGGCGGCGCGGGGCAGGATCAGCACCGTCTCGGCCGAGACCTGCGGCGCCGCCGGCGCGGCGTCGCCGGGCGCGGCCGCCGCCGGCGGCTCCGCGCGCAGGCTCAGCGCCTGCGCCTCGGGCGAGGGGGGGGCGTCCGCGAAGGCGACGAACTGGCCGGCGCGGTCGGCCACCGCTTCCGCCACCGCCTGGCCGTCCAGCAGCACCGTGACGCGCGATCCCGGCGCCGCCCGGCCCGCGACGATGGCCGCGCCGTCCGGCTCCACCCGCACCACGTCGAAGGCGGGGCCGAGCGGCAGGTTCGGCGCATCCTCCGCCGCGCCGGCCTGGGCGGGGGCGCCGGGGGCGGGCGCGGCCGCGGGGGGCGGCGCGCCCTCGGCGCCCGCCTCCGGCGCGGCGAGCGTGATCGCGTCCGGACGCCCGGAGGTCGCCGCCGGAGTCGCGGCGCGCTCCGGCAGGCTCGTCGCGGGCGCCGGAGCCGCGACCGGCGTCGCCGTCCCGTCCGCCCCCTCGGGCCCCGCCGGGCGCAGCATCCAGCCGAGCGCCCCCGCCGCCGCGATCGCGACGAGCGCCCCCAGATAGATGTTCCGTCCGCTGGCCATCGCCTGGTTTTCTCTTGGTCCGCCAACCCGTTTGGCGGGACAACATGCCCCGGTTGCCCCCGATGCGCAATTCATGGCGATTTCGTGACCGACGATCCCGGCGCGGTGTCGCGTCCGCGCCTCATCGCCTCCGCCGCGTCCTTCGCCCGATCCCTCACCCGTCGATCCTCGCCCAGGGAGCCCCGCCATGACCCGCCTCGCCCGCTTCTCCGCCTGCGTCTACTGCGGCTCCCGCGATGGCGCGCGCCCCGAATACGCCCGCGCCGCGGCCCAGGTCGGCGAAGGGCTCGCCCGGCGCGGCATCCGGCTGGTCTACGGAGCCGGCGACGTGGGCCTGATGGGCGCCGTGGCCCGCGCCGCCCAGGCCGCCGGCGGCCAGACCTTCGGCGTGATCCCCCGCCACCTGGAAACGCGGGAGATCGGCAAGCAGGACCTGACCACCTACGTGGTCACCGAGACCATGCATGAGCGCAAGAAGGTCATGCTGATGAACGCCGACGCGGTGATCTGCCTGCCCGGCGGCCCCGGCAGCCTCGACGAGCTCTTCGAGGCGCTGACCTGGCGCCAGCTCGGCCTGCATGACAAGCCCGTGTTCCTGCTCAATGTCGCGGGCTACTGGGACCCGCTGCTCGCCCTGATCGGCCATATGGCGGCGGAAGGGTTCTGCGGCCCCGACTTCCCCGGCTTTCTGACGGCGGAGAGCGATCCCGTCGCCCTGCTCGACCGGGTGGAGGCGCTGCGCGGCTGAACCCGCCCGCGCCCGCGGGGAACCCAATCCTCGACCCCCGAGGCGAGGCGAAGGAACCGACATGACCAGGACGGACGCGCGCGCCCCGGGCTCGGGCGCGCCCGACGCCGACCGCGCCGAGGCGCTGCGGCGCGGCATGGCCGATCCCGCGCGGCTGGCGGCGCTGCTGGGCCTGCGCGACGGTCCGGAGCTGGAGGCGCTGATGATCGCCGCCCGCCTCGGCCGGGACCCGGAGGCGCGGGCGCTCGCGGCGCGGCTGGCCGCGGCGGAGGCCCTGCCGTTCAGCGCCGAAGTCCTGCTCGCCGCCGTCCGCCCGCGCCGCGCGTCAGGGGCGCCGGACCCGGATCACGGACCCGCCGGGCCGCCTGAAGCGTCCGGGTCGCGGAAGAACATCGCCCGGACCCGCCGCGGCCCCAGCGCGCGCACCAGTTCCCGGAAGCCGGCGTAAAGAAGCAGAAGCAGCGCGAGCCAGAGCTGCACGGCCAGGAACAGGCCCAGCCGAAAGTCCGACGTCGCCTCCTCCCAGCCCACGCCGAAGCCATGCGGGTTGCGGGCCGCCTCCAGCACATGCTCCAGCACCCGGATCGCGAAGGCGACCGCGAAATAGATCAGCGCCTTCCAGGAGGCGTTCCAGATCAGCGGATGCTCGGGATAGCGGTTTACGAAAGGCAGCTTGTCGGCGATCAGAACCGCCTTGCCCACCACCAGCGCCACGAAGCTGGCCGCGCCGTGCTGGGCGGCGGAAACGCCCTGGCCGGTGGCGAGCGTCACCGTCAGCACCAGCAGGTTGAAGCAGACCAGGAAGTAGACGGTCGGCGGCAGCACCAGGCTGAATTCGTGCAGCAGCCAGGCGCCGATGCGCGCCGCCCGTCCGCCCGTGGTGTCGTCGCCGCCCGCCATGATCCCGCTCCCGCCCCACCGGCCCGCCATCCGCGGGCCGCGCCGACAGACTGGCCGGGATGGGACGGCCGCGCAGCGCGCATGACGCCGCATGTCTCGCATCCCAGGTCCGCGGGGAGCGGCGATAGCGCGCGGACGCCGGGTCGGCGCCGCGCCGGGCGACCGGCGGGCGGGAACGCGCCGGCCGTCGCGGCGGACCCTGAGAGGAAGGGCGCGCCCCGGACCTGATCCGGGGCCTCTTGCGGACGGTCGCCCCGGATAAGGCGCCGGTCGCGCCGCGCGCTCGGGCGGGCGCTCAGCCGGGCGCGCGGACGGGGATCGGCGGGGCTGTCATCAGGGCGGCGTCGCGGGCCGTGGCGGTCAGGTGCAGGGCGTGACGGCCGATGCGGATCGCCTCGGCCCCCTGTTTCGAGAGCCGGGCGGGCGCGAGCGGCCCGGCCAGGGCCCGGTCCAGCGCCGCGCCGTCCCAGGCGGTGACCATCAACAGCCAGTCCAGCGCCGCGTCCGGCCCCCGCAACGCCTGCTCCGCGGTCATCGGCGGCGGCAGCGCGGGCCGCCACAGGCGGGCGCCGGCCATGCCGCGGGGGGCGGCGACCTCGGGCAGCAGCGTGTCGGCGATCCAGGCGACCAGGGCGGCTTCCGCGCCCTCCCCTTCCCCCGCCGCCGGCCGGAAGCGCAGCGAGGCCGCCCGCGCCCCGTCGCCGAACCCCGCCTGCGCCGCCACGGAAGCGAACCCGCGGACCATCCCGCGGAACCGGGGCATCATCGCCCGTGTCCAGGCGGTCGGCGCGTTCAGCCGCGCCAGATAGGGGGCGGAGGTCGCCACCTCCAGCCCCGCCACCTCGTAGATCACAAGGTTGGCCGGCCCGTCGTCCTCCGCCCGCCAGCGGGTGGCGCGCAGGAAGCCGGGGACCGAAAGCCGTTCGTGGAAATGCTCGACCGAGTGCCAGTCGTCATGGTCGGCCATGTCGCCGGCGATGTCGTAGAACAGCACCATCGCCGCGCCCGGCCCCGCGCCGGCATCCGCGTCTTCGCCCGTGGTCATCACGCAGCCTCCCCTGACGGGCCCTCTCCCGGAGCCCCGGGGGACGATCCTGCCGCAGGACGCGCGCATGAAAAAGCCCCGCCCGAAGGGGCGGGGCCTCGTTCCTCCGTCGCGGCGCGGATCACATGCGCGAGGCGACATTCTCCCAGTTGACCAGCTTGTCGAGGAAGTTGGTCAGGTAGGCCGGGCGCTTGTTGCGGAAGTCGATGTAGTAGGAATGCTCCCACACATCGCAGCCCAGCAGCGCGGTCTGGCCGAAGCAGAGCGGGTTCACGCCGTTCTCGGTCTTGGTGACCTTCAGCGAGCCGTCCTTGTCCTTGACCAGCCAGCACCAGCCCGAGCCGAACTGCCCGGCGCCGGCGGCCGCGAAGTCCTCCTTGAACTTGGCGACCGACCCGAAGGCCTCGGTCAGCGCCTTCTCCAGCTCGCCCGGCATGCCGGTCGGACCCATCATCTCCCAGAACTGGACGTGGTTCCAATGCTGGGAGGCGTTGTTGAAGATGCCCGACTGGGCGACGGCGCCGGCCTGGTAGGTGCCGACCACGATCTCCTCAAGCGACTTCGAGGCCCATTCGGTGCCCTCGATCAGCTTGTTGCCGTTGTCGACATAGGCCTTGTGGTGAATGTCGTGGTGAAACTCCAGCGTCTCCTTGGACATGCCGGCGTCGGCCAGCGCGTCATGGGCGTAGGGCAGCGGGGGAAGTTCGAAAGCCATGTGGTGCTCCCAGTGTCGGGCGCGAGGGGCTTCGCGCCGGTTGTCGGATGCCGGGCGGGGCTCTCGGGCCCCGTCCCGGCCGCGGCGCGGGGCGCCGCTCGTCGTTTCGGCGGAGGGGTCGGGCCGCGGTCGACCGCGGCGAACCATCCCGTCCTGAGAAAGATGTAGCCCCGCGGCGCCGCGCCTCCAAGGCCGATCCGCCGTGCGAAACCGTCGCCCCCCGAATGGAAGCGCGAATGGCAGCGCGAATGGCAGCCCCGGCGCGGGCGGCGTCAGACGACGATCAGGGCGGCGGCGACCCGCCGGCCTTCGGCCAGCAGCACGTTGAAGGTGCGGCAGGCGGCGGCGGTGGACATCGGCTCGAATCCCATCCCCGCGGCCTCCAGCGCCGCGCGGGCGGCGGGGGGCGGGAAGGCCACGTCGGCCCCGGCCCCGATCAGCAGCACGTCGATCTCGCCCGCCTCGGCCAGGATCGGGGCCAGCGCGTCCGCGTCCAGCGCCGCCAGCTCCGCCACCGGCCAGTCGAAGACCCCGCCGGGCAGCAGAAGCTGGCTTCCCAGCCGTTTCGCCCCCCCGATGCGGAAGCCGCCGCCGCCATAGGAATCGATCGGCGGGCGGGCCTCGAAGTCGATCTCCTGCATGCGCATCGCGCGACTCCCCTGTCCGGTTCCGTGTTCGATTTCGGGCCGGACCCTAGACCCGATCCGCCCGCAGGCGAACCCCCCTCAGCCGCCGAGCCCGTCCCAGACCGGCAGGCCCGACAGCGCCGCGAAGACGATCAGCCCGAAGGCGAGACGGCGGAAGATCTCGGGCGGGGCCAGCGGGAACAGGCGCTTGCCGATCTCCACCCCGCCGAGGAACAGGGGCGCGAGCACCAGCCCCAGCGCCACCGCCTCCGCCCCGAAGAACCCCGCGCGCCAGAGCAGCGCGGCCGAGACGATGGAGGAGCCCGCGAACAGCACCACGATATTGGCCCGCATCGCCGCCGGCGCCGCCTGACGGCCCAGGTAGAACAGCACCACCGGCACCCCCGACAGGCCCGCGATGCCGCCCATCAGCCCCGCCGCCGCGCCCACCGGCGCCCCGATCCAGCGCGGGGCCGGCCCCGTGGCCCGCCAGCCCGAGGCCAGCGCCCCCGCGGCGGCGAGCGCGGCGAGGCACACGAACCAGCGCAGCGCCGCGTCTGGCAAGGTGGCCAGCAGCCAGACCCCGACGGGCGCCCCCACCAGCACCCCGCCCAGCATCACCGCCACCTCCCGCCCGCGGCAGATCCGCAGGCTGGGGCCGAGCAGCGAGAAGGTTCCGAAGGCGTTGAACACGTTGAGCGCGGCCAGCGCCACGCCTGCGGGGGCGAAGACCGTGGCCACCGGCATGAACACCAGCGCCACCCCGAAACCGGAGAAGCCCCGCACCACGCCCGCCATCAAGCAGGCCAGCGCCATCAGCGGAAAACCCGGCCGGGTCGTCGCCCCGGCCAGGGCCTCCCACGCGCCGTCCACGGGGTCAGACCTGCGCGCCGCTGAAATTGGTGCCCGAGGGACCCGCCTTGTCCGGCTTCGACCAGTCGCGTTTCACGCCCATGCGCAGCACCAGCACCGAGGCGATGAAGATCGACGAATAGGTGCCGACCACGATCCCCCAGATCATCGCCAGCGTGAAGCCGCGGATCACCTCGCCCCCCAGCGCCCAGAGCGCGATGAGCGCGACCAGCGTGGTGCCGGAGGTCATCAGGGTCCGGCTCAGCGTCTCGTTGATCGAGAGGTTCAGCACCTCCGACAGCGGCATCTGCTTGAACTTGCGCAGGTTCTCCCGGATCCGGTCGAAGACGATCACCGTGTCGTTGAGCGAGTAGCCCACGATCGTCAGCAGGGCGGCGATGATCGACAGGTTGAATTCCAGGCTGGTGGCCGAGAACACGCCGATGGTCAGGATCACGTCATGCACCAGCGCCAGCACCGCGCCCAGCGCGAACTGCCATTCGAAGCGCAGCCAGATGTAGATCAGCATGAAGACCACCGCGAGGCCCACCGCCAGCGCGCCCTGCTGCACCAGCTCGCCCGAGACCTTGGGGCCGACCACCTCGACCCGGCGGAATTCGATGCCGCCGATGGCCTCGGTCAGCGCGGCCTCGACCTGGCCGACCACCTGCATCTGGGCGTCGCCCTCGCCGTCCTGGGCCTCGATGCGGATCAGCACGTCCTCGGGCGCGCCGAATTCCTGCACCGCCACGTCGCCCAGCCCGAGCCCGCCGGCGGCGGAGCGGATCGCCCCGATATCCGCCGGCCCCTCGGTGCGGGCCTCGATCATGATGCCGCCGCGGAAGTCGATGCCGAAATTCAGGCCCACCAGCGCGGTGACCGCGAGGCTCGCCACGATCAGCGCGGCCGACAGGCCCACCGCCAGCTTCCGCCAGCCCATGAAGTCGAACGTGGTGTCGTCGGGGATCAGTTTCAGGCGCATGTCCGTCGTCCCTTCCTCAGACCGTCAGGGTCTTGGGCCGCGCGCGCGCGAACCAGACGGCCACCATAAGGCGGGTGACCATGATCGCCGAGAACACCGAGGTCACGATGCCCACCCCCAGCGTCACCGAAAAGCCCTTCACCGGGCCGGAGCCGATGGCGAACAGCAGCACCGCGGCGATGAAGGTGGTGACGTTGGCGTCCACGATGGCGGTGAAGGCGCGCTCGTAGCCGGTCTCGATGGCCCGGGCCGGCGGCTTGCCGGCGCGCAGCTCCTCGCGGATGCGCTCGAAGATCAGCACGTTGGCGTCCACCGCCATGCCGATGGTCAGCACGATGCCCGCGATCCCCGGCAGGGTCAGCGTGGCCCCGATCACCGACAGGATCGCCAGCAGCAGGGCCACGTTGATGATCAGCGCGATATTGGCGTAAAGCCCGAACATCCCGTAGCAGGCCAGCATCACGATCAGCACCGCCGCGAAGGCCACCACCACCGCGATTTCGCCGGCCGCGATGGAATCCGCGCCCAGGTCCGGGCCCACCGTCCGCTGCTCCAGCACCGTGATTTCCGCGGGCAGCGCGCCGGCGCGCAGCAGGATCGACAGGTTCGCCGCCGTCTCCACCGTGAAGGAGCCCGAGATCTGGCCCGAACCGCCGGTGATCGGCTCCCGGATATTCGGCGCGGTGATCACCTCGTCGTCGAGCACGATGGCGAAGGGCCGCCCGACATTGGCCGCCGTCACCTCGCCGAAGCGCCGGGCCCCGGCCGCGTCGAAGCGGAAGTTCACCACCGGCTGGCTGGTGCGGCTGTCGAAGCCGGGCTGGGCGTCGGTCAGCCGGTCGCCGGTGATCAGCGCCTGACGCTCCAGCAGGTAGAAGCGGGTCGGGTCGTCGGCGTCGGGCAGCTTGATCTGGTTCGGGCCCGCCTGCCCCTCCGCATCGGTGACGCTGTCGACCATGTGGAAGGTCAGCTTGGCGGTCTTGCCGATGATGGCCAGCAGCTCTTCGGCCGAGCCGATGCCCGGCACCTGCACCAGGATCCGGTCCGCGCCCTGGCGCTGGATCGTCGGCTCCCGCGTGCCGGTTTCGTCGATGCGGCGGCGCACGATCTCCAGGCTCTGCGCCATGGTGCGGTCGTCCATCGCCGCGATCGCGCCCTCGGTCAGGCTGACGGTCAGGGTCTGGCCGTCGACGTCGACCGAGATGTCCGGCCCGCCCGCGCCCAGCAGGCCGGCGGAGACCGGCTGCGCCAGATCCCGCAGCGCCTCGGCCGCGATCTGCTCCCCGCCCGGCTGCTCCAGCCGGATCGACAGGGTCTGCGCCCCCTCGCGCCCGATGCGCCGGAACGGCCCCACCTGGTCGCGCAGGTCGCGCAGCGCGCGCCGCGCCTCGGGCCAGAGCGCGTCCAGCCGCTCCGCATGAACGTCGGCCACCGCGACCTCCACCAGCAGATGCGCGCCGCCCCGCAGGTCGAGGCCCAGATTGACCAGCGAGGACGGCAGGTAGGACGGCCAGGACGCCGCGTCCGCCTCGGCCTCCGGCGTGATCCGCCCGGCCTCGATGGCGGCGCGGCCGTCATTGGCGCGCTCCACGGTGGAATAGAAGGCGTTGGGCGCGGCGAACAGCACCCCCGCCGCGCAGATCAGCAGGACCAGCGCCGTTTTCCAGGCGGGATAGTGCAGCATGGATGTCTCCGTCGCGGCCGTGCCCGGCCCATCGGGGCGGGCGGGGGGCGCTGCTTGGGTCGGGCGCTCGCGTTCCGCCCGCCCCCGTCCCCTCGGCGGAGGACCGGGGCGGGCGGCGCGGGATCAGCTCTTCTCTGCCGCCGGCTCGGTCTTGGAAACCACCTGCGCGATGGTGGCGCGCACCACCTTGACCTTCACGCCCTCGGCGATCTCGACCTCGATCTCGGCGTCGTCGTCCTTCACCCGGGTCACCTTGCCCATCAGGCCGCCGCCCGTCACCACCTGGTCGCCGCGGCGCAGGGCGGCGAGCATGTTCTTGTGCTCCTTGGCGCGTTTCTGCTGGGGACGGATGATGAAGAAGTAGAAGATCACGAAGATCAGGATCAGCGGCACGAAGGAGCCGAGGCTCCCCATGGGGCCGCCTGCGGCCGTCTGGGCGTAGGCCGGGGTGATGAACATGCCGCCTCCTTCTCTGGGGGGTCGTGTTGAGATCGCGTTCCGCGGTCGCGGGCAGGCCCTCACATGGGAACCCGGAGCCCGCTCGCAAGGGCGCGCGGACTATAGCCGCGGAGGGGCCGGATGCAAGGCGGGCAGCTCAGAAGGGCTCCGCAGACCCGGCCTTTCCGAAAGGGTTGATCCCGGCCGGCGCGCCGGTCCGGGCGATGGACTTCATCCGAGTCACGCAATCGAGCCATTCGGCCAGCGACGCCTTCGAGCCCCGCAGCCCGACGATCCAGTCGTCGCCCTTCGGAAACCGAATCCGCATCTGCCGGCCATCGCCGAACAGCCGGATGACGCTTCGGACGTCGTCGCCTATCAGCAGGCCGCCCACCGTGCGCCGATCGAAGCTTTCGACGTCGAAGGCGTAGACGCGGCCGCGACCGAAATCGAACCGGAGCGTCCCCGCCTGATCCAGGGGCAGATCCCATCCGGGACTGGACAGCATGAAACGATGACCCAGGCCCTCGCGGAATTCGAGGACGAACGTGCTCGAGTCCCTCCAGCTGGTTCCGGCCGAGCAATACATGCCGTCGCCGTCGCGGGGATCCAGATCGGAGATGTTGGTCCAATAGGACGCGGCCTGCGCGGCGCCCGCTCCGATGAAGAGTGAAAACAGAAAACCCAGGAGAAAGTTGCGAAGCATATCTGGTTTGATTTGATGGACGGAATGCTGGACGCATCCTCGCCCAGCCAGTGGCGATATGCCAGCATCGAGTTCGTTCGGGCGCATCGCCTTCGACTTTGCCCCCAGTCCCATAACCAACCCCTCCGCCCGGCATACGCCCGGCGCCAGCGCGGAGCACGCATGTCACCCCCCGTTTCCACACGCGCCTTCCCCTCCGCCGCGGCCTGTCGCATAACCCGCCCCACCGGACCGACTCGGCCCATGGAGGCTCTCATGCATGACATCCGCCTGATCCGCGAAACCCCCGCCGCCTTCGACGCGGCGCTGTCCCGGCGTGGGCTCGCTTCGGTCTCCAAGTCCCTGCTCGACCTCGACGAATCCCGGCGCGCGGCGATCCTCGCCGCCGAAACCGCGCTCGCCGACCGCAACGCCGCCTCCAAGGAGATCGGCGCCGCCAAGGCTCGCGGCGACAATGAGGAATTCGAGCGTCTGCGCGCGCTGGTCGCCTCCAAGAAGGACGAGATCGCCCGGCTGGAGGAGGAGGCGAAGCTCGCTGAAGAAACCCTCCGCAACCAGTTGATGTCGCTCCCAAATCTTCCGCTGGACTCGGTTCCGGACGGCAAGGACGAGGACGACAATGTCGAGATGAGACGTTGGGGCAGCCCCCGCAACTACGGCTTTGCCCCCAAAGAACATTTCGACATCGCCGAGCCCATGGGCCTGATGAATTTCGAGGCCGCCGGAAAGCTCTCCGGCGCCCGCTTCGTCGTGCTCTCCGGCGCCCTCGTCCGCCTGCACCGGGCGCTGGCCCAGCACATGGTCGACACCCATGTCGACCGCCACGGCCTGACCGAGGTCTGGACCCCGGTGCTGGTCCGCGACGAGGCCATGCTCGGCACCGGTCAACTGCCGAAATTCGCGGAAGATTCCTACCGGACCGAGAACGGCTGGTGGCTGATCCCCACCGCGGAGGTCACCCTCACCAACCTCGCCGCCGGAGAGATCCTGCCGGCCGACGCCCTGCCCCTGCGCTACACCGCGCACACCCAGTGCTTCCGCTCCGAGGCCGGGTCCGCGGGCCGCGACACCCGCGGCATGCTGCGCCAGCACCAGTTCGAGAAGGTGGAGATGGTCTCCGTCACCCGCCCCGAAGAAGGCGAGGCGGAGCTGGAGCGCATGACCCGCTGCGCGGAGAGCATCCTCGAAGACCTTGAGCTGCCTTACAGAACCATGGCGCTCTGCGCGGGCGACATGGGCTTCGGCGCGCGTCGGACCCATGACATCGAGGTCTGGCTGCCCGGCCAGGACCGTTACCGCGAAATCTCGTCCTGTTCGCTGTGCGGCGACTTCCAGGCCCGTCGCATGAACGCCCGCTATCGCCCTGACGCGGAAGCGAAACCGGAGTTCGTGGCCACGCTGAACGGCTCCGGCCTCGCGGTCGGACGCACGCTGATCGCCGTGATCGAGAACTACCAGGACGAAGACGGCGGGATCGAGATCCCCGAGGCGCTGCGGCCCCGGATGGGCGGCGCCTCCCGCATCTCGCCGCAGGGCGCGCTGGTCAAAGGTTAACTACGCCCTTGCCATCGGCCGCGGCGCGCACATTGTCGAAGGCGCGCGCCGCCCCGCGCAGGGGTTCCCGACCCCTCCTCAGCCACCACCGGACGGGCGGCCCGGCGAACCCCGGAAATCGCGGCCATGATGACGGTCCGCTGCTATCTCGCCCCCTCGTCCATCGAAGGCCTGGGGGTCTATTGCCATGAGCCCATTGCGAAAGGCGACGTGGTCTGGCGCTTCGACCCGCGCTTCGACCAGATGATCCCCAAGGCGGAGGTCGAGGCCGCCGATCCGGTGATGCGCGAGTTCCTGGAGCGCTACGGCTACGACCACCTCGACCATCCCGATCACCTGATGCTGGATGCGGACGAAGGGCGGTTCATGAACCATGCCGACGCGCCGAACCTGGATTTCCGCTACCCCGCCCACGGCGTCGCGCTGCG
Source organism: Pseudomonadota bacterium (assembly GCA_036154955.1). Classification (GTDB taxonomy): domain Bacteria; phylum Pseudomonadota; class Alphaproteobacteria; order Rhodobacterales; family Rhodobacteraceae; genus Albimonas. The sequence continues at coordinate 27,918 of JAYZWL010000059.1, read as the reverse complement.
CGATATTCCCGCGGGGGAGGAGCTGACCTGCGACTACCGGGAGTTCACGGTGGGCGACCTGGTCATGCAGCCCCCCCGCCACCGGGTCGCGGCCGTCGCCGCCTGACCGGGCCCGCGGAACCCTGCTGAAATCAATCGGAGGGGCGGGCCGCGACGCCCGCCCCGCTGGACCTGAGAGCCCCGCGAAGCTATGTCTCGCAGGTGCATCATCGGTCCCGGAACGGTCCGGGTCCCATCGGGGGCTCCATGCGAATTCTGATCACCAACGACGACGGCATCACCGCGCCCGGCCTGAAGGCGGCCGAGGACATCGCGCTCGCGATCGCGGGGCCGCAGGGCGAAGTCTGGACGGTCGCGCCGGAAAGCGAACAGTCGGCCGTATCCCATTGCATCTCTTACACGAAGCCGATGCGCGTGACCCAGCTGGGAACGCGGCGCTTCGCGGTGGACGGCTCGCCCGCCGACTGCGTGATCATGGCGCTCGGCCATCTGATGGAGCGGGCGAAGCCCGACCTGATCCTTTCGGGCGTGAACCGCGGCTTCAACGTGGCCGAGGACATCTCCTATTCCGGCACCGTGGCGGGCGCGCGCGAAGGCGCGCTGCAGCGCATCCGCTCCATCGCGCTGTCCCAGGCCTACGCCGTGGGCATGGACGAGGGCGACCTGTTCGAGGCCGCACGCCGCGCCGGGCCCGGCGTGGTGCGCAAGGTGCTGGACATGCCGTGGGATCCGCTGCGCGGTTACGGGATTTTCTACAACGTCAACTTCCCGCCCTGCTCCGGCGACAAGGTGAAGGGCGTGCGCGCCGCGCGTCAGGGCCGTCGGCCCGACAACGCCTTCCGCGCGCAGGAGGAGGTCGCCCCCAACGGCCGGGCCTATTACTGGCTGGCCCATGGCCGCGGCAACGAGCTGTGCGAGGACGACACCGACGCCCGGCTCGGGACCGACGGCTGGGTCACCGTGACCCCGCTGCGCGCCGACGTCACCGCGCATGACGCGCTGGCCGACGTGGCCCGCGCGCTCGGCGAGCCGGCGGAGATCGCCGAGGCATGAGCCAGTCCGCGCGGATCGAGGCCGGAGGCACGCCGGAGCAGCGCATGCAGCTGATCTTCGCGCTGCGCTCTCATGGCGTCACCGATCCGCGCGTGCTCGCGGCGTTCGAGCAGACGCCGCGCGCCGCCTTCCTCGACCGGTCCTTCAAGGACCGGGCGTGGGAGGACCTGCCCCTGCCCATCGCCTGCGGACAGACCATCTCCCAGCCTTCGGTGGTGGGACAGATGACCCAGGCGCTGGCGGTGACCCCGCGCTGCAAGGTGCTGGAGATCGGGGCGGGCTCCGGCTACCAGGCCGCGATCCTGGCCCGGCTGGCGCGCCGGGTCTATTCGCTGGAACGCCACCGCCCGCTCGCCCGCCAGGCGCGGGAGGTGGTGGAGCGGCGGCTCGGCCTCGCCAACGTGTCGATCATGACCGCGGACGGCGCGCTGGGTCTGCCCGACCAGGCCCCGTTCGACCGGATCCTGCTGACCGCGGCGGCGGAGGACGTGCCCTCGCTGCTGCTCTCCCAGCTTCGGATGGGCGGCATCATGGTGCTGCCGGTGGGCCAGTCCGACGAGATGCAGCAGCTTCTGCGCATCGAGAAGACGCCCGAGGGGCTGGTCTATTCCGAACTTTCGCCGGTCCGCTTCGTCCCCCTGCTGGAGGGCGTGGCGGAGGATATGGACAACTGAGCGGCGCCGGCGGGTCCGGCCGGGCCGAACGCCCGGGCCCCGCCCCCGCGCCCCGAGCTTGCGCAAGGTAGCCATGACCCGATCCCATCCCGACGCGCGCGCGCGCGCCCTGCCCTTCCGCCCCACCGCCGCCCTGCCGGCGCTGGCGTTCTCGGCGCTGGTCGCGGGCTGCGGCGGCGGCGGCGGCGACTACGCCACGCCCGCGTCCTCCGGCCCGTCCTCGCCGCCGCCCTCGCGCAGCGCCCCCGCATCCTCGGCCGCGACCGATCTGGAGGCGGCGACGCCGGACAGCCGCGGGGTGATCGTGCGGCCGGATTACGCGGCGATCATCGCGCGCAGCGGCGACACGGTGCCGTCGATGGCCTCGCGGGTCGGGGTCTCGGCCTCCGAACTGGCCGCCTACAACGGCCTGCCCACCTCCTATCTGCCCAAGCCGGGCGACGAGCTGGTGCTGCCGCCGCGGGACGGCGGCTACGGCTCCGCCGGCGCCTATTCCGGCGGGCAGGAGGCGTCGCTGGATTCGCTCTCCTCCGCCCCCGTCGCCGCGCCCCTGTCCGAGGCGCCGGCCCCGCAGCCGGTTCCCGCCGACGCGCTGGCTTCCGCCGCGACGCCGCCCGCCGCCCCCTCCGCGGCGGGCGCGTCCGCCGACGGCTGGTCGCCGGCGCTGGTCGAAGGCGCGCTGAACGGCGCGGATGCGACCCCCTCCGCGGGCGCGTCGGCCGCGGGCGGCGGCAATCCCAACGCGGTCGGCTACCATGACGTGAAATCCGGCGAGACGGTCTATTCCATCGCCCGGACCTACGGCGTGTCGCCGGAGGCGCTGATCACCTGGAACGCGCTGTCGGGCCCCAGCTACAGCGTCAACCCGGGGCAGGTGCTGGTGATCCCGTCCTCCGCCGCCGCGGTCGGCGGGACCGCGACCGTCACCGCGCCCGGCGTCAGCTCCGACGCGCCGCCGCCGCCGAGCGCCGGCGCGCCGCTGCCCCGGGACACGGTGGCGGCCAAGCCGCTGGAATCTCCGCAGCTTCAGCAATACCAGACCGACCCGGTCGCCCCGCCGGCGGCCCCGTCGCCGACCCCGACCGAGATCGCCTCGGCCCCCGCCCCGGCCGCCGAGCAGCCGGCGCCGCGCGCCGCCGCCGCCCCGGCCCCGGGCAAGTTCCTCAAGCCGGTCTCCGGCGCGATCGTGGCGAAGTTCAACCCGGGCGGCGGATCGCAGCGCAACGACGGCGTGGACTTCGCGGCCTCGGCCGGCGAGCCGGTGCGCGCGGCCGGGGACGGCACGGTGGCGCTGGTCTCCAAGTCGCTGGGCGAATGGGGGAATATTGTGCTGGTCCGCCACGCGGGCGACCTGATGACCGTCTACAGCCGCATGGGCGACGTGGCGGTGGCCAAGGGCGCCCCGGTGCGGGCCGGCGATGTGCTGGGCGACGTGGCCCCGGGCCAGGGACGGGCCGCCACCCTGCATTTCGAGGTGCGGCGCGGGGCGTTCTCGGAAGATCCCGCGAAGTTCTTCTGACGCGCCGGCCGAGGGGGCGCCCCGGGCCTGACCCGGGGCCTCCTCGCGCCGCGATCCGCACGAGGCCCCGGGTCAGGCCCGGGGCGCAGGCGGCGTGGCCGACGGCTTTCGGAAGATGCCGGAGCGGCGAAGCCCCCCGCGCTCAGCGCAGCGCGACGCCCCGCCGGCCGGCCAGGTCGGTGATGAACTGCCAGGCCACGCGGCCCGAGACGGCGCCGCGGGTCTGGCGCCACTCGATCGCCTCCGCCCGCAGATCCTCGTCGGAGATCTCGATCCCGTAGGCGTCGCAATAGCCGCGCACCATGGCGAGATACTGCTCCTGGTTGCTCTGGTGGAAGCCCAGCCACAGGCCGAAGCGGTCCGAGAGGCTCACCTTCTCCTCCGTCGCCTCGGAGGGGTTGATGGCGGTGGAGCGCTCGTTCTCGATCATGTCCCTCGGCATCAGGTGGCGGCGGTTGGAGGTGGCGTAGAAGATCACGTTCTCCGGCCGTCCCTCGACCCCGCCGTCGAGCACCGCCTTCAGCGACTTGTAATGCGCGTCGTCCTTGTCGAAGGAGAGGTCGTCGCAAAACAGCACGAAGCGCCGGTCCGCCGCCGCCCGCAGATGGCCCAGCAGGCGACCGACGGAGGGGATGTCCTCGCGCTGGATCTCCACCAGGATCAGCGGGACCGCGCGGCCCTCGTTGACCCGGGCGTGGGCGGCCTTGACCAGGCTCGACTTGCCCATGCCCCGCGCGCCCCACAGCAGGGCGTTGTTGGCGGCGTGGCCGTCGGCGAAGCGGGCCGTGTTCTCCAGCAGCGTGTCGCGGGACCGGTCGATGCCCACCAGCAGGTCGAGCCCGACGCGGGAGACGGACGGCACCGGGGTCAGCCGATCCGGCGAGGCGTGCCAGACGAAGGCGTCGGCGGCGGCGAAGTCCGGGTCGGTCAGCGGCGGCGGGCTCATCCGCTCCAGCGCCGCGACGAGGCGGGTCATCAGGTCCTCGCCCTTCGCCATCGCGTCCTCGGGCGCGCTCAGCGGGCGTCCGAAACCGGTCATGGCCGGGGCTCCGTCATCGCGTGCGCCTCGTCGTCCTCTTCCTCGTCGTCCTCCCATTCCGCTTCCTCGCGGGCGCGCTTCCGCTCGGACATGCGCACCAGCAGGATCGAGATTTCGTAGAGCGCGTAGACCGGGATCGCGAGCCCGAGCTGCGACAGCGGATCCGGCGGGGTCAGGATCGCCGCGGCCGCGGCGATGGCGACGATGGCGTATTTGCGGGTGCGCGCCAGGCCGTCGCCCGAGACCAGCCCGGCGCGTCCCAGCAGGGTCAGCAGCACCGGCAACTGGAAGCATATGCCGAAGGCCAGCAGGAAGGTCATCATGATGTCCAGGTATTCCCGGACCTTGCCGAGGAATTCCGTGGAGGTGGCGACCCCGTCCTCGGCCCCGGTGGTGCCGTAGTCGAGGAAGAAGCCGAAGGCCATCGGCGCCACGAAGAAGTAGACGAGGCACGACCCCAGCGCGAACAGCAGCGGCGTCGCCACCAGGAACGGCCAGAACGCCTGCCGCTCGTTCTTGTAGAGGCCCGGGGCCACGAACTTCCACACCTGCATGGCGATGATCGGGAAGGCGAGGAACACGCCCCCGAACATGGCGATGCGCAGGTCGGTGAAGAACTTCTCCTGCAGGGCGGTGTAGATCAGCCGCGGTTCCATCCCGCGGTCGACCAGCGCGTTGTGCAGGGGGCCGGTGAGGATGTCGAAGATCTGCTTGGCGAAGATGAAGCACACGATCATCGTGACCCCGAGCCCGATCAGCGAGTGGATCAGGCGGGTGCGCAGCTCGGTCAGATGCTCGATCAGGGGCGCCTTGGTGGCGTCCATCTCGTCTTCGGTCTCGCTCATCGGCGGGGTCTCAGCCTCTCGGACGGGCGCGGCGACGCGCCCAAATGGGGCGGCCGCGCGCCGGTTGGCCGCGCGGCCGAAGGGGGACGGCCGCGCGCCGCGGCCGCGGGATCAGGCGGAGCCCTTGGTCTCGGGCGCCGGGGCGGGAGCGGGCGCGGGGTCTGCGGCGGCGGCTCTGGCCTTCGCCTCCGCCGCGGCCTTCTCCGCCTCCCATTGCGCGTTCGCCGCGGCGTCGGCGGCGTCGAGCGACCCGGGCGCGGGCGCGGCCGGCTTCTTGTCCTCGCCGTTCAGGAAGGACTCCGCGTATTTGCGCGGCGCGCCGGAGCCGATCTTGCGGTTCCAGTCGGTCATCGACTTCTGCACGTCGCGCAGGTCCTTGAAGTCCGAGCCGTCGGCCGCGTCCTCCATGGTGCGCTGGAAGTCGCGGGCCATGCGCCGCGCCTTGGCCACGACCTGACCCAGCGTGCGCAGCATTCCCGGCAGGTCCTTGGGACCCACCACGATCAGCGCGAGCGCCCCGATGATCAGGAGCTCGGACCAGCCGATATCGAACATGTCGGTCGCCCTCCGAAGGCCGGCTCAGGCCGCCTCAGGCGTCCTTCTTCTCGCCCGCGGGCGTCACGTCCACGGCGTCGTCGCCGGTGCGCTCGACCTTGCGGGGCGACTCGTCGTCCTCGGCCATGCCCTTCTTGAAGCTCTTGATGCCCTTGGCGACGTCGCCCATCACGCCGGAGATCTTGCCCCGCCCGAACAGCAGGACGATGAGGACGACGACGATCAGAATCTGCCAGATGCTCGGGGCCATGGCCCTGCCTCCCTTTCGAGTGTGGCCGCGCAGGGGCGCGGACGGTCATACGCACATGTATTGGATCGCAGGCCCCGGTTGAAGCCCCGATCGACCCGCGCCGCTCAGGTCGCGGCGCCGTGACCCGGCGCGAGCGGCCGGGCCCGGCCGCCGGCGCCCTCGGCGGGGAACACGAAGCAGCGGTCGCGGCGCAGCGACAGCCACAGGCCGGACCCCTTCTGCGGCAGCCACGCCCCCGGGACCGTGGCGCGCAGGACCGAGCCGTCATGCTCCATCCGCACCTCGATCAGGCTTTCGGAGCCCATGAACCGCGCCCGCTCCACCCGTCCGCGGGAGGGCAGGCCGTTGGCCGCGCTGGGTTTCGGGGGACCGGCGCCCGCATCCGCGTCGATCTTCAGGTGCTGGGGGCGGATGACGATGTCCACTTCCGCCCCGTCCTCCAGCCCCGGGGTCAGGAAGCGGCCGAACGGGGTTTCCGTCTGACGGTCGCGGGCCCGGGCGCGGATCACGTTGATGTCGGAGAAGAAGGCCGCCGCCCGCAGGTCCGCGGGGTGGTTGTAGATGTGATAGGGCGCGCCGACCTGCACGATCCGCCCGTCGCGCATCAGCGCGATGCGGTCGGCCATGCGCATGGCCTCCTCCGGCTCGTGGGTGACCAGCAGCACCCCCGCCCCCTCGGCCTTGAGCACCGAGAGGCTTTCGTCGCGCACCTCGTCGCGCAGGCGCTTGTCGAGGCCGGAGAACGGCTCGTCCATCAGCATCGCCCGCGGACGGGGGGCCAGCGCGCGGGCCAGCGCCACGCGCTGCTGCTCGCCGCCCGAAAGCTGGTGGGGATATTTGGGCCCGTAGCCGTCGAGCCCGACGCGCGCCAACAGCGCGCCGGCCCGCGCCCGTTCGGCGCGGGGGATGCCGAAGCCCACGTTCTCGGCCACCGTCAGATGCGGGAACAGGGCGAAATCCTGGAAGACCAGCCCCACGCCGCGCGCCTCCGGCGGGGCGTGCCGGGCGGGACCGGAGACGCAGGCGCCGTCGAGCCAGACCTCGCCCCGGTCCTGCCGCTCCACCCCCGCCGCGATGCGCAGGGTGGTGGACTTGCCGCAGCCGGAGGGGCCGAGCAGGCACAGGATCTCTCCCGGTGCGATTTCGGCCGAAACGTCGTCGACCACCTGCCGCCCCTCATAGGCGTGTCCCAGCCCGCGCAGCGCCAGCCTTGGGGCGGCGCCGGCGAAGGAGTCGGCCGAGAGGGGGGCGGCGGGTTTCACGAAACGGCGCTCATGGCTGGCGGCGGGAGCGGGGCGGCGGCGGGTCGGCGGCAAATCCGACCAAATCAGTCAGAAGCGACTAGCAACCGTCGGCCCCGGAGGCAAGGCGGGCCGCGCCTCCCGGCCCGGCGGTCGCTCGGGATTCCCCGCGGCGCGCTCCGCCTGTCGCGCGCCCCGGACCTGATCCGGGGCCTCGCGCGATCGGCCATGATTTCCGAAAGGCGGTCAGAGCGGGCGGCGCATCGCGGTCCGGCAGGCCGGGTCGTAGCCCAGGGCTGCGAGCCGGGCGGCGTCGGCCCGGCAGATCTCGGGCGCCGCGTCGGGCGAGAGCGTCCGGAACCCCATGCGCGCATAGGCCGGCGCGTTCCAGACCACGTCGACATAGGTGGTCAGGCAGAGCCCGGTCAGCCCCCTGCCCCGCGCGATCTCCGCCGCGCGGTCCAGAAGCGCCCGCGCGAGCCCCCGGCGCTGGAACCGCGGGGCCACGTCGAGTTCGGCGACGTAAAGCTCCGGCGCGGCCTCGACCAACCAGGCGAAGCCGGCGACGCCGCCGCCCTCTCCCGGCTCGATCACCCACAGCTCCCCCCGCTCCGCCGCCGCGACATGGGCGGCGGGCGGCGGAACCGGGCGGTCCGCCACCTGCGGATGCGGGCTGTCGAGGAACTGGCGCGCGCAGGCGGCCTCGATCGCCGCGCAGGTCTGCGCATCCGCCGCCGTTCCGCGGCGGATGCGCGGGGGGAGGGTTCCGAGACCGCTCACCGCCGGCGACCTCCCAGCGCCCTCACATCGTCGAGTTGCCGATGCCGCCGTCCAGCAGCACGTTCTGCCCGATCATGAACCCCACATGCTGGGAGCACATGAAGGCGCAGGTCGCCCCGAACTCCTGCGCCGTGCCCATCCGCTTGGTGGGGATCGCGGCGCATTTGCGGGCGTGGATGACCTCGACCGACTCGCCGGTCTTGGCGGATTCGGCGGCGTCGAGCGAGGCGACCCGGTCGGTCTCGTGCCCGCCCGGCAGCAGGTTGTTGATGCACACGCCGTATTGCGCCACCTGCCGCGAGGTGCCGGCGACGTAGCCGGTCAGGCCCGCGCGGGCGGAGTTGGACAGGCCCAGCACGCCGATCGGGGTCTTGACCGACTGCGAGGTGATGTTGACCACCCGGCCCCAGCGCTTGTCGATCATGCCCGGCAGCACCGCTTTCATCAGGAAGATCGGGGTCAGCATGTTGGCGTTGAGCGCCTTTTCCCAGTCGTCCCGCTCCCAGTCGGTCCACATGCCCGGGGGAGGGCCGCCGGCGTTGTTCACCAGGATGTCGACCGCGCCGCCGGCCATCTCGTTGGCCTGGCCGACCAGCTCGGCCTGGATGGCGTCGGTGGTGACGTCGCCGGGGACCGTGACCACCTGCACCTGATGCTTGGCGCGGATCTCGTCGGCGGTGGCGGTCAGCGCCGCGGCGCCGCGGGCGTTGAGCACCAGGTTCACCCCCGCCTCGGCCAGCGCCATGGCGGAGCCGCGGCCGAGCCCCTTGGAGCTGGCGCAGACGATGGCGGTCTTGCCGCGAATTCCGAGATCCATGGGCGTGTCCCTCCCTGAGTTCGGCCCTGTGCCGGGCATGCGCGCCGACCCGGGACGGCGGCGCGTGGCGCGAACCCTAAGGAGGCGGCCGGGCCGCGGCAAGCCGGCGCGGGCCCGGCATGGACCCGGCGCGGTCGTCGCCGGCCGAGGGCGGCGGGTCCGGGGGCTCAGCCCTCGCGCCCGGGGCGCGGCGCCTCGGCTCCCCGTCGCCGCCGGACCAGCGCCAGGGCCGCCATCGCCGCGCTCAGCAGGGTCAGCGACGCCGGCAGCGACACCTCCGCCGAGGACGATGCGCCGGCGGGCGCGGCGTCGGCGAAGGCGAGGCCGCCGCCGCCCGGCGACCGCGGCGCCGCGCCGCCGCCCTGCCCGGCCGTCTCGCCCGAATCCCCGTCCAGAGCCCCGCCCGAATTGCCGCCGGGCGTCGCGCCCGGGGCGACGCCGAACCCGCCGCCCGACGGCCCGAAGGCGCCGCCGCCGAAGTCCATGGCGACCGGCCCGATCTCGTCGCCCGCCTCCGCGCCGGCCGACAGCGGAACCGCCGGTTTCAGCGCCCCGTTCTCGCCCGAGGCGGCGAGGCCCAGCGGCAGCACGCAGGCCCCCGCGGGATCGCAGAGATCGCCGGCCGCCTCCGGCGCGGCCACCCGAAGCGAGGCCGGAGCCGCGGCGCCGGGCGCGGCCGCCGGCGCGGGTCCGCGCGCTCCGTAGCCGTAGGCGTAGGGCGACCCGGCCGATTCCGGCCCCAGCATGAAGGCGAGCGCGGGAGGCGGCGGCGACGGGCGCGGCAGGGGCGGGTTCGGCGTCTCGATCCGCACGGGCGCCAGCACCGGCGGCGGCGCCCAGTCCGGGGCGCCGGCCCGAAGACCCCCGGCCTCCTCCGCCGCCGGCCCGCCGACCCGGTCGGCGGCCAGCCACAGGCCCAGCGTGCAGGCCGCGCCGCAGATCCAGAGCATGGCGGCGGTATGTTGCATGTCGGCGGCCTCCGAACCGCGGCCCGGCGCCTGACCGCCGGGCAAGGCCCTCGCCCGGCCCGCGTCGCAAGGCTTCGTCCGGTTTGATTAAAACTCGGTTAAAAGCCCGCCCCCTCCGACCCGCTTGCCGCCGCCCCCGCCCGGCCCTATACCGCGCGCCATGCAGGACCTCGGCAACAACGGGCCCGTGCTCCCCCCGGAGATCGGACGCCGTCGCACCTTCGCGATCATCTCGCATCCCGATGCGGGCAAGACCACGCTGACCGAAAAGCTGCTGCTTTACGGCGGCGCCATCCAGATGGCCGGCCAGGTGCGCGCCAAGGGCGAGGCGCGGCGCACGCGCTCCGACTTCATGAAGATGGAGCAGGAGCGCGGGATCTCGGTCTCCGCCTCGGCGATGTCGTTCGAGTGGAACGGGACCTGGTTCAACCTGGTGGACACGCCCGGCCACGACGACTTTTCGGAGGACACCTACCGCGTTCTGACCGCGGTGGACGCCGCGATTATGGTGATCGACGGCGCCAAGGGCGTGGAGAGCCAGACCCGCAAGCTCTTCGAGGTCTGTCGGCTGCGCGACATGCCGATCCTGACCTTCTGCAACAAGATGGACCGGGAAAGCCGCGACACGTTCGAGATCATCGACGAGATCCAGGAGATGCTGGCCATCGACGTGGCCCCCGCCTCCTGGCCCGTGGGCATGGGCCGCGACTTCGTCGGGGCCTATGACCTGCTGCGCGACCGCATGAACGTCATGGACCGGGCCGACCGCAACGTGCGCGGAGAAAGCCTCGCGATTTCGGATATTTCCGACCCCAGGCTCGCCCAGAAGATGAGCCCCGGCCAGTTCGAGACCCTGCAGACCGAAGTCGAGATGGCCCGCGGCCTGCTGCCGTCCTTCGACGCGGAGGCGTTCCGGCAGGGGACGATGAGCCCGATCTGGTTCGGCTCCGCCCTGAACTCCTTCGGGGTGCAGGAGCTGATCCAGGGCCTGTCGGATTTCGCCCCGCCGCCGCAGCCCCGCCCGGCGGAGCCGCGGCAGGTTTCGCCCGACGAACCAAAGGTTTCCGGCTTTGTCTTCAAGGTCCAGGCGAACATGGACCCCAAGCACCGGGACCGGGTGGCCTTCCTGCGGCTCTGCTCGGGTCACTTCAAGCGCGGTATGAAGCTGACCCATGTAAGGTCCGGGAAACCCATGGCGATCTCGAACCCCGTCATGTTCCTGGCCTCGGAGCGCGAGGTGCTGGACGACGCCTGGGCCGGCGACATCATCGGCATCCCCAACCACGGCCAGCTTCGCATCGGCGACGCGCTGACCGAGGGCGAGGACCTGCGCTTCACCGGCATCCCCGCCTTCGCGCCGGAACTGCTCCAGACCTGTCGGGCCGGCGATCCGATGAAGGCCAAGCATCTCGACAAGGCCCTGATGCAGTTCGCGGAAGAGGGCGCGGCCAAGATCTTCAAGCCCTCCATCGGCTCGGGCCATATCGTGGGCGTGGTCGGCCAGCTTCAGTTCGAGGTGCTGGCCTCCCGCATCGAGCAGGAATACGGCCTGCCCGTGCGCTTCGAACCGACCCAGTTCACCGGGGCCCGCTGGGTCTCGGGGCCCAGGGACAAGGTCGAGGCCTTCATGAAGGTCAACAAGGGCCACATGGCTGAGGATTCCGACGGCGATCCGGTCTACATGATCCGCCTGCAATGGGACCTCGACCGGATCGAGCGGGACCATCCGGACGTGCGCCTCTCGGCCACCAAGGAGATGCTGACCTGAGCCCCGCCGGGGCGCGCGACGCGACCGCGCGCCCCGGAAAGCGGCCCGGAAAACGGCCCGGACGCGCCGCGCGGAATCGGCTCGCCTCCCGCCGGGAAAAGCCTAGGATGCCGGCGCGATGCCGCGTGTTTCGGAGACCCCAGATGACCCCCTCCCGTTCGCTCCTTTCCCCCGCCCGTCTCGTCGCCTCCCTGCTGTCGCTGGGCCTCCTGTCGCTCGCCGCCTGCAACACGGTCGAAGGCATCGGCCAGGACATCTCCGCCGGCGGCAAGGCGATCAGCGACACCGCCGAGACCACCAAGAAGAAGATCCCCTGAGCCTGTCGCCGGCCCCGGCCCCGGCCCCGGCCCCGGCCCCGAACGGATCGGCGACGACCCGGCCGGACGGAACACGAAAACGCGCCGCCCGGTGATCCCGGGCGGCGCGTCGCGTCGCGTCTCGGGCCCCGCCGCGCGGCGGGGCGCCGGCGGGGCGATCACTTCGCCGCCAGAAGCTCCGCCACGTTCAGCAGCACGAACTCGTTATGCATCGCCTGGTCGAGCTGACGGCCGGAGCTGAACGGCAGGTTGTTGTCCACCGCGACGAGGATATGGGTCTCGTCGACCTTCATCACGTCCTCGATGGTGAAGAACGGCAGGGTGTAGAGGCCGGTCATGTCGCGCTTGGCGGCCGTCTCCAGCCGGGCGAGGCCGTCGGGGTCCTGGATGTTCATCAGGTCGACATGCCCGATGCGCCGCACCGTCCCGTCCTCGGCCCGGTCGGCGGTGTCGATCAGCACGATCCGCTTGATCATCGCCGGCGCCGGGAAGCAGTCCGGCCGCGCCTCGCCCTCGCATTTCAGCGACGGATCGCCCTCGCCGTTGTCGCGCTCGATCACCAGGGCGCGGGTCTCGTCGATGAAATTGAAGTCGCCGATGGCGGTGGCGCCGGGCGCGAGCTGGAAGCGGAAGCTCTCGCCGGTGAACTCGCCCTTCGCCGGGTCGAAGGCCAGCACGCGCAGGAACGGCCCCTCAAGCTCGCCGTCCGCCAGCATCAGCGGCTTCTCCAGCATCGCCCACAGCAGTCCCGTGCCCGGCTGCAGCGCCATGCCCTCGTAGCCGCCGGAGCGGGCGGAGCGGAAATCCTCGCCCGGCGTCGCCGGCGCGCGGACCCGCGCGTTGTCGGGGGAGCGCAGCTCCTCGCCCTCCACCATGGTGGCGTGGACGCCGGTGATCACGCCGTCGAGGGTGGCGGACAGGATGTAGGGCCCGAACTCCTCGCCGATCCAGACCGTGTCGCCGATCACCTGGATGGACTCGGTGTCGAAATCGGCGCCGGTCAGGTAGCGCGCCTCGGTCCCCTCATAGGCGATGCGGAACGGAACCACGCCGTCGGGATCTCGCAGCCAGACCTGTTCGACCAGCTCGACCTGGCCGGTCTCGAAGTCGGGCTTCATGCGGGTGAAGCTGAGCAGCACGTCCGGCGAATTGGCCTTGGAGCCGAAGCCGTTGTCGATCAGCACGTAGATCGAGCCGTCCTCCGCCCGGTCCATGGCGAAGCCCGACAGGCCCTGCAGCGGCTGGCCGATGAAGGGCAGGCTGACCCCGGTGGCGCGCTTGCCGTGCAGGCCGCCGGTGTCGCCCATCACGCTCATCGGGCGGTCGTTGCGCGCGGCCCCGGTGAACTTGCCCGACACCCAGGCGTCGCGCGGCGCGTCGGCCGGCGGGACCGAGAGGGTCAGCGCCGGGATATAGGCGTGGCCGGCGAGGGTGGCGGGGAACACGGTCTCCTCCTGCGCCGTCGCGGGGGCGGCCAGCAGGACGAGCAGCGAGGGGACGAGGGCGGCGCGGGCGATCATGGGGAGCCTCCTTGGGCGTTTGCGGTCGCGTCACCGCTAGCGGCGCTTCGCGACGGCTTCGCGAAGGGTCGGCGACGGGCGCGCGACGCGGGCGTGACGCGCAGGCCGACAGGCGGCGGGGCCGCCGCGCGGCGCCGGCGGCGATTTCGGCCCGCTTCGCCGCCCCGCGAGGCCCCTTTTCATTGACTTTCGCCTGCGCCCGCGTATTTTGCGCGCCCAAGCGCCATACGGGCGCGTTTACGGGACCGCGCGGAGAATGCGGTCCGCCTCACCCAGACCGCAGACGACGCCGCGAAAGGACCCGATGAACTTCGCTGATCTCGAACTCGACCCCAAAGTGCTCCAGGCCGTTGAGGAGGCGGGGTATTCCCAGCCGACCCCGATCCAGGCCGAGGCGATCCCCCACGCGCTGATGGGCAAGGACGTGCTGGGCATCGCCCAGACCGGCACCGGCAAGACCGCCTCCTTCACCCTGCCGATGATCACCATCCTGGCGCAGGGGCGGGCCAAGGCGCGGATGCCGCGCAGCCTGATCCTGTGCCCGACGCGGGAGCTCGCCGCCCAGGTGGCCGAGAATTTCGAGACCTACGGCAAGTATCACAAGCTGACCATGGCGCTGCTGATCGGCGGCGTGTCCTTCCGCGACCAGGACAAGCTGATCGACCGCGGCGTGGACGTGCTGATCGCCACGCCCGGCCGCCTGCTCGACCATTTCGAGCGCGGCAAGCTGATGCTCACCGGCGTCCAGGTGATGGTGGTCGATGAGGCCGACCGCATGCTCGACATGGGCTTCATCCCGGATCTGGAGCGGATCTTCGGCCTGCTGCCCTTCACCCGCCAGACCCTGTTCTTCTCGGCCACCATGCCGCCGGAGATCACCCGCCTGACCGATACTTTCCTCCACGCCCCCGTGCGGGTCGAAGTCGCGCGTCAGGCCACGGCGGCGGAGACGATCGCCCAGGGCGTCGTGCGCCACAAGCCCGCCCGCAAGGACGTGGCCGACAGCGAGAAGCGGGAGATCCTGCGCCGCCTGATCCAGGCGGAAGGGGACACGCTGACCAACGCCATCGTGTTCTGCAACCGCAAGCGCGATGTGGATGTGGTCTACAAGTCCCTGAAGAAGCACGGCTTCAACGTGGGCGCGCTGCATGGCGACCTCGACCAGTCGGTCCGCACCCGCACGCTGGACGGGTTCCGCGGCGGCGAGATTTCGGTGCTGATCGCCTCCGACGTGGCCGCCCGCGGGCTGGACATCCCCTCGGTCTCCCACGTCTTCAACTACGACGTGCCGATCCATTCCGAGGATTACGTGCACCGCATCGGCCGGACCGGCCGCGCCGGGCGCTCGGGCAAGGCCATCACCATCTGCTTCGCCCATGAGGACAAGCATCTCGACAAGATCGAGGAGCTGATCGGCAAGCCGGTGCCGGTGCTGGACAATCCGATGGCCGGCGAACCCGCCGCGCCCGCCCCCGCCCCGAAGGCCGAGGGCGACGACGAGGTCGCCGCGCGTCCGCGCCGCCGCGCCCGGTCCGAACGCGGTTCCCGCCGCAAGAGCGCCGAGACGGCGGAGGCCGCGACGGCCGACGCCGCGGAGGCGACGGCGGAGGCTCAGGTTTCCGACGACAAGGCCTCCGGGGACACGGCGTCGGACGCCGCCGCGCCGGAGGCCGCCGAGGCCCCCGCGCCGAAGCCGCGCCGCACCCGGCGCAGCCGGTCGTCCGCCGCTGCGGCCGCGGCCGAACCGGCGCCGACGGTGGAGCCCGCCGCGGCCGAGGCCCCGGCCGCGTCCGAAGATCCGCGCGACCGCGGCGCCTCCGAGGACCCGCGCGAAAGCCGCCGGGGTCGTGGGCGCGACGGGGGGCGCGAGGACCGTTCCTCCCGCGGCGGCCGTGGCGACTCCGACCGCAATTCGGACCGCAATTCCGACCGGGGCGGCCGCCGCGGCGGCGGGCCGGTGGTCGGCATGGGCGATCACGTCCCCGCCTTCATGCTGCGCGAAGTCGACGTGAACCGGATCATGCGCGGCGGCCGCTCCGCCTCCGCCGAGGAGGTCGAGGCCGACGACCAGGACGAGACCCGGTCCGAAGCCGCCTGAGCCGCGCGGGCGACCGGGGCGGCACGCCGAAGACCGAGACAACCCGAAGGGGCGGATGCGCAGGCGTCCGCCCCTTCGGCGTTTCGGGTCCAGGCGCGCGCCGCGCCCCCCCCCCCGCTCAGGCCGCCAGCAGAAAGCCCACGCCCGCCGCCATCGCCGCGATCCCCAGCCCGGCGACGAGCCCGAGGCTGCGGTCCCGGTGCACCGCCCGGTTCAGGATCAGCGTCATCACCGGATAGCAGGCCACCAGCGGGGCCACGACCGCCACCGGCCCCCGCGCCAGCGCCGCGTAAAGCAGCAGCACCGCCGCGCCGTTCGACAGCCCCGTCGCCATGAACCACAGTCGCGCCCGCCCCGGCATCGGCGCAGGTCTGCGCCCCCGAAGCCGGGGCCATGCCTGCACCGCCGTCAGCACGATGACGGCCGACACCATGTAGCCGATCAGCGTGGCCGCGAACGGATCCGGCCAGGCCGCGAGCCCCAGCGCCGCCGCCGGCTGCACCAGCCCGCGCAGCGCGGCCCCCCCCAGCGGCAGCAGCAGCGCCCCGCGCCCGGGCGGGCCGCCCGCCCCGCCGCCGCCGGCCCGGGCGCGCCCGACGAACAGCAGGCTCGCCCCTGCGCAGATGCCGGCCAGGCCCACAAGCTGCCCCGGCCGCGGAACCTCGCCCAGCAGGATCACCGCCGCCACCACCGCGAACAGCGGCGCGAGGTTCCCCAGCGCCCCGGTCAGGTTCGGCCCCAGCCGCCGGTTGGAGGCGAAGGTCAGCCAGGTCACCGCCACCGGATAGACCAGCCCCACCGCCAGGAACACCGCGAGCCCCCGCGGCGCGTAGCGGTCGAGATCCACGATCAGCGGCGACAGCGCCAGGAAGAACGCCGCCGTGGTCGGGATCGACACCCCCGCCCCCGCCGCTGCGCCCAGCCCCGACGCCGCCGCCCCGCGCAGCCCGAACACCACCAGCACCAGCGCCAGCGCGAAGCAGAAGGCCGAGGCCAGCGACAGGCCGACCAGCATGGGATCCAGGCTCACGCCCCGCTCCTCGCCCGCGCGCGGATCAGAGCGACACGCCCGTATAGGCCTCCGCCAGCGCCTGCCGCGCGGCGCGGGACCGGGCCAGATGCGCCAGCTCCGATCGCTGCATCCGCAGCCCGAACGCCCCCGTCTCCGGGAACAGATGCATCAGGGTCGTCATCCACCAGCTGAACCGCTCCGCCTGCCAGACCCGGGCCAGCGCCCGGGCCGAATAGCTCTCCACCCCCGTCAGATCGCCCGAAACGCAGGCCGGGACCAGCGCCTCCGCCAGCAGCCGCACGTCGCCGAGCGCCAGGTTCAGGCCCTTCGCCCCGGTCGGCGGCACGATATGCGCGGCGTCGCCGGCCAGGAACAGGCGGCCCCAGCGCATCGGCTCCCCGACATAGGAGCGCAGGGGCGCCACGGACTTCTCCAGCGCCGGGCCGGTGCGCATTCCCTCGGCCACCTCCGGGGGAAGGCGGCGGCGCAGCTCGTCCCAGAAGGCGTCGTCGCTCCATGCCGCGGCCTCCGTCCCCGCCGGAACCTGGATGTAATAGCGCGACAGGGTCGGACTGCGCATGGAGGCGAGCGCGAAGCCGCGCGAGTGGCGGGCGTAGAGCACCTCGGCGCTGGCCGGCGGCCGCTCGGTCAGCACGCCCAGCCAGCCGAAGGGATAGACCCGCTCGAACACCGACAGGGCGCGCGCCGGGATCGCCTGACGACCGGCGCCATGATAGCCGTCGCAGCCCGCGACCCAGTCGGCCTCGACCTCATGCCGCGCGCCGGACGGGTCGCGCCAGATCACCCGGGCGCGGGCCTCCTCCAGCCCCTCGACCGCCACGACCTCGGCGTCGTGGATCACCCGCGGCCCGTCCCGGTCCAGCGCGGCGTAGAGGTCGCGGGTCACCTCGGTCTGGCCGTAGACCATCACCGACCGGCCGGTCAGCTCGCGGAAGTCGACGCGCAGGCTTTCGCCGTCGGAGGCGAGCACGGTCCCGTCATGGACCTGCCCCTCCGCCTCCATGCGGGCGCCGACGCCGGCCTCGCGCAGCAGTTCGGCCGAGCCCCATTCCAGCACGCCGGCCCGGATCCGCGACAGCACATGCGCGCGGTCCCGACGCTCCAGCACCACGGCGTCGACGCCGGCCCGCCCCAGCAGCCGGGCGAGCGTCAGTCCCGCCGGACCTCCGCCCAGAATCGCCACCTGAACGCGCATCCCGTCCCTCCCGACGCAGGGTCTCCGCCCCGTTGCCCTTGCGTCCTGTATACAGCGCCTGCGACATGCTTGCCTAGCGGGGCCGGAAACCGCCCCTGAGGGGGGCGTTCGTTCATATCGGGACGGGACGAACGCGTTTCGATCTGCTAGGAATTTCAGCCATGCGCCGGGGACGGCGCGCATATAATGACCGTTTCACGCCCGGACGCCCGATGCAGCGCAAAAGCCACATCCGATCCCACGAGGCTCGCCCCGTTCGACCTCGCGCCCGCCGCATCAGGTGCGGGGCCCGGCGATGAGCGCCGCCCTTCCCGTCGCCGTGATCGGCGGCGGCCGCATCGGGTTGCGCCAGGCGGCGTTGATCGAGGCGGAGCCTGCGCTTTCGCTCGTCGGCGTGGTCTCTCCGGCCGAGGAGGGGCGGGAGCGGCTGGCCGAACTGGGCCTGCCCGCGGTGGCGGAGGTCGAGGATCTGCCCCCGGACGTCCGCGCCGGCGTCGTCGCCCTGCCCGCCGCGAGCCGGGTCGGCGCGGCGGAGGCGCTGGCCGGGCGGAACCTGCCGTTTCTCATGGTCGGCGGCCTGGGCGCCACTCTGCGCGACTCCCGCCGCATCATCGCCGCGGCCGAGCGCAGCGGCGTTCCGCTGCTCGCCGGGCATGCCCGCCGTCATCATCCGGCCGCCGCGGCGGCGCGGGAGGCCGCGCGCGGCGGGCTGCTGGGCGATGTGGTGGCGGCCGACGCGGTCTGGCACCTGCGCCGGCCGGAGGCGCCGCGCGCCTATCCGCTGCGGGTGCAGTCGGGGGAGGGGCCGGTGCTCGACCGGCTGATCCACGACGTCGACCTGATGCGTTGGCTGCTGGGCGAGGCGACGGAGGTCGCGGCGATGAGCGCCGGCGGCGGCATGGCCGGCCCGTCCGCGGCCGCGGCGCTGATCCGCTTCGACAAGGGACCGCTGGCCACCGCCATCTTGTCCGAAACCGGCCTGTCCCCCTGGGGCTGGGAAGCGGGCACCGGCGAGGACGCGGACATCGTCCCGTCGGGAGAGGACTGTTTGCGCCTGGTGGGCACGGAGGGGGCCATTTCCCTGCCCTCGCTCAGCTATTGGCGGCACGGCGGGGCGGGAAAGGGCCATCGCGGAACTCCGCTGACCCGGCTGTCGCTGCCCTGCCCGCCCACCGACCCGCTGGCCGCGCAGCTGGTGCATTTCGCGCGCGTCGCGGCGGGGGAGGCGGAGCCGCTGGTCCCTGGCGCCGACGCCCTGCGCAGCCTGGCGCTGGCGTTGTCGATCGAGGAATCCGCCCGCCGCGGCGCCACCATGGTTCCTGACCCCGAACGTCCCGACATCTGGGAGCCGACCGCCGCCGCGATCTATCGCGACCTGGCCGGTCAGGGCCCGCGGATCTGAACCGGGCGCGCCGCGCATGACCCCGTTCCGCCCGGCCGACGCCCCCGCCTTCGCGGCGGACTGGGCGGCGGCGTGGAACAGCCGCGACCTCGACCGCATTCTCGCGCATTACGCGGAGGGAATCGTATTCCGGTCGCTGAAGGCGATCCCGCTGACCGGGGCGGGAGAGGTGCGGGGCCGCGCCGCGCTGCGGGCCTACTGGGCCGCGGCGCTCGCCCGTCAGCCCGACCTGCGCTTCGAGGTGACGTCGGTGTTCGCCGGACATGACACGCTGGTCATTGTATACCGGAATCATGCCGGCGTGACCGCGGCCGAGACCCTTCGCTTCGGCCCGACGGGCGAGGTGGCGGAGGCGTCGGCCTGCCATCCGCCGCCCGCCGGCTGATTTCTGGAGTCCCCTCTAGCCAATCCCGATCCGTCGCGCGAAGGTGGCCCGCCTGAAATCCGACCGACCGGGAGCCGACTCCATGTCCATCGCCGCCGCCTTCGACGCCAACGACGCCACCGGGCTCGCCGCCCTCGTCGCGGGCGGGGAGGTCACGCCCGCCGAACTTCTGGACGAGGCGCTGGCCCGGGTCGAGGCCCGCAACCCCGCGCTCAACGCCATCGCCTCGCTGAACGAGGACGCCGCCCGCCGCATGATCGCCGAAGGGCTGCCCGAGGGCCCGTTCAAGGGCGTTCCCTTCCTGCTCAAGGACATCGGGGCGGAGGCGGTGGATTTTCCCGTCTCCGCCGGCTCGGCGCTGCTGAAGGGCGCGCCCTGTCCGGGCGACAGCCGGTTCTATGAAAAGCTGAAGGCCGCGGGTCTGGTCACCTTCGGGCGCACCACCTCGCCCGAATTCGGCGTCGGCCCGGCGACGGAGGCCGCGGTCTATGGCGGCCCGACCCGCAACCCGTGGAACACCAACCACACCTCCGGCGGCTCCTCGGGCGGAGCGGCGGCGGTCGTGGCGGGGGGGATCCTGCCGGCGGCGCACGCCTCGGACGGGGCGGGCTCGATCCGCATTCCCGCCGCGTCCTGCGGGCTCTTCGGGGTGAAGCCGACCCGCGGCCGGGTGTCGATGGCCCCCTTCGCGGGCGAGGGCTGGGGGGGCATGTCCACCTCGGGCTTCGTCACCCGCAGCGTGCGCGACCAGGCGGCGCTGATGGACCTGGTGATGGGGCCGGAGCTGGGCGACCCCTACGCCGCCCCCGCCCTGCCGATGAGCTTCGCCGAGGCCGCCCGGACCGCGCCCGGCAAGCTGCGCATCGGCGTGCTGACCACCACCCTGACCGGCGATCCGATCCACCCTGAATGCGTCAAGGCGATCGAGGCGACCGCCGCCCTGCTGACCGAGCTGGGCCATGAGGTGTTCGAGGCCCCGCTGCCCGAGGCCGACACGCCCCGCGCCATGCGCGCGCTGATGGACATCATCGCCTGCGGCACCGCGCTTAAGCTGCGCCAGGTCGCCGCCGCCCGCGGGCGGGAGATCGAGCAGGGCGAGGTGGAGCGCATCGCGCTCGGCTCCCGCCGCCATGCCGAGGGGATCGACGGCGCCGCCTATCTGGGCGCCATCAACATCGTGCACGCCTACGGCCGCGCGATGGCCGGCTGGCTCTCGGGCATGGACGCGGTGCTGTCGACCACGCTGGCCGAGCCGCCGGCGGAGGTGGGCCGCTTTTCCCACGATCGGGACGACTATATCGGCTTCCGGCTCGGCGCGGGCGGGGTGATGGAGTATTCGCCCTTCTGCGGGGCCTTCAACATCTCCGGCCAGCCCGCCGTCTCGGTCCCCCTGCACTGGACGCCGGAGGGGCTGCCGGTGGGCCTCCACCTCGCCGCGCCCTATGGGGAGGATTGCCGGCTGATCTCGCTTTCCGCCCAGCTTGAGGCGGCGAAGCCCTGGGCCGACCTGCGCGCGCCGCTGGCGAACTTCACCTGACGCGATCACGCGGCTGATAAGGTCGGGCGCCCCCTTCCCCGGGGGCGCCCGGCGCGGCAATCTCCTCCGCAACGAAAACGGGAGGAGCACGCATGTCAGACGACGTTTGGGAAGCCTACGCCCTGAAATACGGCGAGATGAGCGCCCGCAGCCGCAACAGCAACTTCGTGGGCGGCGACGACCACGCGGTCCCCATGCCGATGGATTTCTTCATCTGGGTGCTGCGCCGGGGCGAACGGACCATCCTGATCGACACCGGCTTCGACCGGGCCGAGGCCGCGGCCCGCGGCCGCGAGGTGGCGCGCGAGCCGGCCGAGGCCATCGCCGCGCTGGGCCTTTCCCCCGCTGATATCGACGAGATCATCGTCACCCACCTGCATTACGACCATGCCGGCGGCCTGCGCCATTTTCCCAACGCCCGCTTTCATTTGCAGGAGGCGGAGATGGCCTACGCCACCGGCCCCTGCATGTGCCACCACGCGCTCAGCCACCCGTTCACCGCCGAGCATGTCTGCGACATGGTCCGGCATGTGTTCTCCGGCCGGGTGATCTTCCATGACGGCGACGCCGAGGTCGCGCCGGGGGTCACCGTCCATGCCATCGGCGGGCATTCCAAGGGGCTGATGTCGGTGCGGGTCAAGACGCGGGAGGGGTTCGTGTGCATCGCGTCGGACGCCTCCCACTATTACGAGAACTACCTCAAGGGCCGCCCCTTCCCCATCGTCGCCGACATGCGCGAGACGCTGGAGGGCTACGGCGTGATCCAGGCGCTCGCCTCGCGTCCGGAACTGGTGATCCCCGGCCATGACCCGCTGGTGCGCCGCTTCTTCCCGGAGGTGGCGGGCGGCTTCGTGTTCCGCCTCGACGCCGCGCCGCGGGACTTCGACCCGCTGGGGACGGGCTGACCTTCGGCGGAGGCGCCCCGCCCGACCGCTCGCGCGGGACGGCGGCGCGGAGAGGCCCCGGGTCAAGCCCGGGGCGCGCCTTCGATGCCCGCCGTTCACCCATGGGCCCGCAGGCGCGCCGGATGCGGCGAGATGCGCGCCTCGCCACCCGCCCGCGGCGGGTCTAGGCTCCCGCCCGACCGCACTCGCCGCAGGAAGACCCGATGACCCGAGCCCAGGCCGTTGCCGCCGCCACCGCCCTCGTCGACGACGGGCGCTTCGAAACCGCGCTGGCCGACCTGGTCGCCTGCCGCACGGATGGGGAGCCGGCGGGGCTGGCCGACTATCTCGACCGGCTCATCATCCCCTGGCTGACCCGGATGGGCTTCTCCCATGAGGTGATGGCCAATCCCGAGCCCGGCGGCCCGCCGATCCTGCAGGCCGAGCGGATCGAGGACCCGGCCCTGCCCACCGTGCTCACCTACGGCCATGGCGACACCGTGCCGACCATGGAGGGCCGCTGGCGCGAGAACCGCGAGCCGCTCGCCCTGACCCCGGACGGAGACCTGCTCTACGGCCGCGGCACCGCCGACAACAAGGGTCAGCACCTCATCAACCTGATGGCGCTGGAGACGGTGCTGGAGACCCGCGGCAAGCTCGGCTTCAACATCCGCCTGGCGCTGGAGATGGGGGAGGAGGCGGGCTCCCCCGGCCTGGCCAAGCTGTTCGAGGCCAATCCCGACCGCTTCGCCGCCGACGTGCTGATCGCCTCGGACGGGCCGCGGGTGCGGGCGGACCGGCCGACGATCTTCCTCGGATCCCGCGGGGCGCTGAATTTCTCGCTGCAATGCAAGCTGCGCGAGGGGGCCCAGCATTCGGGCAACTGGGGCGGGCTGCTGCGCGATCCGGGCATCCGGCTGGCCCATGCGCTGGCCGCGATCACCGACGCGCGCGGAACCATCCACGTCCCCGAATGGCGGCCGACCTCGCTGACCAACTCGGTGCGCGCGGCGATCGCGTCGTGCCCGGTGGGCGAGGAGGGGCCGGAGATCGACCCCGACTGGGGCGAGCCCTCGCTGACGCCCGGAGAGCGGGTCTGGGGCTGGAACTCCTTCGCCATCCGCGCGCTGGGGGCGGGGGACGTCGACCGGCCGGTCAACGCCATCCAGCCCTCCGCCATCGCGCATTGCCAGCTCCGTTTCGTGGTGGGGACGGACGAGAACGACGTTCTCCCCGCCCTGCGCCGGTATCTGGACCGGGAGGGGTTCCCCGACATCGAGATCCTGTTCGACGGCGAGGTGGACTTTCACGCGACCCGGCTCGATCCCGACGCGCCCTGGGCGGTGTGGACGGCCGCGAGCCTGGAGCGCACGGCCGGGACCGCGCCGGCGCGGCTGCCGAACCTGGGCGGCTCGCTGCCCAACGAGGTCTTCGCCGAGATCCTCGGCCTGCCCACGGTCTGGATCCCGCATTCGCATCCCGGCTGCTCCCAGCACGCGCCGAACGAGCATACGCTGCGGCCGCTTTGCCGGGAGGCGCTGGGGCTGATGGCGGGCGTGTGGTGGGACCTGGGCGAGGGCGGCACGCCGCCGCGCGGGTGACCGCAGGCCCGGCCGGCCGCGGCGCACCGTCGGGTTGTTTCGCACCCGTCCGGGGCGCAGTATGCGGCCGGCGCGGCCCCGCTTTCGTCCCGCGTCCGACACCGGAGGCGCCGCGTGCCGCCCACTGATCCCGCCGGACCCGACGCGGGCGCGCGCCGCGCGCAGGCCCGATCGCCGTCCCGCCCCCTGGCCCGCCCCCTCGCCCTGGCCGCCATCGCGCTGGGCCTGGCGACGCTGGTCGGGGCCGGGTGGTGGGAGTTCGGCGCCCCCCGGCCCGACCTGCGATCCGCCCCGGCCGCGCAGAAAGACGCGCCCGACCCCGTGCGTCTCGCCGCGCTCGCCGACCGCCGCGCGGCGCGGGTCGAGGATCTGAGCCCGTTCGGGCGCGCCGCCTTCGCGCGCGCCTCCGCCGCCATCGGCCGGCTCTACGGACAAGGCGACCGCATCGGGGCGGAGATCGAGACCATCCGCCTGCTGGCCCGCTATCCGCGCATGATCTCGCTGCATGTCGCGGCCATGCGTCTGCAGGCGGAGCGCGGCGACCCGACCGAGGCCGCGCGCCACCTGCTGCGCGCCGTGGAAAGCGGCCTGCGGGACGTGGAGGCGCCCCGGACCGCGCCGATCTACGCCGCGATGCGGGCGGAGAAGAGCTACGCCGCGGCCATGGCGGCGCTGGCCGCCGCCGAAGTCGGCGACGCCGGCGACGCCGCGAAGGGGACCGACGCCGACGCCTCGGAGCGCGGCGACGAAACGGTCGCGACGATGGACGGCGAAACCGGCGCCGCGCCTGCCGCGTCCTCCTCGCCGCGGGTCGCCGTTCCGGCGCCGCTGATCGACGGCAAGGCGGTGGTCGCGGCCGGCAATTCCGAATGGTCGGAGATCGACGGCGCCGTGCGCGCCTATTTCGTCCTGCCCCCCGACCCGCCCGGCCCCGCCCCGGTGATCGGCGGCGCGGGCCCGGCCTCCGGCCTTCTCAACCGGCTGATCGCCGCGGGACAGGCCGCCGGCAATCGCGGCGACTTCTACGAGAACCGGGACGACGACCATTCCGCCCTCAACCTCGCCCGCTTTCCCCAGATCACCCCGATCGAGCACGCCCCGGAGGCCCGCGTCGACGGCTTCGCGCGCAGCGCGCCGCTGGGGCTCGCGGTCACGGCCGAGGGCGAGACCGCGCCGCCGCTGCTCGGCAATTCCTCGACCGCCGTCACCCGGGGGTCGGGCTGGCGCTCCATCGCCCGGCTGATGGTCAGCTCGCCCGAGACGGCGCGGGAGCTGTGGCGCGAATACGCCTCCAACCAGATCTACGTCTATCCCGAGCACAAGGACCACGACCCGCTTTACGGCGACGTGTTTCCCGCCAACACGCCCTATCAGATCGTCAGCCAGGGCAGCTCCTGGTCCGACGAAACGGCGATGGAGAGCGTGGCCACGATCCTCGCCGCCTTCCGGCCCGAGACCAAGGCGGCCCTGATCCGCGAGCGCCTGATCGCGCCGACGGTGCAGATGATCTGGCGGCGCTGCCAGAAGCCCGTGCAGACGGACGCCGAATACCTCTCCGGCATCGCCCACCCGACCGTGTTCGACCACGCGAACGCGGAGCCGGAGCGGATGGTGCGCATGGCCAACGCGCTGCTGCCCTCGGAGATCCCGCCCGCCCCGCGGCTCCAGTTGCTCGACCAGCGCCGGCCGGCGCAGGGCGTGACCCTCTTCGGCGACGGGCTGTCGGAGACGCTGTTCGCCACGCCCTCGGCCATCGCCCTGCTGTTCCGCGGGGCGGACGAGACCCTGCGCTTCACCGTCACCGCCGCGGGCACCGCCGACCCCAACGGCCGGCCGCTGAGCTTCCGATGGGTCCTGCTGCGCGGGGATCCGGCGCGGGTGCGCATCCGCCCGCTGGGCGACGGCGGCCAGGCGGCGGAGATCGCGGTGGACTGGCAGCAGGACGTCCCGGTTCCGGGCGACGCGGCGCTGCGCTCCCAGCGGATCGACGTGGCGGTCTTCGCCGACAACGGGGCCTGGATCTCCGCCCCCGCGCTGATCTCGGTGGCGTTTCCGCCGCGGGAGAAGCGGGTCTACGGGCCGAACGGCCGGCTCGACATGCTGGATTTCGACGCGCTCTCCCGGCAGGACGCCTATTCCGATCCGGTGCTGTGGCCGGTGCGGGAATGGCGGGACGTGGCGCTGCATGACGGGGCGGGGCGGCCGCTGGGCTGGACCCGCAGCGAGGAGAGCGGCTTCGCCCGCTTCACCCGACACGGGGCGCGGGTGATCGAAAGCGACGCCCAGGGCCGCCCGCTGCGCGCCGCCGTCATGGCCTATCCGATGGCCGAGGACGGGCCCTTCGGCCGCCGCGTGGCCCAGGTGGCGACCGGGTCCGAGCTGGTCTATGACTACGCCGGCCCCGACGACCTGCAGGGCGTGGCCCGGCCGGCGCCGGCCCCGGACCCGGCGCCGTCGCCGCCTGAAGCGCCCGCCGCGGCCGATCGCGCCGACTGATCCCGCCGCCCGGAACCTGCAGCCCGGAGCCCGCCGACTGAGAACCCGCCGCGTCGCGCCCTCCCCGGGCCGCGCGCGCCCCAGACCAGGACCCGACCGATGACCGACGCGCCCGAAACCGACGACGCGCCCGAAACCGACCCGCTGGCGCTCGCCTACGCCCGGGCCCTGGCGCTGGAGAAGGCCGGCGACGACCGGGCCGCGGCGGAGGCCTGGCGCGAGGTGCTCGCGCTCGACCCCGCCGACCATGGCGGGGCCGCGGTGCGGCTGGCGGCGCTGGGCGCGGCGGCGGATCCCGACCGGGCCTCGCCCGCCTATGTCGCCACGCTCTTCGACCAGCACGCCGCCGCCTTCGAGGAGATCCTCGTCGGCCAGCTCGGCTACCGCGCCCCCACGCGCCTCGCCGAGCTGATCGAGGCCACCGCCCCGGGCGCCGCGGGAAGCGACGCGCCCGAGGGACCGACCCTGCTGGATCTGGGCTGCGGCACCGGGCTGATGGCCGCGGCGCTGGGGGAGGCCGCGGGCCACGCCACCGGCGTCGACCTGTCCGAGGAGATGCTGGGCGAGGCCGATGAGCGCGGGCTCTACGACGCGCTCTATGTCGGCGACGCGGTGGGCTTTCTGCACGCCCCGGCGGAGGACGAGGACGGCGACGTCGCCGGCCCCTGGGACCTGATCTGCGCCGCCGACGTGATGCCCTATCTGGGCGCGCTGGAGGACTTCTTCTCCGGCGCCTTCGCCCAGCTCGCCCCGGGCGGGCGCTTCGCCTTCTCGACCGAGACCCTGCCCGATGCGCAGTTCGAGGGCCGGCCCTGGCGCGTCGGCCCCCATCAGCGCTTCCACCATTCGGCGGGCTATGTCCGCGACGGCCTGACCGCGGCGGGGTTCGAGATCCTGACGATGGAGGACTGGGTGATCCGCACCAATCAGGGCCGCCCCGAACCCGGCCACCTGATCGTCGCCCGCCGCCCCGCCTGAGCGCGGGGGGCGGCGGCCGATCCGTCGCTCCGCAGCCGCCCGGCGCCCGGCGCCTGCGGGTCGGAGGCCCCGGGTCGAGCCCGGGGCGCGCCGGGCGACGCTCAGAGCTCGGCGAGGAAGGCGTTCACCGCCGCGGCCACCGCCTCGGGCGCCTCGTTGGGCAGAAGGTGGCCGCCCTTGATGCAGACATACTCGCCCCTGGGCATGGCGGCGGCCATCTTCTCCATGGTCTTGGCCGGCGCCGTGGCGTCGTCGTCGCCGGCGAGGCACAGCGCGGGCTGGCTCACCCGCTCCAGGTCCGCGCGGCGGTTGAAGGTGGTCAGGCAGCGCACGATGTCGCGATAGACCGGTTCGGGCAGCGCGCCCATGGAGGCGGCGAAGCGTTCCACCCGCTCGGCCGCCACGCCGCGGTCCGAGAGGTCCTTGGCCGAGCCGCGGGCGAGTTCCGGCATGGTCATGCCCTCGTCCAGCGGCTTCAGCCGGGCGGCGAGGAACTGGGTCTTGAAGCTGTCGTCGCGGCCTCCGAAAGCCGGCGAGGTGGCGATGGCCACGAAGGCGCGGACCTTCTCGGGATGGGTCAGCGCGGTTTCCAGCGCCAGCATGCCGCCGAAGGAATGACCGGCGATCACCGCCTCGCCCTCCGCGATCGCGTCGATCTTCGCGGCGAGCCAGTCGGCGAGGCCGGCGAAGCTCGCCTCGCCCCCCCAGGGCTCGTCCCCCCAGCCCGGCAGGTTCAGCGCGACCGAGCCGGGGACCAGCGGCGTCACGTCGTGGAAGCTCTCGGCGCCGGCGCCGATGCCGTGAATGAAGATGACGGTCATGCCCTGGGACTCCTCTCCGGTTTCGGCCGGTCGGATCGCCGGCCCTGGTCGCCCGTCCCCGGGATGGGACGGCGCCGGGCGCCACAGGACGCGGGCCGGCGGGCGGCGTCAAGGCGGCGCGACGCGCCGGGGAGCACGCCGG
>JAYZWL010000058.1:0-4011 GCA_036154955.1 Pseudomonadota bacterium | reverse complement strand
CGATGCGGCGCGGTCGTCGTCGAGGCCGCCGCCTGCGCGCTGCGCGCCGGCCCGGGCGCGAAGCCGGGCCCGCCGCCCGGCGGCGGCGCCACGCCCGGCGTCCCCGGCTCCCCGGCCCAGTCGCGCGGATCGCGTCCCGCTCCGTCGCGGCCGCGCGTCTCGCGCCCGCCGCCGTCCCGCGCCGGCATGATCCGCCGCGCGGCATGCACGATCGGCTCCGCCGCCAGCTGGCTCACGATCTGGCTGACATGCTTCACGTCCCGCACTTCGAGGTCGAAGCGGGCCCGGTAGAAATCCGGCTTGCGCTCGGTGAATTCCAGATGGGTGATGTCGGCCTTCAGCTCCGCGATCACCGTGCACACCCTGGCGAGGGCCCCCTGCTCGTTGGCGAAGGTCACCGACACCGAGGTCTGGTGCGGCTGCGACCAGGCGGTCTCGGGGTCCCATTTCAGGTCCACCCAGGCCTCCATGTCGTCCTCATAGGCCGCCAGTTCCGGGCAGTCTATGGCATGCACCGTGACGCCGCGCCCCGGGGCGACGATGCCCACGATGCGGTCGCCCGGCACCGGCTCGCAGCACTCGCCGAAATGCACCCGGCGCGCGCGGGAGACGCCGGTGACCATCGGCCGCTCCGGCGGCTCCGCGCTCAGCGGCACGTCCCAGGCCCCCTCGCGCGGGAACAGGGCGTTCATCACCTGGCTGGCCGAGATCTCCGCCGCCCCCACCGCGCGCAGCAGGTCGTCGGCCCCGTCCTCGCCCAGCTTGGCCGCCGCCATGCCCAGCGCCTTGGCCGACAGCGCCTTGCCCGCCCGCTCGAAGGTCTGGGAGACGATCTCTCGCCCGATGCGGATGTCGGATTCCCGCCGCTCCGCCCGGATCGCCCGGCGGATCGCCTGCTTGGCGCGGCCGGTGACCGCGATCTCCTCCCACACCGGCTGCGGGCGCTGGGCGTCGGCGCGAATGATCTCCACCGTCTGGCCGTTGCGCAGGCGGGTCGAGAGCGGCGCGCGCCGCCCGTCGATCTTGGCCCCGACGCAGCTGTCCCCGATGCGGGTGTGGATATTGTAGGCGAAGTCGATCGGCGTGGCCCCCCGGGGCAGGTTGATGACCCGGCCCTTGGGGGTGAAGCAGAACACCTGATCCTGGAACATGTCGAGTTTGACGTGTTCGAGGAACTCCTCCGGTTTCTCCGCCGCGCGGAACTCGTCGGTCAGCTGGCGCAGCCAGGTGAACGGGTCCACCACGAACGGGTTCTGGGACCGCACGCCCTCCTTGTAGGCCCAGTGCGCGGCGACCCCGGTCTCGGCCACGTCATGCATGGCGCGGGTGCGGATCTGCACCTCCACCCGCTTGGCGTTGCGCCCCGACACCGTGGTGTGGATGGAGCGGTAGCCGTTGGTCTTGGGGGTCGAGATATAGTCCTTGAACCGGCCCGGCACCGCGGTCCAGCGCCGGTGCACGGCCCCCAGCGCCCGGTAGCAGTCGCCCTCCGACCCGCAGATGATGCGGAAGCCGTAGATGTCCGACAGCCGGCCGAATTCCTGCCCCTTCTCCTCCATCTTGCGCCAGATGGCGAAGGCCCGCTTCTCCCGCCCCGTCACCTCCGCCTCGATCCCCTCCGCCTCCAGCAGGATGCGGATGTCCTCCTGGATCTGGGGGATCACCTCTCCCGTCGCCTCGCGCAGCTGGGCGAAGCGGTGGAGGATGGAGACGCGGCCCTGGGGGTTGAGCACCTCGAAGGACAGGTCCTCCAGCTCGTCGCGCATCGACTGCATGCCCATGCGGCCGGCGAGCGGGGCGTAGATCTCCATGGTCTCGCGCGCCTTGCGCTCCTGCTTCTCGGGGCGCAGGAAGCCGATGGTGCGCATGTTGTGCAGGCGGTCGGCGAGCTTGACCAGCAGGACGCGCACGTCCTTGGACATGGCGATCAGCAGCTTGCGCAGGTTCTCCGCCTGCTCGCTCTCCTTCGAGGCGAGGTCGAGCTTGGAGATCTTGGTGACGCCGTCGACCAGATCCGCCACCTCCTCGCCGAACTGGTCGGCGATGGTCTCGTAGGTGACGCCCTCGCAATCCTCGATCGTGTCGTGGAGCAGGGCGGTGGCGATGGTGGCGTCGTCGAGCCGAAGCTCGGTGAGAATTCCGGCCACCGCGACGGGGTGGCCGAAATAGGGGTCGCCATTGGCGCGACGCTGGTGGGCATGGGCCTTGGCCCCGAACACATAGG
The DNA here is from genome assembly GCA_036154955.1 of Pseudomonadota bacterium. Lineage (GTDB taxonomy): Bacteria > Pseudomonadota > Alphaproteobacteria > Rhodobacterales > Rhodobacteraceae > Albimonas. The sequence goes on along the minus strand of JAYZWL010000058.1, from coordinate 1,787 downwards.
CCGCGTTCAGCAGCCCTTCGTCGGTGTTCGGGTTATAGGCGAGCACCCGCTCGATCAGTTCGAACTGGCGGATGAAATCGCCCAACTCGCCCTCCCCCGGGGTCGCGCCTCGGCGTCAGCCGGCGTCCCGGTCCTGCTCCGACATCAGGGCGCGGAGCAGCTGCTCCTCCGAGATGTCGTCGACCGGGGCGTCGGACTCGGCGCCCGACATCAGCATGGCCATGGAGTCCTCTTCGGGCTCGTCGACCTCGATATGCCGCTGGTGGGACTGGATCAGCCCTTCCAGCAGGTCGTCGGGGGTGAGCGTCTCCTCCGCGATTTCTCGCAGCGCGACGACGGGGTTCTTGTCGTTGTCGCGCGGGACGGTGATCTCCGATCCGGTCGAGATCTCCCGCGCCCGATGGGCGGCGAGCATGACCAGTTCGAACCGGTTGGTGACCTTGTCGACGCAATCCTCGACGGTGACGCGGGCCATTGCGGACGCCTCCGGTGGCAGTGTCAGGGGAACCGCCTGCCTATACGGGCCGGGCCTGCGACGCAAGGCCGGTTTCTTGAAAAGACCGCGGGTCGGGGCGTCGGGTCCGGCATCGCGGCGGCGCGGCGGCGTCGCGGGGGGTCGTCAGGGCCGCCCGCATCGTGCAGGTCCGGTTCATGGCCGCTTCGATATGCTCGAACGCGGCCGCATGTCGCGCCCTGTGTGGTATTTAACAATAAATTAACGAAAGGTATGGAAATGTCGGCGGGCGTGACGGAGCCCGCCCCGGTCGACGTTCAAAAGCCGGTCGACGTGCCGACGAAGAGCGTGCGGCCCGAAGACGACCTTTCGACAGGCGGCGCGAAAGGGTGGCCGCCGGCCGATGACGCGAAACGACTGGATTTTCACGGGCGAAGCGCCGATGGTTCGTTGCATTATCGGTGGCCGCTCCTTAATTCCCCGCCCGGTCCTCCGCCGATTCGCCGCGGGCCCGGCCCGGGGGCCCCTTCGGCGACGCGCGCAGACGCGCTCGCCCTGCTGAGACGCATTCGGAGACGGCATGTTCTATCGTGACGAGCGACTGGCCCTATTCATCGACGGGTCCAACCTCTATGCGGCGGCCAAGGCGCTGAGCTTCGACATAGACTACAAGCTTCTTCGGAACGAGTTCATGCGCCGCGGCAAGCTTGTCCGCGCGTTCTACTACACGGCTCTGGTCGAGGATCAGGAATATTCGCCGATCCGCCCGCTGGTCGACTGGCTCGACTACAACGGCTTCTCCATGGTCACCAAGCCCGCCAAGGAATTCGTCGACGCCTCCGGGCGGCGCAAGATCAAGGGCAACATGGACATCGAGCTCGCGGTCGACGCGATGGAGATGGCCGACCGCATCGATCACATGGTGTTGTTCTCCGGCGACGGCGACTTCCGGCCGCTGGTCGCGGGGATCCAGCGCAAGGGCGTGCGGGTCTCGGTGGTCTCCACCATCCGCACCAGCCCGCCGATGATCGCCGACGACCTGCGCCGCCAGGCCGACAACTTCATCGAGCTGGACGAGCTCAAGGACATCATCGGCCGCCCGCCCCGCCCGGTGCGCGCCCATGACGACGAGGACGCCGAGTCCGAGGCCTGAGCCTCACGCTCCGGTCCGCGCCTGAAACGGCCTCGCCTCCCGGGCGGGGCCGTTTTCGCATGACCCTGGCGGCGCCGGCGGGCACGGGGAGCGGGCACGGGGAGACCGTCCGCCCCGGCGCCCGGTCCCCCCGCCGCGCGGGCGCCGCGACGCGGCTCGCGCCCCGGCCGTCGCGCGGCG
>JAYZWL010000057.1:0-35583 GCA_036154955.1 Pseudomonadota bacterium | reverse complement strand
GGGCGCCGGGGGGGGGGCCGGGCGGGGGGGGGGCGGCGCGGTCCCCGCCCGCCCGCGCCCGCCCTCCCCCCCCCCGTCGGCCCCCGGTGGGGCGGCGCCATGGCGGGGCCCCGTGGCGAGAGCCTTGCCCGCCCCCGGGGGGCGCCGCCGGATCGCGTCCCGTGCGCGCCGCCGCCTCCGCCCTGCGCGCCCGGCCGTCTCGCCGCACCGCCGCTTCCCCAGCTTGACCGCGACGATCCGGCCCCCGCATATTCCACGCGGAGAATTCGCGGAATTACCTATTCCGTTTTCAGAATATCTCCCTATGTTCACGGGGACCGCCGGCCGGCCTTTCCCCGGCCACCTCTCCGGCCGCCGCCGCCGGACCGCGCATCGCGCCCGCAGCAGAAGGGATCCCCCATGTCCGCCGAAGCCGCCCCCCCGCTTCCCGAAGTCACCGCCTTCTTCGACGAGCCGACCAACACCGTGACCTATGTGGTGCGCGACCCGTCCTCGACCGCCTGCGCCATCGTCGATTCGGTGCTGGACTTCGACGCCGCCTCCGGGCGCACCTCCACCGCCTCCGCCGACGCGGTGATCGCCTGGGTGCGGGAGCAGGGGCTCTCGGTCGAATGGCTGCTGGAGACCCATGTCCACGCCGACCACCTCTCCGCCGCGCCCTATCTGCAGCGCGAGCTGGGCGGCGCCATCGGGATCGGCGAGAACATCCGCGTGGTTCAGGACACCTTCGGCAAGATCTTCAACGCCGGCACCGAGTTCGAGCGCGACGGCTCCCAGTTCGACCAGCTTTTCAAGGAGCAGGACCGCTTCGCCATCGGCGCCCTGCAGGGTTTCGTGCTGCACACGCCCGGCCACACGCCCGCCTGCCTGACCTACGTGATCGGCGACGCGGCCTTCGTGGGCGACACCCTGTTCCAGCCGGATTTCGGCACCGCGCGCTGCGACTTCCCCGGCGGCTCGGCGCACGACCTGTGGCTGTCGATCCAGAAGATCCTGTCGCTGCCCGACGAGACCCGCATCTTCACCTGCCACGACTACAAGGCCCCCGGCCGCGACGACTACCGGTGGGAGAGCACGGTGGGCGAGCAGCGGGCGAAGAACGTGCATATCGGCGGCTCGAACACCGAGGCCGATTTCATCCGCATGCGCACCGAGCGGGACGCGAAGCTGGGCATGCCCAAGCTCATCATCCCCTCGATCCAGGTGAACATGCGCGCCGGGCGGATGCCGCCGGCGGAGGATAACGGCACGGTCTATCTCAAGACCCCGATCAACCGCTTCTGAGCCGGCCCGGGGACGGCTGCGGCGGGAAGGCGAAGGGGCGCAGCGGGGCGGCCGCCGCGGCCGCGGCCGCCTCCCCCCGCGCCCCGCCCGTCCCGCCCCGCCCGTCCCGACCTGGTCCCGTCCCGCCCGTTCCCCCGTCGTCGTCGCGGCCGAATGCCCGACATGCCCGCGCCCCGTCCGATCGCCCGAAACCACAAGGCCCCCACCGATGCCCCCGTTGATGAAACGCTATCTGCCCGTGCTCGACTGGGGCGCGACCTACGACCGGGGGGCGGCGACCGACGACCTGATGGCGGCGGTGATCGTCACCATCATGCTGATCCCGCAATCGCTGGCCTATGCGCTGCTGGCGGGGCTGCCGCCGGAGGTGGGGCTCTACGCCTCCATCGCGCCGCTGCTGCTCTATGGGATCTTCGGCACCAGCCGGGCGCTGGCGGTGGGTCCGGTGGCGGTGGTGTCGCTGATGACCGCGACCGCGGTGGGCCAGGTCGCGGCGCAGGGCACGCCCGAGTATTACGGGGCGGCGATGGCGCTGGCGCTGCTGTCGGGCCTGATGCTGGTGGCGATGGGCGCGCTGCGGCTGGGGTTCCTGGCGAATTTCCTGTCCCACCCGGTGATCTCCGGCTTCATCACCGCGTCGGGCATCCTGATCGCGACCTCTCAGCTCAAACACATCCTCGGCGTGAGCGCGGGCGGCGGCACGCTGCCGGAGATGCTGGGCGGGCTCGCCGGAGCCCTGGGGCAGGTCAACCTCCCCACGCTGGTCATCGGCGCGGCGGCGGCGGGCTTCCTGTTCTGGGCGCGCCGGGCGCTGAAACCGCTGCTGCTGGCGCGCGGGGCGGGGCCGCGGCTGGCCGACGCGGTGGCCAAGGCCGGGCCGGTGGCCGCCGTCGCCTTCACCACGCTCGCCGCCTGGGCGCTGGACCTGCCCGCGGCGGGCGTCGCGATCGTGGGCGAGGTGCCCGGCGGCCTGCCGCCGATCGGCCTGCCGCCGATGGACCTGGAGCTGTGGGCGAGCCTCGCGGGATCGGCGCTGCTGATCTCGGTGATCGGCTTCGTGGAGTCGGTCTCGGTCGCCCAGACGCTGGCCGCCAAGCGCCGCCAGCGGATCCACCCGGATCAGGAGCTGATCGGGCTCGGCGCGGCCAATCTGGGCGCGGCCTTCTCCGGAGGCTACCCGGTGACGGGGGGCTTCGCGCGTTCGGTGGTGAATTTCGACGCGGGCGCCCGCACGCCCGCGGCCGGCGCGATGACGGCCGTGGGCATCGCGCTCGCCACCCTGTTCCTGACCCCGGCCCTGCATTTCCTGCCCAAGGCGACGCTGGCCGCGACCATCGTGGTGGCGGTGCTGAGCCTGGTGGACCTGGGCGCGCTGAAGCGGACCTGGAGCTATTCCCGCTCCGACGGGGCGGCGATGGCGGCGACGATCCTGCTGACCCTGGGCGTGGGGGTGGAGATCGGCGTGGTCGCGGGCGTCGCCGTCTCCATCGGGCTCTATCTGCGCCGGGCCTCGGCCCCGCATTGCGCGGTGGTCGGCCAGGTGCCGGGGACCGAGCATTTCCGCAACGTGGACCGGCACAACGTGGTCACCTGCCCCGACCTCGCGACGCTCCGGGTGGACGAGAGCCTGTGGTTCCCCAACGCGCGGTTCCTCGAAGACCGGGTGCTGAACCTGGTGGCCGCGAACACGGCGCTGAAGGACCTGGTGCTGATGTGCCCGGCGGTGAACGGCATCGACGCCTCGGCGCTGGAAAGCCTGGAGGAGATCAACCGCCGTCTGCGCGACGCCGGCGTGACCCTGCACCTGACCGAGGTGAAGGGGCCGGTGATGGATGCGCTGAAACGCTCCCATTTCCTCGACGATCTGTCGGGCCGGGTGTTCCTGACCCAGTTCGACGCGCTTCAGGCCCTGCGCCCGGAGCTGGCCGAACGCACCCTGCGCGCGCCGCGGGTGGAGACGCTGAAGGGCGCCGCGGCGGGCTGACGTCGACGCGGGCGGGGGCGGCGGAGATCCGGCGGCGCCCCTTCGGGGCGTTCCCTCGTCTCCGGCCCTGGCGGGCCTTCGGGGCGGGGAAAGCGGTGGGGACGGCGGTGGAGACGGGGGCGGGGGCTTGCCGACGCGCCCCCGCCCCCGCCCCCGCTCCCGTCGTTCAGCAGCCCAGCGCGCAGCCGTCCTTGCGGGGGTCGGAGGCGCCGATCAGCACCCCGGCCTCCCGGTCAACGGTGATCATCTGCGCGCCGCCGATGGCGGTGGCCGGAGTCACCAGCTTGTGGCCGCGGGCGATCAGCCCCTCGCGCGCCTCGGCGCCGTAGCCGCGCTCCACCTGCATCTCCGCCGGCACGCCGAAGGCGCGGGGGGCGTCGATGGCCGCCTGCGGCTCCATCCCGAAATCCACCAGGTTGGAGACCATGCGCACATGCCCGTTGGGCTGGTAGGCGCCGCCCATCACCCCGAAGGAGCGCGTCACCTTCCCGTTCTCGCGGATCATCGCGGGGATGATGGTGTGCAGCGGCCGCTTGCCGCCCGCAGCCTCGTTCACATGGCCCTCGGTCAGCACGAAACCCGCGCCGCGGTTCTGGAACAGCACCCCGAACTTGTCGGACGCCAGGCCCGAGCCGAAATTGTGGAAGATCGAGTAGATCAGCGACACCTTGGTCAGGTCGCGGTCCACCACGGTCAGGTAGATCGTTTCCTTGTGCACCGCCTCCGAGGCCTCGGCCGGCGAGGCCATGGCCCGCTCCGGGTCGATCAGGGCGGCGAGCTTCGCCGCGGTCTCGTCGGCCAGCATATGCGACATGCGCAGCGCGGCGTGCTGGGGATCGCCGACGAAGCGGTCGCGGGCGTCGTAGGCGAGCTTGGCCGCCTCCGCCTCGACATGCGCGCGCTCGGCTCCGAAGGGGGCCATGGAGGCGATGTCGAATTTTTCGAGGATCTTGGCGATCAGCAGCGCGGTGACCCCGTGGCCGTTGGGCGGCAGCTCCACCAGCTCCACGCCCCGGTAGCGGCCGGAGATCGGCTCGACATAGTCGCAGGCGGTGGCGGCGAAGTCCTCCAGCGTGTGGGTTCCGCCCAGCGCGCGCAGCGAGGCCACCATGTCCTCGGCCACCTCGCCCTCGTAGAAACCCGCCCGGCCCTCGGCCGCGATCCGGCGCAGCACCTCGGCCTGGCCGGGGGCGCGGAAGATCTGGCCCGGGCGCAGGGCGGCGCCCCCGGTCAGGAAATGGTCGCGCGCCCGGCCGCGCAGCAGGTCCGCCGCCTGGTCCCAGTCATGGGCGACGCGGGGATGCACCACGATCCCCTCCTCGGCGTAGCGGATCGCCGGGGCCAGCACCCGGTCGAGCCCCATCCGCCCGTGATCCGCCGACAGCCGGCAGAAGGCGTCGACGGCGCCCGGCACGGTGACCGCGTGGGGCGAATGCTCGGGCATCCGGTCGAGCCCCTGCCCGCGCAGGTCGGCGGCCGACAGGCCCCTGGGCGCCCGGCCCGAGCCGTTGAGCCCGATGATCTCGTCCGAGCCCTCCTTGTGGATCAGCGCGAACATGTCGCCGCCGATCCCGGTCATCGCCGGCTCGCCGATCCCGCAGACCAGGGCGGCGGCGATGGCGGCGTCCACCGCGTTGCCGCCGGCCTCCAGGATCTCCACCGCGGTCTTCGAGGCGATGGGATGCGAGGTCGCGGCCATCCCGTTGGCGGCGTAGACGGCCGAGCGGCCCGGCAGGTGGAAGTCGCGGGCGCGGGGGAAATCGGGGGCGGTCACGTCGGTTCTCCGTATCGGGGCGGGCGAGGGGCCGGCGGGGCGAGGCCCCGGCGCGCCTCCGGGGCGGGCCCGGGATGCGCGCACGCGGGCGAAGGCCGCGCCGGAAAGGCAGGTCCGCACCCTAGGCCCCCGTCCGGATAGCGCAATGGCCATCCCGCGTGGTGGAAGCCCGGCGACGCTCCGCCGCGCGCCGGCCCGGCCTTCCCTCCCCGGCCCGGCGCCATGGCCGCGCAGGCGCCGCTCGCCCCCTCGGCGAAGGACCGCCGCTTCCGCCCCCGCCCGTCGCCGCCCGCGTCCCCCGTCGCCGCGCCGCGCGGGCGCCCGGGCGCGGCCGGGCGTCCGGGTCGTCGCGCGGCCCGCTTCCGCCCCCCGCCCGCCCACCGCATCCCCGCGCTTGATCTGCGCCGCGCCGCGCGTCATGCTTCCGTCATGCTTCGCGTGGTCCCCCCCGCCGGCGCCCCGGCCCCGCTCGCCCCCGATCGCGTCGCCTTCGACAGGCGGGAGCTTTCGGCCATCCTCGGCGTCTACGGCCGTTTCGTCGCGGCGGGAGAGTGGCGGGACTACGGGCTCGACATGCTTCGCGACGTCGCGGTGTTCTCGATCTTCCGACGCTCGGCCGAACATCCGATCTACCGGGTCGAGAAGCGCCCGAAACTGTCCGCGAAGCAGGGCCAGTATTCGGTGATCGGCATGGACGGGCGCATTCTCAAGCGCGGCCACGACCTCGCCCAGGTGCTGCGGGTGTTCGACGCCAAGCTGATCCGCGCCGTCGAGGACTGAGGCCTACCCCTCCGAAACCAGCGGAACCCCCGCCGCGCCCGGATGCAGGTCCGACGCCTCCCGCCCCGCGACCGAGTAGCCGCGCGGGCCGTAGGGAAAACCCTCCAGCTCCGTCGTCTCCGGGCGCTGCTGATACCAGGAGCGGATTTCGGCGATCAGCCCGTCGCGGAACACGAACCACTCCGCGCCCCGGGTGATCGCGCGGGGCGCGCCCGGTTCGGGCGTCCAGTGCATCGACCACTCGATCACCGTTTCGTCGCCCTGCCCCACCGCGCGCTCCACCACCCAGCGCGCGTCGATCATCCGCGCCACCTTGCGCCAGTAGTTCGACAGATGCGCCCGCCCCCGCACCGGGGCGGAGCCGATATTGGGGGCGAGGAAGTAATGCACGACCTCCTCGTGCAGGGTCGCGTGCAGCAGCTCCAGCGACCCAGAGGTGCAGCCGTCATAGTAGCGGCGGATGATCTCGACCTTGGCGTCGGCGTCCATGGCGGGGCTCCTTCTTCGTCCGGAGCGCCACCCTGCCCGATCAGTGCCGCCGCGGCTTGCGTTTCGCCTTGGCCTTCGCGATCCGCGCGCCGCCGATCCGCTTGCGCGGCGCCCGGTTGCGGCCGCGGGGGCGGGGGCCGTCCTCGCCCTCGATCTCCAGCAGCTCCAGCAGCAGGCCGCCGGTGACCGGAACCGCCTCCTGCAGGCGCACCAGCACCTTCTGGCCCATGGCGATGACCCGGCCCGAATCCTCGCCGATCAGGGTGTGCGCGTCGGCGTCGTGGCGGAACCACTCCCGCCCCAGCGAGGCGATGGGCACCAGCCCGTCGGCCCCGGTCTCGTCCAGCTTCACGAACAGCCCGAACCGCGCCACGCCCGAGACATGGCCCGCGAACTCGTTCCCCACCCGGTCCGCCAGATAGGCCGCGAGGTAGCGGTCGTTGGTGTCCCGCTCCGCCGTCATCGAGCGGCGCTCGGTGAAGGAGATATGCTCCGCCGTCTCCTTCAGCGCCTCGATCTCCGGCCCCTTCTGGCCGTCGGTCCCCCAGTCATGGGCGGCGATCAGGGCGCGGTGCACGATCAGGTCCGAATAGCGCCGGATCGGCGAGGTGAAATGCGCGTAGGCCCGCAGGTTCAGCCCGAAATGTCCGAGATTGTCGGGGCTGTAATAGGCCTGCGTCTGGGCGCGCAGAACCGACAGGTTGATCAGCTCCGCGAAATCCGAGCCAGCCGCCTGCCGCAAGAGCCGGTTGAACAGCGCCGGGCGCGGGGCCTGCCCGCGGGAAAGCGTCAGCCCGCAGCCCTCCGCCACCTCGCGCAGGGCGTCGAGCTTGTCTTCGCCGGGCACGTCGTGGACGCGGTAGAGCAGCGGGCGGCGCTTCGCCTCCAGCGTCTCGGCGGCGCAGACATTGGCGTGGATCATGAATTCCTCGATCAGCCGATGCGCCTCCAGCCGCTCCCGGAAGCCCACCGCGGCGACGTTCCCGGCGGCGTCGAGCCGGATGCGCCGTTCCGGCAGGTCCAGTTCCAGCGGCTGCCGGCGGTCCCGCGCCTGCGCGGCGCAGTCGTAGGCGGCGTAAAGCGCGGCCAGCACCTCAAGATGCGGGACCGTCGCCTCATCGGGGCGCCCGTCGGCCGCGGCCTGCGCCTGCTCATAGGTCAGCGAGGCGGGGGAGCGCATGATCCCGCGATGGAAGTCATGCGCGATCTTCGCGCCCTGCTCGTCCAGCACCATGCGCAGGGCGATGCAGGGCCGGTCCTCGCCCTCCACCAGACTGCACAGGTCCGCCGACAGCGCCTCGGGCAGCATCGGCACCACCCGGTCGGGGAAATAGGTGGAGTTGCCGCGCTTGAGCGCCTCTCGGTCCAGCGCGCCGCCCGGGCGCACGTAATGCGCCACGTCGGCGATGGCGACCCAGACGATGTGGCCGCCCGGATTGGCGGGGTCGCGGTCGGGCATGGCGGCCACCGCGTCGTCATGGTCGCGGGCGTCGGCGGGGTCGATGGTGATGAGCGGCAGGTCGCGCAGGTCCTCGCGCCCCTTCAGCCCCTCCACGGGCCGGGCGGCGGCGGCTGCTTCCTCCACCTCCTCGGGGAAGGCGTCGGGGATGCCCTGCTCATGGATCGCGATCAGCGAGAAGGTCTTGGCCGTGCCCGGCGCGCCCAGCCGCTCCGTGATCCGGGCCTTGGGCAGGCCGATGGCCCGGCGGCGCTGCGGACCGTCGGAGAGCTGCTCGGCCTCCACCAGCTCCCCGTTCTCCGCCTCGCCGGCGTCGCGGGGCAGGATCACCCATTCCCGCTGGTCGCCCTTGGCGACCGGAACCAGCCGCCCGGCCCCGTCATGGGCGCGCCGGAAGATGCCCAGCATCCGCCGCGGGCCGGAGCCGATGCGCTTGATGACCTTGCCGAGATACTGGTGGCCGTCCTCGCCGGTCACCGGCTGCACCCGGGTCAGCAGCCGGTCGCCCTCGCCCGGCGCGGGGCCCTTGCCGGGCAGGATCAGGATGCGCGGCGCGGGCTCGTCCCGGTCCCAGTCCTGCGGGGTGGCGATCAGGTCGCCGTTCGCGTCCGGCGCCCCCGCGACCAGCACCGCCACCGGCGGCAACTGCCCCGGCGCCCCGAAGGACCGCTTGGCCCGACGCTCGATCACGCCCTCGTCGGCCAGTTCGTTGAGCATCCGTTTCAACTCGATCCGCTGGGCGCCCTTCAGCCCGAAGGCGCGCGCAAGCTCTCGCTTGCCCGCCTGGTCGGGGTTTTCGCGGATGAAGGCGGCGAGACGGTCTTTGTCGGGGAGCTGGCTCATGTCCCGCGCGGTATCACGGACGGGGCCGGCCCGCCAGCCACAGGAACATTTCCGCGATCATCGCCGAGGCGTCGGGGCTCGGCGCCTTCGGGCCCAGCCCGTCGCCGTCGCGCCCCTGGTCCGGCGCGCCGGGCCAGCGGTGCCCCGCCCAGGGCAGTCCGTAATGCACCAGCGGCGCGGCGCAGCCCTGCCATTCCCGGCGCACCGGCTGGGGGCCGGGATCCGGGTCGCCGGTGCGGCGGGGGACGGTGCGCGGCTCTCCGCAGCGGTTCAGGGCGGCGGCGGCCGACAGGGTGCGCGGCACGGAAGAGGTGGTCCCCAGCCCCGCCCGCCAGCGCGGCGGGCGCTGGCCGCCGGCCCAGGGGTGGGCCGGATCCTCGCCGCCGTTGAAGATCACCAGCGGCGTCGGCTGGCCCCTGCCGCAGGACAGGCTGGGCGGCCAGCCGGCCATGACCACCGCGGCGCCCGCCGCCAGCCCCGGCGCCTCGCACAGCGCCCGGAACAGGAAGGAGCCGCCCTCCCCGAAACCCACCAGGAAAATGCGCGCCGGGTCCGCGGCGCCCTGCGCCACCAGCTCCGCCGCCAGCGCCTTGAGGAAGGCCACGTCGTCGGAGCGCAGCGCCTCCCGCCCGTCGACCAGCTTGCGGCCGGCGTTCCATTCCCGCTGCGCGCCCTGAGGGTGGACCACCGTCCAGCCGGCCCGACGCAGCGGACCCAGCCGGTCGAACCGGTCCAGCGCCCGCATGGCGCCGGGGGTGGAGAGACGGTCGTGGAAGGCGATGATGGCGGGGGGCGGCGGCGCGTCGGAGGCGCGGGGAACCGGCGCGCGTTCGACCAGCGCGCGGCGGACGACCTCGCCGACCTGCACCTCCAGCCGCTCCACCCCGTCGGGCAAGGGCTGGGCGGCGGCCGCGGGCGCGAGCAGCAGCGCCAGCGCCGCCGCCCGGATCCGCAGGCCGGCCCGCCCGCGCCGCATCAGAACGCGATGTCGTCGTCAGGCGCGTCGGCGTCGGCCGCCTTGTCCGCCTTCTTCTTGGCGGGGGCCTTCTTGGCCGCGGTCTTGGCGGCCGCCTTCTTGGCCGCGGGCTTCTTGGCCGCCGTCTTGGCGGGGGCCTTCTTCGCGGCCGGCTTCTTCTTCGCCTTGCCGGCCTTCGCCGCCACCAGCTCCAGCGCCTGTTCCAGCGTCACCGCCTCGGGCGCGAGGTCCTTGGGAAGGGTGGCGTTGACCTTCTCCCACTTCACATAGGGCCCGTAACGCCCCGGCATCACGGAGATTTCACCGCCGTCCGGATGCTCGCCCAGCTTCTTGAGCGGCTCCGCCGCCGCGCCGCGCCCGGCACGGCCAGCCGCCTTCTGCGCGATCAGATCGACGGCGCGATTGATCCCGATTTCAAAGACTTCCTCGGTGGTCTTCAAGTTGGCGTAGATCGCCTTCGGAGCCTTCTTCTCCCCCTCCGGCGTCTTGGGCTGATGCATCACGTAAGGCCCGTAACGGCCGATGCCGGCTTCGATTTTCCCGCCCTCGGGATGCTCGCCGACCAGCCGCGGCAAGGCCAGCAGGTCCAGCGCCTTGGCGAGATCCACGTCGCCCACCGCCAGCCCCTTGGGCAGCGAGGCGCGCTTGGGCTTGGGGTTCTCCTCGGTCGCCTCGCCGAGCTGCACATAGGGGCCGAAGCGCCCGGTGCGCAGGGTCACGGGACGCCCCTCATCGTCATGGCCCAGCAGCTTGCCGTCCGGCCCGATGCCGCCTTCCCCTTCGCCCTCGCCGCCCATCGGCCGGGTGTAGCGGCATTCGGGATATTCCGAGCAGCCGATGAAGGCGCCGCCCGAGCGCGCGGTGCGCAACGAAAGCCGCCCCTTGCCGCAGTTCGGGCACAGCCGCGGGTCCGAGCCGTCGCCCTTGTCGGGGAACAGGTGCGGAGCCAGCACGTCGTTGATCGTCTCCAGCACCTCGGTGATGCGAAGCTCGGCGGTGTCCTCGATCGCGGCGTGGAAGTCGCGCCAGAACTCGGCCAGCAGCGCCTTCCAGTCCATGCCGCCATCGGAGACGACGTCGAGATTCTCCTCCAGCTTGGCGGTGAAGTCGTAGGAGACGTATTTCTGGAAATACCTTTCCAGGAATATGGTTACGAGCCGTCCTTTATCCTCGGGGAAAAGACGGTTCTTGTCCTTGCGGACATATTCCCGGTCCTGGATCGTGGTGATGATCGAGGCGTAGGTGGACGGCCGCCCGATGCCGAGCTCCTCCATCCGCTTGACCAGCGTCGCTTCGGTGTAGCGCGCGGGCGGCTGGGTGAAATGCTGCTGGGCCATCACCGCGCCGTCGCCGGCGAGCATCGCGCCCTCGGCCCGGGTCATGCCGGCGGCGGCGGCGGGGGTCTGACCCTCCGTCGCCTTGGCGAAGGCCCCGAAAAGCGCGCCCTCGGCCAGCGGCGTCGCCTCGCCCTGCGCAAGCGCGGGCAGCCGGCCGTCCTCGTCGTCCGCCGGCTCGTCCTTGCCCTCTTCGTAGACCGCGATGAAGCCGTCGAAGACGATCACCTGGCCGGTGGCGCGAAGCCCCACCTCGTCGTCGGCGGACCGGATCTCCACCGTGGTCCGCTCCAGCTTCGCGGCCTCCATCTGGGAGGCGAGCGTGCGCTTCCAGATCAGGTCGTAGAGCCGCTTCTCATCCGCGCCCATGTCGCCGAGCCCGCCCGCGTCGCGGGTCATGTCGGTGGGCCGGATGCATTCATGCGCTTCCTGAGCGTTCTTCGCCTTGTTCTTGTAGATCCTCGGCTTTTCGGGAACATACTTCGCCCCGAACCGGTCCGAGATCGCGGAGCGCGCCGCGGCCACCGCCTCCGGCGCCATGTCGATGCCGTCGGTCCGCATATAGGTGATGTGCCCGGCCTCGTAGAGCCGCTGGGCCGCGCGCATCGCCTGCTGGGCGCCCATGCCGAACTTTCGGGAGGCCTCCTGCTGGAGCGTCGAGGTCATGAAGGGCGGCGAGGGGTTGCGCGTGCCCGGCCGCGCGTCGACCGACACCACCTTCAGCGCGCCGCCGCGCGAGGCCACCGCGGCCGCGGCCATCTCGGCCCGCGTCGCGGTCTCCAGCGTCATGCGCTCGATCTTCTTGCCCGAAAGCTCGGTCAGCCGCGCCTCGAACTCCGCCCCGCGCGGGCTCTTCAGCATGGCGCGCACGGACCAGTATTCGCGGGCCTTGAAGGCCTCGATCTCCATCTCCCGCTCGACGATCAGGCGCAGGGCGACCGACTGCACCCGGCCCGCGGAGCGCGAGCCCGGCAGCTTGCGCCACAGCACCGGCGACAGGTTGAAGCCCACCAGATAGTCGAGCGCGCGGCGGGCGAGATAGGCCTCCACCAGCTCCATGTCGATCTCGCGGGGCGCGGCCATGGCGGCCTCGATCGCGGTCTTGGTGATGGCGTTGAAGGCGACGCGCTGGACGGGCGTGTCCTTCTTCAGGGCGCGGCGCTTGCGCAGAGCCTCCTGCAGGTGCCAGGAGATCGCCTCCCCCTCGCGGTCGGGGTCGGTCGCGAGGATCAGCGAGGGGTCGTCGGCGAGCGCGTCGGCGATGGCGCGGACATGCTTCTGGGCCTTGGCGTCGATCTCCCAGATCATCTCGAATCCGTTCTCGGTATCCACCGAGCCGTCCTTGGGCGGCAGGTCGCGCACATGCCCGTAGGAGGCGAGAACGGTGTAGTCCTTGCCCAGATACTTGTTGATCGTCTTGGCCTTGGCCGGGGATTCGACGACGACGACGGCCATGCGGACGGTGCTCCTGCCCCTTGATTCAATGGTCGGGGACCATGTGAGGGCGGGGCGGGCCTTGTCAATCGGGACGCGGGCAAGGGTCGCGGGCCACGGTCCGGGGCCCGCCCCGCCCGGACCCGGCGCTCAGTAGGCGTGCAGCAGGATGTGGTCCCGGTTCATCCAGGTCAGCAGCGCCACCGCGAGGAACACCGCGAACATGCCCCCGACCTGATTGGCGAAGCGCCGGCGCAGGAAGCCGGCGAGCAGGTCCTCATGCGGGATCTCGTGCAGATGCGGCGCGATGCGGCGCGCCTCGGCCAGCTGCAGCGCGAAGATGCCGGCGGCGGGGGCGAGGAGCAGGAACAGGCCGGTCGCCAGTTCGCTGCCGCCCAGCCCGCCCGCGACGGCGAGCGCGGCCAGCAGGAACCCGACCAGCGCCGCGCCCGCCAGCCCCCAGCGCGCCGCGCCCTCGTCGATGAGCTGGATCATGCGGCGCATCAGCCGGTCCGCGATCTCCGCGTCCTCGCCGCCATGCTTCTGGGCCCGGCGCAGCACGTCATAGGGAACGCCATGGGTGAAGTGGCTGGCGAGCGACCAGAACACCGCGGTCAGCAGCCAGTACCAGACGGAGAAGAAGGCGGTGTCGTCGAAGATCATCCGTCGGGCGGGCCCCCTGTCGCCGCGCCTGGCGCGCCGCGCGCCTCGGGACGCGCCTTTCGGTCCTGCGTCGCCGGGGGCGCTGCGGGCGCGGCTCGGCGACAGGGGCCGTTTATGTCCGGGATTCGACCGCTTCGCCAGTGGGGCGGACGCCGCGGGGGCCCGGATGCGTCCCCGGATGCGTCCTCTCTCGCCGCTGGCGCGGGGCGGGCGGCGCGGTTTACCATGGGGCGCCCGCGGCGCACGACCGCGGCGCCCGGGACAGGGAGACCCAGGATGACCCGCACCGCCCCCCGCCGCCTCGCCGCCGCGCCCCTCGCGCTCGCGCTCGCGCTCCTCGCCGCGCACGCCCCCGGGGCCCGGGCCGAAGGGATCGCGCGCACCGAGCTCAACCGCGCCGATCTCAGCGGCGTGCCCGGCTATGAGGTGATCGTGGCGCGGCTGGAGATCGCGCCGGGCGGCGTCGTGCCCCGGCACAGCCATGCGGGGGACGAGCATCTCTATGTGCTGGAGGGCGGCGACCTGACGACGCCCGACGGCAAGACCGTGTCGTTCAAGCCCGGCATGGCGGTCGCCTTCCCCCGGGGCCTCGTGCATGGCGGGCTGACCGGGGCCGGACCGGGGACGGTGGTGGTGATCACCACACATATCGTGGAGAAGGGCGGGCCGCTCAACATCCCCGCGGAATGACGCCGCCCCCCTGCGGCGGCGGCGGCGGCCGCAGGGGCCGCGGGCCGCATGGCGCCTCCGCGCGATCCATGGCATTGCGGCCCCGTCAGCAAGCCGGAGGACCAAAAGGATGACCCCCGCCCGCCTCGCGCCCTTCCCCTTCTCCCGCCCGCGCCGCCTGCGCCGCGCCGGCTGGATCCGCGACCTGGTGCGCGAAACGCGGCTGCGGCCCGAGGACCTGATCTGGCCGATCTTCGTGATGGACGGGCAGGACGCCGAACAGCCGATCCCCTCCATGCCCGGCGTCTCCCGCCTGACCGTGGACCGCTGCGTGGAGGCGGCGAGGCGGGCCGCCGACCTCGGCATCCCCTGCCTCGCGCTCTTCCCCTATACCGACGCCTCGGTGAAGACCCCCGGCGCGGAGGAGGCGTGGAACCCCGACAACCTGGTGAACACCGCCACCCGCGCCATCAAGCGCGCCGTGCCGGGCATCGGGGTGCTGCTGGACGTCGCCCTCGACCCCTACAATTCCGACGGCCATGACGGCATCGTGCGCGACGGCGTGATCGTGAACGACGAGACCCTGCTGGCGCTGGAGAAGCAGGCCCTGGCCCAGGTCGAGGCCGGCTGCGACATCCTCGGCCCCTCGGACATGATGGACGGCCGCATCGGCGTGATCCGCCGCGCGCTGGAGGAGCATGATTACCAGGACGCGATGATCATGTCCTACGCGGCCAAATACGCCTCGGCCTTCTACGGCCCGTTCCGCGACGCGGTGGGCGCGTCCGGCGCGCTGAAGGGGGACAAGAAGACCTACCAGATGGACTTCGCCAACACCGACGAGGCCCTGCGCGAAGTGGCGCTGGACCTGGAGGAAGGCGCGGACATGGTCATGGTCAAGCCGGGCATGCCCTATCTGGACGTCTGCCGCCGGGTGAAGGACACGTTCCAGGTGCCCACCTTCGCCTATCAGGTGTCAGGCGAATACGCGATGCTGGCCGGGGCCATCGGCAACGACTGGCTGGACGGCGACAAGGTGATCCTCGAAAGCCTCGGCGGGTTCCGGCGGGCGGGCTGCGACGGCATCCTCACCTATTTCGCGGCCCAAGCGGCGGAACTGCTGGACGCGGCGGGCTGATCCGGCCCGCTTCCGTCCCTCCCCGGCCCGACCCGGCCCTCGCCTCGCCGCATTCCGTCCGACCGTCGGGATGCGGCGCCGCGGCATGGCGCCGCAAATGAATTAACCATTCTGAATTTGAACGGCGGCAGGGACTTAGCGTCAGCTATTCGCGGGATCCTGCAAATTGTTGCGTCGCCGCGACTTTCCGGACCGCGACCCCGAATCCCGCCATATGGCGCCGCGGTGGGTTTCGGGACGAAATCGCTTGCCTTCCCGGCTTTCCGACCGAAATCAAGCGGAACCGCAACCCAAGCCGACCACGGAGGTCGAGACATGTCCCGTCGCCCTGCCGCGGAAGCCTTCGCAGCCATCATCGCCGCCGCCCTGCTGGCGAAGCCGGCGGAAGCGGAGGTTTTCAACAGCTCGGCGGGCCTCGTGCAGGTCGCGACCGTCGGCCCGGTTTTCGAGCATCCCTGGGCGCTCGCCTTCCTGCCCGACTTTCCGCAGACCGGCGCGCTTCTGGTCACCGAGCGGCCCGGCCGCCTCGTGCTGATCGAGCGCGGCGCGCGCCGCGAGGTCGCCGGCCTGCCGGAGATCGCGGCCCAGGGCCAGGGCGGGCTGCTGGACGTGGCCCTCGCCCCCGATTTCTCGCGCACCGGCGCGCTCTACCTCACCCATTCCTCCCCCGCGCCCGGAGGCGGCTCCAACACCGTGGTCACGCGCGCCCTGTTCGACCGCGAGGCGTTGCGCCTGCGCGACGCCCGCCCGGTGCTGCGCATGACCTCCGACGCGCGGACCGACCGGCATTACGGCGCCCGCCTCGCCTTCGCCCCCGACGGCACGCTTTACGTCACCATGGGCGAACGCGGCGACCGGGAATCGGCGCAGGATCCCTACAGCCACAACGGCAAGGTGCACCGGATCACGCCGGATGGCGGCATCCCCTCGGACAACCCCTTCGCCAATGGCGGGGGCCTGTCCTCGGTCTGGTCGCTGGGCCATCGCAACCCGCAGGGCGCGGCCATCGACCCGGCCACCGGCGCGCTGTGGACGGTGGAGCATGGCGCGCGCGGCGGGGACGAGGTGAACCGGCCCGAGCCGGGCGTGAACTACGGCTGGCCGGTGATCTCCTACGGCACGCATTATTCCGGCCGCAGGATCGGCGAGGGGACCGAGGCGCCGGGCTAC
The DNA here is from genome assembly GCA_036154955.1 of Pseudomonadota bacterium. Lineage (GTDB taxonomy): Bacteria > Pseudomonadota > Alphaproteobacteria > Rhodobacterales > Rhodobacteraceae > Albimonas. The sequence continues at coordinate 19,586 of JAYZWL010000057.1, read as the reverse complement.
GCCCAGCCGGTGCATTACTGGGATCCTTCGATCGCGCCCTCTGGGCTCGCCTTCTACCACGGCTCGCTGTTCCCGGAATGGGAGGGGGACCTGTTCGTCGGCGCGCTGAAGGACCAAATGCTGCTGCGGCTGCGGCTGCAGGACGGCGAGGTGGTGGCGGAGGAGCCGCTGTTCGAAGGCGCCTTCGGCCGCATCCGCGACGTGCGGCTCGGCCCCGACGGGGCGATCTGGTTCCTGACCGACGAGGCCGAGGGCCGGCTGCACCGCATCTCCCCGATGCTCTGACCCCTCCCGCCGCGCATTCGCCGGCGCCCCGGCCCACCCGTAGGCGCCCCGGGCTTGCCCCGGGGCCTCGCCGCCCGCCGCATCGCGCCCCCGGCGCGTGACAAGCGGGGCGCCCCCGGCGCGGGACAAGCAGGGCGCCCCTGGCGCGCGACAAGCGAGGCGCGGGCGTGTATGCTTCGCCGCGACGGTCCCTTCGCGGACCGCGAGGCGATTTCGCGCAGGGCAAGCCGGCGAAGCCCGGTCCCCCCGCCGCAACAGGAGCAGTGCCCATGACCCCCGATTCCGCGCCCGACCGGACGCCTTCCGCGTCCTCCTCGCCCTCGACCGCCCCCGCCGCCCCGCGCGCCCGCGCCGCCACCCGCCGCGGGGCGCTGGCCGGGTTCTGCGCGGCCGCCATGGTGGCGCTGGGGGCCTGCGCCCTGCCCGGCCATGTCGCCGCCGCCGAGGACGCGGAGATCATCGACCTGCGCGTCACCCATGCCGAAAGGCGGATGCTGGCCACCGTGCCCGGCGCGCGCGAACTGTTGGGCCGCGCCAAGGGCGTGCTGATCATCCCCGGCATCACCAAGGCCGGGCTGCTGGTCGGCGGCGCCTATGGCGAAGGCTCGCTGAAGATCGGCGAGGCGACGGTGGGCTATTATTCCATGGGCGCCGCCAGCTTCGGCTTCCAGGCCGGGGTGCAGAAATTCGACCAGGCCCTGTTCTTCATGACCACCGGCGCGCTGGAGAAGTTCCGCCGCTCCTCGGGATGGGAGATGGGCGCCGACGCCGAGGTGGTGACCATCGACAAGGGCATGGCCGCCGGCCTCTCGACCACCACCACCCAGGCCCCGGTGATCTCGGTCACCTTCGGGCAGGAGGGGCTGATGGCCGGCGTGTCGCTGGAAGGCGCCAAATACACCAAGCTGAAGGAGGAGTGATCCTCCCGCCGCGCCCGGCCCGCATCGCCGGCCGGGCGCCTGCGCAAGGCGCGCGACGCCTCCGGCGGCGGAGGCGAAAATGAACCCGACATGACTTAACGTCACAGTTGACGTAACGCGACCGAACTCCTTCGGTGTCCGAAGCGTCGCGCATCCCGTCGGCGCCTGTCATCGCCTCGGGGATCTCTTCATGCCGCGTTCGACTCTCGCCGCCGCCGCCGCCTTCGCCCTTCTCGCCGCCCTGCCCGCCGCGGCCCTGCCCGTCGACACCGTGACGATTCAGACCGACCAGTCCAGCAGCGCCAACATCGTCGACTACAGCGAGAACATAGGCCAGACCTTCGTCGCCGCGGGCGGGACGCTCGACAGCTGGGCCTTCAGCTACCTGGACATCTTCTCGAGCAACCCGAACTCGCCCATGCAGCTGCAGTTCTTCGCAGGCGACGACCCGACCGCGACGGGCGCGTCGCTGGGGAGCTTTTCGGTCGAGCTCGCGACGGGCGCGTCCGGCTTCCAGGACGTGACCACCAACCTGTCGCTGACCCAGGGCGAGACCTATACGGCGCTGATCTCGGCCCCCGACGCGCGCTGGGCGATCCGGTTGGTCGAGACCGACTACGCGGATGGCACCGGCGTGCTCTCGAGCGCCTCCGGCGGCCGCGACTACGCGTTCCGCGCCGTGTTCTCGGACGTGGCGGCGGCCGCGCCCGCCGTGCCGCTGCCCGCCGCGGCGCCGCTGCTGATTGCGGGGCTGGCGGGCCTCGGTCTCATCGCCCGCCGCCGCCGGGGCTGAGCCGCCCGCGCCCCGCGGCGCGCCGCGCATCGGCCGGTTGCGGCGCGAGCGCCCCGGGCCAGGCCCGGGGCGCCCGTCGGCTCAGCCCAGCCGCTTGATCAGGCTCGACGTATCCCAGCGCCCGCCGCCCATCTGCTGGACCTGGGCGTAGAACTGGTCGACCAGGGCCGCCACCGGCAGGCTCGCCCCGTTGTCCCGCGCCTCGGCCAGGCAGATGCCCAGATCCTTGCGCATCCAGTCCACCGCGAAGCCGAACTCGAACTCGCCCGCCAGCATGGTCTTGTGCCGGTTCTCCATCTGCCACGACCCCGCGGCGCCCTTGGAGATCACGTCGACCACCGCCTCGCCGTCGAGCCCGGCCTTCTGCGCGAAGGCCAGCCCTTCGGAGAGACCCTGCACCAGCCCGGCGATGCAGATCTGGTTGACCATCTTGGTCAGCTGCCCGGCGCCCGACGGCCCCATCAGCCGGCAGGCGCGGGCGAAGCAGCCGATCACCGGCTCGGCCTTGGCATAGGGGGCTTCGTCACCGCCGCACATCACGGTCAGCACGCCGTTCTCCGCCCCCGCCTGCCCGCCGGAGACCGGGGCGTCGATGAAGTCCGCGCCATGCTCGGCGGCCGCGGCGTGCAGCTCCCGCGCCACGCCGGCGGAGGCGGTGGTGTTGTCCACGAACACCGCGCCGGGGGCGAGCCCCTCGAAGGCGCCGCCGGGGCCGGTGGTCACGGCGCGCAGGTCGTCGTCGTTGCCCACGCAGGCGAAGACGAACTCCGCCCCCTCCGCCGCGCCGGCGGGCGAGGCCGCCATGGCGCCGCCATGCTTCGCCACCCAGGCCTCCGCCTTGGCATGGGTGCGGTTCCACACCGTCACCTCATGCCCCTTGGCCTGGAGGTGGCCGGCCATGGGAAAGCCCATGACTCCCAGTCCGATGAACGCGCATTTGGCCATGTCGGGATCCTTCCTCGCGGAAACGGTGCGTCGGGGGGGCGCGCGACGCGGCGCGCGCCCGAACGGGCTGGAAACTGGCCCCCGGGGATGGTCAGGTCAAGCGCGCCGGGAATCGGCCCCTCCTCCGCCCGCGGCCCGGATCGCGCCGGGCCGGGCCCGGGGACGGCTCGCCGGCTCCTGTCCCCCGCAGGGTGGGGACGCGGCACGGGACGGACCTTGGCTCAGATCTTCAAATGGCTCTCGCGCCTCTTCGCCGCCATGGCGGCGCTGGCGGCGCTGGCGGCGGCGCTGGTCTGGGTGCTGCTGGGCGGCTCGCTTCCCGACTACGACCGGGACTTCACGGTGCAGGGCCTGTCCGGCCCGGTGACCGTGCTGCGCGACGTTCACGCGGTGCCCCATATCCGCGGCGGCACGGAGGCGGACGTGTTCTTCGGGCTGGGCTTCGCCCAGGCGCAGGACCGGCTGTGGCAGATGGAAACCTCGCGCCGCGCCGCCGAGGGGCGGCTGTCGGAGCTGTTCGGCGAGGCCACCCTGCCCATCGACCGCTTCGTGCGGGGGCTCGACCTCTACGGCCTCGCCCGCCGCGCCCTGCCCGCCCAGACGCCGGAGGCCCGCGCGGCGCTGGAGGCCTACGCCGCCGGCGTCAACGCCTTCATCCGCGCCGTGTCGGAGGAGGCGCTGGGGCGCGGCGCGCCGGAATTCTACTTCTTCGCCGACCGCATCGCCCCCTGGACCCCCGCCGACAGCCTGGCCATCGCCAAGCTGATGGCGATGCGGATGACCGACCTGGCCGCCTCCGAGGTGCAGCGCGCCGCGGTCAGCCTGCGCCTGCCGCCCGAGCGGCTGCGCGACCTGCTGCCCGACTATCCCGAGGCGGCGGTGATCGAGCCGCGCCGCGCCGCGCTCTCCCCCGACGGCGGGGCGGCGCGGCCGGTGGATTTCGTGACGCTGATGGGCGCGCGCCCTGTCGGCGAACCCGCGGCCTCGTCGCAGGCGGGCCTACGGACCGCCCTGCGCTTTCCGCCGCCCTCCGGCCCGCCCACCGGGCCGCAGGCCATGCCGCAGGCAGGCCGGGGCGGGGCGTCGAACGCCTGGGCGCTCGGCCCCTCGCGCGCAGCGGCCGGGGCGCCGATCCTGGCCAACGACCCGCATCTTTGGCTGTCGGCCCCGTCGCTGTGGTATCTGGCGCGGCTGGAGCTGCCGTCGGGCGGGATCATCGGGGCGACCGTGCCCGGCCTGCCCCTGGTCCTGATCGGGCGCAACGCCGACTTCGCCTGGGGGCTGACCTCGGCCTATGTGGACGACGCGGACATCTACATCGAGAAGCTCGACCCCGAGGATCCCGGCCGCTACCTGACCCCCGACGGCCCCGCCCCCTTCGCCGAGCGGCGCGAGGTCATCGGCCTGCCCGGCGGCCGCGACGTCGAGGTCGCGCTGCGCTGGACCCGGCACGGCCCGGTGATCCCGCCCGACCAGCTCGGCGTGGACGCGGTGACGCCGGAGGGGCATGTGGCCGCGCTCGCCTGGACCGCGCTGGCGGAGGGCGACACCTCCTTCTCCGCCGGTTTCGCGCTGATGAAGGCGCGCGGCATCGACGAGGGCGCCGCGGCGATGGCCGATCACGTGGCCCCCGCGCTCAACATCACCATGGCCGACCGCGAGGACGTGGGCATGATCGTCGCCGGCCGCGCGCCGCTGCGCAATCCGGACTCGCCCGGCCGCGGCCGCATCCCCGCCCCTGGCTGGATCGCCGCCAACGACTGGCTGGGCTTCCGCGACCCCGCCGATCTGCCCCGCGTGATGCGGCCCGAGACCGGGGCCGTGGCCAACGCCAACAACCGCACCGAGCAGCGCCCCTACCCCGAGCACCTGTCCTTCCACTGGGGCGACCCCTACCGGATCCGCCGGCTGGAGAAGCAGCTCGCCGCCCGCGACTTCCACTCACGCGATTCGGCGGCCGCCCTGCAGAACGACGCGGTGTCGGAGATGGCGCGCGCCGTCCTCCCCCTGATCGCCTCGGACCTGTGGTGGACCGGCCCCGTCGCGCCCGAGGACCCGATCGCCGCCCGTCGCCAGCAGGCGCTGGAGATGCTGGGCGACTGGAACGGCGAGATGTCGGAGCACGCGCCCGAACCCCTGATCTTCGCCGAATGGATGCGCCGCCTCACCCCGCGGCTGATCGAGGACGAGCTCGGCCCCGACGCCCGCCGCTTCGACTGGCCCCAGCCGGTGTTCGTGGAACGGGTGTTCCGCAATCTCGACGGCGCGGGGGTGTGGTGCGACATCGACAAGACCTCCGCGGTGGAGACCTGCGCCCAGATCGCGCAGCTCGCGCTCGACGACGCGCTGGGGGCGCTGTCGGAGCTTTACGGCTCCGACCCGCGCGGCTGGCGCTGGGGGGAGGCGCATGAGGCGCGCCACGACCACGAGGTGCTCGGCCGCTTCGGGCTGCTGGGCCTGATCACCAATATCCGGCACGAAACCTCGGGCGGAGATTTCACCCTGCTGCGCAGCATGGGTCAGGGCGGGCCGACCGATCCGCATGCGGTGCGATTCGGCGCCGGGCTGCGCATGGTGGTCGACTTCGCCGACCCCGACAGCTCCCGTTTCGTGATTTCCACAGGCGAGTCGGGCCATCCGTTTTCGCGTCACTACGACGACCTGAACGAGCTTTGGCGGCGCGGCGACGCGATCCGCATGTCTCTGGATTTTCAGGACGCGGAGGCCGGCGCGCTTGGGTTGACCCGCTTGACGCCCCGATGACGCAGCGCCCCGCGGCGCGGGGCCTCGTTCGGGAAACGATCCGATACCGAAAAAATGACCGCACGCAGATTCTTGCCTAATCGCCCAAATAAGCGGATATTGGGCGGGTCCGCGGTCCATTGCGGCCGGAACCCCCTCGGCGGCTTCGCTTCACCCCCCAAGGAACCCGGCGTCGTCGTCACCGGTCGCAAGCGTTTCCCCACACTCAGGGCCGCGGACACCCCCCAGCTTCCCCGCGACCGCGGCGCCAGGCGAAAACACGGGCCGGACCGGCGGGGCCGACCGGTCGCGTGACGGACCTCCGGGTCCTGCCGCCTCAGCCGGCCTTCGGGCGCGCAGGGACGCCGCCGAACACGCCGTTGACCGCCGCCACGCCCAGGCAGGCGCAAGCGACCGAGATCCAGCCCGAGGCCGCCGGCGCCTCCCCCAGCGCCGCGAGGCCGCCCAGCGCGGCCCCCATCGGCACGAGCGAGGCGAAGGCCGAGGTCCGCGCCACGCCCAGCACCCGCATCGCATAGCCGTAGGCGGCGACCGAGCCGACGCCGGCCAGCAGGGTATGGGCGGTGAAATACCAGGCGAACTCGCCCAGGCTCAGCTGATCCAGGTGCAGCCCCTCCACCGCCGCCAGCACCGCGAGGAACGGGGAGGAATAGAGCGCCATGTAGGCCGCCGCCTCGATCCCGGTCAGGGTGGTGGAGCGGTAGGCGACGGTGAAGGCGGCCCAGCCGCAGGCCGCGGCCGCCAGATAGGGCGCGCCGGCGAAGAACCCAGCGTCGCCGCGCAGCGACGCCGGCCCGACCACCAGCGCGATGGAGATCGCGATCAGCCCCAGCCCCGCCAGCCGCACGCCCCGCACCCGCTGGCCGGAGACGAAGAAGTCCCACAGGCCCACCAGCAGCGGCAGCGTCGCCGGCACCATCGGCCCGAACAGCGCCGCAGGCACCGTCTCCAGCCCCTTGGAGATCAGCAGGATGAAGGGCGCCCCCCAGCCCGCCGCCATGATCCACAGCGCCAGCTGCGGCTGGCCCTTGGGCACGATGCCGCGGCGCAGCCAGATCGGGGCCAGCAGGGCGGCGGGCGCGATGATGCGCAGCACCGCCGTATCGACCGGGGCGAGCGTCGCGCCCTGCGCCCGCGTCACCACGATCCAGCCCGCCCAGACCACCACCGAAAACACCACCGCCAGATAACCGGTCCAGAGCGGTGGCGAGCTGGGTTTCTGTTCCGTTTTAAGGGCTTGCGGCGGAATTCCGCCCCGGCTTCCGCCTTGCGGTCCGCGGGATTGGCCCGGGGTCGTCGACACCGCGCCCCCCTCCGCCGGTCCGCCTCCGCCCCGGCCGCCATCAGGGGCCGCGCAGGCGGGTCGGGCCGGCGCGGCCGGGCGGGATCCGGGCGCGTGGCCCGGGGTCGAGGCGGTCATGCGATCTTTCCCTTGCTTCACGCCTCGGCTAGAACGCCGGGCGTGCCGGGAGCGGCGTGGGACAGCGGTCCGCGCGCCTGCGAAAAGCCGGTCCGCGCATCTCGTTCGGGGGTCACCATGTCCGCAGAACCCGCCGTCACGCAAGCCCTCGCCGCCGATCATGGGCTTACCGCTGACGAATACGCCCGCCTGCTGGACCTGATCGGGCGCGAACCCACCTACACCGAGCTCGGCATCGTCTCGGCGATGTGGAACGAGCACTGCTCCTACAAGTCCTCCAAGAAGTGGCTGCGCACGCTGCCCACCAAGGGCCCGCAGGTGATCTGCGGCCCCGGCGAGAACGCGGGCGTGGTGGATATCGGCGGCGGGCTGGCCGTGGTCTTCAAGATGGAGAGCCACAACCACCCGTCGTTCATCGAGCCCTTCCAGGGCGCCGCCACCGGCGTCGGCGGCATCCTGCGCGACGTGTTCACCATGGGCGCGCGCCCGATGGCGGCGATGAACGCGCTGAGCTTCGGGCGGCCGGAGAACCCCAACACCCGCCGCCTTCTGGCCGGCGCGGTGGAGGGGATCGGCGGCTACGGCAACTGCTTCGGCGTGCCCACCGTGGGGGGCGAGCTGCGCTTCCACGCGGGCTATGACGGCAACTGCCTGGTCAACGCCTTCGCCGCCGGCATCGCGAAGGCGGACGCGATCTTCTACTCCGCCGCCTCGGGCGTCGGCATGCCGGTGGTCTATCTCGGCGCCAAGACCGGGCGCGACGGGGTCGGCGGCGCCACCATGGCCTCCGCCGAGTTCGGCGAGGGCACGGAGGAGAAGCGCCCCACCGTGCAGGTCGGCGATCCGTTCACCGAAAAGCGGCTGATGGAGGCCTGCCTCGAGCTGATGGGCTCGGGCGCCGTCATCTCCATCCAGGACATGGGCGCCGCGGGCCTGACCTGCTCGGCGGTGGAGATGGGCGACAAGGGAGGGCTCGGCATCGAGCTCGACCTCGACGCCGTGCCTCAGCGCGAAACCGGCATGATCGCCTATGAGATGATGCTGTCGGAGAGCCAGGAGCGGATGCTCATGGTGCTCAAGCCGTCGATGGAGGCGGAGGCGCGGGCGATCTTCGACAAATGGGACCTCGACTTCGCCATCGTCGGCAGGACCATCGCCGAGGACCGCTTCCTGGTGCGCCACAGGGGCGAAGTGAAGGCGGATCTGCCGCTGGCGGCGCTGTCCGGCTCCGCCCCCGAATACGACCGGCCGTGGGAGCCGACGCCTCCCTCCCCGAAGGTCGCGGACATGCCCGCCTGCGACAACGCCGCCCAGGATCTGCTGGCCCTGATCGGGCGGCCCAACTTCTGCTCCCGCGCCTGGGTGTGGGAGCAGTATGACCACACCGTCGGCGCCGACACCGCGGTCGGCCCCGGCTCCGACGCCGCGGTGGTGCGCGTGCACGGGACCCACCGGGCGCTGGCCTTCGCCTCCGACGTGACGCCGCGCTACTGCTTCGCCGACCCGGTGGAGGGCGGACGCCAGGCGGTGGCGGAGTGCTACCGCAACCTCTGCGCCACCGGCGCGCGCCCGCTCGCCACCACCGACAACCTGAATTTCGGCAACCCCGAGAAGCCGCGGATCATGGGCCAGCTCGTCGGCTGCCTGCAGGGCATCGGCGAGGCCTGCGAGGCGCTCGACATGCCGATCGTCTCGGGCAACGTCAGCCTCTACAACGAGACCGACGGCTCGGCCATTCCGCCGACGCCCACCATCGCCGCCGTGGGCCTGCTGGAAAGCCTCGACGACCGGATCCCCGTGGGCGGGCGCAAGGGCGACGTGCTGGTGATGCTGGGCGGCATGACCGGCTGGCTCGACCGCTCCGCCTGGCTGGCGGAACTGCACGGGCGCGAGGAAGGCCCGCCGCCGCCCGTCGACCTCGCCGCCGAACGTCGGGCGGGGGAGCTGGTGCGCGACCTCAAGGGCCGCGGCCTGCTCAACGCCGCCCATGACCTGTCGGACGGCGGCATGGCCGTGGCTGCGGCGGAGATGGCGCTCGCCTCCCGCTGCGGGGCGACGCTGGTCGCGCCGCGCGACGGCCTCTCCCGCGCCGCCTGGTTCTTCGGCGAGGATCAGGGCCGCTACCTGATCGCCTGCCCGCCCTCCGCGGCGCTCGACGTGCTGGAGGCCGCGACCCAGGCCGGCGTTCCCGCCCGCCAGCTCGGCACGCTGGAGGGGGAGGCGCTGACGCTCGGCGGCTCCTCGGTCCCGCTCGACGCGCTGCGCGAGGCCCATGCCGGCGGGCTCTCCCGGATGATGGGCGAGGGCTGACGCCTCCCAGGCGCGGGCCCCGGGGCCTCTCGCCAACGGGACCGCAAGGGGCGCGCCCCGGGCTTGACCCGGGGCCTCTCCCCGGCGCCCGCTCGCGCGAGCCCCCGGACCAGGAGCGGGGCGCGCAACCCGCCCCCTGCTTCGCGCATCACACCCGGACGCCGGTTCCCGCCCCTCCGAAAAGCGGGCGCCTGCGCGCATATCGCCCCGCCCCCTCCCTTGCAGGCGACGGGCGGGCGATTTACGTGATAGCCTGCTGCGCGAGACCAAGGAGAGCCGACGCCGATGCCGATGGAATCGACCGAAATCGAACGCCTGATCCTGGACGCCTTCCCCGGCGCCTCGGTGGAGATCACCGACCTCGCGGGCGACGGCGACCATTTCGCGGCGACGGTGGTGGCCGAAGCGTTTCGCGGCATGAACCGGGTGCAGCAGCAGCGCGCGGTCTACGCCGCCCTCAAGGGGCGCATGGGGGGGGAGCTGCACGCGCTGGCGCTCACCACCCGCGCCCCCGACTGATCCGGAACCGGCCCCCCAGCGCGCCCCGTTTCCCCGAGACGCCTCCCCGGAGACGTTTCCCCGAGCCCCAGGAGGACGCCATGTCCCAGGTCGCCAACGAAACCAACCCCGCCGCCGCGACGATCGAGGCGGATATCAAGTCCAACGACGTCGTGCTGTTCATGAAGGGCACCAAGGCCATGCCGCAGTGCGGCTTCTCGGCCCGCGTCGCCGGCGTGCTGAACTACATGGGCGTGGAGTTCAAGGACGTGAACGTGCTGGCGGACGAGACGGTGCGCCAGGGGATCAAGGACTACTCCGACTGGCCGACCATCCCGCAGCTCTATGTGAAGGGCGAGTTCGTGGGCGGTTGCGACATCATCACCGAGATGACCCTGTCGGGCGAGCTCGACCAGCTCTTCGAGGCCAACGGCGTCGCCTACAACAAGGAAGCCGCCGACAAGATCCGCGAAGCCAACGGCTGAGCGGCGCGCGACGCGCGAGGATCGCGGGCCGGCCCTTCGCGGGGCCGGCCCGTTTCCGTTCAGGCGGTTTTCGGTCAGGCGGCGGCGGTTCAGGCGGCGGCGGGGCGCGGGTCCTCCGCCGCCTCCGCCCGCTCCCGCCGCCGCACCCATAGCGCCGCGGCGAGGGAGACCAGCGCGCAGGCCAGCATCAGCCCCAGCAACGCCTCCGCCCGCGGATGCAGGGTCAGCAGCGCGCCGGACAGGGTCGACAGCACCGCCCCCATCCCCACCGTCAGCGCCCCCGACAGCCCCGCCGCCGAGCCGGCCAGCCCCGGCTGCGCCGACACCGCGCCCGCGCTGGCGGAGGGGGAGCTCAGCCCGTTGCCGATGCCCAGGCACAGCGTGGAGCCGAACACCGTCAGCAGCGTCGGCGGCGCCGCGACCACCAGCGCCAGCCCCGCCGCCAGCCCCGCGCAAGCGACGGAGCGGCCCAGCACCATCATCACCCCCAGCGGAAACCGCTTCGCGATCCGCCCCGACAGGAAGCTGCCGAAGGCGAAGCCCCCGGTGATGGTGCCCAGGCACAGCCCCAGCTCCGCCGGGCTCAGCGCCAGCACAGAGCCCGCGACCAGCGGCGCCCCCGCCAGGAAGGCGTAGAAGCCGCCGACCGAGAAGGCGAGGCATAGCGCGCAGCCCCAGAAGTTCCGGTTCCCCAGCAATTCCCGATAGTTGCGGAACTGCTGGGCGAAGGTGGCGGCGCGGGCGGGGAAGGTCTCGCGCAGGGTCGAGAAGCACCAGGCGAAGAGGCCCGCGCCGATCAGGGTGTAGACCGCGAAGCTCGCCCGCCAGCCGAAGATCTCGTCCAGCAGCCCGCCGACCATCGGCCCCGCCATCGGCCCGATGGCCATGGCCATCAGCACGTAGCCGATGCGGCTCGCCGCCTCCTGCGCCGGATGGGTGTCGCGGATCATCGCCGGCGACAGCGCGGAGCCGACGATCATCGTCCCCTGCAGCAGGCGGAAGGCGAGGAAGCTTTCGAAATCGGGCGCGAGCAGGCAGCCGGCCGAGGCCGCGGCGTAGACCGCGAGGCAGGCCAGCAGCACCGGCCGCCTTCCATAGCGGTCCGACAGCGGCCCGATCACCAGTTGCAGCCCCGCGGTGACGGCCAGATAGCCGCCGATGGCGAGGCTCGCCAGCCCCGCCCCCACCCCGAAGGCCGCCGCCATCGAGCCCAGCGAGGGCAGGAACATGTTCAGCGTCAGCGCCGAGGCGGCGGTGAGCATCACCAGGGTGACCATCGCCGGGCGCGGCGGGGTCGGGGCGGGGTCGTGGGCGTCGGTCATGGGAAGGTCCGGTCGGGGGCGGGCCGTCGGCGATCCGCCTCGTCCGCCCGGAAACATGGCGCGGACCGTAGCCGCCGCCCTCCCCCGCGGCAATGCCGCTCACGTCCCCGCCCGCACGCCGCATGCGAAGCGCGAAGGCCCCGGCCGCAGGCGCCCCCCTCCCCCCGCTTGCGGGGGAGGGATGGGGGAGGGGGTATGCCGCGCCGTCGCGCCACGCCCCGAAGCAAGGCGCGTCGCCGCGCGCTGCGCCCCTCGGCGCATTCTCAGGATCCAGAGCACGAAACCTCGCCATCGGCGCGCCCCGGGCTTGACCCGGGGCCTCGCGCGGGCGGCGAGCGTGGCGAGGCCCCGGGTCAAGCCCGGGGCGCCGTCCGTCGGCTGTCTAGGGCGGGTTTCACGGCGACGAGCTGCGCGGCCGGAAGCCATCGCCGAGGATCGCCGCCCCGGCCCCGACCCGCCGGCCGCGGTCGGCTCAGCTCAGCTTGCCGTGGCAGTTCTTGTAGCGCTGGCCGGAGCCGCAGGGGCACGGCTCGTTGCGCCCGACCTGGCCCCAGGTGGAGGGGTCCTGCGGGTCGAGGCCCGGGCGGACCGGCGCGCCCGCGCCCTCCAGCGCGGGCTGCGCGGCCGCCTGCTCCACCGGGCGGGCGCGGGCCGCGGCGGCGGCCATGGCCTGCTCCATCATCCGGCGCTCGGCCTCCTGCCGCGCCGCCTGCTCCTCCGGCGTCACCACCTGCACATAGCTCAGCTGCCGGGTCACGTCGCGGCGCAGCCGGCCCAGCAGGGCCTGGAACAACTCGAACGCCTCGGACTTGTATTCGTTCAGCGGGTCGCGCTGCGCATAGCCGCGGAAGCCGATGACCGAGCGCAGATGCTCCAGCGTCACCAGATGCTCGCGCCAATGGTGGTCGATGGTCTGCAGCAGCACCGACTTCTCGATCTGGCGCAGCACGTCGGGACCGAAGGCGGCGGCCTTCTGGGCCATCTGCTCATCGGCCATCTTGTGCAGGCGCTCGCGGATCTGCTCGTCGTCCACGCCCTCCTCGGCCGCCCAGGCGATGACCGGGGCCTCCTTGCCGAAATTCTCCAGCACCTTGGCGTAGAGCCCCTCGGCGTCCCACTGATCGGCGTAGGCGCGGGGCGGGATATGCTCATGAACCAGGTCGTCGACCAGCTCGTGGCGCATGTCGCGCACGGTCTCGGCGACGTCCTTCGCCTCCATGATCTCCCGGCGCTGGCTGAAGATCGCCTTGCGCTGGTCGTTCATCACGTCGTCGAATTTCAGCAGGTTCTTGCGGATGTCGAAGTTGCGCGCCTCGACCTTGCCCTGCGCCTTCTCGATGGCCTTGTTGACCCAGGGATGGACGATGGCCTCGCCCTCCTGCAGGCCCAGGGTCTTGAGCATCTTGTCCATGCGCTCCGACCCGAAGATGCGCATCAGGTCGTCGTCGAGCGCGAGGTAGAACGAGGACCGCCCCGGGTCGCCCTGCCGGCCCGAACGGCCGCGAAGCTGGTTGTCGATGCGCCGGCTCTCATGCCGCTCGGTGCCGATCACCCACAGGCCGCCGGCCTCCAGCGCGCGGGCCTTGTCGGCCTCGACCTCGGCGGCGATCTCGGCGCGGATCGCCTCGATCCCGGCCTCGTCGGTCACGCCGCGTTCCATCGCGCGCTCGCGGGTCATCATGTCGACGTTGCCGCCAAGCTGGATGTCGGTGCCGCGCCCGGCCATGTTGGTGGCGATGGTCACCGCCCCGGGCTTGCCGGCCTTGGCGACGATATAGGCCTCCTGCTCATGGTGGCGGGCGTTGAGCACGGCGTGGGGGATGCCCTTGCCGGCCCTGGCCAGGTCCTCCAGATGCGCGGCGGTCGCCTCCAGATACTCCTTCCGCTCCTGCTCCTTCTTCTTGCAGGCGGCCGCGAAGCCTCGCAGCACCTCCGCGGTCTTGGCCAGCGCCGAGGGCGTGCCCAGCATGGCGGAAAGCTGCTCGGACTTCTCGATGGAGGTGGTGCCGACCAGCGCCGGCTGCCCGCGGCGATGCGCGTCGGCGATGGCCTCGATCAGCGCGATCCCCTTCTCGGGGCCGGAGCGAAACACCTGGTCGTCCTCGTCCAGACGCGCGACGGGGACGTTGGTGGGGATCTCCACCACTTCCAGCCGGTAGATCGAGTCGAACTCGTCGGCCTCGGTCATCGCGGTGCCGGTCATGCCGGACAGTTTGTCGTAGAGCCGGAACAGGTTCTGGAAGGTGATCGAGGCCAGCGTGACGTTCTCCGGCTGGATCGCCACGTTCTCCTTCGCCTCCAGCGCCTGGTGGAGCCCGTCGCCGAAGCGGCGGCCCTCCATCATGCGGCCGGTGAACTCGTCGATGATGATCACCTTGCCGGCGCGGGTGATGTAATGCGTGTCCCGCTTGAACAGCTTGTGGGCGCGCAGGGCCTGGTTGACGTGATGGACGATGGAGACGTTCTCTGCGTCGTAGAGCCCGCCTTCGCCCTCCAGCAGGCCGGCGGCGCGCAGGCGCTGCTCGATGAACTCGTTGCCCTCTTCGGTGAGACTGGCGGAGCGCTGCTTCTCGTCGACCTCGAAATGCTCGTCGGTCAGCGACGGGATCACCGCGTCCACGGCGCGGTATGTGTCGGCCGAGTCCTCCGCCGGGCCGGAGATGATCAGCGGCGTGCGGGCCTCGTCGATCAGGATCGAGTCGACCTCGTCCACGATGGCGAAGGCATGGCCGCGCTGGGTCATGTCCTCCAGCCGGAACTTCATGTTGTCGCGCAGGTAGTCGAAGCCCAGCTCGTTGTTGGTCGCGTAGGTGATGTCGCAGGCGTAGGCCTCGCGCCGGGCCGCATCGTCCATGCCCGGCGTGATGACGCCGGTGGTCAGGCCGAGAAAGCCGTAGACCTGGCTCATCCAGTCCGCGTCGCGGCGCGCGAGGTAGTCGTTGACCGTGACCACATGCACGCCCTTGCCGTTGAGCGCGTTGAGATAGGCGGGCAGCGTGGCGACCAGCGTCTTGCCCTCGCCGGTCTTCATCTCCGAGATCCGGCCCTGGTGCAGGACCATGCCGCCGACCAGCTGCACGTCGAAGGGACGCATGCCCAGCGCGCGCTTGGCGCCTTCGCGCGCCACGGCGAAGGCCTCGGGCAGCAGGTCGTCGAGGCTCGCGCCCGCGGCGATCCGGTCCCGGAACTCCTGGGTCTTGCCGCGAAGCGCCTCGTCCGAGAGGGCGGATATCTCGCCTTCCAGCGCGTTGATGGCGCCGACCTGGCGCATCAGCGTCTTGACCTTGCGGTCATTGGCGGTCCCGAAGACCTTCTTGGCGACGGCGCCCAATCCAAGCATGTCGACCGGCATCCCTGCTGTGGCGGCCCATCCGGGGGGTTCCCGCCCCCGCCGGCCGCGTGAAATCCGCGTCCCCGACCGCCCCGCGCCGGTTGCGACGCAGCCCGCGCGTTCAGCGCGCGAACCCCCGCGGCCGGGCCGGGGGGCGGCGATCAACTCCGCGCGACCCGGAGGCCGCGAGGCGCGACGCTGTCCGGGGGGCGCTTGCCCGGCCCGCGCGCACGCGCTAGATGGGAGCCGGATCGCGCCGAGACGGCCCTTTCGGGGCCGCGAGACAGTTAGGCAGCGGTCGCCCGCGTGTCAACGCGCCCGCCTGTCCCGCCCCCCCCGGGGGCCGGTCGGCCGCGGGACGGGGGCGGGCGGGACCGCAAGGCCCGGTTTCGACAGCGGAGACCCCGAGACGGCGCGAGATCGAGACCAGGCGCGACGCCCCGGCCCGGGGGACGGCGCCGGCGGGCCCAGGCCCCCCGGCCGATCCCCGCCCCCGCCGCGGCCCGCGCATCGGATCCCCAGACAGGAGAGCTTCATGCCCCGTTCCGCCCCGCGCCGCGCCGCGGCCACCGCCATTCTCGCGGCCGCCGCCGCCCTGGCGCTCTCGCCGCTGGCCGCGCAGGCCCAGACCGCGGCGCCGGCCGCCTCCGCCGACAGCGCCGCGCCCGCCGCCTCCGAGCCCGCGCCCGAGCCCGACGTCTCGCAGGTGCTGGCCACGGTGAACGGGCATGACATCACGCTCGGCCAGATCATCCTGATGCGCGCCAACCTGCCTCAGCAGTATCAGCAGATCCCCGACGCCCAGCTTCTGCCGGCGCTGATCGACCAGGCCGTGACCCAGTATCTTCTGGCCCTGCGCGGCGAGGCCGAGGGCTATGGCGACAGCGTGCTCGCCAAGCTGCGCGCCGAGCTGGACCGCCAGTCCTACCTGGCCGAGGCGCAGATGCGCACCGTCGTCGCCGCCGCCACCACCGACGACAAGCTGCAGGCCGCCTACGAGGCCCAGATCGCCGCGATGGAGCCGGCGCAGGAGGTCCGCGCCTCGCATATCCTCGTGCCCGAGCAGGAGAAGGCCGCCGAGATCAAGGCCGAGATCGAAGCCGGCGCCGACTTCGCCGAGAAGGCCAAGGAATTCGGCACCGACGGCACCAAGGACCGCGGCGGCGACCTCGGCTGGTTCCAGAAGGAGCAGATGGTCCCCGAATTCGCCGACGCCGCCTTCGCCGCCGAGGAAGGCGTGGTGGTCGGCCCGGTGCAGACCCAGTTCGGCTGGCACCTGATCCTGGTCACCGGCCATCGCGAGGCCCCCAAGCCGACCTTCGAGGAAAGCCGCGACGAGCTTTCCCAGCAGCTCGCCGCCGAGGCCGCCCAGGCCGCGGTGAAGGAGATCCGCGACGGCGCCGAAGTGACGATCAGCGAAGACACCCCGCCTGCCGGCGCCCTGCGCCGCGACGACCTGCTGATCGAGAACTGATCGGCCCGCCGGCCGGGTCCCACGATGAGGGGGGCGGCGCGCAGGTCCGCGCCGCCCCCCGCCCTTCCCCGCGCCGATTTCGCAGGCGCCGCGCCCCCGGGCGCCCGCCTTTTCCCCCTTTCCCGCCCGGTCCGGCCCGACTTGCCGCGTGACCTCGCCCGCGTCCCGCGCTATCTCGTTTCGCGAAACGCCGGCGGGTGAGTCCGGCGCATGCAGGATCGAGCCCCGGGGGACGCCATGGCCAGCGACGGCAAGAAGAAGAAATCCGGCGGCAAGAAGAAGGGCGCGATGGGCCAGGCGGAGCTTCTGTCCCGCCTCGACGCGCTGCAGGCCGAGGTCGCGACGCTCGACGCCGCCCTGCGCGCCCTCGCCCCCGATGCCGCGGCGGCCGCCGCGCCGGCCGCGCAAGCCCCGGCCGCGCCCAAGCCCGCCAAGGCCGCGCCCCAGGTCTCGCCGCTCGCCCCCGCCGCCTTCCCCGCCCTGCCCCCGGTGGCCGGCGTGCGCTTCGCCGCGGGCGAGGCCGGGGTGCGCTACAAGAACCGCAAGGACGTGATGCTGGCGATGCTCTCGCCCGGCTCGGTGGTGACGGGGGTGTTCACCCGCTCCGCCACCCGCTCCGCCCCCGTGCTGTGGTGCGAGGCGCTGCGCGACGCGCCCGGCGTCAAGGGCGCCCAGGCCATCGTGGTCAACTCGGGCAACGCCAACGCCTTCACCGGCCGCAACGGGGCCGAGGCGGTGGAGGCCGTCGCCGCCGCCACCGGCGCGCCCAAGTCCGGCGTCTGGATGGCCTCGACAGGCGTGATCGGCGAGGCCCTGCCCCATGAGCGCATCGCCGCCAAGCTGGACGAGCTGAACGCCGCGCTCTCCGAGGACGCGGGCGAGGCCGCGGCCCGCGCCATCATGACCACCGACACCTTCCCCAAGGGCGCGTCGGAGGTGCTGGCGCTCGACGGGGCCAAGGTGACCATCGCCGGTTTCGCCAAGGGCTCGGGCATGATCGCGCCGGACATGGCGACCATGCTGGGCTTCGTGTTCACCGACGCCGCCATCGACCGCGACCTGCTGCGCCGGATGCTGGCCGAGGCGTCGGACCGCACCTTCAACGCCATCACCGTGGACAGCGACACCTCGACCTCCGACACCGTGCTGGTGGCGGCGACCGGGCGCGCGGCCATGGACCCGATCGCCTCCAAGCGCGACCCGCGGGCGGCGGCCTTCGCCGCGGCGCTGGAACGGGTGCTGCGCGACCTCGCCCAGCAGATCGTGCGCGACGGCGAGGGGGCGACCAAGCTCGTCGCCGTCACCGTGACCGGGGCCAAGTCCGACCGGGCGGCGAAGAAGGTGGGCCTCGCCATCGCCAATTCGCCGCTGGTCAAGACCGCCATCGCCGGCGAGGACCCGAACTGGGGCCGCATCGTCATGGCGGTGGGCAAGTCAGGCGAAGCCGCCGACCGGGACCTGCTCTCGATCCGCTTCGGCGACATCACCGTGGCCGAGGCCGGCTGGGTCTCGCCCGGCTACAAGGAAGCCGACGGCGCCGCCTACATGAAACGGCAGGAGCTGGAGGTCACGGTGGATCTCGGCGTCGGCTCGGGTTCGGCCACCGTTTGGACCTGCGATCTGACGAAGCGGTATATCGAGATCAACGCAGACTACCGGTCCTGACCTCCGCGGCCGGGGCCTCGGGGGCGGGCGCCTGACCCGGGCGACTGCGAGCGCGGCGGCGCGCGGCCCGGGCGGACCGCGCGCCGCCCGCCCCGGGCGAACCTGCGGCCGTGGCGACGGACGAAAGCGGGACGCTCCGTCGCGCGGGCCGGCGCGCCTTCGACCCGAAGTCGAACCCCGCCGCCTGGGCGCGTCGGGTGCGGTATGGCCGCGGCGCAGGCCGGCGCCTCGCCTCCAAGGGCGGCGCAGCGCGGCCGGGATCAGGGCGACGGCGCGCCGCTCGACCGCTCGCGGCGGCGGGGCTCTTCGCGGCGCATCGAAACGCCATGCTTTCGCCGGTGGAGACTCGCCCGGAGCCTGGAGGCCGCGACGCACCGCCAACGGCTGACAACCGTGACGACGCATACGGATGCGAGACAGCTGCAGGCCGCCTGCAGGCGGCGGACGTAGACGCGGCGCCGGTCCGCGCGGCGACCGAATGCGCGTTCCCGAACAGCGGTCGCCGGTCGGCCACGGTCCAGCGGGTGTTTCCACCGACAGAGGGCGAGGCGCGCGACATGCGCGGGCTCCCGCCGAATGCGCGCCGATCCTCCGCCCCCGGCGCAGCGCGCGGGGGGGACCGGGCGACAGCGGCGCAAGGCGGGCGCGCCGGTCCCCGGTCAGCCGGAAGCCGCCGACGGACCTGCGACCTCCCGTGCCGAAGATCGCCTCACGGCGCGGCCGCGACATGTCTCCTGCCACGGGGCGCCTGTCATGGGGCGCCTGTCATGGGGCGCCTGCCGTTGGCGTCAGGCGCCGCAAGGATCGCGTCGCACGGCCGAAACCCGGCGCCCGCGCCGTCGGTCGATGCCGACGCCGTTCGACAGGACGACGCCGCGAGGCTGGAGCACCGCCGACGAGGCCGTGACCGCCGGTCCGTCGCCTGACGAATCGGCGGCGCCGGTCGCGCATCCGCGCCCGCCGTCGACGCCGGACCGGTTCGGACGGCGCCGCTGTTGCGCCGCCCCGGCGCGCCAGGTGCGCGCGGCGGGGCGGCGCGCGCCGTCGTCCTGGCCTCCGCGGTCTTGGCGTGCGGCGAGGGTCGCCGGCTTGCGCAGGGCGACGCCTCCCGCTTCGGGGCCGCGGCGGCCGCGGAGGGACAGGCTGTCTCCCGACGGCGGACCGCCGGCGCGCCTGTCGCGGCGGCGGCGGCTCGACGCGCCGGCCGCGCCCGCGCTTCGGTCCGCGCGATCGACATCTCCCCGTCTCCCCGTCTCCCCGTCTCCCGTCTCCCGTCTCCCGTCTCCCGTCTCCCGTCTCCCGTCTCCCGTCTCCCGTCTCCCGTCTCCCGTCTCCCGTCTCCCGTCTCCCGTCTCCCGTCTCCCGTCTCCCGTCT
>JAYZWL010000056.1:0-8520 GCA_036154955.1 Pseudomonadota bacterium | reverse complement strand
CCGACCCGCCCCCCAGCCCGCCCCCGCCCGCCGTGGCGGACCCCGCGCATGAGCGGCGCGCTCAGCTACCGCGCCATGCAGTGCATGACGCTCGACGGGCCCGACGCGCTGGCGCTCAACACGCTGGAAAGCCCGCCCCCGGGACCGGGCGAGGCGCGGCTGCGCCTCGACGCCTCGGGGGTCAATTTCCCCGACCTGCTGATGACCCGCGGCCTTTACCAGCACAAGGCCGAGCCGCCTTTCATCCCCGGGCTGGAGGCCGCCGGAACCATCGTCGACGTGGGCGAGGGCGTGACCGGCTGGAAGCCCGGCGACCGGGCGGTGGCGATGACCGGCGCCGCGGGCGCGGGCTTCGCCGAGCTCTCCACCGTCGCCGCCGACCAGCTTCTGCCGGTGCCCGAGGGGATGTCGGACCTCGACGCCGCCTGCCTCTATGTCGGCCATTCCACCGGCTGGAACGGGGTGGTGGACCGGGGCCGGCTCCAGCCCGGAGAGACGCTGGTGGTCGCCGGCGCCGCGGGGGGCGTGGGCCTCGGCGCGGTGCAGATTGGGGCGGCGCTGGGGGCGCAGGTCATCGCCATCGCCTCCACCGAGGAGAAGCGCGCCGTGACGCTGGAGGAGGGCGCGCATCACGCGCTCGACCCCGCCGACCCGGACCTCAAGGACAAGGTGTGGGAGATCACCGGCGGCCGCGGCGCGGACCTCGTTTACGACCCCGTGGGCGGGCGCATGTTCACCGAGGGCGTGCGGATGCTGCGCCCCGAGGGCCGGCTCGCCATCATCGGCTTCGCGGGCGGGGACATCGCCAGGATCGGCTCCAACATCGTGCTGATCAAGGAGATCGAGCTGATCGGCGTGCGCGCGGGCCAGTATGGCCGCCGCCATCCCGAAAAGCGGCTGGAGGCCTGGACCCGGATGAGCGGCTGGGTGGCGGAGGGCCGGTTCCGCCCCCGCGTCTCCCGCACCTTCCCGCTGGCGGAGGGGGCGGCGGCGCTGAAGGCGCTGGAGGACCGCTCGGTCATCGGCAAGGTCGCGGTGGTGATGGACTGAGCCGGCGGGGCGGGGCGGCGTCGGTCCGGCCCCGCCCGCCCCCCGCCTCCCCCCACTTGCCCAGCCCGTCCGGCTTCTCTAGGTCAGGAACCGGTTGGGATCGGCCTGCGAAGGGATACGCGCCATGTTCACCGGGATCGTCACGGATATCGGCGAGATCGCCACGCTGGAGATGCAGGGCGACCTGCGCGCCCGCATCCTGTGCGCGCCGGCCACCGCGAAGGCCGACATGGGCGCCTCCATCGCCTGCGACGGGGTCTGCCTGACCGTGGTGGGCGCGGGAGAGACCGACGGCCGCGGCTGGTTCGACGTGGACGTGTCGGCCGAGACGGTGTCGAAGACCAATCTCGGGGCCTGGGCGCCCGGAACCCGCATCAACCTGGAGCGCGCCCTCAAGGTCGGCGACGAGCTGGGCGGGCATATCGTGACCGGCCATGCCGACGGGGTGGCGGAGATCCTGTCGGAGACCGACGAGGGCGATTCCACCCGCGTCCGCTTCCGCGCGCCGGCGGCGCTGGCGCGGTTCATCGCCTCCAAGGGCTCGGTGGCGCTGAACGGCACCTCGCTGACCGTCAACGAGGTGGAGGGCGACGTGTTCGGGGTCAACCTGATCCCGCATACCAAGCAGGTGACCACCTGGGGCGACCGGGCGCCGGGCGACCGGGTGAACCTGGAGATCGACACGCTGGCCCGCTACGTGGCGCGGCTGGCGGAGGCCGGCTGAGGCCGGCCCGCGGGGCGCCTCAGCGCCCATCCGAACCGTGGAAAAGACGGCCCGGGCTCCGTGAGGAACCCGGGCCGTCCGCCTTTCAATCCCGCCTGACGCGACTATCGGAGCTTGCTCAAATCAGACGTCCCCGGGCCGCGGGGACGGCGGTTCCCACCGCCGGCGCCGGCCCCGGGGGCGCCCCGTCGAATATGGACCTACCCTGAACGTCATCGCGTTGGAGCGCATACCTCGTTTGAGGTAGGGTGACGGGGTCTGCAGCGACTGCGGAGCGTCCGATGCCTCAAGCGCCCCCGCCCGACCCGCGCGAGCTGTCGCGGCTGGCCCTGTCCATCGCGCTCGGCGACGACGCGCCGGAGGCGTTTCTCGGCGCGCTGACCCGGATGCGCGGCGCCTCGAAGGCGGTGTTCTTCGATGTCGACGAAACCGGCGACGCGCCCTCGCAATATTTCGGAATGCGGATGCCGGACGCGGCCTGGCGGCTCTATCACGACCATTACCACGCGCTCGACCCGTGGATGGGGCCGGCGCTGGCCTCGGGCCGGTCGTTCCACGCCGCCTCGCGGCTCGTGGCGCTGGACGCGGTGCGGGGGACGGAGTTCCACGCGGATTTCCTGCGGGCGGAGCGGCTTTACGACGACGCCGCCTCGGTGATCCTGCCGCTGGGGCCGGGGCGGCTGGGGGCGGTGGCGATCTACACCGAGTTCGGCCGCGGCGCCTACGAGGACCCGGACCTGGCCGCCATCGCCGCCGCGACGCCGGAGATCGAGATGTTCATGCGGCTGCGCGGGCGGGCGATCCGGGCGGCGGACGCGCAGGCCTTTCACGCGGCGCGGCGGCGGATCGCCGGCGGCGCGGGGCCGGCGGCGCTGCTGGGCCGGGACCTGACGGTGCTGGCCGCGGACCCGGATTTCGGCGCGGCGGAGCCCGGGGAGGGCGAGCCCTCGCCCTGGAGGGTCGCCTTCGGGCGGGCGTCGCTGCGCGACCCCGCGGCGCAGGCCCGGCTGGCCGCCTTCGCCGAGGCGCTCGGGCGGCTCGACGCGCGCGAGACCGTCGGCCCCGGCCGCCTCGCCCCCGGCCTGCCCCGCGACGCGACGCTGCTGGAGACGGGCGCGCGGCGGATCGAGGCGCGGGCGGTCGCCGTCTCCGACCCGGCCTGGAAACTGTCGCGGCTGGCGGTGCTGGTCACCTCCCGCCCCTCAGCGGCGGCGGAGGCGGCGCGGCGCGCCCGGGCGCTGCGCGACATCGGGCTGACCGGGGCGGAGGCGGATGTGGCGGTCCGGCTCGCCTCCGGCGCCTCTCCGGCCGAAGTCGCGGCGGCGCGGGGCGCGTCCTTGGCCACCGTGCGGGTGCAGATCCGCGAGGCGATGGACAAGCTTTCCTGCGACCGGCAGGCGCGGCTGGTGGCGACGGTGCTGGCGATGTGAGGGAAAGGCGGGGGGAAAGGCGGGGAAAGAGGGCGGCGCCCGCCCTCTCCCCCGCCCTGCGCGATCCCGCGGCGCTCAGTCGGCGGGCGGCGCGTCGGTCATCGCGGCGTAGACCATGCTTTTCAGCCAGGGCCGCATCTCCGACCCCTTGGGGCGCGACTGGATCATGAACACGACCTGCAGGTCGTTGACCGGGTCGTTCCACCAGGCCGTGCCCGCGGCCCCGCCCCAGCGGTATTCGCCGGCGACGCCCATGTCCGGCGACACCCCGTCCGCCAGCCGCACCGCGACGCCCAGACCGAAGCCGTAGCCCGCGCCCGGCAGGTAATACTTGCCCGGCTTGATCCGCCCGCCGAGATGGTCGGAGGTCATGTAGGCCACGGTCTGCGGCGACAGCAGCCGCGCGCCGTCCAGCTCGCCCCCGTTCAGCAGCATCTGGGCGAAGCGGGAATAGTCGTCGAGCGTGCTGACCAGCCCGCCGCCGCCGGATTCGAAGGCCGTCCTCTCCCGCGGGTCGGAGAAGTCGTAGGGCCCGACCTTGGAATATTGCGGATAGGGCTCGGCGATGCGCGCGTGCTGGGCGGGATCCTCGACCCAGAAGGCGGTGTCGTCCATGCCCAGCGGCGCGAAGATCATCTCGTCCAGCGCCTCGCCCAGCGTCTGGCCCGTCACCGCCTCGACCACCGCGCCCAGAACGTCGGTGGCGCGGGAATATTCCCAGACCTCGCCGGGCTGATGCTCCAGCGGCAGGGCGGCGAGCTGGGCGATCATCTCCATGTTGGTCTTGGCCGGATCGCCGGCGCGGACCTTGAGATATTCCTCCCGCGCGGGACCGGATCCGAAGAAGCCGTAGGTGAGGCCGGCGGAATGGCGCATCAGGTCCTGGAGGGTGATCTTGCGCTTCGCCGGCTCGGTGACGAGCTTTCCGTCGGCGTCGCGGCCGGTGGCGACCGTCAGCTCGCCCAGCTCGGGCAGGAAGCGGGCGACGGGGTCGGACATCGACAGCCGCCCCTGCTCG
Organism: Pseudomonadota bacterium; assembly: GCA_036154955.1. Lineage (GTDB taxonomy): Bacteria > Pseudomonadota > Alphaproteobacteria > Rhodobacterales > Rhodobacteraceae > Albimonas. The sequence continues at coordinate 4,298 of JAYZWL010000056.1, read as the reverse complement.
GCCAGCATCATGATCGCGACCGAGGTGATCGGCTTGGTCATAGAGTAGATGCGGAAGATCGCGTCGCGGCCCATCGGCGGCCCGTCGGGCGCCACCTGGCCCAGCGTCGAGGCGTGGACGATCTGTCCATGCCGCGCGATCAGGATCGAGGCGCCGGGCATGTCGCCGGCCTCGATGGCGGCGGTCAGGCGGCTGTCGATGGCGGCGAGACGCGCGGGGTCGAAGCCCAGCGCGGCGGGGTCTCCGGTGGGCAGGGGCTCGGCGGCCAGCGGCGCCGACAGCAGGGCGATCGCAGCCGAAAAGGCTGCGGCGGCAAGGGGTTTCATGGTTTTCCTCCCGGTATGGGTCTTGTTTTGTTGGGGCGCCGCGCGGGGACGGGCGGCGCGGAAAACGGTAGGCGGGGCCGGGCGGTCGATCAACCTCGGATCGCGCCCGCCTCTCCCGCGGGTTGAGCCGCCCGCGTCCGCGCGCGCCGTCCGCCCCGGGGCCTCCCCGCCCGCCGACCGGCGCCCGCCCTCTGGAACTCCGCGCGCGGGCGCCATAGATCCGGGCGCAACGATATTGCGGGAGGGGACGCGGAACCCATGGCCGACACCGACTTCACCGACGCCATCTCCTCGGTCGAGGAGATCATCGAGGACGCCCGCAACGGGCGCATGTTCATCCTCGTCGACCACGAGGACCGGGAGAACGAGGGCGATCTGGTGATCCCCGCCCAGATGGCCACGCCCGACGCCATCAACTTCATGGCCACCCATGGCCGCGGGCTGATCTGCCTGGCCATGCAGGGCGAGCGGATCGACCAGCTCGGCCTGCCGCTGATGGCCTCCAACAACCAGAGCCGGCACGAAACCGCCTTCACCACCTCGATCGAGGCGCGCGAGGGCGTGACCACCGGCATCTCCGCCCATGACCGGGCGCGCACCGTGTCGGTGGCCATCGACCCGCGGTCGGGCCCCGCCGACATCGCGACGCCCGGGCATGTGTTCCCGCTGCGCGCCAAGGACGGCGGCGTGCTGGTCCGCGCCGGGCATACGGAGGCGGCGGTCGACATCTCCCGCCTCGCCGGGCTCAACCCCGCCGGCGTGATCTGCGAGATCATGAAGGAGGACGGGACCATGGCCCGCCTCCCCGACCTGATCGCCTTCGCCCAGAAGCAGGGGCTCAAGATCGGCACCATCTCGGACCTGATCGCCTATCGCCGCCGCCACGACAACCTGGTGCGGGAGACGGCGGCGAAGTCCATCCACTCCGCCCATGGCGGCGAGTGGCTGCTGCGCGTCTTCGCCGACGCGCCGGGCGGGGGGGAGCATCTGGCGCTCAGCAAGGGCGACCTGACCGCGCCGGGCCCGGTGCTGGCGCGGATGCACGTGCTTAACCCGCTCGACGACGTGCTGGGCGCCAACCCCGACCGCGCGGGCCAGCTTCCCGCCGCCATGCAGGCCATCGCGGCCGAGGGGCGGGGCGTGGTGGTGATCCTGCGCGATCTCTCTCCCGGGATGCTGCGCGCGGCGCTGGACGGGACCGCGCCGGGCGTGTCCACCCAGACCCTGCGCCAGTATGGCATCGGGGCCCAGATCCTCGCCGCCCTGGGGGTCCACGAGATGACCCTGCTCACCAATTCCAAGGCGCCGAAGGTGGTCGGGCTGGAGGGCTACGGCCTCTCCATCGCCGGGACCCGCGCCATCTCCGCCGACTGAGGGAGGGCCGCGCATGGCCAGCACCGACCAGGACGGGGCCCTGCCCCCGCCGACCTTCGAGGGGGCCGCGCCCCATGTGCTGCTGGTGGCGGCGCCCTTCTACCGCAAGGTCGCCGACGGCATGATCGCCGGCGCCCGCGCGGCGCTGGAGGCGGCGGGCGCCACGCATGAGCTGATCGAGGTCCCCGGCGCGCTGGAAGTGCCCGCCGCCATCCGGATGGCCCATGCCCGCGGCGGCTATGACGGGTTCGTGGCGCTGGGCTGCGTGATCCGGGGCGAGACCTATCATTTCGAGCTGGTGTGCAACGAAAGCGGCCGCGGCCTGACCCTGCTGGGGCTGGAGGGGATCGCCATCGGCAACGGCATCCTGACCACCGAGGACCTGGAGCAGGCCGAGGTCCGCGCCGATCCCGCCCGCATGAACAAGGGCGGCGGCGCGGCGGAGGCCTGTCTGCACCTGATCGCGCTGGCCCGCCGCTTCGCGGCCTGATAAGTCCGGCGCCCGTCCTCAGGGAATCGGCCCCCCGCGCCACCGCGCCGGGGGCCGCGTCCCGCCGCTGTTTGACCGCCCGGAGACCCTCCATGCCCCGTCCTCCCGTCTCCCCCGCCCGCGAGGCGCGCCGCCTCGCGCGTTCCGCCGCCCGTCTCGCCGCTGTGCAGGCGCTGTTCCAGATGGAGGCCTCGGGCGAGGACTGGCGCGAGATCGCCAAGGAGTTCGAGACCCACCGCTTCGGCCAGGTGATCGAGGGCGACGAATATCACGAGGCCGATCCCGACCTGTTCCGCGCCCTGCTGGAGGGCGCCGTGGACCGTCAGGCCGAGATCGACCAGGCCACCCACCGGGCGCTGGCGGCGGCCTGGCCGATCAACCGCATCGACCCGACCCTGCGCGCGCTGTTCCGCGCCGCGGGGGCGGAGTTCTGGACGGTGAAGGACACGCCGCCCAAGGTCGCCATCACCGAATTCGTCGACGTCGCCCGCGCCTTCTTCCCCGAGGGGAAGGAGACCGGATTCGTCAACGCCGTGCTGGACCGCATGGCGCGGGAGGCCCGGCCCGACGCCTTCCGCTGAGCCCGTCGCCCGGTCGCGCGGCCGGCGCGGCGCATCGGCTCCCGGGCCGCGCTCCCGCGGGGGCTCGCGCTCCGGCGGGGGGCCCGAGGGCGCCCCGGGCTCGACCCGGGGCCTCTCCGGCGCGCCGCACGGCGCGGTCGAAAACGGTTTCTTCATCACTCGCCCCCTAGACCCGACCGGACGCCCTGCCCGATGGCCCGCCGCCTCGGCGCCGGCGTCGGAACCGATGGGGACATGAGCGCAAGACCGGCACTCTCGGCGATCCTGGGCCTGTTCGTGGTCTACGCCCTGCTGAGCGGCGGCCTGCTGCTGCGGCAGGCGGAAGCGATGCGCCGCGCCGACCTCGCCGTCCAGGCGATCCAGGCGGAGGCGGCGCGCGCCGCCGACCTCGCCCACCACGCCCGGAACCTGCTCGACCCGACCCTGAACCGGGCGGAGGAGGCGGCGCGTTTCTCCGCCATGCTGCGTGGCTTCCGCGCCGGACGGACCGAGGCCGCCCGCGCCGCGATCCCAGGGGGGTCGGGCCGGAATCCGGGTCGGGATCCGGGGCGGGATCCCGACCCGGGCCTCGCTCCGGGCGCCGACGCGGCGGCCGCGGCGGCGTTGGCGGATCTGCTGCGTGCGGCCACGGCGCTGGCGGCGTTGGCGCCGCCCGCCCCGCAGGCCCGGTCCGGTCCCGCCGCCGTCGCGCCGGCGGGATCCCGCGCTCCTGCCTCCGGCCCTGCGCCCGCCGCCGCAGGCCCCACGGCCCGCCCGCATGAGGCGACCGCCTATCGCGCCGACGCCGAGGCGCTGGCGCGCCGGATAGAGGACGCGGCCCACGCGCTCGCCGACGCCTACGACCTGCGTCGCCGCCAGGGGCGGCTGCACGCCGACGCCGCCGCAGCCCGGATGCGGCGGACGGCGGCCGCCGCGGGCGCCGGCGGCGTCCTGCTGGCGCTGGCGCTGGGGCGCTTCGGGCTGGCGCCGCTCGCCCGTCGCCTTTCCGCCCGGACCGCGGCGCTGGAAAGGCGGCTCGCCCAGGCGCGGGAGGAGGCGACGCGCGATCCCGCCACCGGCCTGCCCAATCTGCGCGGCGCCCGCGAACGGCTCACCGGGCTGATGGGAGCGGACGCAAGACCGGCGGTGCTTCGCCTCGCGCTCGACCACTCCGGATCGGGGGCCTTCGCCGGCCGCGGCCCCCTGTCGTCCGATCGCCCCGTCCCGGCGCTGCGCGCCGCCGCGCGCCGCCTGCGCGCCCTGCTGCGGCCGGGGGAGCTGCTGACCCGGGTCGGGGAGCGTGAGTTCGCCGTGCTGATCGCCCATGTGGCCGCCCCCTCCCAGGCCGAAGCCGCCGCGCGCCGCCTGATCGAGGCCATGGGCGAAGCCGTGGTGGAGGAGGGCGAATCGCTGCGGTTTCCGGTTCGCGCCGGCGTCGCCCGCGCCCCCCGCGGCGCCGGCGCCCCCCACCCCCAGCGGGCGGGCCCGGAACAGGCGCGGGCCGCAACCCAGCGCGGCGGCGGCGCCCCCCCCGCCCGGGCCCACGCC